>NZ_CP140153.1:1207500-1807500 GCF_034479635.1 Guyparkeria halophila
GGCTTCCTTGGCGCCCAGCGCCTGGCGCGTCGGTTCGATGTCCCGCTGATTTTTGAGGTGCGGGATATCTGGCCTTTGACCCTGATGCAGGTGGGTGGGTATTCCGAACGCCACCCCGTCATGCGCTTTCTGCAATGGATCGAGGACAAGGCCTATCGGGAATCGGACCGGGTCATCTCCAATCTCAAGAATGCCGTTGAACATATGCAGGCCCGCGGTATGGACCCGGCCAAATTTGCCTGGGTGCCGAATGGTTTCTCGATGGCCGAGGTCTCGAAGCCCGAGCCACTTGATCCGTCAACGAGGGCTCAACTGCCACGGGACAAGTTCATCGTCGGCTACACCGGTACGTTGGGCGTGGCCAACGCGTTGGATACGTTGCTGGATGCTGCCGAGCGGCTCAAGAATGAAGACGACGTTGCTTTTGTGTTGGTGGGTGGCGGAAAGGAAAAGCCTGCCCTTCAACGGCGTGCCAAGGAGAAGGGGCTGAAGAATGTCGTCTTTATCGACCCAATACCCAAAGCGCAGATACAGACGATGTTGCAGTGCTTTGATGTGTGCTTTATCGGGCTGTCAAAGGAGCCACTTTTCCACTTTGGCGTATCTCCTAACAAGTTGTTCGATTACTTGATCTCGGGGAGGCCGATCATCTATTCCATCGATTCCGGTGCCTATCGTCCCGTGGATGAGGCAGGTTGTGGATTGACGGTTCCCGCAGAGGATTCAGGAGCGATCGCCGAGGCGGTCATGAAACTGAAAATGTTGTCAGAGGCAGAGCGGGGGGAAATGGGTGGCCGAGGTCGTGCCTATGCGTTGGGAAAGCACGAATACGGCGAGCTTGCTGGTCAGCTCTTGCACGTGGTCGATGGGGCGATTGATGAAAAGGGTGTTTGATTTTTCGGTTTCGCTACTGGCTCTTCTTTTGCTGTCGCCAATGCTTCTGGTGCTGGCTGTCCTGATCCGCTGGAAGCTGGGTTCACCGATATTCTTTCGACAGACTCGCCCGGGGGTGGGTGGTCGACCATTCCGAATGATCAAGTTCCGCACCATGCTCGATGCGGTGGACGAGTTCGGTGATCCGCTGCCGGATGAAAGGCGAATGACCCGTCTCGGCCATTTTTTGCGAGCGACCAGCCTGGATGAGCTGCCGGAGCTTTGGAATGTCATCAAGGGTGACATGAGCCTGGTCGGACCCAGGCCCCTGCTGATGGAGTACCTGCCCCTGTATAACGCTGAACAGATGCGGCGCCATGACGTCCGCCCCGGTATCACGGGCTGGGCGCAGGTCAATGGGCGCAATGCGGTCTCGTGGGAAGAGAAGTTCAAGCTCGATTGCTGGTATGTCGATAATCAGTCGTTTTGGCTGGATGTGAAAATCTTGTTTCTGACCGTCAAGAAGGTGATTGCCCGCGAAGGGGTGTCAGCAAGCGATCATGTCACGGCGGAACGTTTCCGGGGGAACGATAAGTGAGGCTGGCAATACTGGGTGCGAGTGGTCACGGCAAAGTGGTGGCGGACACGGCCAGGGCTGCCGGCTGGTCTGACGTGACGTTCTTTGACGATGCTTGGGTGGGAAAACGCTTCGTGACACATCACCCGATTGTTGGCGATGCGGCCGCCTTGTTTCGCTCAGTCGCGGAGTTCGATGGCGTGATCGTCGCTATCGGCAACAATCGTGTGCGTCTGGACAAGACCCGGGCCCTGTTTGACGCCGGTGCCAAGCTGGTGAGCGTGGTTCATCCCGCGTCCGTAGTCAGTGAGTTGAGTGCGATTCAAGAAGGCTCGGTCGTTATGGCCGGTGCGGTGGTACAGGCGGACGCCCGTCTCGGTATCGCCTGCATCGTCAATACGAACGCGAGCGTGGATCACGATTGCGAACTGGCGGACGGGGTTCATATCTGCCCTGGCGTGGCGATCTCCGGGGATGTGGTCGGTGGTGAGTGTGCTTGGTTTGGCGTGGGTGCCAGTGTCCGTCAAGGGTTGCGGATTGGTGCCGATGCCGTGATTGGCGCTGGTGCTGCCGTGGTCAAGGATGTCGAGGCCGGGACGACGGTGGTGGGCGTGCCGGCTAGACCGGCTTCTTGATCTTTTAGGCGATTGTCTCGCCGCCGCTTCTATTTTTTGGTTTAGATATGTTGAATGGACCGTTTTCGCCTTGGCCTTCCTTCACGCAGGAAGAGGCCGAGGTGGTGCAGCGTGTGCTGCTTTCCAACAAGGTGAATTACTGGACGGGCCAGGAAGGGCGTGAGTTCGAGCGCGAATTCGCGGCCTTTGCCGGAACGGACCATTCCATTGCCGTGGCCAACGGCACGGTAGCGCTGGACTTGGCGTTGAAAGGGCTAGATATCGGCGACGGTGATGAGGTGATCGTTACCTCGCGGTCTTTCCTTGCCTCGGTTTCCAGTATCGCCACGGCGGGTGCGGTACCTGTGTTCGCGGACGTGGACCGGGATTCGCAGAACGTCACGCCGGAGACGGTCGCGGAAAAGATCACGCCGCGCACGCGGGCGATCATGGCGGTGCATTTGGCGGGCTGGCCCTGCGAAATGGACGGGATGATGGCGTTGGCCGAGGAGCACAGCCTGTTCGTTATCGAGGATTGTGCCCAGGCGCATGGGGCAACCTATAAGGGGCGCAGCGTGGGCTCGATCGGTCACGTTGGGGCGTGGTCTTTCTGTCAGGACAAAATCATGTCGACCGGCGGTGAGGGTGGCATGGTGACCACTAACGACCGGACATTGTGGAGCCGCATGTGGTCGTACAAGGACCACGGCAAGAGCTGGGAATCGGTCTACGAGCGCGAGCACCCGCCGGGTTTCCGTTGGCTACACGAGAGTTTCGGCACCAACTGGCGGCTGACGGAGATGCAGTCGGCCATTGGGCGGATTCAATTGCAGCGTATGCCGGAGTGGAACCGGTCGCGGCTGGCCAATGCCCAACGAATCTGGGAAGGGGCGCGGCAGTGCTTGGGCCTGCGGGTGCCAGTGATTCCCGAGCATGTCGAGCATGCGGCCTACAAGTGCTACCTGTTCGTCGAGCCGGAGGCGTTGGCCGAAGGTTGGAGCCGCGATCGAATCATGTCGGAGATGCAGGCCCGCGGTGTGCCGTGCATGAGCGGTTCGTGCTCCGAGGTGTATCGGGAAAAGGCTTTCGAGGGCACCGGCTGGCGACCGACCGAACCGCTACCGGTGGCCCGGGAGCTTGGCGAAACCAGCCTGATGTTCCTTTGCCATCCGACCTTGACGGAAGCCGAGATCGAGAAAACCTGCTCGGTGTTGCAGGAGGTGATGGCCGAGGCGGCTGGGGAATGAAACTCGGCGCATGAGCCAGGTGTTCTGCATTGGCCGTCGGAGTTGCACGCCGCGCCGGCGAGTGCAACTCGCCGCTCCTAAGGGGGGATCTTGGCTGTGGGTTGGGCTTCAGCCCAACATTTGATCGCCAGACTGACGGCTACACAGAGTGGTTAATCAGTTATCGCATCGGTCCGGTCGGGCGGATTGTCGGGCTGAAGCCCGACCCACGGTGTGTGGTGGCACTTGGTTGCGTATCGCGCCTCAAGGCACTCCTACGGAAAACCGGTGCGTAGGAGTTCCTTCAGGTGCGACATCTCTGTTCCCTCGGAGCTTTTGGTCACCAGGTTTTTTCCTGCGGTGGACAAGTACAACTCGCCGCGTCCTGGTGTTGGCATGAAGAACGAAGGTGTGCTCGGCATGACGGCGAGCACAACTCGCCGCTCCTGGCCGTGGCAGAATGCCTTCCATTCGACCGCCCGGTGGGGCGTTGTTTTTCTTTGCATGGATGACGTTCAGTGCCCTTGATCGCTCGCATCAAACTATTCCTTCGTGATCTCCCGTCGATCTACAAGCGCGGGCTGATGGTCGCGTTGGATCTGTTGTTGATTCCGCTCGCGCTTTGGGCGGCGTTGTCGTTGCGTTACGGCGAGTGGTTCACGGATTTCAACCGCGCCGCGCTGGTATTCGCCGGCATCGTGGCGTTCACCATTCCGGTGTTCATCAAGCTGGGGCTGTATCGGGCGGTGATGCGCTTTCTGGGCTGGAAGGCGATGGAGCAGATCGGCACGGGGGTGGCCGGTTCCACGCTGATCCTGCTGACCATCCTGCTGTTGCATCCGCAGGCGGAGCTGCCGCGCTCGACGTTCGTGATCTACGGGTTGGTGCTGTTCGTGCTGGTGGGTGGTTCGCGGTTTCTGGCGCGGCGGTTATTGGGGGCAAGCTCTGGCGGCAAGGGGCGCGAACGGGTGGCCGTTTATGGGGCCGGTGCCAGTGGTCGACAGGTAGTGGGCATGCTGCGGCAGGGCATGGACTACGAACCGGTGGTATTCCTCGATGATGCCGAGACGCTGGAAGGTCGAGAGATCGACGGGTTGCGGGTCATCGCTCCCAGGAAAAGCATCGGCAAAAAGGATCTGACCCCATTGCTGCAGCGGCTGGGCGTGCGCTCGATCCTGTTGTCGGTGCCGTCGGCGTCGGCTTCGAGGCGACGCGAGATCCTGAACTTTCTCGAGCCGTTGCCATTCCATGTGCGTACCGTGCCGGGTATCGAGGACATCCTTTCCGGCAAGGCCACCCTGGACCAGGTGCGCGAGGTAGACATCGAGGATTTGCTCGGGCGCGAGCCGGTACCGCCCCGGCCCGAATTGCTCGGCAAATGCATCACCGGCAAGGCGGTGCTGGTCACCGGCGCGGGTGGGTCGATTGGTTCGGAGTTGTGCCGGCAGGTGGTGGAGCAGGGCGCCAGGCGGCTGATCCTGTTCGAGGTATCCGAGTACGGGCTATACCAGATCGATCAGGAATTGCGCGCCCTCCCGGTCGTTGCGAACGGCGAGGTGGAGCTCATCGCCGCACTCGGCAGCGTGCTGGACGAGCGGCGCCTGCAGCGCCTTTTCGAGCACTTCGCCATCGACACGATCTACCATGCGGCGGCTTACAAGCATGTGCCGCTGGTCGAGCACAATCCCATCGAGGGTCTGTCCAACAACGCGCTGGGCACCCTGATCGCCGCCCGCGTGGCGGCGCGTCACGGCGTGAGGCATTTCGTGCTCATCTCCACCGACAAGGCCGTGCGCCCGACCAACGTGATGGGTGCGAGCAAGCGCCTGGCGGAGATGGCCCTGCAGGCGCTGCAGCCGGAGCACCCGGAGACGACGTTCGCGATGGTGCGTTTCGGCAACGTGCTGGGCTCGAGTGGCTCGGTGGTGCCGCTGTTCCGCCGGCAGATCGCCGATGGGGGTCCGGTGACGGTCACGCACCCGGAGATCACGCGCTACTTCATGACCATCCCCGAGGCGGTGCAGCTGGTCATTCAGGCGGGCAGCATGGCCGAGGGCGGCGACGTGTTCGTCCTGGACATGGGCGAGCCGGTGAAGATCGACCACCTGGCGCGGCGCATGGTGCATCTGAGTGGCCTCGAGATACGCGACGAGGAGTATCCGGACGGCGACATCGAGATCACCTACACCGGCTTGCGCCCCGGCGAGAAGCTCTACGAGGAACTGCTGATCGGCGAGGCCGTCAATGGCACTGATCACCCGCGCATCATGCGCGCCAGCGAGGATTGCCTGCCGTGGCGGGCGTTCGACAAGGGGCTGCGGCGGTTGGAGAAGGACATGGAGCGCCATGATCTCCCCGCCGTGCGCACGCATCTTGGTGAGCTGGTCAGCGGTTACCAGCCGCACGAGCGGATCGAGGATCATTGCTGGAAGGATTGATGGTGGTGTCGTTGTTTGGGTATCGCGCCTGAAGGCGCTCCTACAATTGCTGATGCCGACCCCGCGGTTTCCACGACCTTTTACTGGGCTCTGCGCGCGCTAGAATCTCCATTTTCTGACGGAACCGTACCTGCATGTCATCTCTCTTCCACGCCTTGGCCCGATGGGATCGCCTCACTCTGGCGATCGTCGTCCTGACGATCCTCACGTTTCTGGTCTTCCCCTTCGGCCGTTCGGCGAATGCGCCGCTGGCGATCCTGGCGTTGGTCGGGCTGTGGCTGCTGGCTACCCGTTGGCGGGAGGTCTGGACGCAGCCGGTGATGCGCTGGTTGCTGATTCTGATAGCCGCATTGTGGATCCCGCAGTGGCTCGCCTTGCCCGGGGCGGTCAATTTCGAGCGGGCCTGGAGTGACGCGATTTATTACCCGTTGTTCGGCATCGCGGCGTTGCCGATCATCTGGGCCGCGATGCGCCACGACGTGGTGCCGCTGGTCTTGTATTGCCTGCTGGGCATCGTGTTCGTCTGGTCGTTGGATGGGTTGCTTCAGTTCGCGACGGGCAGCAACGTGTTCGGGTTTCCCTACAACGGCGTGCGTCTCTCCGGCATGTTCGGTGAAAACCTGACCATGGGTGTGGTGATCGCCCACCTGCTGCCGCTCCTACTCGAGGCGACCCGGCGACTCATGCAGCGCTGCTTGGCCTGGGGGCTGGTCATCCTGCCGATTCTGGCGGTGATCATGCTCTCGGGTTCGCGCTCCGCGATGTTGTTGATGCTGTTCGGTCTGGTGCTCTACGGCGCGTTGATGATCTGGTTCTATCGACCGCGCTGGTACTGGATTGTCGGCGCGGTCGCGGTGGTGCTCGTGGGGATGGCTGGCACGTTGGCGGTCTCCCCGGAAACGCGCGATCGTGTCGAGCGAGTCGGCAAGATCTTCGAGATGGACCGGGAAGGCTTCAACCAGGCCACCGCCATGCGCGGTGATGTCTGGCTCTCCGGCTGGGAGGTGGCCAAGGATGATCCCTGGCTGGGCGTCGGCGTGCGCGGCTATGAGTTGGCCGCGGTGGAGCGAGGCTATACCGACCGTCCCTACATGCATCTGCATTTCTTTGCCCTGGACGTGCAGGTGAGCACGGGACTGGTGGGGTTGTTGGCCTACCTCTCCGCCTACTTGGCGTTTCTCGTTGTGCTGTGGCGTAGCGGCGGGGGCATGCCTGCCGGGGTCGGTGTGGTGGCCGCAGGCCTCGCCCTGCTGCCCATCAACACGCATTTCGGTTTCTACGCGTCCTACACGCTCGCGATTATCTGGCCGATTATCGGTTTGGGGGGCGCCCTGACAGTCAGTGGGCGTGGTGTGACCGCCCACGCCGATGCACACGACCGTCATTCCCGCGCAGGCGGGAATCCAGATCGGCGATGACCCTCAAGCGTGGATTCCCGCCTGCGCGGGAATGACGTTGGTGGGGCTAGAAGGCTTGGCGCGAGGTCGGAGGCTTTAACAGAGCATTTCGCTCGGGTTTTCGCCCGGTGCGGCCCACACTTGCGGCTCGGCCTGCTATCCTTCTTCCATCTTTCGATACCTCCGGCATGCGTGTCGGAGGACGTCCTTGTTTGAGCAACCAAGAAGGAGATCTTGATATGGCTTTTCAACTGCCTGATCTGCCGTATGGCTACGGTGACCTGGAGAAGTCCATCGACGCACAGACGATGGAGCTGCACCACACCAAGCACCACAACACCTACGTCACCAAGCTGAACGACGCCATCAAGGACTCCGAGTGGGACGACAAGTCCATCGACGAGATCATGGCGAACATCTCCAAGCTGCCGACCGCGGTACGCAACAACGGTGGTGGTCACTTCAACCACGACCTGTTCTGGAAGATGATGTCGCCGAATGGCGGTGGCAAGCCGAGTGGCGCGCTGGCTGACGACATTACCTCCACCTTCGGTTCGTTCGACGAGCTGGTTGAGAAGTTCAACAACGCGGCACTGACTCGCTTCGGTTCCGGTTGGGCCTGGCTGATCGTCGATGGCAACGGCAAGCTGCAGGTCACCTCGACCCCGAACCAGGACAACCCGGTGATGGACATCGCCGAGGTCAAGGGCAGCCCGATCCTGGGTCTGGACGTCTGGGAGCACGCCTACTACCTGCGTTACCAGAACCGCCGCCCGGACTACGTCAACGCCTTCTGGGACGTGGTTAACTGGGACGAAGTGGTCAAGCGTTACGACGCGGCCAAGTAAAACCGGGTTCCGCAGCTAGATCGACGAAAGCCGGGCATTGCCCGGCTTTTTTGTAACTAGTTAGCGGGGAATTGATTCAACTAGGCACAAAAAAAACCGCCCGAAGGCGGTTTTCATTTTGAAGCGGGGAAGGCTTAGAACTTGTAGGTGTAGCCCACGGTTGCCTGATACTGCTTCATCCTGATGGTGGTTTGCGCTTCGTCGCCAGTGCCAGCCGTCAGCGGGTTTACGCCGGTCACGGATACTTCCGGGGCGTACATGAACGCGCCGTGAATCTCGTGATTTTGATCGAACGAGTAGCTGAGGCCTGCGGTGTAGTGATTTTCCATTACACCCGGAGCGATGGTGTTGAACAGGACTTCATCGCTACCGATCGGGTTGTCACCACGGTTCCAACCAGCACGGAGTTGCAGGTGCGGAGTGGCCTGCCACTGGACGCCGAGTTTGTAGACGTTGATGTCATCCCAGCCGAAGCCGGCGCCGTTTGAACCACCAAGCCGCTTGTCTGCTTCGCCCGACGTCAGGTATTCGAAAGAAGGATTGCTGACCGCTTTCACATCGGAGTAGTTGATGCGCTGGTAGTCGAAGGTGACGGTCCAGTCATCGGTGACTGCAGCCGCGAGGCCGACTGTCCAGGTTGACGGGATATCAAAGTCGCCTTCTTCCGCGAACAGGCCGGCATATTTATCAAAATTGTCGGTGTCGACTTCAGACTGGTAGCTCGCGCCCAAAGTAATGCGATCTGTCGGCTTGAAGGTTACGCCAACCTTGCCGCCGTAACCCCAGACTTTCTCGTGACCATTATTCGACAGGTTCTGAGCATCGGTGCTATAGCCACCGAAACCGCCGATACCCTTCGCGCGGAATTTTTGACGCACGATCAGCGCGCTGACACCCACGGAGAGCTTGTCGTCCATGAAGGAGCGCGCATAAGTCGGTGCGATGAAGAGTTGTTCCAGGTTGACCCCCGCAGCACCGCCGTCATAGGTACCACCCTGCATTTGGGTATAAGCAAGCGTGTCGGCATCCGGCGCAAAGTCCGTGTTGAGGCCACCATTGCCGTACACCGCAATACCGATGGAATCGTTTTCGGTCAGTGCGTAACTGGCGGACAGGCCCGGGATGATGAAGCGCTCGCTGTCACTGTCAGCTTGTGCCGCCGGGAGTGGGAACGTTGGGACGTTCATGCCACCGGTCGGTTGGCCCGGATCGTATTGGGGGTTCCCCTGGCTGCCGGAGGTTTGACTGTAACCTCGTTCGGGACGGAACCAGCTGATCTCAAATCCAACTTGATTGTCCACCGCGGTAAGGCCGGCAGGGTTGGTCGCGATGACCATGGCGCTGTTGTTGGCGAAGGCGACGCCGCCGCCGGCCATGCCTTGACTCTTCACACCAAAGCCGTGAGAGAAGTAGCCGTTGGTGGCGTGCGCGGTACCGGCGGCGAAGGTCGCACCGGTAATTGCTGCTGCTAGCAGGGTCCTTTTAAAGGTCATTCCTCTTTCCTCTCCTGTCGTCAATTCCATTGCCTGAAATTGTTGTTATCAAATCCATCTCGCCGACATCACTGTCGGCATGCAGAGCACGTAGATCGGGTCCGGCATGTCCTTGCCGAAGCTGTCCTTGAGGCCGTCTGCAGCGACCCGCCCGCATCAGTGACGGACGTCAACGTATCAGAAATCGGTAATTTGCCCATTCAAAAACATTAAGGCTTGATTAAAAATTCCTACCATTGCTTATGAATCGAATTGCTTATATTAGAACGGGCTGATTTACAAGAGCCGACGGATATTTGTAAGCGATTGATAAGACGAGGTCTGTCGTGATCTGCTGAAGGATCTAGTGGGTTTGTGAAGAAGGATTTGTGAAGATCAGTGGTGATACCTGCCGGGTGGCGGGGTGTTGTTTTTTAGACGAAAGGCTGTGGCGAAGGTGCGTGACTGACGGGCCGTTGCCATCGACCGTTGGCAGCGGCGTTTTGAGTGGATACCTGGGCAAGACCCTGCTGTTGTGGGGTGTGTAGCGTTGATTGAGAGGTGGTGCGCTTTCCGTCCTCCAACCGTTGTTCGCTAGCGGCTGTCGGGGGCGTCTGACTGTCTTGCTCACCGAGGCGGATTGTTGCGTCATCCCAAGTGGGAGGTGGCGATGGTTGGAGCGGCGGAACCAGGCTGATTGGCGGCCTTAAGCCCTATGACCACTAAGGGGTGATCGGCACGGGATCAAGCGAGAGGAGTCCGTCGCCAGAAGTATTCCGGATCTCGTTCCGTAGGGGAGGTCCGTGCGGATACGCAATACCACCAGCTTGCCGGCATGTTCACCATCAAGGTGTCGACTTGACGGCGGATGCAGAGCTATCACTCAGACCCGCCGAGAATGGGAACCCTAGGGAGTGGGCAGGCCGGCAACCCCCGCGGAAGCGTTGGCTATTCGTTCAGACCTTCCCTAGGGTTGGTAATGACGGTTGATGCCATTTGAGGAGGGCCAATGAAGCTGCTGACATATTCGATCGACGGTGAGTCCCGCGTAGGGGCGTGGTGGGATAGTGCCTCGATTGTGGAGTTGTCTGTCGCCGCCAGCGAGTTCCCGGACTCGATGTTGGGCTTGATCCAAGAGTGGGGTGCCTGGAAGGATCGGTTGCCCGAGTTGATCGAGCAAGGCCCGCGGCGCTCACTGTCCGACGTGCGTCTCGAGGCGCCGATTCCGGTCCCACCGCGCGACATTCTGTGTGTGGGAAAGAACTACGCCGATCATGTCAACGAGGTGAAGGCGTTGGGATACGGCTCGATTCCGAGTCACCCGATCGTGTTCTCCAAGGCGACGACCACGATCAATCGACCTGAAGGCTTGGTGGATATTTCGGCCGACCCGACCGAGACCACCGATTACGAAGGCGAGTTGGCCGTCATCATCGGGGAGGGCGGACGGTATATCGATGAACGTGATGCGCGCGATCACGTCTTTGGCTACACGCTGATCAATGACGTCTCGTCGCGCGACCTGCAGGGCCGGCACGTGCAGTGGTTTCTCGGCAAGAGCATCGATGGTTATGCGCCGATGGGGCCGGTGGTCGTCACCGAGGGCGAGGCCGGCGCCATCCGCGACTGGCAGTTGCAGACTCACGTCAATGGCGAACTGCGCCAGGATGCGGCCATCAGCCAGATGATCTTTTCGGTTTCCGAGATCATCGCCACGGTTTCGCGGTATGTGACGCTGATGCCGGGCGACATTATCGCTACCGGGACGCCGTCGGGCGTGGGCGCCGGGCATGAACCGCCGGTCTACCTCAAGCCGGGCGATGAAGTGGTGGTGAGCTGCGAGGTGATCGGGGAGTTACGCTCGCGGTTTGTATGATTCGAACCCCGGGCGGGTTGCCTTGATTTCGCGCCTGAAGGCGCTCCTACGGTAGCCGTGTGCGTAGGAGTGCCTTCAGGCGCGAACTTCTGTCCAGCTCGCAGTTAAGCACTCACGCGCCGGTTGATGGCTCAAAGGTCGATTGACTCCCCCTGTTCCGGCATCAACACCTTCGTGCCATGTAGCGTCTCGGCGAAGGCGGCCATCGCCTTTTCCTCGCCGTGGACGAGGATGGTTCGATCTGGCTTGATCGCGCCGTGCCAGGCCAGCAGTTCGTCGCGGTCGGCGTGGGCGGAAAATCCGTTGATGGTGTAGATCCGGGCGTTGACGGGGATGTCGTCGCCGAACAGGCGTACCTGCGGCTTCTTGTCTTCCTGCTTGCTGCTGTCGATGATGCGGCGGGCGAGGGTGCCGGGGGCGGCGAAGCCGACGAAGATCACGCTCGATTCGCGTTTCCACAGGTTGTGGCGCAGGTGGTGGCGTACCCGGCCGCCGGTGCACATGCCGGATCCGGCCATGATCACCGCGCCGCCGGCCAGCCGGTTGAGTGCCATCGAGTCGGCCGTCTCGCGGGTGAAGTGCACGCCGGGGAACCAGAACGGGTCGATGCCCCGGGCGAACAAGGCCTGGGCATCCTCGTCGTAGCAATCCGGGTGATGCCGGAAGATCTCGGTGGCCGAAATGGCCATCGGCGAGTCGAGAAACACCTGCAACGTTTTCGGCAGGGCGCCGGACTCGATGCCTTCGCGCAGGTGATAGAGGAGTTCCTGGGCCCGCTCGAGGGCGAAGGTCGGGATGATGACGTTGCCACCGCGCGCCATCGATTCGTTGATGGCGCCGTAGAATTCCTGGATCGACGGGCCCAGCGGCTTGTGATCACGATCGCCGTAGGTGGTCTCCATGACCACGGTTTCCGCGGCCGGCGGCACATGGGGATCGCGCAGCATGGGGCGATTGCTGCTGCCCAGATCGCCGGAGAAGATGATCGCCTTGTCTTGCTCGTCGTCGCGGTAGGTCACGCGGATACTTGATGAGCCCAGAATGTGTCCGGCGTCGTAGAAGGTGGCGCTGACGCCCGTCGACAGATCAACCGGCTCCTCGTAATGGGCCCGGCGACCGAACAGGTCCATGGCATTGAGGGCGTCGAGTTCACCATACAACGGTCCCTCGGCGCGCTTGCCGCGTCGCTTGGCCTTGCGGGCGTTGCGTTCGGCCTCTTCCTCCTGCAGATGGGCGGCATCGAGCAGGATCACGCGGGCGAGCTCGCGCGTGGCCGGCGTGGCGATGATCTCGCCGGTGAAGCCACGTTTGACCAGCAGCGGGATGCGCCCGCAGTGATCGAGATGGGCGTGGGTCAGCAGCAGGAGATCGATCTCGCTCGGCTCGAAGCCGAATTCCGCCGCATTCTCCTCGTCGATCTCCCGTCCGCCCTGGAACAGCCCGCAGTCGATGAGGACCTTGAGCCCGTCGAGTTCCAGTAGGTGACAGGAGCCGGTGACACCCCGGTTCGCTCCATGAAAAGACAACCGCATCATGCGTGTTCTCCTTGCCGCCGTGAATGACCGTTACCTTATTCAAGCACGGACCGGGCGCGAGTGCGCGGCGATATGACAAAGGGGTGGCAAACCGACAGGCCCCAGAAACGAAAAAGGCGACATCCGCGGATGTCGCCTGAATCGCCATTGAGTTTTGGTGCCGAGGGTCGGACTCGAACCGACACGATGTTTCCATCGGCGGATTTTGAATCCGCTGCGTCTACCAATTCCGCCACCCCGGCAGGGCAGCGAAAGGTAGCGCAACTGTGGTACAAAGGCAAGCCGCCGGGCGGGGTGCCAGCGCCGTTGGCGCGCTGCGAGCTTGCCCCGGTAACGAAACCGTTTCGACGAAGGACGACTGACGCTGATGTGGACCCTTGGGGACGTATTCATCTTGATCCTGGTGCTGGCCGCGGTCGGCCTCTGGGTGCAGCACGATCGGTTTCGTCGCCGGGCCTTGTCGTTGGCGCGCCAGGCAACCGAAAAGGCCGATGTGCAGCTGCTCGATCAGAGCGTGAGTCTGCGCCGGGTCGGGCTGGGCCGGGATGATCGGGGCTGGCCGCTGATCACGCGTCGGTTCGGGTTCGAGTTCTCGCGCAGCGGGTTCGATCGTTATCGGGGCCACGTGGCGTTTCGCGGCCAGCATCTGACCGAGGTCGAACTCGATCTCGGGGATCCGCACTGGCGCCACGAGAAGAACTGAAATGGCATTGAGCGAGCTGGACCAGCGCCGCATCGAGAAACAGGTCGGCGAATTCGTCGAGGCGCGTCGGCCGCCGTCAGAGATTCGCCCCCAGCTCGATATTGGCTATCGACTGGATCGGCAGGCCGTCGAGTTGTTCGAGGTGCGCCGGTCGATGCGGGGGCATCGGATCGAGGAAGAGTTCGCCCGGCTGGTGTACGTGAAGTCACGTGATGTCTGGAAGCTTTACTGGACGCGTGCCGATTTGAGGTGGCATCGCTACACGCCGTTTCCGGAGTCGACCCGGCTGGACCTGTTGCTGCAGGAGATCGACGAGGATCCCAACGCCTGTTTTTTTGGGTGAGGTTTGAGCGATCGGAATCCGTAGGAGCGCCTTCAGGCGCGAAATGCCCAGGCTTGCAACCGTCTTGGTTTCGCGGCTAAAGCCGCTCCTACGGCCGAGCCGGACGAATCGTGAACGCCCAAACGCAAAATGGCCGCCCGAAGGCGGCCATTTTCTTTATCGACGGTCGAAATTGCGCCGCGGCGGGCGCCCCTTGCCGGGGTGACCACCCGGGCCACCCGGGCCACCGGGGCCGCGGGGTTTGCGGCGCGGTCGGCCGGCGGGGGCCGGGCCGATCGCCTGCAAGCCGAGCTTGATGCCGAACAGGTGGATGTTGCTCATCTGCTGGACCAGGCGGTCGGGCATGCCGGCGGGCAGGTCGACGAAGCTGTGATCCTGCTCGATCTCGATCGCACCGATCTGCTTGCCGTTGATGCCGCCCTCGTTGGTCAGCGCGCCGACGATATTGCCCGGCGTGACGCCGTGCTCGCGGCCGACGTTGATGCGATAGCGGATCTTGTCGGAATCGTCGCGCGGGCCGCTGTCACGTTCCTGCATCGCCGGCGGCGGGGCCATTTCCTTGATCTGCTCGGCGATCACCGGGCGATCCTTCTGCAGCAGGAAGGCCAGCGCGGCGGCGACTTCCGCCATCTCGATGTCGTGCTCGTTCTGGTAGTCGTTCAACATCTCGACGAACGGTGTCAGGTCTTCGGCCTCCCGGACCTCGGTGATCTGGTCCTTGAGCTGCGAGCTGCGCTTGCTGGCGATGTCGGTCGCGCTCGGCAGGCGCATCTGCTCGATCGGCTGGCGCGTGGCCCGCTCGATGGCCTTGAGCATGCGCTTCTCGCGCGGGGTGACGAACAGGATCGCCTCGCCCGAGCGCCCGGCACGGCCGGTGCGGCCGATACGGTGAACGTAGGCCTCGGTGTCGTAGGGGATGTCGTAGTTGATGACATGGCTGATGCGCGGCACGTCCAGGCCGCGGGCGGCGACGTCGGTGGCGACGATCATGTCGAGCTGGCCGTTCTTGAGCTTCTCGACCGTCTTTTCCCGCTCGGCCTGGCCCATCTCGCCCGACAGGGCCGCGGCCGAATGGCCCCGTGCCTTGAGGCGTTCGGCCAGGTCGTTGGTGGCCTGACGGGTGCGCACGAAGATGATCGCCGCATCGAAGTCCTCGACCTCGAGAATGCGGGTCAGCGCGTCGGGCTTGTGCATGCCAGAGACCGGCCAGAACCGCTGGCGGATCGCCGAAACGGTGCTGGTGCTGGCCTTGATCTTGATTTCCTGCGGGTCGCGCAGGTGACGCTGGGCGATGCGACGGATCGGCTCCGGCATGGTGGCCGAGAACAGGGCCACCTGGCGTTCGGCCGGCACCTCGGCGAGGATGGCATCGACGTCATCGATAAAGCCCATGCGCAGCATCTCGTCGGCCTCGTCGAGGACGACCATGCGGATCTGGTCGAACCGCAGGGTGCCGCGACGCAGGTGATCCTGGATGCGGCCCGGGGTGCCGACGACCACGTGCACGCCACGGTCGAGCAGCTTGCGCTGCTGGAACATGGCCTGTCCGCCGTAGATCGGCGCGATGTGGAAGTCCGGCAGGTGGCGGGCGTAGTTCGCCATCGCCTCGGCGACCTGGATGGCCAGTTCGCGGGTCGGGGCGAGCACCAGCATCTGCGGGGCGCGGATGGAGGTGTCGATACGGCTCAACAGCGGCAGCGAGAACGCGGCGGTCTTGCCGGTGCCCGTCTGGGCCATGCCGATCAGGTCGCGGCCTTCCAGCAGCGGCGGGATGCTCTGCGCCTGGATCGGGGAGGGGGTTTCGTAGCCGACGTCCTGGATCGCCTGCTGGATGGCAGGGCTCAGATCGAGATCGGCAAAGCGAACCGAGGGTTGCTCGGTGGCGGGGGTATCGGACATGGATATCTCAACAACAGGCGGCAGGGGCCGCGGGGGACAGGCGGGCGCTGGGCCCTCACATCGGAGCGCTCCGGAGATGGTCCGGGGCTCTTTGGCGGGCTCGTGGCTCGGCGGATTCCGGGGGACGCGGGGGATCGCATGGCGATTTCCAAATGCCGAGTCCCGGGGAAGCGTTGGATTGTACCGTTCCGGTTGCTCTTTGTCCCGAACTATCGTGTGTCATGCGGATCGCGAGCCGACGAGACGACCCAGACGTTGCTATGTTGGGGTGACGCCGATGCGTCTGCCGTAACTCTCGTGAATTGCAATGGAGCTTGCCATGATCCGCGGATTCGAGTCGTTGTTTCGATCGCCCCGGCGCCCCCGGCTCGTTTGTCTGCCTTTCTCGGTCAGGATGCCCCTGTGGCGGGGTCTGCTGGTGATCGCGCTTCTGGCGGTGGCCGTGCCGTCGTGCGCGGCATCGGCCGGCGCGCTGCCGTCAGGATCGGAATCGTCGAGTGCAGCCGACACGAGCGCCGATCAGTCGCCTCAACTGAATCTCGACGCGCAACTGTACGGTGCCGACGGGGAGCTGCGTGATGCCGCGATAGGCGATCTCGGCAATCCCCGCGGGGCCCTGATGAATCTGTTGTCGGCGGCCGGCGGGGGCGACTATCGACAGGCGGTCAAATCACTGCAACTGCCGGGCGACATGACCGACGCCGAGGCCGAGGACATCGCCGGCAAGCTCACCTACGTGCTCAGGCAGCGGCTTCGGCTGGAAGCGGACGTGTTGCCCGACCGTGCCGACGGCTTGCGCAAGGAGGAACGCGAACGGGGGCGGTCACCTCGCGAGTCGATCCTGTTGACGGAGTTCGAGGTCGGGGGAGAGCGGATACCGGTCCGTCTCGTGCGAACGGACACCGACGAGGGCCCACGCTGGCTGTTCGATTCGCAGACCGTGGCGGGGACCGACACGCTCTACGACCACACCGGGATGGGGCGGGTGATCTCGGTATTGCCGTTCTACCGGATCAAGTACGAAATGCTGGGCACCGATGTGTTCCGGCTGGGGCTGGCGGTCCTCGGGCTCGCGATCAGCGCGATCCTGGCCGCCCTGATTCGGCGTGTCGCGCTTCGGATGATGCGGCGGCTCCTGCCGACCGACGTCGTCTCCGACTGGTTGCCATTTCTGGAGCGCTATCTCAGTCACGGATTCCTGTCGCTGCTGTTCTTCGCGCTGCTCGGCTCGTTGTCCAGACCCTTGATCCTGTTGCCACCCCGCTGGAACGAGCTGTACGACTCGCTGGTGTTCGTCGGCGTGGTGGCCTCGGTGACGTGGTTGCTGATCAACGCGGTGCGCATGTACTTCTCCACCTACGGTCAGCGCAAGTTGCGGCGACTGGAGGGCAAGAGCATCTTCTCCGCCCGCACGTACCACACCAAGATGACGGTCCTCAGCCGGTCGCTGATCGGCGTGATCTTCTTTGTGGGCACGGTTGTGGCGCTCTCGACCTTCGACTGGTTTGCCTCGCTGGGGCTCTCGCTGCTGGCCTCGGCCGGCCTGATCAGTGTCGTGATCGGCATCGGTGCCCAGCGAACCATCGCCAACCTGTTTGCCGGCCTGCAGGTGGCGCTCACCCAGCCGATGCGCATCGGCGACATGGTGATCTTCAAGGGCGACTGGGGCTACATCGAGAACATCACCTACACCTACGTGGTGATACGCATCTGGGACCTGCGACGACTTACGGTGCCGACCACGATGCTGATCGACGAGCCGGTCTACAACTATTCGCATGCCAGCGAGGAGGGTGATCTCAAGGTCTACGGCGAGGTCTATCTGTATCTGGACTACAGCGTGCCGATCGATCGGATCCGGGAGAAGCTGGTCGAACTGGTCAAGGACGACGACAACCACGACGGCGAGGTAGCCAGCGTGCTGGTGACGGATTGCCGTGACTGGAACGTCGAGGTGCGGGCCCTGGTAAGCGCAACCGACGGTCTGGCCGCCTGGTATCTGCGCTGCAAGGTGCGGGAGGGGTTGATCCGCTTTCTGCAGGATCTCGACGGCGGTCGGTATCTGCCCCGGTCGCGGGTGGTGCTCGAGCGAGAGCGCGCCGATGACTCAAGTGGGGAGCCAAGTGCCGGGGATAGCGAGGAGCGGCCGCGTCAGTCGCAGGAGGAGCGTCGTGGGGTTGGCGAGCGCCCCGACGACCTCCTCGAGGATGACTGAGGCGCGATATGCCCCTCCGCGTCGGCCCGGCGGTGTGACGCAGGGCCGCCCACAAAAAACCCGGCCGCTTGGGCCGGGTCTGTCATTGGGCGTGTGGCGGTCGGTCGCTTATTCGCCCTTGTCCTGTTCGGCCTTGGCGTTCGCCTCTTCGAACAGCGGCTTGAGTTCGCCGCGCTCGTACATCTCGATGGTGATGTCGGCACCGCCGATCAACTCGCCATTGACGTAGACCTGCGGGAAGGTCGGCCAGTCCTGGTAGCTTGGCAGGGCCTGCATGATCTCCGGGTCGGCCATGACGTTGACGTAGCCGAACGGCACGCCGCAGCCCTTCATTGCCTCGGCGGTGCGACTGGAAAAGCCGCAGGTCGGGAATTGCGGGGTGCCCTTCATGAAGATCAGGATCGGGTTTTCTTTGACGAACTGGTCGATGCGCTCAAGAGCATCCATGGTGATGGTCTCCCGTCTATGTCGGTGTCTGGTGGCCCGATGAGGAACCGGTGGGCCGAATGACTTTATATGGGACCAAATTCGTACCGATTTGGCAAGGGGCAATGGAGTGTGGCGCTTTTCCGGCCGCCCCGGGGGTCTGCCGTTGGTGGACCGTAGCCCGACCTATCGCGCGCGGGACTGGTCAAGGGAGTCTGGACCGGGCGGCTCACCAATGCGGCGATCGCGCAGGGGGGTGGTCGTTCGATGGCGCCTGCGGCGGTGGCGCGGTCAGTCTTCGTAGTGACGCGCCTTGACCTGGTTGCGCCCGGCCTGCTTGGCCGCGTACAAGGCGCCATCGGCGGCGCTGATGATTTCCTGCGGCGTGATGTGCTCGGGATAGCCCGCGACGCCGGCGCTGAACTGGCAATGGATGGTGTCGCCGGCCTCGGTGGTCATGGCGATGTCGGCGAACTGTTCGCGCAGGCGGTCGATCAGTTCCACCGCGGCATCGATCTCGGTCGCCGGCAGGACGACCATGAATTCCTCGCCCCCATAGCGACCCACGCCGTCGTACTTGCGTAGTCGGGTGTTCAGCAGGGTCGACAGCCGGCGGATCACGCGATCGCCACTGGGGTGGCCGTGGGTGTCGTTGACGCTCTTGAACCGGTCGATGTCGATCATCACCACGGACAGCGGCAGTTCCTGGCGGATGGCGCGGTCGAGCTCGCTGTCGACCAGGCTGGTGATCGCGCGGTGGTTGAGCAGTCCGGTGAGCGAGTCGGTGCGCCGTTCGGCCCGGGCTTGGCGGTAACGTTGCGCCCGGTAGCGGACCATGCGGATCAGGTCGTCGCCGGCAATCGACTTGTTGAGGAAGTCGTCGCCGCCCTTGAGCTTGGCTTCCAGACGGTGCTGGTCGCGCTCCTCGGTGGACATGAACAGGATCGGCACGTCCGAGAGCTGCGGGTGTTCGCGGAAGATGCGCGCGAGATCCACGCCGTCCATCTCCGGCATGTAGAGATCCAGCAGGATCACGTCGGGCTGTTCGGCAAGCGCCGCGTCGAAGGCGGCCTGGGGACGGGTCTCGAACAGCAGCCGCACATTGGCGCGGGCGAACTGCTTGCGCCAGTACATGCCCGCGGTGGCCATGTCGTCGACCAGGAGCACGGTGATCTGCTCGTCGTCGCATTCATAGGCGCGCGCACCGGTCAGCAGGGTGTTGAGGCGCGCAGAGTCGATCGGGTAGGTGATCACATGGTCGATGCCGGCCCGCACGGCAGCCGCGCGGATGGCAAAGTCGTCGCGCTGACTGATCATCAGCGACTGGGCGCAGGCGGACATACGCTTTCTCAGCTCGGCGAGTTGGCCGAATTCGCGCTCGTGATCGGCCTCGTCCCGCGCGAGGTAGATCAACAGCCCCGTATGTTCCAGCAGGGCCGGGTCGGGGTTTTCCAGGTTGATTGGATGCGCGCCGAAGCCGCTGCGCCGCAGGGAGTCTTCCAGCAATTCGGGGACGTCGGTGCTGCCGGTGTAGAGCGCGATGGCCTCCGGCGTGTCGTCCTGCGTCTTTTGCAGGTGCTGGACCAGGCGATCGAAGTAACGGATCAATCGGTTGAGCCGCGACAGATCGGCCGAGCCCTGGGCGTGTTCACGCGCGATTTCCTGATCGATGCGGTTGAGCACGCCCAGCAACACCCGCAGCTTCTGGTGGCGGGCGTGCCTTACCAGGCAGCGGACCTGGTTCTGCAGATCGGCGAGCCGTGTCGCGCGACGCGCGGTGGGATCGTCGATGGTCGACCGCAGCGACGAGGCGGCCAAGGGCCAGTCGCTGGGGCCCGCGTGCCACTCAGGCAGGTCGATGGGGTCGGGCTCGGTCAGGGCGTTGTCGGGCATGGTCGCTCGGTCCATTGAGTCACGGTGGCTGAGAGGATTCAGCGTTTCCTGATATTGACTCTAACGCAATCGATCGATGGTCTGTACCGCCGTGATTTGATCGCCCATAAGGAACGATAGCGTCCCGAACGATCGGCCTTTGAGGGGGTCAGAGCCCCTGTTCCTGCAGCCACAGTTCGAACACGGCCAGGTGCCAGATCTTCGCCCCCTGCAGGCGGGTGAAATGGCGATCGGGCTCGGCCAGGAGCTTTTCCACGTAGGCCGGTTCGAACAGGCCGCGGGCCCGGGCGGTGTCCGAGGTGAGGATCTCGCGCATGAACTCGAGGAACGGGCCGCGCACGAACTTGAGGGCCGGCACCGGGAAGTAGCCCTTGGGACGATCGATCACCGCATCCGGAATGCGCCCCCGGGCAATGCTCTTGAGGATGCCCTTGCCACCCTGGGCGAGCTTGTGTTCCGCCGGTACGCGCATGGCCGCCTCGACCAGGCTTGTATCCAGGAAGGGCACGCGCGCCTCCAGGCCCCAGGCCATCGTCATGTTGTCGACCCGCTTGACCGGGTCGTCGACGATCAGGGTGCTGGCATCGAAACCCAGTACCCGATTGGCGAACGAGCCGTGTCCGGCCCCGGCCAGTCCTTTCTTCACCAGTTCGCTGGTCGCGTCCGGGCCGCGAAAGCGCTGGGTGACCATCGCCATCAGCTCCTCGTGGCTGCGGTCGAAGTAGTAGGGCGCGAAGCGTTCGAGATCCGAGCCGTCGGTCTCGGCCATCTTGGGGTACCAGAAGTAACCACCGAACACCTCGTCGGCGCCCTGGCCGGACAGCACCACCTTGACCTCGCGGGCGACCTGCTCGGACAGCAGGTAGAAGGCCACCGCGTCCTGGCCGAACATCGGCTCGTTCATCTCGCGCACCGCCTCGGGCAGGCGGGTGAGCACCTGCTCGTTGGGCACGTGGAAACGGAAGTGCTCGGTCCGGTAGCGCTCGGCGACGGGATCGGCGAATTCGAATTCGCTGCCTTTCTCCTCCGGCTGGTCCTCGAAGCCGATGGTGAAGGTCTTCGGGGTCACGCCGGCCTCGTGGGCCAGGGCGACGATCAACGAAGAGTCCAGCCCGCCGGAGAGCAGCACGCCCACCGGCACGTCGCTGATGGCCAGGCGTTTGCGCACGGCATCCAGCAGCCGCTCGTGGATCAGCTCGGGCCATTCGTCGGCGGGGACGTCGTGGTCCTCGGCGGTGTCGATGGCCCAGTAGCGCTGCAATTGGCGGTTGCCATTGCGATCGACCCGCATCCAGTGGCCCGGCGGCAGCTTGTTCACACCACGAAAGATGGTGCGTGGGGCGGGCACCACGGCATGCAGGGTGAACTGGTGGTGCAGGGCGCTGGGGTCAAAGTCGGTATCGACGTTGCCGGCGGCCAGCAGGGCGGGGATGCTCGAGGCAAAGCGCAGCGGGCCGTCACCGACGGTGTGATACAGCGGCTTGATGCCCTGGCGGTCGCGGAACAGGAAGAGCGAGTGGTCGCGCATGTCCCAGATGGCGAAGGCAAACATGCCGTCGAGACGGGCCACGCAGTCCGGGCCCCACTCGCGGAAGGCGGTCAAGATCACCTCGGTGTCGCCGGTTGAGGCGAAACGATGGCCGAGCGACTGCAGTTCCTCGCGCAGTTGGGGATGGTTGTAGATGGTGCCGTTGAAGACGATCGCCAGCCCGCGCTCGCGGTCGACCATCGGTTGGTGGCCGTGGAAGGACAGGTCCAGGATCGCCAGCCGGCGGTGGCCGAAGGCTAGCGGCCCGTCCGAGAAGCTGCCCTCGTGGTCCGGGCCACGTCGTTCCAGTCGGCTCATCATCCGACGTACCGCGGTCAGGTTGCCGTCACGCGTTCCGGTTTCCAGCCATCCGCAAATGCCACACATCGATTCGTTCGCCTGTCGTCGGTTGATTGGGGTAGGGGAGTCTAGCGCACCAATCCGACTTACAGGCCGATGATGCCGTACTCGGACAGGGTGGTTTCCCAGCGGCGCCAGTCAGGATAGGCGTCATCCATGACGGCGTAGAACCGGCGGTTGTGGCCGCGCTCGATCAGGTGGGCCAGTTCGTGAACGATCACGAGATCGATCGCCTCGAGCGGCATGCGGGCGAGTTCCAGGTTCAACCAGATGCGCCGCGCTTGGATATTGCAGGTGCCCCAGCGGGTCTTCATGCGGCGCACCCGCGATTCCGGCTGCGGCAGACTCATCCGGCTGGCCCACATCGATACCCGCGCGTCGAGATGGCCCTTGAGGAGCTGGCGGCAGTGCTCGCGCAGCCGCTGGCGGGCCGTCTGCTGATCGGGACCGGTCAGATGGACATGGCCCTCGGCGATCACCAGGCGCTCGCTACGCGGAACGTCGTCATCCGTCGCCCGCCAGGAGATCACATGTTCCTGGCCCAGCAGGTGGATTGAGTCGGGCAGGTTGGCTTCGGTGAGGATGGCCGGGCGTCGGGCCCGGCGCTCGCGTTGGGTGGCAATCCACCCGGCACGCGAGGTAACGAAGGCACGGATCGCCCGGTCGGAAACCCGTTTGGGGGCACTGACTCGCAGGCTGCCGTCCCTGGCATCCAGGCGCAGGTAAAGATGGCGAATCGCCTTGCGCTCGACCCGGATCGTCCCGAGCGAGTGGTCGAGCGTCTGTGGGCCGCGGGGGTGACGAGGGGCGAATAGATGGCGTGTCACGGGAGTCATGATGGGGGCAGTGTAACGGAGCCGATATTGAGGTGCCGGATCATGTGCCGGGCGAGGTGAACGAAGAGCGACTAGGCTGATCTAGATTGCCACGTGGCCTCAAGGCACGATGCCATTCATCGCTCAATCGACCTGCCTACGGGACTGCTTATGCTCAAGACCCTGCAAGCCCTGTTCTTCCCCGACGATCGGGGCAAGGAAACCGCCGTTGAAACTCGCGTCGATGCGGCCGTTGCCATTCTCTTGATGGAGGTGGCCAGAGCGGACTTCGATGTGGCCGACGACGAACTCGAGGTGATCCGCCGCACCCTGGTCGACGATTTCGCCATGGCGCGGGACGAGGCGGACGAACTGGTCCGTCATGCCGCGGCCGAGGTGGACGATTCGACCGGGTTCTTCCCGTTCGTTCGGGTGCTCAACGAGCAGCTCGGTTCCGACCAGAAGCGTCAGGTGGTGGAAACCCTCTGGCGGGTCGCCTATGCCGACGCCGGCAAGCACCATCTGGAAGAGTCGGTCATTCGTCAGATCGCCGATCTCCTGTACGTCCCGCACAGCGATTTCATCCGGGCCCGGCTACGCGCCGAAGAATCGGTTCCGCCCGACTGAGGTTTCCCGTTATACGTCCCGGCGCGGCCGGCAAAAAAAGGCCCCGCAACCGTCCGGTCGCGGGGCTTTCTCGTGCGGCTCTTCCGCCCGTCAGGTGCGGAACTGGTTGACCAGTACCTGTAGCTGTGAGGCCAGTCGTGCCAGTTCGTGGCTGGCCGTGGAGGTCTGCGCCCCGCCCTCGGCCGTCTGCGAGGCGGCCTCGTTGATGTTGGAGACGTTGCGGTTGATCTCCTCGGCCACCTGACCCTGTTCCTCGGCGGCCGAGGCGATCTGGTGGTTCATGTCGGTGATCGTCTCGATCGCGCGGGTGATGGTCACCAGCGACTGGCCGGCCTCGCGGGCCTGATCGGCGGTCTTGCGGGCGTGCACCTGGCTGCTCTGCATGGCGCCGACCGCCTGTTTCGAGCCGCCCTGGATGCTCTCGACCATCTCGCGGATCTCGAGGGTGGAGGCCTGGGTCTTGCTTGCGAGCGAACGGACTTCCTCGGCGACCACCGCGAAACCGCGGCCGTGTTCGCCCGCGCGAGCCGCCTCGATGGCGGCGTTGAGCGCCAGCAGGTTGGTCTGCTCGGCGATCTCGCGGATGACGTCGACCACCGTGCTGATCTTCTCGCTGGCCGATTCGAGGTTGCCGATGATGGTGCCGGCTTCTTCGATCTCGTCGGCCAGCGCCGCGACATGGTCGATCGTCTCGTTGACCACGCGCTGACCGTCCTTGGCCTCGTCGTCGGCATTCTGGGCGGCGTCGGCTGCACCGGAGGCGTTCTGCGCGATGTCCTGGACCGTGCTGGTCATCTCGTTCATCGCGGAGGCGACCATCTCGGTCTCCTCACGCTGGCGCTGGACGCCCTCGTTGGTGTCGGCCGTGATCTGCGAGAGCTCCTCGGCCGAGGCGGAGAGCTGGCTGGTGGAATTGGCGACCTCGTGAATCGAATCGCGCATCTTGCCGGCAAAGCGGTTGAAGGCGGCCGACAGGTCGGCAATCTCGTCGCGGCCGCTCTCGTCGAGCTTCTGGGTGAGATCGCCGTCACCGGCGGCAATGTCGTCCATGGCCCGTACGGTGCGGCGCAGCGGCCGCGTGATGCTGCGGGTGATCAGAAAGCCGATGATGGCGGCAATCGCTATCGCCACGGCCATCACCGAGATGACCTTGTTGCGTGCCGCGGCCTGGAGCTCGACGTACTCGCTGCGATCCATGCTTACCGCGAGCACGCCCACCGGATCGCCGGAGAAGTCGGCGATGGTATGGGCGTAGGTGACCGTGGGCGTTTCGCCCATGCTGTGTTCCCAGATAGTGGTTTCACCCTGGGCGGCACGCAGTTGGTCGGCATCAAGTGCGGCCGGGTCCTTGAGGGTCGAGCCGAAGGGCTCGAAGTTGCCGCCGTCGGTCTCGAGGTACAGGCCGATGTCGACGCCGTAGCCATTCTTGAACTTGTCGAAGAAGGGCTGGCCGAAACTCATACCGAACTCGACACTGCCCTGGTGCTCGCCCTGGTAGCTGATCGGCGAGATGCCGCGCATGCCGAGACCGGCGACGCCCCGTTCCAGCCCGCGCACGCGTTTGCCTTCATTGTTGGTCGCCAGGACGGTCTTGCGAAAGCCGGAGAGGTCGTCGCCGAACTTGGCCGGCTTGTGGGCGCGGAAGAACGACACGGCGGGCGCCAGGTGGAAGTGGAACTGGCGTGCGCCAAAGTTTTCCTTGAGCGGCGGGAAGATCGGCTGAGTCATTGCGGCGAGTCGCTCGCGATCGCGCTCGGCCATGGCCTGCCCGACGTCCGGGATGCGGGAAATGGCCACGCTCAGCGCCTCGGCCAGTCGGCCCTCGGCACCGATTTCCGCCTGCGCGCTCTCGAACAGCCCTCTAAGTTCGCGTTGCTGCGCCTGCTTGATGGTGGCGGAGAACTCGGTGATCACCAACGGGATGATCAGGGCGGCGATGAAGACGATAACCAGGGCAAAGCCAAGGGCGAGTCGAGCGCCGATGGTGAGGTTCTTGAACAGGGCAGGCATGGTTGGCTCCGTGACGGCGGCATTCGGTCGTGTCGATTTCGAGACACGGGACCGTTCAATCGGCAGGTGTCCCGCGTCCTTTAGCCCGAGCGTTTAGCTGGGGTAATGGTTCGCTGACTATCCATATCGGCCGGGTGCCGCGCGTGTCCCTGACCAGTCCCCTGGTGCGCAGCCCGTTGGAAGGTCGCGCACGTTAGCGAAATGCGATCGCGGAGTCCATTGTCCGGCTTGTTGCCGGCCGGCGACCGAACACTCGGTGCCCGACGGGGGGGCGAGATCAGCCGCCCTCGAGCTCCATCCAGCGTTCGAGGACCGCCTCGAGTTCCTGCTCGAGTTCGGTCACGCGGGCGAGGCTGCGCTCGATGTCGGCGGCATCGCCCTGATAGAAGGCGGGGTCGTTGATGGCGGTCTGCAGTTCGGCCTGTTCGGCCTCCAATGCCTCGAGCCGGCCGGGTAGGGCGTCGAGCTCGCGTTGATCCTTGTAGGAAAGCTTCTTGGCCTTCTTGGCTGGGGCCGCGGGCTTGGCAGGTGCCGGTTTGGCGCTGGCCCCGGATTTGGCCGTTGTCCGGTTCGATCCGACCGTACGCCGGGCGAGATAGTCCTCGTAACCGCCGAACACCTCCTCGATCTCGCCATCGCCCTTGAACACCAGCAGGCTGGTGACGACGTTGTCCAGAAACGCCCGGTCGTGGCTGACCAGCAGCAGGGTGCCGTTGTAGTCGGCGAGCGCCTGCTCGAGTACCTCGAGGGTCTCGAGGTCGAGATCGTTGGTGGGTTCGTCGAGCACCAGCAGGTTGGCGGGCTTGGCGAACAGCTTGGCCAGCAGCAGGCGGTTGCGCTCCCCGCCGGAGAGCAGTTCCACGCGGGTTCGGGCGCGTTCCGGGGTGAACAGGAACTGTTGCAGGTAACCGATGCCGTGCACATTGGACTCGCCGACCTGCAGGCGGTCGCCGCCGTCGCAGAGGTTCTCGATCGCGGTCCAGTCGTCGCGCAATTGGGCGCGATGCTGGTCGAAGTAGGCCACCTCGAGTTGCGTGCCCCGCTTGATGTGCCCGGCGGTCGGCTCGATCTGCCCCAGCAGCAGCTTGATCAGGGTGGACTTGCCGGCGCCATTGGGACCCACCAGCCCGACGCGATCGCCGCGCAGGATGGTGGTGGACAGATCGCGGATGACGGTCTTGTCGCCGAAGCTCACGTCGACGTGGTCCGTCTCGGCGATGATCTTGCCGGAGGTACGGCCCGAGTCGGCCGACAGGGCCACCTTGCCGGCCTTCTCGCGGCGTGCGGCCCGCTCGGCACGCAGCTTTTCCAGGTTGCGCACCCGGCCCTCGTTGCGCGTCCGGCGTGCCTTGATGCCCTGGCGAATCCAGACTTCCTCCTGGGCGAGCGTCTTGTCGAAACGCGCGTTCTCCTGCGCCTCCGCATTGGCGCGCTCCTCGACGCGGCGCAGGTAGTTGTCGTAATCGCCCGGCCAGGTGGTCAGGTTGCCGCGATCGAGCTCGATGATGCCGTTGGCCAGTCGCTTGAGGAACGCCCGGTCGTGGGTGATGAAGACCACCGCGCCGTTGAAACGCTTGACCAGCTCCTCCAACCACTCGATGCCGGCGATGTCGAGATGGTTGGTGGGCTCGTCGAGCAGCAGCAGCTCCGGCTCGAGCACCAGCGCCTGGCCGAGCAGGACGCGGCGGCGCTCGCCGCCGGACAGCCCGCGTACCGAGGCATCCGGGTCGAGCCCCAGCCGGGTGACGACCTCGTCGATCTTCTGTCCGGCCATCCAGCCGTCGCGGGTTTCCAGTTCGTGCTGCAGGGTCGACAGGCGATCGAGCGCTGCGTCGCTGTCGGCGTTCTGCACCAACTGGTGATATTCGGTGAGCACGTCGTGCAGGTCGCCCAGTCCCTCGGCGATCACGGAGTAGACCGAATCGTCGGTATCCAGATGCGGGTCCTGCGGCAGGTAGGCGACTCGTGCGCCCGGCTCGAGTCGGATCTGGCCGTCGTCGGCCCGCTGGATGCCGGCCAGCATCTTGAGGAAGGTGGACTTGCCCTCGCCGTTTCGGCCGATCAGCGCGAACTTGTCGCCACGCTCCATGGTGAGGTTGGCGTGGTCGAGCAGGACACGGTCGCCGATGGCGAATTGCAGGTTTTCTATGGTCAGAAGGGGCATAGGGATGGAGCTTGAATCTGGAGGCTGAAAGAGGCGGGCATTGTACGCGGTTGACGATGAGGTATCCGACTGTGTTCAGCGGCGGTCCCGGAAGAATGCGGTGAGCAGTTCGGCGGCCTCGGTCTCACAGGGGCCGGTATCGATGACGGGGCGGAAGTGGTGCCAGTCGGCGCGGTTGAGGTCGATGGCAGACCCGCAGGCGCCGGCGCGCGGGTCGGGGGCGGCGTAGACGATGCGACTGATGCGCGCGTGACAGGCGGCGGCCAGGCACATGGGGCAGGGCTCGAGGGTGACGTAGAGGGTGCAGTCGTCCAGGCGGTAATTTCCCAACCGTTCCCCCGCGTCGCGCATGGCCAGGATCTCGGCATGGGCGCTGGGGTCGTGCAGGCCCACCGGGCGATTGTGACCGCGGCCGATTGTCGTGTCGTTGGCATCCACCACGATGGCGCCGACTGGCACCTCGCCGAGCATGATCGAGCGTCGGGCCAGTACCAGGCACTCCCGCATGTGGCTTCGGTCGCGGCCCGTCATCGTTTGCCGGGGCGGGGAGCCAGCGTCATTCCCACTCGATCGTTCCGGGCGGCTTGCCGGTGACGTCGTAGACGACCCGCGAGATGCCGCGAACCTCGTTGACGATGCGCAGCGAGACCTTTTCCAGGAACTCGTAGGGCAGGCGGGCCCAGCGGGCGGTCATGAAGTCGATGGTCTCCACGGCCCGCAGGGCGACGACGTAGTCGTAGCGTCGGCCATCGCCCATCACGCCCACCGAGCGCACCGGCAGGAACACGGCGAAGGCCTGCGACACCTGGTCGTAGAGCCCGGCCTCGCGCAGCTCGTGGATGAAGATCGCATCGGCGCGTCGCAGCAGCTCGGCGTATTCGTGCTTGACTTCGCCGAGGATGCGCACGCCCAGGCCCGGGCCGGGGAAGGGGTGGCGCATGATCATTTCGCTGGGCAGACCGAGTTCCAGGCCGATCTGGCGGACCTCGTCCTTGAACAGCTCGCGCAGCGGTTCGACCAGGCCCAGCTTCATGTGCTCGGGCAGGCCGCCGACGTTGTGGTGCGACTTGATCACGTGCGCCTTGCCGGTCTTGGAGCCGGCCGATTCGATCACGTCGGGGTAGATGGTGCCCTGGGCCAGCCACTGGGCGTTTTCCCGTTTGCCGGCCTCCTCGTCGAAGATGTCGATGAAGGTGTTGCCGATGATCTTGCGCTTGATCTCCGGGTCGGCCTCGCCGGCCAGACGGCCGAGGAACTGGTCTTCGGCATCCACGCGGATGACGCGTACGCCCAGGTGCTCGGCGAAGGTACGCATTACCTGGTCGCCTTCGCCCTCACGCAAGAGGCCGTTGTCGACGAAGATGCAGGTGAGCTGGTCGCCGATGGCGCGGTGGAGCAGGGCGGCGACCACGGAGGAGTCCACGCCGCCGGACAGCCCGAGGATCACCTCCTCGTCGCCGACCTTCTCCTGGACCTGCTCGATCATGGTCTCGATGATGGCATCCGAGCGCCACAGCCCTTGTGTGCCGCAGATCTCGCGGACGAAGCGATGGATGATGCGCCCGCCCTGACGGGTGTGGGTGACCTCGGGGTGGAACTGCAGCCCGTAGAAATGACGTGACTCGTCGGCCATGCCGGCGATCGGCGCGTTGTCCGACGAGGCCATCAGCTTGAAGCCCTCCGGCAGCGCGACGACGTGGTCACCGTGGCTCATCCAGACATCCAGCATGCCAAAGCCTTCCTCGGTGACCTCGTCCTCGATGTCCTTCAATAGCGCGGTGTGGCCACGGGCCCGCACCTTGGCAAAACCGAACTCCTGATGACTGGCGTTCTCGACCTTGCCGCCCAGCTGGGCGGCCATGGTCTGCATGCCGTAGCAGATGCCCAGCACCGGCACGTCGAGGGTAAAGACCATCTCGGGGGCGGCCGGGGCGTTCTGCGGGTCGATCACCGACTCGGGCCCCCCGGAGAGGATGATGCCGGTGGGGTTGAAGTCGCGCACGAAGGCGTTGTCGACATCCCAGGAATGGATCTCGCAATAGACCCGTGACTCGCGCACGCGCCGGGCGATCAGCTGCGTGTACTGCGAGCCGAAATCCAGGATCAGGATGCGCTCGGCGTGGATATCGGGGTGCGGGATGGTCGAGGAAGCGGTCATCGTGAGGTCCGTGTTGTTCAGGCAAGGGCCGAATGACCCTGTAACAAGTCGACCCGGCGGGCAAGGCCGGGTCGATTAGGAGTTCGGCGCCCCGCAGGGCGCGGGACAGGATCAGGTCCGGTAGTTCGGGCTTTCCTTGGTGATCGACACGTTGTGGACGTGCGACTCGAGCATCCCGGCGTTGGTGATACGCACGAACTGCGGCAGCTTGCGCATCGTGTCGATATCCTTGGCGCCGACGTAGCCCATCGAGGCACGCAGCCCGCCGATCATCTGGTGCACGATGGCAACCAGGGACCCCTTGTAGGGCACGCGACCCTCGATGCCTTCCGGGACGAGCTTCTCGGCGGATTCCTCGGCCTGGAAGTAGCGGTCGGAGGAGCCCTGCTGCATGGCACCCAGCGAGCCCATGCCGCGGTAGGACTTGTAGGAGCGACCCTGGAAGAGCTCGACCTCGCCGGGCGACTCCTCGGTGCCGGCCAGCATGGAGCCGACCATGACCGAGTGCGCGCCGGCGGCCATCGCCTTGGCGAAGTCACCGGAGAAGCGCACGCCGCCATCGGCGATGACGGGCACGTCGACGCCCTTCAGAGCGTCGGCTACGTTGGAGATGGCGGTGATCTGCGGCACGCCGACGCCCGCGACGATACGGGTGGTGCAGATCGAACCGGGGCCGATGCCGACCTTGACCGCATCGGCGCCAGCCTCGACCAGGTCGAGCGCCGCCTGTGCGGTGGCGATGTTGCCGCCGATCACATCGACCTGCGGATAACGGCCCTTGATCCAGGCCACCCGGTCGAGCACGCCCTTGCTGTGACCGTGGGCGGTATCCACCACGATCACGTCAACGCCGGCGGCCACCAGCGCCTCGATCCGTTCCTCGGTGTCACCGCCGGTGCCGACGGCCGCGCCGACGCGCAGTTGCCCGGAGGCATCCTTGCAGGCGTTGGGGTAGTCGGTGGACTTCTGGATGTCCTTGACGGTGATCATGCCGCGCAGCTCGAAGCCGCCGTTGACCACCAGCACCTTCTCGATGCGATGCTTGTGGAGCAGGGTTTCGACTTCCTTGCGGCTGGCACCTTCCTTGACGGTCACCAGTTGTTCCTTGCCGGTCATGATCTGGGCGACGGCCTGATCGAGATTCTGCTCGAAGCGCAGATCGCGGCTGGTGACGATGCCGACCAGATGGCCTTCGCTGACGACGGGTACGCCACTGATGGCGTGGTCGCGGGTGATCTTGAGCACGTCGCGGATGCTGGTGTCCGGCGTGACGGTGATCGGATCCTTGATGACGCCGGATTCGTGCTTCTTCACCCGGCGTACATTCTCGGCCTGCTGGGCGACCGACATGCTCTTGTGGATGATCCCCACGCCCCCTTCCTGGGCCAGCGCGATCGCGAGACGCGCCTCAGTGACCGTATCCATCGCTGCGGAGATCAGCGGAATGTTGATTTCGATATTGCGGGTCAGGCGGGTGACGAGCGAGACGTCCCGGGGCAGCACCGAGGAGCGGGCCGGGATGAGCAACACGTCGTCGAAGGTGAGACCTTCCTCGAGGATTCGCATGGTTGGGGGGCTCTTGCGGATGGTAGAAAGTGTCCGCGCAATTATAGTGGCCTGCGCCCGATGGGTAAACGTCCGGATGCGTCAGTAACCTCGCAGGTACTATCCGAATGCGGTTTTGGCGGCATAAGGAACCTCGGCACGATTAGCAATGCCACTCTGGCTTGGTGAGTGGCCCGCCTTCAAGGCGCGGCGTCGCCGGCGTGCTGGCGGCCACGCCAAGATGGCGCAACGCGGAAGGGGGGTGACTCGGCAAGCTCCGCAGGGCGTGCCTTGAGCCGGACACCTGCGGCGTTGCCGTCCTTGACAAGGGACTCACCCTTGCGCGACGGACGGTCGCCTTGCATCTGTCCGGCTCAAGGCGCGCAGAGCCGTATTGCTAATCGTGCCGAGGTTCCAGGGGGTTGTTGGCATCCCGAGTTTGATTGCGCTAAAGTCGGACTCGCTACCAGAGCAAACCACCTAGGAGGCAGTAAATAATGATTAAAACAGCACGCGTTGTTGCCGCAGCAGCGGGCTTTGCCCTGATCGGTACCGCCGGCATGGCGAACGCCGCCAGCATGGAAGACTACGAGCAGGCCAAGCAGGAAGCCCAGGCGGCTATCCAGGCCGTTGAAGAGCAGGGCTACGCAGCCTGGAGCCCGCATCCGAAGAGCGCCCTTTTCGGCGAAGCCGACAAGCTGGCCAAGAAAGGCGAGTACGACAAGGCCATCGAGAAGGCCGAGTACATCGAATCGCTGCAGGCACTGGCCGAGAAGCAATGGGAAACTCAGGACGCCGGTCCGTACAACGGCTGGTAAGGGCCTGATGGTCCCGGCCAACCCCGGTGGGTTGGCCTACCGCTAGAAACAGCAAGCTTTCCCGGGCCGCGAGCGTCGTTCGCGGCCTTTTTCGTGCCGCCCTCGGATCAGACCCGAGCGCGGTATTGTTGCCTGATCACGGATCGCGCCCATGTCGTCTCCCACCGGATCGACCGCCCTGTCGGTCACCCAGATCAACAAGCAGGCCGGCGATCTGCTCGGCCAGGTCTTCGGCATGGTCGAGGTGGTCGGTGAGATCAGCGAACACAAGCGGGCCGCCTCCGGTCATCATTATTTTGCGCTCAAGGATGATCGCTCGCAGTTGCGCTGCGCCTTCTTTCGCGGCAACGCCCAGCGCTGCGCCCATCCACTGCGCGAGGGCGAGGAGGTGGTCGCGACCGGCCGGCTGGGCATCTACACCGAGCGCGGCGCCTATCAGCTGATCGTCCAGTCGATCGCGCCGGCCGGCGAGGGGCGCCTGGCCGCCGAGTTCGAACGGCTCAAGCAACGCCTGCTGACCGAGGGGATGTTTGCGCCCGAACACAAGCGGGCGACGCCGGCATTGCCGCGCCATATCGCGGTGATCTCCTCGGACACCGGCGCGGCGATCCACGACGTGCGCGTGACCCTGGCACGACGTTTTCCACTCGCCCGGGTCACCTTGTTCCCGGTTCGGGTGCAGGGTAGTGAGTCGGCGGGCGAGTTGCGCGAGGCGGTATCGCAACTCACCGGTGACGTCTTCGATGTCGCCCTGATCGTGCGCGGCGGTGGGTCGTTGTCGGATCTCTGGTCCTTCAACGACGAGACGCTGGTGCGTGCCTTGTACGACTGCCCGGTACCCGTGATCAGTGGCGTCGGCCACGAGACCGACACCACGCTCTGTGATCTGGTCGCGGATCGGCGTGCGGCCACCCCGACCGGGGCCGCTGAACTCGCCACGCCGATCACGACCAGTGACATGCGCCAGCAGGTCCGGCGGTGGGCCGATCTGGGCCGGATGCGCTGGCAAGGACGGTTGCAGGCCGAGTCGCAACGTCTTGACGGACTGACACGACGGCTGGATCGCGGCGGGCCGGTCGAGCAGCTGCGTTTTGGCCGGTATCGACTGGCCGCCCTGAACTCGCCGCTGCGACACGGTATCGAGCGACGCGTCGCCCATGGCCGCGAACGTGCCCATGGTTTGCGCCGACGTCTGGAGGGTGCCCATCCTCGGCGGCGGCTTGAAGGACTCAGGGAGCAGCTGGTGGGGCCGGCGAGTCGGTTGCATCGCTCCCTCGCCGCTGTCACCGCCGTCGAACGTGAGCGCATCACCACGTTCTCCCGGCGCCTGCTGGTGAGCCGAGAGCGCCTGATCCCTCGGTGGCGAGCCCGACTTGATGTCGCCCGGCTTGATCCCCGCGACTTCGAACGGCGCCTGAATGCGGAGCGCACGCGTCTAGCCGGCCTGTCCCGTCAGCTGGAGGCCCTCGGCCCCCGTCAGGTCCAGCAGCGGGGATATGCCCTGATCGAGACGCGCGGTGAGCGCCGAGGCGACGGTTCGGGTGTGTTGATCAAGCGGGCGGCGGAGGTCGAGCGGCTGGGTGGGGCGACCGGTCGATTGCCACTGACCATTCGGTTCGTTGACGGCGACGTGGCGGTGGAGTGGACGAGGCCGCCCCCCAGCCAGTCGTCCTCGTCCGCCTGACGGCCGGATCACGGGGGGGCTGATTGCCCGTTGGCGTGTTTTGGGTCGACAAGCCGATCGATCAGGTCGGTGAACGGCGCTCCATGGCCTCCAGCTGTTCCTCGATCCACTGACGCGCCGGCACGGGGCGGGCAAAGCAGAAACCCTGGAATCGGGTGCAGTCGTTGGCCTTGAGATAGTCGAACTGTTCGCAGGTCTCCACGCCCTCGGCAACCACGTCGATGCCGAGGCGGTTGGCCATGGCGAGGATGGCCTCGACCATGGCCGTGTCACCCGGCGTGCCGGGGACGTCGTCGACGAAGCTCTTGTCGAGCTTGATCTCGCTTAAGGGCAGGCGCTTTAGGTAGGCGAACGAGGAATAGCCGGTACCGAAATCGTCGATCGAAAAGGACAGGCCCAGGGCAGCCAGCGCGCGCATTCGAGCGATGGCATCGTCGGCGTGGCTGACCAGCATGTTCTCGGTGATCTCGATCATCAGGTGTGATGGATCGATGCCGGTCTGATCGATGGTATGGCGTACGCGGTCGACGAAGTCGGGGGTGTGGAACTGGCGGGGGCTGACGTTCACCGAGATGTTGAGGCCGGTATGCCCGGGCGGTGTGGACTGCTCCAGACCATGCAGCAGGTGGCAGGCCTCGTTGAGCACCCATTCGCCGATGGCGATGATCTGACCGGATTCCTCGGCCACCGGGATGAATTCCCCCGGGGAGACCAGTCCGCGAACCGGGTGACGCCAGCGCAGCAGTACTTCCGCACCGATTACCCGTTCGTCACGGTCAAGCTGTGATTGCAGGTGCAGTTCGAACTCGCCGCGCTCCAGGGCGAGCTTGAGTTCCTGTTCGAGTCGATAGCGACGGGTGACCGACTCGACCATGCCGGACTCGAAGTTGACCAGGTTGTTCCGGCCCGCCCGCTTCGCCTGGTACATCGCGATATCCGCCTCGCGTACCAGTTCTTCCGCGCTGTCCACCTTGCCGGCGAACAACGTCAGGCCGACGCTCGCGGTGGCCAGGTGACGGAATTCCTCGAACTCGAATGGCTGCCCCATGGCATGGCGCAGCTTGTCGGCGAGTATCGTCGCGGCCTGGCGGGCCCCGTGGATGTCGTGCGCCATTTCGGGAATCAGCACCAGGAATTCGTCGCCACCCAGGCGGGCGACCGTGTCGGTATCGCGGACCAGGCCGGACAGCCGTCGCGCGACTTCCATCAGGACCTGGTCGCCGAGCGCGTGACCGTAGAGGTCGTTGATCTGCTTGAATTCGTCCAGGTCGACGAAGAGCAGCGTCCCGACGCCGCCATGGCGTTTGCGTTGCCGGATGGCTTGATCGACCCGATCGAGCAGCAGGGCGCGGTTGGGCAGGTCGGTCAAGCCGTCGTGATAGGCCAGCCGCTCGAGCTGGGCGGCGGTTTCCTTATCCGCCGTAACATCGATGCATTGCCCCATGAAACCGAGGAACTCGCCCCGGCTGTTGAAGCGAGGCGTACCCTTGGCCAGCAACCAGCGGTATTCGCCACTGCGATGGCGCAATCGATATTCACGCGTAAACGAGACCCGGCGCTCGTAGGCTGAGACGATCACCTGTTGCAGGGCGGGCAGGTCGTCGGGATGGACGGCCTGCTGCCAATCGTCGTTCAATGCCTGGTTGGGAGCCAGGCCGGTGAAGGTCAGCCAGGGACGATTGACGTAGTCGCGCTTGCCGTCGAGATCGGCCGTCCAGATCAGTGCCTGGCCGTTGTCGGCCAGCGTGCGGAAGTGCTGTTCGCTCTCGGCAAGCGCTTCGCGCAGGCGATATTCCTGGCTCATGTCGTGGAAGACGAGGACCACGCCGACCAGCGAGCCGTCGTCATGCTGGATCGGTGCGGCGCTGTCGGCGATATGGTGGCGATTGCCATGGCGATCGGTGAGCACGGTGTGGTTCGCCAGCCCCACCAGGGTGCCTTCGGCGAGCACCTGGCGGATCGGGATCGCCACCGGACGGTCGTCATTGGCATGGCAAATCACGAAGACCGCCTCGATGGACTTGCCGATCGCCTCCTCGCGCGACCAGCCGGTCAGCCTTTCCGCCACCGGGTTCATCAGCGTGATCATGCCGTCAAGATCGGTGGCGATCAGGCCATCACCGATCGAGTCGAGGGTGACGGCGAGACGTTTTTCGCTTTGCAGCAGTTGATCGCGCGCCTCGCCGATCGCACGTGCCATGGCATTGAAGCCCTGGGCCACGGCAGCGATTTCGCTGCAGCCGCGCTCGGGCAGACGGACGTCGAGGTTGCCCTGACGCAGGCGCATTGCCGCATCACGCAGGCGTCCCAGCGGGCGGGTGATCTGGCTGTTGAGCACCCAGGCGGTCAGCAGGATGATCAGTAGCATCACGCCGGCCTCGGGGAGCCGCGCGAGGATGGCCTCGTTGCGGATGCGGGCGAGCGAGGCGGTCAGGTCCATGCGCACGCAGACCACGCCCCGGCTTTCCGAGCGTGGGCGGCCGGAAAGGCCGGGCAATTCGAAGGATTGCAACGCCCGAAGGGTCTGTTCCTCGTCGAGTCGGTTGAGGTTGGGTAAGCGCTGATCCTGTTGATCGATAAAGGCGGTGAGGTCGAGCTCGGCAAACAGCTCATCGACCGGTTTGCCTTGCCAGGTTTGGTAGGGCGATACCAGCACCTCGCGATCGGGTCCGATGGCGATCAGCATGTCGACGCGTGGATCGGTCAGGATGCTGCTGACACGAGCCTTGAGTAGGCCGGTGCCTTCCAGCCCGCCTTGCTCGATGGTGCGTGCGATCTCGGTGGTGTAGCCGAGCAACCGCTGGCTCGAGTCGGCCATGAAGATGGCCGAGCGATTGTGGATGCCGTTGATCAGCGAGACGGCCGTGATCAGGAGGAACAGCAAGCTCAGGCCCAGCGGGACCATCAGTCGCAGGGAGAGCCGCGGCAACGTCATGGCCCCTCCGGCAGGAAGCCCGCCGTGGCGAGGTTCGACAGGTCGGGAACCTGCTCGATCAGCGCGTTGGATTGCATGATCTCGGCGACGGTGATGGCCGCCTCGCGCAGCGGCGTGGCGGGTGGCTTCAGCCAGGCATGATTGTCGGCGAGGCTCAACAGGGCGATCCCTTCATAGGCCAGCGCCGTGCCCTCGACGGTCAGTCCCAGCCGCGGTGCCATCAGGCGATGGGCGCGTCCGGGGCTCGACTGGATCACGGCCAGGGACTCGAAATAGGCCGTCAGCAGGTCGGTGAGTGCCCGTGGCTGATGGTTGACGGCATGGTCGCTGACCGCCAGCACGTCGACGATCAGGCCCGGGAACGCACTGCTGTCGTGAAGGCGGGTGGCACCGAGGGCGGCCAGCCGCGAGGCGAACGGCTCGTAACTGATCACCGCGTCGATGGCGCCTTCCTGGTAGGCGGACAGCTGGCCACTGCCAATGACGGGTACGCGGATCACGTCTTCGGGGGTGAGACCGGTCGCCTCGAGCGACTTTCTCAGCATCAGGGCGCCGGCGGCGGTCTCTTCCACGCCGATACGTCGGCCGGCCAGGTCCTCGAGTCGATCGATACCGGGACGCGCCATGACCACGTCGGCGCCCTGGGAGGTGTCGAACACAAGGGCGATGCGTACCGGGATGCCGCCGGCACGGGCGAGGATGAATTCGTCGAGAGTGAGCGTGGCGACCTCGACTTCACCGGAGGCCAGCTGCATCAGGCTGTTGGTATTGGAGGGGGACTCGATCAGGCGGATGCGGTCGGGGGGCAGCAGGTCGAGTTCGCGGGCGAGGAACAGCGGTTCGTAACCGACCCAGGTGATGCCGGAGACCCGCAGTAGTGGTTCTCGGCCTTCACAACCCAGCAGGGCGGCGAGCGGGGCGAGTGCACCGGTGACGAGAAACTGCCTGCGTTCCATGGCAGATGCCCTCCCTGTGGGGCGTCGTTGTCCTTGTCCGACCTACCGCCGTTGCCGCGATCTCATGGAAGCCGCGGTGGCCGATTTACCCCCTTGTCCGCCGGGACTCGGCGGCGTCAACAGGCCGGCTCAGAAATCCTCGGGGTGGTTTCCTGCCAACTGTAGCTCATTGGCCTCTGCGGCGCGTCCCCCGCCAACGTACTTGCGAGCCCAGAATACGTTGTCGAGGCTGGCGAACGAGACCGTCTTGCCGCTTGACGGGGCGTGGATGAAACGCTCGCCGCCGACGTAGATGCCGACGTGGTCCACGCGCTTGCCGTTGAGCCGGAAGAAGACCAGGTCGCCCGGACGCAGCGCGTTGCGCTTGATGCGGGTGGTGGCGCGGTATTGCTGGAAGGAGGTGCGCGGCAGGTTGATGCTTGCCGCCTGGTAGGCGTGTTGGGTCAGGCCGCTGCAGTCAAAGCCGTTCTCGGCCGATTCGCCGCCCCAGCGGTAGGGGGTGCCCAGTTGAGCGACCGCCTGAATGACGGCCTCAATGGCACGCGGGTGCATGCCGGAAAGCGTGTCGATGGTTTCGAGCGGGTTGTAGGGCAGCTCACGGCGGCGTTGGGCCTCCGCGAGCAGCGCCGCCGCTTCGTCGGCCTGGCTGGCGTGCTCATTGCCCGGGCCGTACCCCGGCTGGCTGGCGCAACCACTGCCAAGGGCCACGGCGCTCGCCAGCAACACCCAGCCGGCTAGGTGCCGCGCGGTCGATCGACCGCGCGCCGGTGGTGCCCAAACGGCGCCAGTGCGGGCCCGGTCCGTCCACTCAGCGCCGTCGGATTTCACAGACAAACCGTCGTTCCGGGGTGCGTGCAAAATCCTTGGGCAGTGTTTTTCTCGAAATATCATCGATTTGGAATCGCTTCTCGATGGAAGAGTGCAATGTAAACCCTTTGCGGTTGTTTGAAAAGACAAGGACGCCGCCCGAGGCGAGATGGGGCATGCAGGCCTCGATCAGGTCCGGGTGATCCCGCTGGACGTCGAGGGTGTCCTCCATCGACTTGGAATTGGAGAACGACGGTGGGTCGAGAAAGATCACGTCGAAGCGTTCCGCGGCCGACGGCCGGTGGTCGAGCCAGCGCAGCACGTCCGCGCGCAGCAGCTGGTGATGGCCGTTCACGGCAATGCCGTTGAGCTCGAAGTTGCGCTCGGCCCAGTCGAGGTAGGTATTGGAAAGATCCACCGAGGTGGTGGCCTGCGCCCCGGCGACCGCGGCGCGTACTGAGGCGCTGGCGGTATAGCAGAACAGGTTGAGCAAGCGCTTGCCCCGTGACAATTCCGCCAGGCGGTCGCGCACCAGCCGGTGGTCGATGAACAGGCCGACGTCGAGGTAGTCGGTGAAATTGATCAGCAACCGGGTATCACGCTCGCGCAGGATGCGCTCGATGTGCTCCCCGCCGAGGCGACCGTATTGCTGCCGACCGGACTGGCGGGCGCGCTGGCGCACCACGACACAGTCCGGGTCAATGCCCAGGGTGTCGACCGCGACCGCCGTGGCGGCCGCCAGGCGTGCTCGTGCCTTCTGCGGGTCGATCTGTTTCGGTGCCTGGTACTCCTGGATGTCCAGCCAGGCCTGGTCATCCTCGGTGCGGTACCAGTCCACGGCGAGCTTGAAGTCGGGCAGATCGGCATCGTAGAGGCGCAGGGCATTCTCGCCCTGCTTGATCAGCGACTTGCGCTGCTTCCAGTTCTTGGCCAGGCGATTGGCGAAGTCGGCGGCATCGTATTGCTCGCGGCGCCCCTGCTCGATCAATCGGCCGGCCAGGGCGTGCGGTCCGGCGGCGCGGCGCAGGCTCTTCTCCGAGAACTGTCCGCGCAGGAATTCCACCTCGACGCCGCCGTGGAGCACCATCACGCGCTTTTCGAAACGCAGCGGCCAGGTTAACTCGCTTTCCGCGGCCCGCAGGATGCCCCAGTACCAACCGGGCAGGCCTTCCACCCAGCGAGAGCACAGGGCGGTCCACTCGGCCTGGTCCAGTGATGCGTAGATGCGCTGGCCGAAGGGCACATTGCTGATTAGCAGGCCGGTTTCGGCGGCTCGAAGTTCGGTCGGAACGGGGGCGCGGAAGCTATCGGCGTGGATCAGCTCGATCGCCTCGCCGAGCCCGGCCGCCTCGATGTTCGCGTGCGCGGCGGCGAGCTGCAGTGGATCGCGATCCTGACCGAGGATGGGCAGCGTGCCCCGCGCTGGCGGGGTGTCGAGCCAGCCACGCCCAGCGTCATCGAGGATGGCGTCACGGGCCGTCGGCACATGCCCCTGCCACCCGGGCGAGCCCAGACGCCGCCGGCGCATGGCGGCAGGCATGCCCCAGAGCGATAGGGCCGCCTCGACCAGAAAGGTTCCCGAGCCACACATCGGGTCGAACAGACCGCCGCCGAGGCTGGCGACCTGCGGCCAGCGTGCCCGCCACAGCAGGCCGGCGGCCAGGTTTTCGCGCAGGGGGGCCTCGCCGCCATCGACACGGTAGCCGCGCCGATGCAGCGAGCCGTTGGAGAGCTCTATGGCGAGACTGGCGGTACCGTTTCCGGAGACGTGACAGTGCAGGCGCAGGCCGGGGGTCTCGCTGTCGATATCGGGGCGTTGCCCGGTTGCTGCACGCAACTGGTCGACGACCGCATCTTTGACGCGGGTGGCGATGAAGCCGGTGTGTCGCAGGGCCTCGTTGCCGCCGGTAGCCGTGATCGACAGGCTGTCCGTGGCGGCGAGATGCGCCGACCAGTCGACCGAGTCGGCCAGATCGTAGAGTTCGTCGGCCTGTGCGGCCGGACCGCGCGCGACAGGCAGGTAGACGCGCCCGGCGATCAGGCTGTCGGCGAGCACGCGGTAGACCGCCTCGACCGACAGGTCGGCGCTCGCCCCGAACGGCCGATCGCTGATCGGCTCGCCGGTCAGGTGGCGCAGTTCTTCGGCCAGGGCCGTCTCCAGGCCGGGCGGGGCGATGACTTCCACCGACCAGACTGGGCCCCGGTCCGCATCCGTGGAGGGATCGGAACCGAAGACAGCAGGGGATGAGGGAGGCGTGACGGAATCTGTCATGGCAAAACAAGCGAGTTTACCGGAATGGCCCAGGCATTCCGATCGTTTTCGTTGTCCGCCCTCATGGGGCGGCGGCACCGCGCACCAGGTGGAGGCGTGACTCGAGCCGGCCCTCGAAGTACGCCTCGAGCGTCACCCCCTGGTCGTCCGACTCGATCGCCAAGCCAGGTTGTGCCGGTGGCGAGCTTTCCTCGAAGGCGAGCATCCCCTCGGGCCAGCTCACCGCCAGGCGGACGTGCATGGGGTAATAGCCATCGAGAAACCGCCGCATGAACGGACCGTTGTCGACCACGTAACCGGCCTTGTCCGGATGGGGCAGGATGGCGAGCACTTGCGCGGCCACGCACAGGCTCGCGCCCCGCTCGATGTCCCTCATTTGCACACTGGGACCATCCACCTCGGCCCGACCGACGCCGTCCCGACGGGTGATGCGGATGTCGCGTGTGCGCTCGTCGTTGTAGACGATCTGCACGGCCGCGGCCGGGTCGAGATTGTGGTGGCACTGGTGCATCCGGGCCCAGCCGTCGTCAAGGCTTTCCCATTTCAACTCGAGGTGTTTTTCCATCCGGGCGGAGTTGGCGGCGGGCTCTTGTGGCAGGAAGGCAAGCTCACCCTCGTTAACCTCGCGGGCTTGTGTCTCCAACCTGGCGCGCTCCTCGGCGGCTTTCCACGCGGCCTCCCATTCGGCCTCCCGTTCGGCCTCCCGTTCGGCCTCTTCGGCGGTTGCGCTGGTGGAACCGGCGGCCATGATGGGGGTGGCAACAAGGGCGAGGCTGGCAAGGGCTACCGCGGAAGCCAAGCCGACGAGAAATCTGGGCCGTCGCATGGCAAGCGCGGAACGGCGTTCGGATTGAGGGGTCATACAGCATCTGGGGGACATGGATGCACTCCGTGGGCGTCGTTTGCCGGGTTTCGGCAAGGAAAATAGACCACCAACGAGCCTAGCCCGGATGTTTCTTCAAGCTATCCGGGCTATTGGTCGACTTGGCAAAATCGGGAAGGCGGTAACTACCATCCGGGTAGGGGCCGTTACCCCATGTCGTCCCCGCTGACGGGGAGGAGGAAATGATGAGCAAGACAATGATTTCGACCGCCAGTGCCGTCGCGCTTGCGGTGGGTCTGGCGTTGCCGACGATCTCGCTGGCGCAAGCGAATCCCGCCGACGCGCCGGTTTACGGCAGCCAGTTGATGACCGAACAGGAGCGTCTCGAATACCGTGAGCAAATGCGCGAGGCCCAGACCCTCGAAGAGCGCGAGCAATTGCGTTCCGAGCATGTGGAACGCATACAGCAACGGGCTCGCGACCAGGGCGTGACGTTGTCCGACGATCGCCCCGGTGCCGGTTCGGGCATGGGGCCGCGGGATGACGCCGAGCGGGGCGGTCGGAATATGTCGGATGACCGGATGCGGCCCCGCGATGGCCAGGGTGAAGGCATGGAGGAGCGCTACCGAGAGGAGCGTCAGGAGCAGCGGCGGGAGCACATGATGGACAACGAGGAGTACCGACGAGGCTCGGGTTCGGGCATGGGCGGTGGCGGCGGACGGAACTGAGCCGCCCGCGGTCTCTGCATTGCGCAGGGGCTGTCCGTACCGAGCCGATGCTCGTCGCTCGACACGAAACCCCGGCAGCATGACCTGCCGGGGTTTTTCGTTTGCCCGTGACTGAGGGGGCGGCCGAGTCCGGCGATCGCCGGGCAACCCGAAAACCGACTCGCCGTCAGCCGTCATGATGGATTATTGTTGCCGGTGCGCGTGGGGGTCGATACCCCGGCGTGTCGAGCCGGCAAACCAACCACGGAGAGCGCATGCCCGCCGCACCGATCGTCAACGCCGCACCGGCAACGAGCGAACATCCCGACCGCGCCCCGGTTGGACGAACCCGCCGGGCCAACGAATCCGCCCTGCTGGAGATACGGGATCTCACGGTCAGCGTCGGGCAGGCGTCGATCGTGCAGGGCGTCTCCCTGCATCTCGACCGCGGCGAACGCCTCGCACTGGTGGGGGAGTCGGGGTCGGGGAAAACGGTCACCGCGCTCTCGATCCTGCGGCTTTTCGATGCCGCCGATGCCACCACGCAGGGCGAGATCCGCTTCGAGGACGAGGATGTCCTGACCATGAGCATGCCGCAGGTGCGCCGCCTGCGAGGCGGTCGGGTCGGGATGATCTTTCAAGAGCCGATGACGGCATTGAACCCGCTTAAGACCATCGGTGCGCAGATCGCCGAAGTGCTGGTACGCCACCTGGGCCTGGGCGGGGAGGCGTTGCGTCGGCGGGTGCGCGAGTTGCTCGATCAGGTTCGGCTGCCACAGCCCGAGCGGGTGATGCGGGCGATGCCGCACCAGCTCTCCGGCGGGCAGCGCCAACGGGCGATGATTGCCATGGCCATCGCCTGCAACCCCAGCCTGGTGATCGCCGACGAGCCGACCACCGCACTGGATGCCGGTCTGCGCAAGACCATCATGGACCTGCTGGTCGAGCTGCAGCAGCGACTGGGCATGAGCCTGTTGCTGATTACCCACGACCTGCCGGTGGTGCGTCGTTATGCCGACCGGGTGATGGTGATGCGCGACGGACGCATCGTCGAGGCCGGACCGACCGATGCGATCTTCACCCGGCCGAAGGACAATTACACCCAGACCTTGCTGGAGGCCCGCCAGGTCGCCCCCATGATCGGGCCGACCGAGGAGCAGGCCGTCGAGCGACTGCGCTGCGAGGGGGTGGGCGTGATCGTGGGCAAACGTCGCTGGTTCGGGACCGATACGCGCAGCGAGATCCTGAAGGGTATCGACCTCTCGTTGAAGGCCGGTCAGACATTGGGCGTGGTGGGCGAGTCCGGTTCGGGCAAGACCACGCTCGCCTTGTCCCTGCTGCAATTGATGGATGGGGCCGATGGGGCCGTGTGGCTGGCCGGCCGCCGGGTTGACGGCTTGAGCGAACGGCAGTTCCGCCCGTTCCGGCGTGATCTGCAGGTGGTGTTCCAGGATCCTTACGGTGCCCTGTCGCCGCGCATGAACATTGCCCAGATCGTCGGCGAGGGGCTGGATGTCCACGAGGCGGGGCTTACGCGCGGCGAACGGCACCGACGCATCGAACGGGTGCTCGAGGAAGTGGGCCTCGACCCGGCGGTGATGTCGCGTTACCCGCACGAGTTTTCCGGTGGACAACGCCAACGGATCGCCATCGCCCGCGCCTTGATCCTCAAGCCCAAGGTGTTGATCCTCGACGAGCCCACCAGCGCGCTTGATGCGGCCGTGCAGTTGCAGGTATTGCGTCTGTTGCGGGATCTGCAGGCCGAGCACGATCTCACCTACCTGCTGATCACCCACGATCTGGCCGTGGTGCGTGCGCTGGCCCACCGGGTGATCGTGATGCTTGACGGTGAGGTGATCGAGTCGGGCCCGACCGGCGAATTGCTCGATGCCCCCGGCCATGAATACACCCGCCAGCTGATCGACAGTGCGCTGATGGCCTAAGACGGATATCGCCGGGCAAGAAAAAAGCCAGACCGGATGGGTCTGGCTTTTTCTGTATCAGCGCCCTGGCAGCACCCTGGCAACACCCTGGGTCGGTTCAGCCGTTGAACCGTTCCATGACCAGCGAGGCGTTGGTGCCGCCGAAACCGAAGCTGTTGGAGAGGACCGTGTCGATCCGCTTTCCTTCCAGCTTCTTCGTGGCGATGTTGGCGTTTTCGGCCTCCGGCTCGAGGGTCTCGACGTTGGCCGAGGCCGCGACGAAGTCGTTCTGCATCATCAGCAGCGAGTAGATCGCCTCGTGCACGCCAGCGGCACCCAGCGCGTGGCCGGAGAGCGACTTGGTCGAGGTGACGACCGGCTGATGATCGCCGAAGACCTCGGTCATCGCCTGCAGTTCGCGTAGATCGCCGACCTTGGTGGAGGTGCCGTGGGCGTTGACGTAGTCGATCGGCTTGTCGACCGTCGCCAGGGCCTGCTGCATGCAGCGCACCGCGCCTTCGCCCGACGGCTGGACCATGTCGTAGCCGTCGGAGGTCGCGCCGTAGCCGGTGACCTCGGCGAGGATGTTCGCCCCGCGGGCCTGGGCGTGTTCGAGTGACTCGAGCACCACCATGCCGCCACCGCCGGCGATGACAAAGCCGTCGCGATCGGTGTCGTACGGACGCGAGGCCTTGTCGGGGGTGTCGTTGAAGTTGGAGGACAGCGCGCCCATGGCATCGAACATCGCCGACAGCGACCAGTGCAGCTCCTCGCCGCCACCGGCGAAGATGACGTCCTGCTTGCCGAACTGGATCTGCTCGACGCCGGCACCAATGCAGTGCGCGGAGGTCGAACAGGCCGAGCTGATCGAGTAGTTGATGCCCTTGATCTTGAACGGCGTGGCCAGGCAGGCCGAGGTGGTCGACCCCATGGTGCGGGTGACCATGTAGGGGCCCACGCGCTTGATGCCTTTTTCACGGGCGATGTCGGCCGTGGCGACAATGTTTTCGCAGGAGGAGCCACCGGAGCCGGTGATCAGGCCGGCGCGCGGGTCGGAGACCTGTTCCTCGGTCAGACCGGCTTGCTCGATCGCCTCTTTCATCGCCAGGTAGTTGTAGGCAGCCGCCGAGCCCATGAAGCGCAGCAGCTTGCGATCGATATGCTCGGCCGGATCGATCTTGAGCGTTCCGGCGACGTGCGAGCGAAAACCGTGCTCGACCTGCTCGGGGTTCCGTTCGATGCCCGAACGACCTTCCTGAAGCGAGGCGAGCACCTCTTTGCAGTTGTTGCCCAGGCTGGACACGATGCCCATGCCGGTGATGACGACTCGGCGCATTGAGTAGTTACTCCGAAAGTGCTTCTGTGCTTGTAAACAGTCCTACCCGAAGATCTTTGGCTTCGTAGATGACGACGCCGTCGCAGAGCATCTGCGCATCGGCGATGCCCATCGTGAGCTTGCGCATGATGACGCGCTTCATCTGCACACGGTATTCAACCTTCTTGTTTCTCGGCAAGACCTGTCCCGAGAATTTTACATCACCGACGCCCAATGCGCGCCCGTGGCCCTTGCCGCCACTCCAGCCGAGGAAGAAGCCCACCAGCTGCCACATGGCGTCCAGGCCCAGGCAGCCCGGCATGACCGGGTCCCCTTCGAAATGGCAGGCGAAGAACCAGAGGTCCGGATGGATCGACAGTTCCGCGTGCATTTCGCCCTTGCCGTATTCGCCACCCTCGTCGGTGATCAGGTTGATCCGATCGAACATCAGCATCGGCGGCAGCGGCAGTTGCGCGTTGCCGGGCCCGAACATCTCGCCCTTGGCGCAGCGAATCAGATCGTCGTATTCGAAGGTCGATTGGGACATGGTATTCCTGACGCAAAAACGCGGATGGTACCGCAATCCGCTCTCGTACGCAGCCCGCGGCAAATCAGACGGCACTTGGGTAATGGGTTTGGCATATGATCGCCTGTGTTCCAGCTTAAGACAACGAGCGGAGGTGACCAGATGAAAGGACATGTCGACAAAGCGGTCGCAGGCTTGATGGCCCTGTTGCTGATCCTATGGCTGGCCCCGGCGCTGGCATTGGGAACGGCGCAGGCCAGCGAGGACGAACACGATCACAGCGGCGTGCACGAATTCCACGAAACCATGGAGGAGTTGGGCGAGCACACCGAGCAGATCGTGAAGGCGATCAACCACGAAGACTGGCAGTGGGTGGCCAAGGAAGCGCGAGCCATCGCCGAACACCCGCGCCCGCCCGCCGAGGAGCGAAAGCGTATCATGGCGTTTGCCGGCGATCGTCGTGCCGAGTTCCAAAAAGCCGATCAGGCGGCCCACGCCGCAGCGGCGACGCTCGCCGACGTGGCGGATACCGGCGACGGCCGTGAGGTCATCCGGGCGTTTGCCGACCTGCAGGCCACCTGCCTCGATTGTCACGCGAGTTTTCGTGACGATTTCCGCCAGCACTTCTACGTCGACAAGTAGGATTTAGACGGTTGCACCCGGCGCCGTCGAGGCCTGACCCGCGCCGGCAATAGGCCGCCTCGTCCCCTGCCGCCATGGCGAGGGAGGGCGGCCTTTTCTCGTTGCCTAATCGGAATCGGGCCGCTTGACGACCAGCAGGCCGCCCAGCCAACCGATCCAGCCGAGCATCAGGAATAGCCCACCGATGGGCGTGATCGCCCCGGGCCAGGGTTGATTGAACAGGGTCAGGGCGTAGAGGCTGCCGCTGAACAGGATGATGCCGACCAGCCAGGCCAACGCCAAGGTCAGTCGCCACCGACCGGGCGCCGGCCAGTAGGCCAATAGCATGATTGCCAGGGTGTGCACGAAGTGCAGCAGGATGGCGGTGTCCACCTGCCGTTGGGCGTCCAGGTCGGTCGGTGCCATCGGCCCGTGCGCGGCAAGCGCGGCCAGAACGACGGCAACCAGGCCATTGGCAAGGCCGATGGCCAGCACTGGTCGGTCCGCAACCGGGGCTTGATGACCGATAGTCTGCGGCATGCGTTGGCTCCGTTGGCTCGGAAAGGGATCAGAACTCGTCGATCATTTGCGCCCGCAACCGGCGTTCCTCGAGTAGGTCGTCGAGCCGGCGCCGCGCATCCTTCGTGCCCTTGATGCTGTCGAGCAGGGAATCGTTGTTCTGCTCGTCGTCCTCGACGTCGGTCTCGTCCCAGTCGTCGATATCCTGGTAGTCGTTTTTTTTGCTCATGATGTACCTGCCTGATCAACACGTTCAAGGCGACCTGCGGACGAGGTCGCGTTGGCATCGATCGACGGTCATGGCCAAGTCCTACAGGCCATCATGGGTTCCGGGTGCATTGCCCGGTCCGGCGCCCCGTCCGCGGGGATGACCAGCCGATTTCGGGCGCGTTATACCGCGTTTTCCCGGTCGGTCAAAGCAAATTGTTCATCGCGCCACGGCGCGCACCCGGGTGGCCTTTGCGGCGAAGCAACAGACGGCCACCGGGAGGCACGAAAATGGGCTGACGGGGGCGCGAGGAGCGCAGGGAAACGGATGCCGGGGGCGACGCGGGCGGGGTCAGATCAGGTCGTGGTCACGCAGTTTCTTTCGCAGGGTGCTGCGGTTGATGCCCAGGCAGGCGGCCGCCCGGCTCTGGTTGTGATCGCAGCGTTCCAGCACGCGGGCGAGCAGCGGGCGTTCCACCTGGCCCATGACCAGTTGATAGAGGTTGCTGGGCTGATCTTCCTCGAAGGCATCCCAGAGGATGTCGAGCGCGTCGATGATCGTCTCGTGCACGTCGTGGTGACACTCGGCGGCCCGACGGGCGCTGCCGTTCAGGGACGACACGTTGGGCTGGGAGGTGGCGGTGCTGGATGAGTAGGTCATTATTTTTTTCAACAACGCGGCATGAGGGGCGGACAGGACCACGAGACGCCGGGACGAACGGATCGCTCCGTGGTCGTCCCGGCGTCTTCTTGATCGAGCGTTCCGCTGGCCGCTCAGGGGCTTACGTCGGCGGATGGACTCGATACGCTGCGAAGCTCGGCCTCCCGCCGGTCAAGCCACCGGCGCTGGGACTCGATGGTCTCCAGTCGGTTGAACTCCTTGCGCGTCCCTTCGGCAATCGGTAGCTGCGAAGAATACCACCCCCAGTGCTTCCTCGCGATGCGTACGCCCATCACATTTCCGTAATGGCGATAAATATTCTCGAATTGCTCGCGTAGCAAGCCCATCACCTCGGTCGCCACCGGGTCGGGCGGGACGCGGCGGCCCTCCAGTGCGGCACGCAGCTGACGGAACAGCCAGGGCCGGCCAAAGGCGGCCCGACCGATCATCAGGCCGGCGGCACCGGTCTGCTCCAGCACCTCGACGGCCCGGTCCACCGAGTCGATATCGCCGTTGGCCAGTACCGGGATGCGGCGTTCGGCCACGACCCGGGCGATCGTGTCGTGCTCCGCCTCGCCGAGGTACTTCTGCGCCCGGGTGCGGCCGTGAACGGAGAGCATCGCGATGCCCGCCTGTTCGGCAATGCGGGCGATCTCGGGGGCATTGCGCCAGGTGTCGTCCGGTCCGGTGCGCATCTTGAGCGTGACCGGGCAGGGCACGGCCCTGACGGTGGCGTCGAGTAGTCGCGCGACGGTATCGGGCTCGGCCATCAGCGCCGAGCCGGCCGCCTTTCGGCAGACCTTCTTTGCCGGGCAGCCGAGGTTGAGATCGATCAGCTGCGCCCCGTCGCGGTAGGCCTGCTGGGCGGCCTTCGCCAGATCCTCGGGCTCGTTGCCCAGCAGTTGCACCGCGCGCGGTTCGGGGTCGTCCGGGCGAATGCGGCGTTGCTCACTCTTGCGGGTATGCCGCAGCTCGGGCTTGCTGCTGAGCATCTCGTTGATGACCAGCCCGGCGCCCTGGTCGAAGCACAGCTGGCGAAATGGGCGGTCGGAGATGCCGGCCATGGGGGCGAGCGCCAGGGGAAATTCGATGCGCAGGCGCTCGTCGCGGCCGACCAGTTCGATCGGCGCGAGCCGCGCTGCCGGCGCGGTTGTCGATCGCTGGTCAGGGCGTGCGGACATCAAGGCGTTCGGGCAGCCAGGTCACGATGTCCGGGAAGATCACCAGCAGGGCCAGCACGGCGATCTGGATCGCGATGAACGGCAGCACCCCGCGATAGATCTGGCCGGTGCGAATGCTGGCCGGTGCCGCGCCGCGCAGGTAGAACAGCGAGAAGCCGAACGGCGGGGTAAGGAAACTTGTCTGCAGGTTCACCGCCAGCAGGATGCCCAGCCAGATCGGATCGATGCCCATCATGAGCAGCACGGGGGCAACGATCGGCACCACCACGAAGGTGATCTCGATGAAGTCGAGCATGAAGCCAAGCAGGAACACGATCACCATGACGATCAGCAGGGCGGTCATCGCACCGCCCGGCAGGCCCGAGAGCAGGTCGTGGACCATTTCATCGCCGCCGAAGCCGCGGAAGACCAGCGAGAAGATCGAGGCGCCGATGAAAATCATGAACACCATCGCGGTGACCCGCAGGGTGCCCGTCAGGCTCTCGTGGAGTACGGGGAAGGTCAGGCGGCGCTTGGCGAAAGCCAGCAGCAGCGCGCCGACCGCGCCCACGGCAGCCGCCTCGGTGGGTGTGGCGATGCCGCTCATGATCGAGCCGAGCACCAGGACGATCAGCGCGATCGGTGGGGCCAGCGCGAACAGCAGCCGGCTGATCGGCGGGCGCTCGGCCAGTTCCGCCTCGGACAGCCCCGGCACGCGCTCGGGCTGGCGCCAGGCCACGAACAGGATGTAGGCCGCGTAGGCGCTCACCAGGATCAGGCCGGGGATCAGGGCGCCGCTGAACAGGTCGCTTACCGCCACGGTCTCGGGCGAGAAGATGCCTTGCTCGAGCTGCGCCTGGGTGTAGGCGTTGGCAAGCTGGTCGCCCAGCAGCACGAGGATGATCGACGGCGGGATGATCTGACCCAACGTGCCGGCGGCGGCCACCGAGCCCGAGGCCAGGCGGGGGTCGTAACCGCGGCGCAGCATGACCGGCAGGGCGATCAGGCCCAGGGTGACGACGGTTGCCCCGACGATGCCGGTGCTGGCCGCGAGGATCGCGCCGACGAGCATCATCGACAGCCCCAGTCCCCCGGGTCGGCGGCCGAACAGGGCGCTCATGTTCTCCAGGAGGTCATCGGCGACGCGCGCCTTTTCCAGCAGCACGCCCATCAGCACGAACAGCGGCACGGCCACCAGCGTCTGGTTTAGCATGATGCCGAACAGCCGGTTGGGCATGGCGCTCATCAGGCCGTGATCGAACATCCCCAACAGGGTGCCGAGTCCCGCGAACAGCAGCGAGACCCCGGCGAGCACGAAGGCGACCGGAAAGCCGCTCATCAGCGCGGCGAAGATGGTGAGCACCATCAGGAGCAGCAGCCATTCCATGCCTTACATGCCCTCCTTGATCGAGCCGTGCTCCGGTTCGGTCGGTCGCTGGTGGCGCAACAGGGCGACATGCCGCAGCAGCTCGACCAGCCCCTGCCAGAACAGCAGGGCGGGCATGACGATCAGCAGGGTCTTGAGCAGGTACAGCAGGGGGATGCCGCCGGGCTCGGGCGAGCCCTCGCGCATCGCCCAACTGTTGCCGACGTACTCGAAGCTGCTGATGCCGATGAACAGGCAGACCGGCCAGAGCAGGACGATGACGCCGATGATCTCGATCCAGGCGCGGGTTCTGGGCGACGCGCCGCGCGAAAGCACGTCGACGCGCACGTGACCGTCGTGGCGATAGGTGTAGCCCATGGCGAGCATGAACATCAGCGCAAACCAGTAGGTGATCGACTCGGACAGCCACTGGTTGCTGTCCGAGAGGCCGTAGCGCAGCGCCACCACCCCGAAGACGGTCAGTGTCAGGACCAGGCCGAGCCAGGCAACCAGCCGCCCGGTCCACTCATTGACCCGGTCGAGGCGGTCGACCAGTCGGCTCAGCCGGCAGGATGGGTCCGGTCGAGTCATCAGCGCACCTGTGCGGGCTGGTTGGATTCGATCCAGTCGCCGGTTGCCGTGCCGGCGGCGCGGTGTGCCTCGAGGATGCGGCGAAACGGCATCGGGTCCTTGATGTAGGTCATCTCGCCGGCACGCGGGAAGTACTGGTCCTGCATGCGCGAGACCCAGAAACGCAGCGCCGCGGCACGCAACAGGCCCGGCCAGGCCGTTTGTTCCGCCGGGCTGAAGGGACGCTCGGCGAGATACCCGGCCAGTAGCGCATCGCGCTCCGCGGCCCGCGATCGACCCTGCTCGTCCACGCACCAGTCGTTGAGCGTCACCGCCAGGTCGTAGGCGAAGACGTCGGTGCAGGCGTAGTAGAGATCGATGATGCCGGTCAGGTCACCGTCGTCGAACAGGGCGTTGTCACGAAACAGATCGGCGTGGATCGCCCCGCGCGGCAGCCCGGCACGCGACTGACCCTCTTGATAGGCAATCTCGTCATCGAGCAGGGCGAGTTCGTCGTCGTTGGCCTTGCTGTGCAGTTGTCGGGCCACTCCCTGGGCCCAGGCGAGGTCACGATCGGGGGCTCGATATTCCGGGAAGTCGGCGGAGACGCGATGAAAGCGGGCCAGTGTCCGTCCAATCTCCGCGCAGGCGGCCGGGTCCGGGTGGTCGAGCGAGGCGCCCGTCAGTCGCTGGACCAGCGCCGCCGGCTTGCCGTTGAGCTCGGTCAGATAGGCCCCGTCGCGCGTCGGCACCGGGTGGGCCGTGGGGATGTCGTGCTCGGCGAGGTAGGCCATCAGGTCGAGAAAGAACGGCAGTTCGTCGGCGCCATGGTTCTCGAACAGGGTGAGCACGTAGCGCCCACCGGTCGTGGTGACGAAGTAGTTGGTGTTCTCGATCCCGGCGGCAATACCCCGGTGCTCGACCAGCTCCCCGCAGTCGAACCGGGTCAGGAAGGTGGTGAGTTGTTGGGAATCGACCTTGGTAAAAACCGACATGACGGTCTCGTTCGTTGCTTGGGTTTGCCCGGATTTCCGTTGTCTCGCCTCAGAGGTCGAGCAGTTTCTTCTGCTCTTCCTCGGTCGCCGTGACCCCGCGGTTGCGGTAGAAATCGAAGATCGCGTCCACCGCCTCGTCGGCCGTGTCGCAGAGGGTGAACAGGTCCATGTCCTCGGGCGAGATGGTCTTCTCGCCCAGCAGCTGGTCGCCGAACCAGTCGATCAGTCCCTGCCAGAATGTTCGGCCCAGCAGGACGATCGGGATGCGTCGCGACTTGCCGGTCTGCACCAGGGTGAGGATCTCGGCGAGCTCATCGAGGGTGCCGAATCCGCCCGGCATCACCACGTAGGCCGATGCGTGCTTGACGAACATCACCTTGCGGGCGAAGAAGTGCTGGAAATGCAGCGAGACGTCCTGGTAGGCGTTGTCGTTCTGCTCGTGGGGCAGGGCGATGTTCAGACCCACACTGGGGGCGCCACCGGCCTGCGCGCCCTTGTTGGCCGCCTCCATGATGCCGGGGCCACCGCCGGAGATGACCGAGAACCCCGCGTCGGAAAGCTTTTCCGCGACCTCGACGGTCAGGCCGTACCAGGGGTTGTCTTCCTTGTAGCGGGCCGAGCCGAAGATGCTCACGGCGGGCTCGATGCTGGCGAGTGTCTCGTAGCCATGGACGAACTCGGCCATGATCTGGAAGACCTTCCACGACTCCTGCGAGAGGCGTTGCTGCTGATCCAGACGGGTCGGATGATTGGGTAGCTTTCTGCTCATGCAAAACCGTGCGAAGCCGAGGTGTTCCCGGGGTGTTCCCGGGGTGTCCCCAAAGAGTTTTCAGCGGATGGTCAGTGGCGCTCGTCCCGTCGGTCACGGGGCTGCCTGTGGCATAGTACCGGCCTGATATCCACGGAATTCAAAAGGGGCAAATCCTACCATGTCCGACCGCAACGGACCCGTGATTCTCGTCGACGGCAGTTCCTTCCTGTTTCGCGCCTTCCACGCCCTGCCGCCGCTTACCGCGCCCGACGGCACGCCTACCGGCGCGATCCACGGCGTGGTCAACATGCTCCTCAAGATGCGACGCGAGGCCGATCCCAGCCACATGGCGGTGGTGTTCGATGCCCCGGGCAAGACCTTTCGCGACGACATCTATCCCGAGTACAAGGCCCACCGGCCACCGCTGCCGGACGATCTTCGGGTGCAGATCGAGCCGGTCCACGCGCTGGTGCGTGCACTGGGCTTCCCGCTCCTGTGTATCGAGGGGGTGGAGGCGGACGACGTCATCGGCACCCTGATGCACGAGGCGCGCGAGAACGACGAGGAGGTGATCGTCGCCACGGCCGACAAGGACTTTGCCCAGTTGGTGGCCCCCAGTGTGACGCTGGTCAACACGATGAGTAACAAGACCACGGATGTCGCGGCCGTCGAGGAGAAGTACGGCATCACCCCGGCGCAGTTCATCGACTTTCTCGCGCTGGTTGGTGACAAGGTCGACAATATCCCCGGCGTTCCGGGTTGCGGTCCCAAGACGGCCACCAAGTGGATCAACCAGTACGGCTCGCTCGACGGGATCATCGCCCATGCCGACGAGCTCAAGGGCAAGGTGGGGCAATCGCTGCGCGATTCACTCGAGTTCCTGCCCACCAGCCGGGAACTGGTGACGATCCGCACCGATTGCGAGCTGCCGGTGACCCTCAACGAGGTGGCGATCGAGCCGGCCGACGTCCAGACCGGCCTGGCACTGGCCGATCGCTATGGCCTCAACTCGCTGCGCCGCTGGTTCGGCGAGCAGGGTCTCGATGAGGGCGAGTCGGTCACCGAAGCGCCCGAACGTCCCGAGATCGCCTACCACACGGTGACCGACCTCGAGACGCTGGACGCCTGGATCACGCGGATCGAGGCGGCGTCGCGCGTGGCCTTCGATACCGAGACCAATTCGCTCGAGCCGATGCAGATGGCGGTGGTCGGGCTGTCGTTCGCGATCGATCCCCATGAGGCGATCTACGTCCCCCTGTCGCATGTCGATGCCCACGGCGAACGCATCGAGCCGCAGTTGGACCGCGACACGGTGCTCGAGCGGCTCAAGCCCTGGCTGGAAGACGAGCGTCCCACCAAGATCCTGCAGAACGCCAAGTTCGACATGCACGCGCTCGCCAACCACGGCGTCACCCTGCGCGGACTGGTGGACGACAGCATGCTCGAGTCCTACGTGCTCGACCCGACCGCCTCGCGTCACGACATGGATACGCTGGCCTCGCGCGAGTTGTCGCATCAGACCACGACCTTCGAGCAGGTCGCGGGCAAGGGGGCCAAGCAGCTGACCTTCGATCAGGTCGCGATCGATGTGGCTGCCCCGTACGCCGCCGAAGATGCCGACATCACCCTGCAACTGGCCGACCGCCTGCGCGCGCAGCTGGCCGAAGTGCCGAGCCTGATGGCGGTTTACGAGGAGATCGAACGCCCCCTGGTACCGGTGTTGTTCACCATGGAGCGTGCCGGCGTGGCAATCGACAGCGACCAACTGGCGCGCCAGGGCGAGGCGATCGCCGAACGGATCGCCACGATCGAGGCGCAGGCCCAGGAGATCGCCGGTGAGGCCTTCAACCTCGGTTCGACCAAGCAGCTCAAGGCCATCCTCTACGAGCGCATGGGGCTGCCGGTGAAGGTCAAGACACCCAAGGGGGAACCGTCGACCAACGAGGAGGCACTCTCGGCATTGGTCGACGAGCATCCGCTCGCCCAACTGATCCTGGACTACCGTGGCCTGACCAAGCTCAAGAGCACCTACATCGACCGGCTGCCCGAGCGCATCGACCCGGATACGGGGCGGGTACACAGCATGTTCCACCAGGCAGTGACCGCCACCGGCCGGCTGTCGTCATCCAACCCCAACCTGCAGAACATCCCGGTGCGTACCGAGGAGGGGCGGCGCATCCGCAAGTCGTTCGTCGCCACGCCGGGTCACAAGCTGATTTCGGCGGACTACTCGCAGATTGAATTGCGGATCATGGCGCACCTGTCGGGTGACGAGGGGTTGCTGTCGGCGTTCGAGCACGGCGAGGACATCCACCGGGCCACCGCCCGCGAGGTATTTGCCGACGGTGGCGAGGTGTCCGATGAGCAGCGTCGCGCGGCCAAGGCGATCAACTTCGGCCTGATCTACGGCATGTCGGCATTCGGGCTGGCGCGCCAGATCGGCGTGGGACGGACCGAGGCGCAGGATTACATCGACCGCTATTTCGCCCGCTACCCCGGTGTGGCGCGCTACATGGACGACACCCGCCGGCAGGCTCACGAACGCGGTTTTGTCGAAACCGTCTTCGGCCGGCGCCTGTATCTGCCCGAACTCAAGAGTCGCAATGGCCAGCGCCGCCAGTACGCCGAGCGCACCGCGATCAACGCGCCGATGCAGGGCACCGCTGCCGACATCATCAAGCGGGCCATGCTGGCGCTGCATGAGAACGTGGTGTTGACCGGTCGTGCCCGGATGATCATTCAGGTGCACGATGAGCTGATCTTCGAGGTGCCCGCCGCTCAGGCCGAGTCGTTGGCCGACGAGATCGAGCACGCCATGATTGCCGCCGCCGACCTGCGGGTGCCGCTGGAAGTCGGCATCGGTATCGGGGCAAGTTGGGACGAGGCGCACTGATATCGGTGCCTGACGCGACCTTCGCCGGCCACGACGCCCGGCGGACCAAGCCCCGGGGACAAACGAAAACGCCCGTCGATGCACGACGCTTCGACGGGCGTTTTTTGCGGTGGGTTGGTCCGGGGTCAGTCGGTCTGACGGCTTGGCTGGATCTCGGGCACCGGATAGCTGGGTAGCTTGCCGTGCATGAACTCGCCGTCCCAGTAGTCCTCGTCGAAGGGTCGGGAGAAGACGAATCCCTGGATCTGCAGGCGACTGCCGAACTTGCGCAATTCGACCAGTTGCTGCGGTGTTTCCACGCCTTCGATCACCACCTCGAACTCGAGTTTTTCCGCCATCGCGAGGATCGATTCGAGCAGCTTGCGCGCGTCCTCGCTGCGCTCGATCTCGTCGACGAACTGCTTGTCGATCTTGAGCTTCGAGATCGGCAGGTTGTTGAGGTAGGCCAGTGACGAGTGGCCGGTACCGAAATCGTCGATGGCGATGGCAAACCCATGCATGGCCAATTGGTGCAGGCGTTCGGCCAGCAGGCTCGGGTCGGAGCCGAAATCGCTCTCGGTGATCTCGAGCACGATCGAGGAGGTGGGCAGGCCGGCGGCCTTGGCCAGCTGGATCAGGCGTTCGTCGACCTTGTCGAGCAGCAGCAGTTGCGGCGGGACGTTGATCGAGATGGTCAGTTCCTGGCCGGCCTGGCGCTGCCAGTCCGCGATGCGTCGACAGGCGTTGTTGAGCGCCCACTCGGTGAATTCCCCGATCAGGTTGTGCTCCTCGGCCAGCGGAATGAACTCGGCCGGCGAGATCCAGTCGCCGCGGTAACGCCAGCGCATCAGGGCCTCGAATCCCACCAGCGCGCCACTGGCCAGGGACACCTGCGGCTGGTAGTGCACCCGGAGCTCGCGGTTGCCCAGTGCCTTGCCCAGTGCCTGGGTGAGCTCGAAGCGCCGCTGTGCGGCGTGGGTATGGCCCCCGGCGTGACCGATGATGCGGTTGCCGCCCTCTGCCTTGGCCTGCGAGAGTCCGTTGTCGGTGATGCGCAGCAACTCCTCGGCGGTCTGCCCCTCGGCGGGGAATTGCGCCGAGGTGACGCTGGCGCGGATATCCAGTCGGTAACCGGCCAGATCCACGCGTTGGGTGATGTGGGCATGGGCCTGGCGCATCGCCTCGTCGACCTTCGATTCCAGCTCGGCGGCATTGTTCGCGAAGATCAGGAAGGCGAATTCGTCCCCATCGATACGGGCGAGCAGGGCCCGCGGGTCGGTGATCTCGGCCAGGCGATCGCCCATGACCCGCAGAATGCGATCACCGAATCGTCGTCCCAAGGCCTCGTTGAAGGCGGTGAATCCGTCCAGACCCAGGGCGACCAGGGCGAACGGTTGGTCCGGGTGGGTCTGGATCTGGGTATCGACCTGCTGCACGAAGTAGCCGCGGTTGAGGCGGTCGGTGACCCGGTCCTGGCGGGCAAGCGCCAGGACCTCGTTCTCGCGGGCACGGATCTCGGTGTGATCGTTGATCACCACGATCACGTGGCCGCGTTTTTCCCGCGGTTCGCCGACCAGCCGGATGGAAACCAGGGCAATCAGCGTCCTGTCGTCTTCCGGCCGGGTGAACTCGATCTCGCTGCGCCACTCGCCCTGTTCCAGGACGTGCTTCCAGATCGGCGCCACCACGTGGCTGGGCTGGTCGAGCAGGGTCTCCAGCAAGGGGCGTTCGGCCAGTTTGGTGGTGCTCATCTCGAGCAGTGATTCGGCCGCCGGGTTGGCGCGGCTGACGAAGCCCTGAATATCAGTCACGAGCACCGCTTCCTGTACCTCGTCGAAGACCGAGGCGGTCAGGGCCAGTGAGTCCTCGGCGCGCCGGCGACTCAGGGATTCCTTGTCGTGCTTCTTGAGCATCGCCTGGAGTTGCTCGCGGGAGTTCGACAGGCTGACCAGCGAGCTGCGGAACTGTTGCACGGCGCGCGCGATCCGCCCCAGCTGGTCGCGGCGTTTCTGTTGGGCCCCGGCACTCGCCTGCTGGCCGGCGACGATGCGCTCGGTGATCTCGGCCAGCTGGCGGATCTGTCGGTTCGTCAGCCAGAGCACCAGCATCAGCAGCAGGGCTTGCAGCGCGACGAACACGATCAGGACGAACTGGTAATTTTCGGTGACCGCCGCATTGGCGCCGCGGATGGCCCGCATGGTCGATTCGAGTTCGTCGTTTGCCGCGTCTATCAGCCCGCCGAATCCGTCGGTCATGATCGCGGCTCGCTGTTCGGCCAGCCGAGTCTGAATGCGTGCCACCTGGTCACTCTGAGCCGAGGCGACACTCTGGTTGGCCTCGACCAGGCTGCGCGCCTGGGTTTCGATCGAATCGGCGAGCCGGTTGATGGCGCCGGGGTGGTTTTCTCGTAGCGGGGCCAGGGCCACGCTGCCGCGAATGGCCGAGGCGATCTGGGTGAGCTCGGTGCGGAGATCGGAGACATCGCGGCGAGCGCCTGGCGCGAATCCGGCGACCTCGCGTTCGACCTTGGCGGCGACGCCGGCGTACTCGTTTCGGATCTGCTCGATCGACTTTTGCGTCTCGACGAAGCCGCGGCTGGCCTCGGCGAAGGTCTCGACGTTCGACTGGGCCAGACTGCCCAGGTAGAAGACCAGGCCGGCACTCAGGGCCAACTGGGCGAGGATGAAGAGCAGAAATTGTAGCGGCAGGGGGAGCAGTCGCATTCGGGTCGTCCTGGTTCCGTGTTCGGTCGCATTCCGTTGGTCCGGCCCGTGGGCGGGTCGGCAGCCGCGCTAAGACTACGCGGTGCGCTCAGAGTTTCGCGCAAGGGCATCCCCGAGTCCAGCGGCGATCGGCTGGATGCGGGCGAGCAGTTCGATCGGTTTCATCGGTTCGCGTTCGCCGGCCCCCCAGACTACCCCTGGCCAGGCCGGATCGTCACCGAACCGAACCACGCAATGCAGATGGAGCTGGTCAACGAGGTTGCCGATCGCCCCCGTGTTGAGCCGATCCGGGTGGTAGAGGTATTCGAGGGTCTCGCTCAGGGCCTGAAGGCCGGCAAGCGCCTCGTTGCGCCAGTCGGGCGGGAGTCGATGCAGTTGCTCGGCACCGGGATGCATCGGCACGATCAGGGTCCAGACAAAACGTCGGTCGTTGATCAGCCGAAACTGCAGCCGGCCATGATCGAATATCGGGAAGCTGTCGGCCTTGAGACGCGGGTGCAGGCACCAATCCGCGGGGGTGGTGTGGTCATCGCTCATCGTGCATTCTCCTCGGCGGCGGGCAGCTCCAGCACCAGATCCACGCGGCGGTTCTCGGCGCGTCCGGCGGCGGTGCCGTTGCCGGCGATGGGCTGGGTATCGGCCAGTCCGACCGCATGCAGCCGGCGGGGGCGGATGCCGGCATCGATCAACTCGCGCACCACGGCCGCGGCCCGGGCTGCCGACAGCTCCCAGTTGGAGGGGTAACGCCAGGTCTGGATGGGCCGATTGTCGGTATGGCCCTCGACGGTGATGCGATAGTCGCTGTCGTCCAGACGATCGGCCAATCGGGTCAGCAACTCGCGCCCCGCTTGCGACAGGCCGGCCTCGGCGGTGGGGAAGAGGATATTATCCTTGACGCGCAACTGCACCCGGTCGGCGATGGTCGAGACCTCGACGTCGTCGCCCATGTCCGCGAATTGCCCGGCCAGGGCTCGAGCCTGGTCCGCGGCCTTGTCGTTCGCCGTTTCATTGGCCTGGCCGCCTGAATCCCTGCCAGCGGCATCCATGGTCGAACCGGCCGTCCGATCGGGGGCTTGTTGGTGGGATTCGGCATCGCCCGGTTCGGCGAACAGTCGCTCGTGGCGCTCGCCGATCAGGGCATCGCCGCTGGCGGTGCGGGCGTCCGGGTTTGGCTTGTCGCCCCCGATGACCGTCTCGGGCGGGTCGGTGTCGCCGGTGGCGTCGCTGGCGGCCGGCTGGTCGGTGTTGGCCGGCTGGTTGGTCTGCGCGCCGCTGCCCGGCTCGATCGGATTCTGTGCCTTGTGCTGGTAGGCGTAGGCGGCAAGCAGGACGAACAGGGTCAGCAACAAGGTCATCAGGTCGACCATGGTCAGCAACCAGTAGTTCTGATCGTCCTCGACCTGACGGGCGTCGGGTTCCCAGCCCTCGCTCCACGGCCGTCCGCCGTCACGGGCGGCCGCGGCGACCCGAGCCTCCTGGAGTTCGAGTTCCTGCTTGCTGGGGTCGGCGCTCACGCCGTTCACTCGCTGGCCTGTCTCGGGCGCCGGCGCGGACTCGCGCTGCGGCCACCGGATCGCCCCTTGCTGCGACTGCGTTGGCGGTCGCCGTCACGCAGTTCATCCTCGCTCTGGGCGAGGAACGAACCGAGGGTCTCGCGGATGAAGGCCGGCGAGCGCTCTTCCTGCATCAGCAGCACGCCCTCGACCATCATGTTCATCAACATCACACGCTGCTCGGTACGGCGCTCGAGCTTGAGTGCGATCGGCTTGAACAACATGTTCGACAGCAGGATGCCGTAGAGCGTGGTGATGAGCGCGAGCGCCATGTTGGTGCCGATGGCGCCGAACTGGTCGGCATCCATGGCCGAGAGCATGTTGATCAGTCCGAGTAGGGTGCCGAGCATGCCGAAGGCCGGTGCGAAGGTGGCCATGGTGCGGAAGATCTGTGCCTCGGCCCGTTCGCGGGCACGCATGCGGGCGATGCGCCATTGCAGCAGGGTGATCAGGTCCTCGGAAGACGCGCCGTCCAACACCATCTGCATGCCCGAGCGGAGGAACGGATTCTTGATGCGATTGAGTTTCTCGTCCGCCCGGCTGATCTGGCCCTGGAACTTGAGCTTGGAGACCTCGACCAGCTCGTTGATGTCGCGTTCGGCGTAGAGTCGCTCGTTCTTGAGCACGATGCCGAACACGCGAAAGACCCGCAGCACCTCGTGCAGCGGGTAGCTCACCAGGGTGGCCGCCACCGTCCCGCCGACGACCAGCAACAGGCCCGGCAGGTTGAGGAAATTGGCGGGATCCTCGGCGGAGAGGCCAATGGCGGCGACCACGATCGCGAGGCCGGAGAACATGCCGAGTAGCGTGCTGGGATTCAAAGGTCTCGGTCCTCGAGGATTGGCGATACGGCAAGCAAGGGTGCCCGAAGCAAACGGGCCGGAACAAGACGGGCCTCGAGCAAGGCTACGAGCGACGCCATCAACAACGGCGACAAGGCAAACGATAGCATTCCCGTCGAGGTCATCGAGCCGGATCCCGTGCGCTGGACGGGGAACCGTGGCGATCGCGTAATGCGGTCGAGTGCCGGATTCGTCCTTGCCTGGTGCTTATCTTTAAGATCGACCAACGGGACAGATTCTTGAGGCCCGGTTTCATCTCAATGGCACACAGGAGACGCCGCGTGGAGTTGATTGATACCCATTGCCATCTGGAAGCGGCGGCGTTTGCCGACGATCTCGACGAGGTGCTCGGGCATGCGCTGGCTAGTGGGGTAACCGGAATCGTGGCGGTGGGGGTGTCTCCTGCCGACTTTGGCGACCAGTGTCGGGCCATGGCGCAGGCCCGCGGCGCGGGCTTGTCTGCCTGGGGGGCGTTCGGAACGCATCCCTGGTGGAGCGATCGGGTGGGTGTCGATGAGGCCCTTGCCGGCCTGGACCGTCAGTGGCAGTCGGACGAGCCACCCATCGCCGTGGGCGAGATCGGCCTGGACTTTGCGCAACCGACTCTCGATGCCGACGGGCAGAATGCGCTCTTTACCGCCCAACTCGACTGGGCTGCCGAGCGGGACCTGCCGGTCATCCTGCACGAGCGCAAGTCCGCCGATCGATTGCTGTACTGGCTGCGACGCCATCGCCATGCCGGCGGCGTGGTGCACGGGTTCACCGGATCGCAGCAGCAGGCCGAGCAATTCATCGAACAGGGGTTCTACCTCGGCGTGGGCGGGGCGATCACGCACCCCGGCGCCCATCGCATGCACCGGATGATGCGAGAGCTGTCGCTGGATTCGCTGGTGCTGGAAACCGATGCCCCCAATCAACCGGGCCACGCGCATCGCGGTGAGCGCAATCTGCCCGGCTATCTGCCGGAGAACCTCGCCAGCCTGGCCGAATTGCGCGGCATGGAGGCGGATGAATTGCTCGAGCATCTCAATCGCAACACTCGGCGACTGTTCAAGGACCGACTTGGCTACAATGCCGCCGACTCAAACAATCGGACCGAGCCAACGTGACTGCCATCAACCCCGTCGACGAACGTACCGAACTGCTCATCGGAGAGGAGGGTCTTCAACGCCTGCGGGCCGCAACCGTACTGGTCGCCGGGTTGGGCGGCGTGGGTGGGGCGGCCGCCGAGTCGCTGGCCCGCGCCGGGGTGGGGCGGCTGATCCTGCTGGATCATGATCAGTTCGTCGCCTCGAACCTTAATCGCCAGTTGCTCGCCACCGGTGCTGTGATCGGGCGGGGCAAGGCCGAGGTGGCGGTCGAGCGGCTGGCCTCGATCCGTGACGACATTGAACTCGTGCCGAGCTCGGACTTTCTCGACGTCTCGGGCGTGGAAGGTTTTCTGGAGCGGCATCGGCCGGATTTCATCGCCGACTGCATCGACTCGATCGCGGTCAAGGCGCGTCTGTTGGCCGTGGCCCGGGAGCAGGGGTGTGGCACATTCACGGCATTGGGGGCGGGCAATCGCCTCGATCCGCGCCAGATGCAGGTCGGGCAACTCGATCAGGTGCATGGCTGCGGGTTGGGATCGGTACTGCGGCGCAAGCTGAGAAGGGCGGGCGCCCCGGTCGATTTCCCGGTGGTCTACTCGACCGAAACCCCACGCAAGCCGGCCCCGCATCAGCCCACCGACGACGGCAGCCAGCCGCGCGCGGTCAACGGCACCATCAGCTACCTGCCCAACCTGTTCGGCCACATGGTGGCCGGTGAGATCATCCGACGGTTGCTGGAAGGGGAAGGCTGAGCGCCTCCCGACCCCTCACGGCTCGCGCAGGAACACGCGCCGACCGTTGACCCAGGTGGTTTCGACTTGGTGGGCGAAATCCCAGCCCGCAAACGGCGTGTTCTCGCCGGCGCTGGCCATGCCGGTCGAGTCGAGACTCCACATGGCATCCGGATCGATCAGGGTGAGATCGGCGCGCTGACCCACGGCGATCGAGCCGGCATCGGAAAGCCCGAACAGGGCCGCCGGGCGGGTAGCGAGCGAGTCGATCGCGCGATCGAAGTCGATCACCCCTTCCTCGACCAGTTTCATCACCAACGGCAGCAGGGTTTCGAGCCCCGAGACGCCGGGCTCGGTCTCCGGGAAGGGAGCGAGCTTGGCATCCGGTTCGTGCGGCTGATGATCCGAGACGACGGTGTCGATCAGCCCCTCGGCCAGCCCGCGGCGCAGCGCATCGCGGTCGCGAATGGTCCGCAGCGGCGGAATCACATGGCTGTTGGGATCGAGCGCATCCGTATCCATCTCGGTGAGCCAGAGATGGTGGGCGGAGACGCCGGCGGTGATCGGCAGGCCATCGGCCTTGGCCCGCTCGATCAGCTTGAGTGCCGCGGCCGAGGAGAGCTGCGGCACGTGTACCCGCGCGCCGGTCTCGCTGATCATGGCGATCAATTGGGCCAGCGGCGCGGTCTCGGCCGAGACCGGCAGGCCGGGCAAGCCCAACCGGGTCGCCACCGCGCCGTCGTGGGCGCAGCCGCGCGCGGAGAGCGACGGATCCAGCGGCTGGAGCAGCACCTGCAGGTCGAAGGTGGCGGCGTATTCCAGCGCGCGGCGCATCAGGCGCAGATCCTGGAAGGGGTAGTGCGCATTCGAGATCGCGACACAGCCGCCGGCGTCGAGTGCCGCCATCTCGGCAAGCAGCTCGCCATCCAGTTGCTGGGTCATCGCGCCGATGGCCACCACGCGGGCGCGTCCGGCCAACTGGGCGCGACGCTTGATATAGCGCGCGACCGCGACGGTATCGAGTACCGGGATGGTGTCGGGCGGCATGACCACGGTGGTGATCCCGCCGGCAACGGCAGCGGCGCTCTCGGTGGCGATGGTGGCCTTGTGCTCATGGCCCGGCTCGCGCAGGCGCGCCCAGCCGTCGATGACGCCGGGGATCAGCCAGTGGCCCTCCGCGCATACATGCTCGGCGGTATCGGCCGGCCAGTCGCCGGGTGCCTCGCCGATCCCGACGATGCGCCCGCCACCGAGATAGATATCGCTGGTGGTATCGAGCCCATTTGACGGATCACGCAACCGCGCGCCGCGGATGACCCAGCGATCGCAGTCGATGCCCTCGCGACAGCCCTCCGGGTGGCGCACCGGGTCGTAGTCCAAGCCGAGATTTTCCGGTGCGTCCTTCATGTGGTCTCTCCCCGGTTGGCGCTCATGCACAGGCTCATTACCGCCATACGTACGCCGATGCCGTTGGATACCTGCTCGAGAATCACCGACTGCGGCCCGTCGGCGACCGACGATTCGATTTCCACGCCACGGTTGGCGGGGCCCGGATGCATGACCATCGCGTCGGGCTTGGCCCAGGCGAGCTTCTCCTCGGTCAGCCCGTAGAGGCGGTAGAACTCTTCCTCGCTGGGTAGCAGGCCTGCCTCCATGCGTTCGCGCTGCAGGCGCAGCATGATGATCACGTCGACGTCCTTGAGGCCCTCGCGCATGTCGTGAAATACGCGTACGCCGAGTTTCTCGACATCGGTAGGAATCAGGGTGCGCGGGGCGATCACGCGCAGCTCGCCGACGTTGAGCGAGTTGAGCACGTGCATCTGCGAGCGGGCGACGCGCGAATGGCGGATGTCGCCGACGATCGCCACGCGCAGCGGCGTGAAATCGCCCTTGTGCCGGCGGATCGTGAAGGCGTCCAGCAGGGCCTGGGTGGGGTGCGAGTGCCAGCCGTCACCGGCGTTGAGTACCGAGACATGCGGGGCGACATGCCGGGCGATGAAGTGCGCCGCGCCCGACTGCTCGTGGCGAACGACGAACATGTCGGCCTGCATCGCCTCGATATTGCGCAGCGTGTCGAGCAGGCTTTCGCCCTTCTTGGTCGCCGAGGTGGCGAGATTGAGGTTGAGCACGTCGGCCGACAGGCGCTTGGCGGCGAGCTCGAAGGTGGTGCGGGTCCGGGTCGAGGACTCGAAGAACAGGTTGACCACGGTCCGCCCGCGCAAGAGCGGCACCTTCTTGATCTCGCGATCGGTGACCGAGACGAAGCCCTCGGCGGTGTCGAGTATGCGGGTGATCCACTGCGGACCGAGCCCCTCGATGGTGAGCAGGTGGCGCAGGTGGCCCTGTTCGTCGAACTGGATCGCCCATGGATCCGGGGCAAATTTGGGGATCTTGGGGCGGACGAATTTCACGGCCATGGCGCTCAGCTCTCCTTGCTCGACACGAGGCGGGCAGTCATCGGGTCCGGCCCGTCGACGTGAATCTGCTCGTCGGGTCCGAGGTTGAGTTCCTGGCCGGCCCAGTCCGCGCAGATCGGCAGTTCGCGGCCGTCGCGCTGGTAGAGCACCGCCAGGGCGATCCGGCGTGGGCGGCCGTAGTCGAACAGCTCGTTCATCGCCGCCCGCACCGTGCGGCCGGTGAACAACACGTCGTCGACCAGGATGATATCGCGACCGTCGACATCCACCGACAGGTCCGAGGGGCTGACCTGGGGATGCAGGCCGAGTGTATTGAAATCATCACGATAGAAGGTGATGTTCAACCGACCCAACGGTTCGCTACAGCCCAGTGCGCGGTGCAGGGCATCGGCCACCCAGACCCCACCGGTGTGAATGCCGACGATCAACGGATCGACCAGCGCGCCATCCTGCCGATCCGAGCGGATCTGGGCCTCGAGCCGGTCGATGGCCTCGTTCACGGGCAGCAGGCGGTCGGTCTGTGTCATCGCTGGGATCCGGGTGAGATTGGTGTGGTGGCGAATTGTATCAATGCCGCGTCGTGGCGGGAGAGCCGACCAGGTTTTGCGTGACCTCGGCCTTGGTGACGGTCTCGATCGAACGGGGCGCCGATTGGTCGAAGAAGGTGTCGAGGATGACGGCCGCGGCCATGGCGTCGATCTGGCCCTGATCGCGTTCGATGGCACGTCTACCCCGACGGTTGAGCAGACGCTCGGTGGCCTGCTCGGAGCTCAGACGTTCATCGACGACAAACACCGGCAGGCGGTAGCGCTCACGCAGGCGATTGCCGAAGCGGCGGATGGCGGCGGCCTGCGGATAGCAGCGACCGGCATCGTCGATCGGCCAGCCCAGAACCAGCACATCGGGGCGCCATTCCTCGATCAGGGCCTCGATGGCCGCCCAGTCGATCTGGTCGGCGTTGCGATTGTGCAGGGTTGTCAGTGGACGGCCGGTGTCGAGGCGTCGGTCACCGACGGCGATGCCGATACGCCACTCGCCGTAATCGAAACCCAGCGCCAGTGAGCCCGGCACCGGCGAGTCGGGCTGCGTGGCGGTCATCAGGCGTGGCCCGCCTCGCCGGAGAGCAGGTTGATGTCGATGCCGAGCTGGCTTGCTGCGGTCGTCCAGCGTTCCTCGATCGGCTGATCGAACAGGATCTCCTCGGTGGCCTCGACGTTGAGCCAGCTGTTCTCGGCGATCTCGCGATCCATCTGCTCCCGGCTCCAGCCGGAGTAGCCAAGCGCGACAATGGCTTGCTTGGGGCCTGCTCCGTCGGCCAGTGCCTGCAGGATATCCTTAGAGGTGGTCAGGCCGATGCGATCGGTCACCTCGAGGGTCGATTCCCAGCCGCCGTGGGGGGCGTGCAGGACGAAGCCTCGCTCAAGGGCGATCGGGCCCCCCATGTACACCGGCCGGCTGCGGACGTCGGGGTCGGTGCAGGTGATGCTCATGTGGTCGAGGATGTCGCCGAGGTCGAGCTCCAGTGGGCGGTTGATGGTGATGCCCATCACGCCCTCGTCGTTGTCTTCGCAGATGTACGTCACGCTGTGGCTGAAGTTGGGGTCCTCCAGGTTGGGCATGGCGATCAGGAGCTGGTTGGTCAGCGAGCTGTTTTCTTGCATGGTCTCCCCAGTATTGGTGGCGGGCGCGTTGCCTTCAAGTCCGAACGCGGCGAGCGTCGGAGCATGGGCCTTTCGCCTCAGCGGCTCGTTCCGCGCCGGCGATTGGGTGCGCCGCCGCCCTTGCGTCGCGAGGTGGCCGGCTTGATGGTCGTCTCGCGCTTGAGCGAATGGCCGACCGGGCCGGCGCTCTTGCCGCCCCCGCCGCGGCGGGGTTGGGCGCGTTTGTTGTCACGCACCGACTGGCCGGCCTTGAACGGCTTGTGGGCGCGGCGTGCGTCGTGGCGTCCCAGCGTCTTCTGCCGGGTCTCGGCCTTGAGGCCCACCAGTTCGGCCAGCGCACCCTGGACGTCGGGTTCGAGTTCCTGGACCTTGCCGGGCCGCAGACGCGGCGGCAGGGTGACCCCGGCGTAGCTGATGCGGATCAGCCTGGATACCGCACCGTTGACGGCCTCGATCATGCGACGCACCTCGCGGTTGCGCCCCTCGTGCAAGGTGACGTGGTACCAGTGGTTTTGCCCCTGGCCGCCGGCGTCGGCCAGGCGCTTGAAGCTGGCCGGCCCGTCCTCGAGCTGGACCCCTTCGAGCAGTTGTTTCTGCTGTTCGTCACTCAGGCCGCCGAACACGCGGACAGCGTAGGTGCGCTCGATGCCGTAGCTCGGGTGCATCAACCGGTTGGCCAGTTCGCCGTCGTTGGTCACCAGCAGCAGCCCGCTGGTATTGAAGTCCAGCCGACCGACCGTGATCCAGCGGCCCTCACGGATCGGCGGCAGGTTTTCGGCGACCGTGGGCCGACCCTGGGGGTCGTGATTGGCCGTGATCTGTCCTTCGGGCTTGTGGTAGATCAATACCCGGCGGACCGGCCGCACGTCGGGTACCTGCAGGCGTCGGTCACCCATCTCGATGATGTCGCCCGGGCCCGCCTGGTCGCCGAGGGTCGCGGTCTGACCGTTGACGCGGACCGCGCCCTCGGCGATCCAGTTCTCGATCTTGCGACGCGAGCCCAGCCCCATGGCCGCAAGGACCTTCTGCAAGCGCTGTTTTTCCATGGCCATCTCCTCGTGTCGCGGGTATCCGCGTGGGTTGCGTTGGCCCGCGTGGTCAACACGCGCGGCAAACGCCATAAAAAGGCCGGGCATTCTATCAGGTTCGCCTGATCCGACCGACGCAAATGCCTGGTGATGACGTGGATCAGCGAGACCGCACCGGCACGAATAGACGAGCGGGGCGCTTTGCGCCTACGCTTGGGCAGCACGGTTGTCAGCGTTTGCATGGCATGGCTCGTCGGGGTGACGCTACCGGTCGGGGCCAGCGCCGCTGACGCCGTCGATAGTTTTTATCCGATCAATCTGCCGAGACCGCCCGGTTCATGCCCGAAAAAGGATCTTCCGTGAATGCCTCGCCGCGTATCGCCCTCGAGCGGGGCGAAGGAGATGGGTGGTGCCTGCAGTTGGCCGGTGAATGGACCCTGGCGCAATCCGAGGCCCTGTCCACAATCGATCGGTCGCTACCGGCCGGGTTCGGCGACCCGGCCGGGGCCGGCCAGACGATTCAGGTCGCCGGGGAGGTCGAGGCACTCGACAGTGCCGGGGCGCTGAGACTCGCCCGAATTGTCGAGCGGTTGGAGCAGGGCGGCGCGACGGTGGACCTCGCGGCGTTGCCGCAGGGGCAACGCAACGTGATCGTGTTGCTCAAGGGCCGTCTGCCGCCACCGAACACACCCCGGCCGCCCCGCGAGAAGCTGTTGGCGAAAATCGGCCGCGCCACCGTCGCCAAGTTCACCGAGGGCAATGCCTTCCTCGCGTTTATCGGCGAACTGGTGGTGCGCGGCGGGAAGTTGATCGCGTTCCCCTGGCGGATCCGTTGGCGCGAGGTGGTAGCCGAGATCGAGGCAGCCGGGTTGCGTGCACTCGGTATTGTCGGCCTGCTCTCGTTCCTGGTCGGGATGGTGATGGCCTACCAGGCCGGCGCGACCCTGGCCGATTTCGGTGCCAACATCCTGATCGTCAACCTGGTCGCCATCATCACCCTGCGCGAGATGGGGCCGCTGTTGACCGCCATCATCGTCGCCGGGCGGACGGGGTCCTCGTATACCGCGCAACTGGGCACGATGCGGATTACCGAGGAGATCGACGCGTTGCGGTCGATCGGCATTTCACCGTTCGACATGCTCATCCTGCCCAAGATCATCGCCTTGATGGTGGTGCTGCCCCTGTTGACGGTGTTCGCCAACCTGCTGGGGTTGCTGGGCGGGGCGGTGGTCGCGGCCTACCGTTTCGAGGTGAGCTTTGCCGTCTATTTCGATCGATTGCCGGAGGTGGTCGATCTGACCACGCTGATGCTCGGGCTGATCAAGACGCCGGTATTCGCCATCGCGATCGCATTGATCGGGTGCATGCAGGGGATGCGAGTGGCGGGAAGTGCGCTGGCGGTCGGGCGGGCGACCACCGTCAGCGTGGTGCAGGCGACCTTCCTGGTGATCGTGCTGGATGCCGGGTTCTCCGTGCTTTTCAACCTGATGGGGTACTGAGCAGCGATGGTATCCGCGGTACACAACTCGGCACAGAACGAATCGGCGGCGCCGGTCGCTCGTCTGAGCGGCATTCGCAATTGTTTTGGCGAGGAATGCGTTCACGATGACCTGAGCCTCGAGCTCCCCCGGGGGCGCATTACCGCGCTGGTCGGTGGGTCGGGAAGCGGCAAGACGGTCCTGCTGCGCACCCTGTCAATGTTGCGCCGCCCGGACGCCGGGCAACTGGAACTGTTCGGCAAGGATGCCCTCGCAGTGGGCGAGCGCGGCCAACGTGATCTGCGGCGGCGGATTGGCCTGCTGTTCCAGGGCGGGGCCCTGTTCACCGCCCTGACGGTGCTGGAAAACGTCATGTTGCCGATGCGCGAACACACATCGGTTCGGGGCCACTGGCTGGAGGAACTGGCGATGAGCAAGGTGTTGCTGGCCGGCCTGCCCGCCGACAGCGCCGGCAAGTACCCGGCCGAACTGTCGGGCGGCATGGTCAAGCGCGCGGCCCTGGCTCGCGCCCTGGCGCTCGATCCGAGCCTGCTGATCCTCGACGAGCCAACCTCGGGGCTCGATCCGATCGCCGCGGCGGGGTTTGATGCCCTTATCCGCGAGCTGACCGATTCACTCGGGCTGACCGTGATCCAGGCCACGCACGATCTCGATTCGATCTGGCGCGGTTCGGATCTAGTGGCCTTTCTGGCTCGAAAGCGCGTGCTGGCCTTCGCCCCGGCGGCCGAACTGGCACAGCGCGAGGAGCAGGAGCTGGTTGCGTATTTTCGCGGCGAGCGGTCGGCAGAGTATGCGAAACTCGAATCAAGTCAGGCGGGAACAAGCCGGGGGAACAGCTAGGGCGCAGTCATGGAGTCAAAGGTCAATTACAGCATCGTGGGGTTGTTCGTTGTGCTGCTGCTCGGCGCGTCGGCGTTGACGGCCTGGTGGCTTTACAACGGCGGCTCCTCGCGTCAGTACAGCCCCTATCTCGTCTACGCCTCCGACAGCGTTTCCGGCCTGAATAGCGACAGCCGGGTCTACTACCACGGGGTGGACGTTGGCTACGTCGATGAAATCCGCATCGATCGCGACAATCCGGACAACATCCGCATCCGCCTGCTGATCGACCAGACCGTTCCCATCCGGGCCGATACCAGCGCCCAGTTGCAACCGCAGGGCGTCACGGGCCTGAGCGTGCTCAACCTCAAGGGCGGTTCGGCCGATGACGACCTGCCGGCCGCCCCGGACGCCTGCTGTCCGGTTATTCCGTACGAGCCGTCGCTGTTTTCCAAGCTCGAAGGCGGACTCAATGACACCATGGTGCGGCTGGTCGCCGTCAGTGAACGCATCGATCGCTTGCTGAGCGAGGAAAACCTGCAGGCGGTCGAGCGCACCGCCACGAATTTGGACCAGCTCACCGGCACGCTCGCCGAGGAGCGCGAGACGCTTCGTTCCCTGTTGAAAAATGCCTCGCGAACCGCGGAGAACACCGCCGAGCTCACCGAGAACGGCGAGCGCCTTCTCGCCCGTGCCGACGGCACCATGGATTCCCTTGACCAGGCGATCGGCAAGTTCTCGGCGACCATGGATACCGTCGACGAAACGGCCGACCGGGTGGCCACGGCGGCCGAGGTGACGGTCGGCTTCAGCCAGGCCGGTGAACGGGCCGCCGATGAGATCTCGCGCCAGACCTTGCCCGACATCAGTCTGCTGATTCGTGATCTGCGGGACTTGTCGCGCCGACTGAGCGACTTTACCTCGACGCTCGATGACGATCCGTCGCGGGCGATCTTCGGTGGTGACCAGCGCGCACCGGGGCCCGGCGAGACGAGCCGCTGAATGCGCCTCTCGACCCGAACCAGGATGACAGGAACATGATTCAACGTGTTGAAACGAAACGGAAGTTGGCGGCACCTCGGTTGCTGGTGACGCTCGCTGTCGCGTTGCTGCTGGGCGGTTGCGCCATCTTGCCGGAACGGGGCGGGGAGCCGCAGCAGTGGCGGCTGGTCGCGCCCGATCCGACGGTGGAGGGCAACGACATCAGGGAGCCGGTGATTGTCCGGTTGATCGAGACACGCGCCGCCAGTGCAATCGACCGACGGGACATGGCCTACAGCCGCGGGCGTCAGTCACTGGCCTACTACCGCGACAACCGCTGGGCCAGCCCACCCGGCGTGATGCTCAACGAAATCATCGATGAAACCCTTTCCACTCGGTCCTGGGTGCGGACCGTCATTCGCGGCAGTGCGCGTGTGCCGGCCGACCTGAGCCTGTATTGCGAGATCCAGCGCCTGGAGCATCAACTCGGGCCGGGTGAGCTAACGCCGCCGGGGCAGGTGCAGATGAAGGTGGCGTGTAGCTGGTACCGCGCGTCCGAACGACAACTGGTCGAGGCGATGGTCTTCGATGAAACCCTCGAGCTTGCGACCAATAACGCCGCGCGCTACGCTGAGGGCGCCCAGGCGCTGGTCGACCGGTTTATGACACGGCTCGTCGCCCAGGGGGCCACGCTCGCCGCCACTACCTCCTCGTTGCCCCCGGAGACGGACTGACGGCCGTTATCGAGTTTGTTGGGCCTCCTGATACCAGGCATCGGGAATCGGCAGATGACCGGTCTTGACCCAGATGGTGCAGCCGGTTTCGGAGTAGGGCTGGTGCAGGCTCCAGTGGGGATTGCGTAACCAGGTCCCGGCGGGGTAGCGGCCGTGCTCGTCGGCGAAGGTCCCTTCCAGCACGTAGATTTCCTCGCCGCCGAAGTGATGGTGCGGCGTGAAATGCGTGCCCGGCGCCCATCGCACCAGGGCGGTGTGCTCGCCCTCGAAGCCGGCCAGGGGCATGACCTCCAGTCCGTCGACCAGGCCCGCCTGCCAGGGCGTGGCCTTGGTATCCACCACGACCTGTTCGTGTTCACGCGGGTCGAGGTGGTGGAGCTTCACCAGGATCACGCAGCCATCCGGCGCGCTCGGGCTGTGCCGCGAGCCGGGTGGGTTGCGCACGTAGTGACCGGCGGGGAAGCAGCCGCTCTCGTCGCAGAACGCTCCTTCCAGTACCAGGAACTCTTCGCCGCCGTGGTGCACGTGCTCCGGAAACGACGCGCCCGCGGCGAATCGCACCAGGCTGGTGGCCCGGGTGCCGTCGCCGCCCTCGCGCTCGATCAGCTTGCGCTCTACGGTCGGCTCCGGGGATTGCACCCAGGGCAGGGTGTTGGTGTCCACGCGGGCGCGCTCGAACAGGTCGGCGTGCAGGGGAGTCAGCGGGTGTTCGGCCATCGGTCCGGTAGTCCTGAGGTGTTCACGGGAGCCCAAGCGTAGACAAAAAAAACCGCGACCGGTCGGATTGGCGGGTCGCGGTTTTTGTCTTTCGGCAGCAGACGGCTGCGTCAGATTGCTCGTGTCAGACGGCCTGCGCCTTTTTCTTCTCCGCCTTGATCTGCTGATCCAGCTGCCAGAAGTAGTACATGATCGGGATCACCAGCAGGGTCAGCATGGTCGAGGCGAAGGTGCCGAAGATCAGCGAGACGGCGAGTCCGCCGAAGACCGGGTCGGTGATCATGATCGCCGAGCCGAACATGATCGCCAGCGCGGTGAGCAGAATCGGGCGGAAACGCACCGCGCCGGCCTCGAGCACCGATTCCTTCAGCCCGTAACCCTGGGCGCGGTAGTCGAGGATGAAGTCGATCAGCAGCAGCGAGTTGCGCACCACGATCCCCGCCAGGGCAATGAAGCCGATCATCGAGGTGGCATTGAACGGCATGTCGAACAGCCAGTGGCCCGGGAAGATGCCCACCAAGGTGAGCGGAATCGCACCCATCACGATCACCGGCAGCATGAACGACTGGTAGTAGGCGACCAGCAGCAGGTAGATGAACACCAGCGCGACGATGAAGGCCGCACCCAGGTCGCGGAAGACGTCGAGCGTCAGGCGCATGTCGCCGCCCCAGAGCACCTGGTAGCCCTCCAGATCGTCCGGCTGGCCGTCGACGAAGCCCAGGTTGCCCGTGCTGATCTCGACGTTGTCGTTGAGCTCCATCTCGTTGAGCCACTTGTTCAGTGTCAGGGTGGCGTAGACGGGGCTCGAGCCCAGCAGATCGCCCTGGACGAAGACCACCGGATGCTGGTCGCGATCCATGATCGGCTTGGTGACCGTGCCCTCACGGATGTCGACCAGGTTGCCGATCTTCACCGCCTTGCCCTCGGGATTGGTCACGGTCAGGTCACGGATCTGGCGGATCCAGGCGCGATTGGCCTGATCGAGTCGCAACACGATGTTGACCGGCTCGGAGGTATCGGTGTCGTGCACCGTGCCGAGTGTCTGACCGTTGACATACTCGTGTACCACCTTGGCGATCTGTGCCGGGGCGATGCCCGACTGCAGTGCCTTGGTCTGGTTGACCTCGATGCGGTATTCCGGCGCATCAGCGGTGATCGAGTCGTCGACGTTGATCATCCCGTAGACGTCGTCGAAGCGCTCGCGCACCTGGCGGGCGATGTCGCGCAGGGTCTCGTAGTCCGGCCCGTGGATGCGGGCGAGCACTTGGGCGCGGACCGGCGGACCGGGCGGGGTCAGGAACAGCTTGATGCCCGAGTCGGTGAATTGCTGGCGCACCGGTTCGAGCTGTTCCCACATCGCCATGGCGACTTCGCTGGTCACGGGCCGATGGTGTCGATCGACCAGGTTGACGCGGATCTGCGCCAGGTTGGGCGCCTGGCGCATCATGTCGCCCCGGACCATGCCGGCGAAGGTCAACGGACCCGTGCGGCCGACGTAGGTCTGATAGTCGGTTACGTACTGGTTCTTCGATACAACGTTGCCCACCGCGTCGGCGACCAGCGACGTGCGTTCGGCGGCCGTGCCTTCGGGCGTGTTGACCTCGAGCAGGAAGGTGTCGACGTTGCCCTCGGGCAGCATCTTGAGGCTCACGCCGGCCGGCGAGAGCGGGCCGTTCATGCCCGAGTCGCGCACGAACTGCCAGGCCGGCATCAGCATCGAGGCGATCATCAGGCCGAGCACGAACAGCAGGAAGGCGAGCGAGAAGCCGCGCGAGCCGAGCAAGGGCTTGGCGATACGCTTGTAGTTGCGCATCAGCCAGTCCTCGTGGTGCGGATCGCCCTCGAGCGTGTCGCGTTTGGCGAGCGCCTTGCGGGCCTTCGATCCGAGCCAGCGATATGCGGTCCACGGGACGATGATGTAGGCCAGGATCAGCGAGGCGATCATCGCCACCGAGACGTTGATCGGGATCGGTAGCATGAACGGTCCCATCATCCCCGACACGAACGCCATCGGCACGAAGGCCAGGATGACGGCCAGGGTCGCGATGTTGGTCGGGTTGCCGATCTCGTTGGTCGCCCGCACCAGCAGGTCCGCGAATGACGGCTCCTTGCCCTCATGCAGATGGCGATGGATGTTCTCGATCACCACGATCGCGGCATCCACCAGCAGGCCCAGGGAGAGGATCAGGCCGAACAGCGAGATGCGGTTGATGGTCTGGCCGAAGATCCACCCTACGCCCAGGACCACGAACAGGGTCAGCGGCACGGTCAGGGTGACGATCAGTGCCTCGCGCCAGCCGAGGAAGAAGAACAGGATGATCAGGACCACCAGCACGGCCACACCGAGGTGTTCGATCAGGGTGTTGACCGCGTCGTCCGCCCGGTCACCGTAGTCGCGCGTGATGGTCAGATCCACCTGCTCGGGCAGCAACTCACGCTCGATGATCGCCAGCTTTTCCTTGACCGCGGCGGCCACCGTGACGGCGTTGGCCCCGGCGCGCTTGCCCACCGTGACGGTCACCGCCGCCGTGGGGTCCCCGGCGCGCTTGCCCATGTCGTTGGCCGGACCGAAGGCGTGGGTGGTGTACTGGTCGTTTTCCTCCGGCGTGTAGGAGATGGTGGCGACCTGGGCGAGATAGATCGGTCGCTGCTCGTGCTGACCGATGACGAGGTTTTCCAGGTCCTCCGGGCCGGTAAAGGCGGCGTCCGTGCGCAGGCGAATTTCCTGGTTGTCGTTGGTCAGGGCGCCGCCCGGCAGGACGACGTTCGCGCCCTTGAGCATCTCGCTCAAGCGGCTCATCGGCACGCCGGTGGCCGCCAGGCGTTGCGGGTCGATGTCGATCGCCAGCACGCGGCGGTGACCGCCGATCACATCGCTGGCACCCACCTCGGGCACGTTCTGGACCTGTTCGAGCACCCGCTGGCCGACCTCGCGCAGCTGGGTGCTGTCCAGCTCCTCCGAACTCAAGGTCAGGCTCATGATCGGCACGTCGGTGATGCCGATGCTCTTGACCAGCGGCATGCTGGTATTGGGTGGCAGGCGGTCGAGATTGCGCGAGATCTCGTTGTACAGCCGCAGCAGGCTGGCCTCCTCGTCGCTGCCCACCTCGAACTGCACGGTGACCATCCCCAGATCGTCCATCGCCATGCCGTAGGTGTGCTCGACACCCTTGAGGCGCGCCATCAGGGCCTCGAGTGGCTTGACCACCTGGTCCTCGATCTGGGCGGCGTCGTTGCCGGGCCGTTGCACGAAGATCTGCGCGCCCGGGACCACGATCTCCGGGTTGTACAGGCGCGGGGTGATCAGGACCGCCATCAGGCCGAACAGCGTGATGGCGATCATGATCAGGGCGGTGATCTTCGAATAGAGAAAGCTGTTGGCAAGCCGGCCGGCGAGATTCAGCTTGGGCTTGTTGGCGTTGGTCGTCTGGTTCATGACGATGCATCACCCTCGCTTGCATTGCTCGATACGACCTTGGCCCCGTTGGCCAGTCGACCCTGGGCCGTGGTGATCACGCGGTCGCCGTCGCTCAGCCCGGCCAGTACGACCACCTCGCCGCCACGCTCCTGGCCGACGCGGACCAGGCGGAACCGGGCCCGGTCCTCGTCGTCGAGCACGAACACGCCCTGCATGCCGCCGCGATCGTGAATGGCCCCCTTCGGTACCAGGATCGCTGCCTTCTGGTCGAGTACCACACTGACGGTGACGAAGTTGCCCGGCGTCAGGGACAGGTCGGACGGCACGCTCAGCTTGACCGTGTGGGTGCGGGTGATCGGGTCGGCGGCCGACACCAGCCGCAGTACCTCGGCGGAGAACGTCGCCGGGTTGCCGTTGCTGTCGCGGTAACCCACGTCGAGCGTGTCGCCTTCGGAAAGCCGCGCATAGGCCTGGTCATCCACCTCGACCTGCACCTCGCGGTCGCCGCCGCCCATCAGCATCAGCAATGGCTGGCCGGGGGTGGCCAACTGGCCGGGATCGACCATCCGCTGGACGATAATCCCGGCGAACGGGGCACGGATCTGGGCGTAATTGACCTGCGATTGCGCCTGCTCGACTGCGGCCTGCGCAGCCTGGAAATCCCCCTGAGCCACTTCGTAGGCCGTGCGCATCTGCTCGAACTGTTGCTTCGGCACGGCGTTCTGCTCGTAAAGCCGCTGGAATCGTTCGTAGTTGCTGCGTGCGTTTGCCAGCCCGGAGCGGGCCTTGGCCAGCGCCGCTTCGGCCTGACGGATCTGTGTATCGACGTCGCTCTGGTCAATGGTGAGCAGCGGCTGGTCCTTCTCGACGGTCTCGCCCTCGCGGACGTTGATCTCGCGCACGTAGCCCATCATTCGTGAGGCGATGGGCGACTGGTCGCTGGCGATGACGGTGCCAGGGAAGAGTGCCGTGTCGTCGACCTGCCCGGCATCCACGGTGATCCAGTCGGCCTGGATCGTGTTCTCGGCCCCAGCCTGCGGTTGCTCGGTGGGTTCACCGCCACAACCAGCCAGCAAAAGGCCGGCGAGGAGGGGGGCGACCAGCCGGCGGGCAAGTCGGTGGTCCGTGACCGGAGAGACGGGGTGTGTCGCTTGCTGCATCATCGATGGATCTCGTTCGTTGGATCGCAATGGGAACCGTGGCCGGGGTTGCCGGCCGATCAGGATTCGGAGGTGTCCAGTGCCGTCCGCGCGCCGTCGGCGCGCACGGATTCGACCCGCTCGGGGCCGAGTTCGCCCAGCGCCAGCCACAGGGCGGCACGCTGCATGGTGCGTTGGAAACGGGCGCGGATCAGCTCGGCCCGCGCGTTGTCCAACTCGGTCTGTGCGGCCAGCAATTCGGTCATGGTCGCCAGGCCCTGCTGGTAACGCAGTTTCTCCAGGCGTACGGCCTCTTCGCTCTGGTTGATGGCCAGGCGCCGCACCTCGACGCGCTTTTCGGCCATGTTGGCTTCGCGCCAGACCTTGCCGACCTGGCCGACGAGCTTGTCGAGGGCCTGTTGGCGCTCGGCGAGGCTGGCGTCGACCTTTGCCTGGGCCCGATCGACTTTGCCCGAGCGGGCGCCGAAGTCGAACACCCGCCAGGTGAGCACGCCCCCGACGGTGTAGCTGTCGTTGCGCAGGCCGAGCGTGTCGTCGTTGAAGTCCTGCTGCGCCATCAGGTTGAACTGTGGCTTGTAGTCCGCCCGTGCCACGTCGACCTCGGCACGAGCCGCGGCGATCCGGCCTCGCAGCGCCTGGATGCGCGGGTTGTTGGACAGTGCCAGTTGGCGCGCCTCGTCCAGCGTGGTCTCGGGCAGGGACACGTCGATCGCCTCGTTGAGATCGATTTCCTGTCGGGTGTCGATGCCGGTCAGGACCTTGAGGCCATCGGCGGCGTTGGCGGCCTGGTTGCGCGCGTTCTCGACATCGAGCTCGCGTTCGCCGAGATTGACCTTAGCCTTGAGCAGGTCGGCCTTGGTGACCACGCCCTCGTCGTAGAGCTTCTGGGAGAGATCGCGGAAGGAAGTGGCCGCCTCGCGGGCCTGGCTGGCGACCTCGACGAAGGCCTCGGCGGTGTTGATGCCGGCGTAGGCCTCGACGGTATGCAGGACCAGCTGCTGGCGCGCGGCCTCGTCCCCGGATTGCGCCGCCTGCAGCAGCGCCTGGGCCTGGGTGCGCATCTCGCGGATCTTGCCGCCGTTGTAGATCGGGATGGACAGCTTCAGCGAGGTCTGGAAATTGTGGTGCCAGCCCGGGTCGTTGAGGTTGTCCGGCTCGGTTTCCAGTGCGGCGGGTAGATTGGCCGGATCGTTCCCATAAGTCTGGAAGAACTCCCCGGCGCCAAAGTCGTTGAAGTTCGCCTGCTCCTGCTGCAGCTTCATCCCGAAGACGTTCAGCGGGTTGTTCGACCCCATCACGCCGAACGACAGGTCGAGCGTGGGCAGGAGGTTGCCGTTGGCCTGTTCGATGGCCGCACGGGCCTCGGCGATGCGCGCCTGGGAAAGATCCACGGCGGCGTTCTGGCTGAGCGTGCGTTCAACGGCCGCGTCAAAGGGCAGCGTCAGTGCGCGCTGGCTGTCGGTCGCCGGGGTGTCGGCGGTGAAGGTAATCGAGTCGCTTTCACTAGCCATCGCGTGGCCGCTGACAGACAGGGCCAGGATGATGGCGGCCGAGAGCAATCGCTGCGGCCGGGCCGGGGTGGTCAGGCGAGCCGGTGAAAGGCCGTACTCGCTGGTTGTACCCGTGGAGTGGTTGCTGCGCGCCATGCTGCGTGTCCTTGAATGCGGTTGCGGAGAGTCCGGAGACATCGTTCGCGTTCCCGTTTGGGTCGTTGACATGAGCCGCCGGGCGGCCCGGTTGCGGCCGATCCCTCACGGGCAGCGCGGACTATATCAGTGGCTGCTAATATATGAAACCCGCGTGGTAGTCCGTATCGGTTGGATGCTAGCACGCGGATTCGGACCTGCCTTGTGTATCAGTACCTTGCGAGATACTTATAGACAGGGCGTCAACGCCTGCGTGGCGGCCGAGGACGTAATCGGTATCATCGCGCTTCCCGTCCCGACGGTCGGGTTTGACGAAGAGCAATTTGAGGGAATGCGGCATGCGGTTGGCCATGGGGGTCGAATACGACGGCGGGCGCTATCACGGCTGGCAACGCCAGTCGCACAGCGATTCCGTTCAGGAGCGCGTCGAGCGGGCGATCAGCCGCGTGGCCGATGGGCCAGTCGAGGTGGTCTGCGCCGGACGCACCGATCGGGGTGTGCATGCCACCGGTCAGGTGATCCATTTCGACGTGCAAGTCGAACGACCCGTCTACGGCTGGCAGATGGGCACCATGCAGCATCTGCCGCGCGACATCACCGCCTTGTGGGTGCAGGAGGTCGACGAGACCTTTCATGCCCGCTTCTCCGCGACGGCGCGCGAGTACCGCTACTGCCTGATCAACCGGTCCACCCGGCCGGCGATTTCCGCCGGAAGATTGAGCTGGTGGTATCGCCCGCTGGACGAGTCGCGCATGCAGGCGGCCGCCAACCGCCTGTTGGGCGAGCACGACTTCTCCAGTTTCCGTGGCAAGGACTGCCAGGCGCGTTCCCCGGTGCGCAACGTCGAACGCATCGACGTCAACCGTCAGGGGGAATACCTGTTTATCGACGTGCGCGCGAACGCGTTCCTGCACCACATGGTCAGGAACATCGTCGGCAGCCTGTTTGCCGTCGGGACGGGCGAGCGTTCGGTCGAGTGGATCAGTGAAGCCTTGGCCGCCTGCGATCGCGAGGCCGCTGGCATCACCGCTCCGGCCGATGGCTTGTATCTGACCGGGGTCGAGTATCCAACCGCATTCGGTCTCCCGACACGGCCGCGCCGTCCGCTGTTCGAGCAGGTGGGCTGACGCCAGACGGATTCGTTTGCCGATAGGATGGGTTGGTGTGTCCCGACGAGGAGTCGAGAGCCCTCGAGAGCCCCGGGGAATCCTGCTAGAATCCGCGGCCCCATTTATCATTCTTAAGTCATCTTTCTCACGAGGGCCTGGAAACCGGTGGACAGCAGCCGAACACGGGTGAAGATCTGCGGAATCACGCGTCTGGCCGATGTCGAGGCGGCCGTTGCGGCCGGGGCCGATGCACTGGGCTTCGTGTTCGTGCCGGCCAGCCGGCGGTCGATTCGAGTGGAGACGGCGCGTGATCTGGTCGCCCGTGTGCCGGCCTTCGTACAGGCAGTGGCCCTGTTCGCCGACCCGAGCGTGGACTGGGTCGAGACGGTCATCGACCAGGTCGGTCCGGATCTGCTCCAGTTTCATGGCAGCGAGACGGGCCGTTTCTGCCGGCAATTCGGTCGCCCCTATATCAAGGCGGTAAGTGCCGATCTGGACGACGAGGCGCGTCGACGGATCATGCAGGAGCATCACACGGCGCGCGGCTTTCTGATCGACAGTCATGCCGTCAGCGGCCTGGGCGGCACGGGGCATACCTTCGACTGGAGCCGCTGGCCGCGGGACAACGGGCGGGACCGTCGACCCTGGATACTGGCCGGCGGCCTGTCCCCCGAGAACGTGACCGAGGCAGTTGCCACACTGTCGCCTTACGCCGTGGACGTCTCCAGTGGGGTCGAAGAGGCGCCGGGCATCAAGTCGGCCGATAAAATTCATGCATTCATGCGAGGGGTAGGGCATGCCCGAGACCAACACTAAGGCGACCGTCGGGGCGACTGGCGCGCCGGTCGATTACGCGAGCTTCCCGGATCAGCGTGGGCGCTTCGGCGAGTACGGTGGCCGCTACGTCGCCGAGACCCTGATGGAACCGATCGAGGAGCTGACCGCCGCCTACGAGAAATACCGCAATGACCCGGGGTTCATCGAGGAGTTCGAGTCGGACCTGCGCGACTACGTCGGCCGGCCCACCGCGCTCTATCACGCCAAGCGCCTGTCCCAACTCTACGGTGCCGAGATCTGGCTCAAGCGCGAGGACCTGAACCACACCGGCGCGCACAAGATCAACAACGCGCTCGGCCAGGCCCTGCTGGCCAAGCGCATGGGCAAGACCCGCATCATCGCCGAGACCGGTGCCGGTCAGCACGGCGTCGCCACGGCGACCGTCGCCGCGCGCCTCGGTATCGAGTGCGTGGTCTACATGGGCGCCGACGATATCCAGCGCCAGGCCCCGAACGTGTTTCGCATGCGCCTGCTGGGCGCGAAGGTGGTGCCGGTCGATTCCGGTACCCGCACGCTCAAGGACGCGCTCAACGAGGCGATGCGCGACTGGGTCACCAACGTCGACGACACCTTCTACATCATCGGCACCGTTGCCGGTCCGCACCCGTACCCGCAGATGGTGCGCGACTTCCAGTCCGTGATCGGTCGCGAGGCCCGCGCGCAGATGCTGGACAAGACCGGCGAGCTGCCCGACCAGGTGGTCGCCTGCGTGGGCGGTGGCTCGAACGCGATCGGTATCTTCCATGCGTTCCTGGCCGACGATTCCGTCGAGTTGCACGGCTCGGAAGCCGGTGGCGAGGGTGTCGAGACCGGTCGCCACGCCGCGCCGTTGACGGCCGGACGCCCGGGCGTGCTGCACGGCAATCGCACCTACCTGATGGAAGACGAGAACGGCCAGATCATCGGCACGCACTCGATCTCGGCGGGCCTCGACTACCCGGGCGTGGGGCCGGAGCACTCCTGGCTCAAGGACATCGGTCGGGTGCAGTACGCGGCGATCACGGACGACGAGGCCATGGCGGCCTTTCACGACATGATGCGTTGCGAGGGGATCATCCCGGCGATCGAATCGGCGCACGCCGTTGCCCATGCCCGCATTCTCGCCGAGGCCAGGGGAGGTCAGCGTATCCTGGTCAACCTGTCCGGGCGCGGTGACAAGGACATCAACACGGTAGCCAAGCTCGAGGGGATCGAACTGTGAGCGAAACGACCCAGCAACCGACGACCCGCCTGGGCTCCCTGTTCGAGCGCCTCAAGGGCGAAAACCGCGCGGCACTGATCCCCTACATCACCGCCGGCGACCCGGACGCGCAGGCGACCGTCGAGCTGATGCACGCGATGGTCGAGGGCGGGGCGGATGCCATCGAGGTCGGCGTGCCGTTCTCCGATCCCATGGCCGACGGCCCGGTCATCCAGGCGGCCCACGAACGGGCCCTGAAGTCCGGCCTGGGCCTGCGTGGCGTGATCGACCTGGTAGCCGAGTTCCGCAAACGTGATACCGACACGCCCGTGGTGTTGATGGGCTACCAGAACCCGATCGAGGCGCTCGGCGTGACCGCCTTCGTTGACAAGGCGGCGGGCGCGGGCGTTGACGGCGTGCTCACGGTCGACCTGCCGCCGGAGGAGGCCGACGAGCTCTCCGTGGCGCTGGGCGAGCGGGGCATGTCACCGATCTTCCTGCTCGCGCCGACCACCAGCGCGGCGCGTACCCGCGAGGTGGCCAGCAAGGGCTCGGGCTTCGTCTACTACGTTTCGCTCAAGGGCGTGACCGGGGCGGCCAACCTCGATACCGAGGCGCTGGCGACACAGGTCGAGGGCGTGCGCGAGGCCTGCGCGCTGCCGGTGGGCGTGGGCTTCGGGATCCGGGATGCCGAGACCGCCGGCCAGGTGGGGCGCGTGGCGGATGCCGTGATCGTCGGCAGCGCCATCGTCCGGCTGATCCACGAGCAGGCCTCGGCGGCCGGCGGCATGAACGCCCAGGGGCTGGAGACCGTACGCGGCTTTCTCGCCGAGTTGCGCTCGGCCGTGGAAACCGCCCGCCAGTAACGACATATACCTAAGGCCGCCCCCCGCGAGGATCGCGCGGGGCGGCCCGAGATCGACATCATCCTGGGAGAGTTCGAGCATGAGCTGGCTGGACAAACTGATTCCATCACGCATCCGAACCGAGAGCACCGGCAAGCGCGGCGTGCCGGAAGGCCTGTGGGTCAAGTGCGACGGCTGTGATGCCGTGCTCTACCGCGAAGAGCTGCGGCGCAATCTCGAGGTCTGCCCCAAGTGCGGCCATCACATGCGCATTGCCGTGCGTGCCCGGCTGGATGCCTTTCTGGACGCCACTGGACGCGAGGAATTGTTCACCGATATCTCGCCGGTGGACATGCTGAAATTCCGGGACCAGAAGAAGTACCGCGATCGCATCAGCGCCAGTCAGAAGAAGACCGGCGAGCGCGACGCACTGGTGGTCATGCGGGGCAGCACCGATGGCGTGCCGGTGATTGCCGCAGGCTTCAACTTTGCGTTCATGGGCGGATCGATGGGCTCGGTGGTGGGCGAGAAATTCGTCCGGGCCGTCGAGGCGGCCATCCAGAACCGCTGCGCCCTGGTGGTATTCACCGCCTCGGGCGGTGCGCGCATGCAGGAGGCGCTGTTCTCGCTGATGCAGATGGCCAAGACCTCGGCGGCGCTGACCCGCCTGTCGAAAAAGCAGTTGCCGTTCATCGTGGTGCTGACCGACCCGACCATGGGCGGCGTCTCGGCCTCGCTGGCGATGCTGGGCGACGTTCAGCTCGCCGAACCGAATGCCCTGATCGGCTTTGCCGGCCCGCGCGTGATCGAGCAGACCGTGCGCGAAACGCTGCCCGAGGGCTTCCAGCGCAGTGAATTCCTGCTCGAGCACGGCGCGATCGACATGATCGTGCCCCGCGACGAACTGCCGCAGACGGTGGCCTTGCTGGTTGCCAACCTGCAGAAGAAGGATCTGCCCCGCGAGACGACCCGCGCGGCCTCGTGACGGCGAGTACTGTTATGCACCCCGTGCCCGGCCGCTTCAGCGGGTGCCTGTGGCGGTGAAGCGCTCGGTCGACGATTGGCTCGAGGCCCTGTTGCAGCGCGACCCGAACCGGATCGAGCCGGGGGTCGAGCGTTGCCGTCGTATCACCCACGACCTGTTGGGCGATCGGCCCGATGCCTGCGTGCTCACCGTCGGCGGTACCAACGGCAAGGGGTCGAGCGTGATGATGGCCACCGCGATCTGTCGTGCGGCGGGCTATCGCGTTGGCAGCTACACCTCGCCGCATCTGGTGGATGTGCGCGAACGCTTTCTGATCGACGGCGAGATGGTCGAGTCGGCCGCGCTGGTTCGTGCCTTCGAGCGCATGGCCGGCCATCCGGACAGCGAGGTGTTGACCTATTTCGAATGGCTCACCGTGGCCGCGTTTCTGGTGTTTGCCGAGGCGGCCGTCGATATCTGGGTGCTCGAGGTCGGGCTGGGCGGTCGCCTGGATGCGGTCAATGCCCTGGATGCCGATCTTGCCCTGATCACCGCAATCGGGCTGGATCACCAGGACTGGTTGGGCGAGGGGCGCGAGGCGATCGCCCGCGAGAAGGCGGGTATCCTGCGCCCCAATCAACCGGCGGTGTATGTCGATCCGCAGCCCGTCGAGGCAATCCGGGAGTCGGCCGCTCGCATTGGTGCGGATCTGTTGTGTCACGGCCAGGATTTCGCCGTTTCGGCCAGTTGTCCGCGATCGGCGACCGAGACTCGGCCGGTGTTTGGCCTGGTGCGTGACGGGCAGACCGTCTGCCTGCCGCAGCCCGCGCTGATGGGGCGTCACCAGTGGGATAACGCCGCGGGTGTCGTTGCGTTGTTGCAACACCCGCGCAGCCCGCTTGCCATCCCGGATGAGGCCGTCCGGGACGGGTTGGCCGCGGTGCGATTGGCCGGCCGCCTGGAGCGATTTTCTGATCAGGGACGGACGGTGATCTTCGACGTAGCCCATAATGTCGAGGCGGCCCGCACGCTCGCCGCCGCGCTGGCCGACAAGCCGGCTGGCCGGCGATTGGCGGTGTTTTCGGCATTGGATGACAAGCCGATCGAAGCGATCGTGGCGACGTTGGCCGGCTGCTTCGATGCCTGGTGGGTTGCCCCGCTCAAGGAACCACGGGCGGCGGACGTGGGTCGCATTGAGGCGGCCCTGGTTCAAGCCGGCGTGAAAACGGTGCACCGTGAAGCCGATCCGGCCGGTGCGTATAATGCCGCGCTTGCCGAGGCCCGGGAGGGGGACGAGATCCTGGTGTTTGGTTCGTTCCACGTAGTCGGTCCATTGCGGGCGCGACTCGATACGCGAGAGAATGCGGGGCATTGACGCCAAGCCCCGTTGCAAAGAGGACGCCGTGGCAGAGCAAACCGAATCAAGCTGGACCGAATCGCGCTTCCGCCAACGATTGGTGGGGGCCTCGGTGGTGGTGGCGCTGGCCGTCTTGCTGTTGCCCTTGTGGCTGGATGGCAGCGGCATCGACAGCCTGAGGGTGCAATCGGCGCCCGAAAAACCCAAGGTGGAAGGCGCAGAGCGCATCGAGGTGCCTCAGCCGCCGGGCGAAACGGGTGAACCGCTGCAGAACCCGCCCAGCTCGTTGTTTCCGAATCAGACACCGATCGAGGCGCGCGAGCAATCCGAGTCGGGGGCCGCAGCCATCGAGTCCGATGCCTCTCCATCGGAGGAAAGCGAAATCGAGGCGGCCGCCGCTCTTGAGGAAATGGCGGAAGACGATGACCCCTCGGCTGCCGCCCGCGAGCCCGAGGCCGCCGCTGGCAGCGATCGCCAGGTCGAGAGCGAGCCGAAGCCGGCTGAGTCGAAGACGCCAGCGGCGGATGACCCCTCGGGTGATGTCGAGTCCGCCGCGCAGGAGGCGGAGCCGGCGTCACCGGCGGGCAGTCTCCCGGAAAGTTCGGCCAGCGGGGAATACGTGGTGCAGCTCGGCAGCTTCTCCGACGAACGCAATGCGCGTGCGCTGGCCAAGTCGGTCGAATCGTCGGGGTTTGACGTATCGGTCACGCCGTTGTTCTCCCAGCAGGGGACGGTCTGGCGGGTGCGTGTCGGCCCGTATGCCACTCGCGATCTGGCTGGCGAGGCCACCGAGCGACTACGTCAGCGTATCGGTCGGGACGGATTGGTGATGACCAAGTGAGCCAGGCTGGAAACGGGGTGACGGACACGGCAGGGAGGCAGCCATGACGATGGTCGACTGGATATTGCTGGCGATCGTCCTTATCTCCACGGCGATTGCGCTGGTCCGCGGTTTCGTCAAGGAGGTGATTTCGCTGGTCACCTGGCTGGCCGCCTTCGGCATTGCATTGGCGTTCTCTCAGACGGCGGCGGTGTTGGTGCCCGAGGCGGTGGACATTCCCTCGGCACGGGTGGCGATCGCCTTCGTGGCCCTGTTCGTGGTGGTATTGATCCTGGGCGGGATCATCAACTGGGCGATTTCCAAACTGGTGGAAACCACCGGTCTGTCGGGCACGGACCGATCGGTGGGCATGGTATTTGGCCTGTTGCGCGGCGTGCTGATCGTCGCAGGACTGCTGCTCCTGGGCGGATTCACCGCCTTGCCGCAGGAAGCCTGGTGGCAGGCCTCGACGCTGATACCGCACTTCCAGGTGGTGGCCGAGTGGCTGCTGGCGGTCATGCCGGCCGATGTCGCCGCCAACGTGCAGTGGTGACAGTGACGCTTTCAACAACGTGGCGGCGTGCAGGATGCGTGTTGCCTTCGGGGACTCCCCGAACTGCGCCGGAACGGTCGTCCGACCGCTCCGGCGTCGCCGTTTCGGCCTCGGGCGGGAGGGCCCGGGCCGAGGCTTTTCGACTTTTTGCACGGTTACATACCGAGGTGGTTTGACGCATGTGCGGCATTATTGGGATGGTGGCGAAATCGCCGGTCAATCAGGCGCTGTATGACGGGTTGACCGTCCTGCAGCACCGCGGTCAGGATGCGGCGGGCATCCTCACCTGTGACGAGGAACGGCTTTTTCTCCGCAAGGAAAACGGTCTGGTCAAGGACGTCTTCCACACTCGTCACATGCGCCAGCTGATGGGCAACATGGGGATCGGCCATGTCCGTTACCCGACGGCCGGCTGCGACTCGTCTGCCGAGGCCCAGCCTTTCTATGTCAACGCGCCCTTCGGCATTGCCATGGGGCACAACGGCAACCTCACCAATGTCGACGAGTTGCGCGCGGCGGTGGTTGCCGAGGATCGGCGCCATCTCAACACGAACTCCGACTCCGAGGTGCTGCTCAACGTCTTCGCCCACGAGCTGGGAGCGATTGCCGAGACGCGTCCCTCGGCCGACGACGTATTCGCGGCGATCACCAACGTGCATCGCCGCGCCCGTGGCGCCTACGGCGTGATCGGCCTGATCGTCGGCGAGGGCGTGTTCGCCTTCCGTGATCCGCGCGGCATCCGGCCGGTCTGCTACGGCAAGCGCGAGACGGAGCATGGCACCGAGTACATGATCGCCTCCGAATCGGTTGCCATCGAGGCCGGCGAGTTCGAGCTGGTGCGCGATCTGGCCCCCGGTGAGGCCATCTACATCTCGCGCGAGGGCGAGGTCACCCTGCGCCAGTGCGCCGACGATCCGCAGTACGCCAGCTGCATCTTCGAGTACGTCTATCTGGCACGCCCCGACTCGATCATCGACGATGTGTCGGTGTACCGGGCACGCATGCGCATGGGCGAGATGCTGGCCGAGAAGATCCAGCGCGACTGGGCTCACCACGATATCGACGTGGTCATACCCATTCCCGACACCAGCCGGACGGCGGCACTCGAGATCGCGGTCAACCTCAATCTCAAGTACCGCGAAGGCTTCGTCAAGAACCGTTACATCGCGCGGACGTTCATCATGCCGGGGCAGGCCAAGCGCAAGCGCTCGGTGCGCCAGAAGCTCAACGCGATCGATCTGGAATTCCGCGGCAAGAACGTGCTGCTGGTCGATGACTCGATCGTGCGTGGTACCACCTCCAGCGAGATCATCCGCATGGCGCGCGAGGCGGGTGCCAAGAAGGTCTTCATGGCGTCGGCGGCCCCGGCGGTGCGCTACCCGAACGTTTACGGCATCGACATGCCGGCGGCGGACGAGTTTGTCGCCCACAACCGGGATGTCGAGGCAATTCGCGACATCATCGGCGCCGATGACCTGATCTACCAGGATCTCGATGACCTCAAGGAGGCCGTGCGCCTGGGCAACCCGACCCTGGAACAGTTCGACTGTTCCTGCTTCACCGGCGATTACGTTACCAACGACATCGATACCGCCTACCTCGACAACCTGGCAAGCAACCGCGCCGATAGCGAGCGCGACAAGGCCAACGGTGCGGCCGGGGCGTCACGTCGTTCCCGCGATATCGTCTCCGTCGGTCTCTACAATGACCAGTAACCGACCGGCGGGTCGGTGGCTTGTCGCGTGTTGGTTTGCCCTGTTCGCCACCATGGGGGTGGGGCCGGTAGCCGTAGCCGCCTCGGGCGGTGAGGGGTCATCGATGAGCGCCGCCGAGACGACAGTGCCCGATCGCGTGGTGCGCTCGGCCAGCGCCATGGGCAAACGCCTTGCCGACAGCGGCCAAGCGGGTGAACAGGCCCTGGTCGTGGACGTCCCCAGCCAGCAGCTCTACCTGTTTGAGTCCGGCGAACTGGTCGGCCACTTCCCGGTCTCGACCGCCGAACGGGGTGCCGGCAATCGGGAAGGCAGCCTGCAGACCCCGCTGGGGCTGCATCGGGTGGACGAGAAGATCGGTGCCGGTGCCCCCCGCGGCATGATCTTCCGTGGCCGTCGCCCGACCGGTGAGCTGGCCGAGATCCTCGAGGGGCCGGACGAGCGTGCCGCGCGTGACGACGTGACTACCCGCATCCTGTGGCTGCAAGGCCTGGAGCCGGGCGTCAACCAGGGTGGCGACGTCGATTCCAAGCAGCGCTACATCTATATCCACGGCACCCCGGAGGAGGGACGCATCGGTCGTCCCGCCTCGCATGGCTGCGTGCGCATGACCAATGCCGACGTGGTTACCCTGTTCGACCGCGTTCGCGAAGGCACGCTGGTCGACATCATCGAATAACAACCGACGAAAGCCGTTTTTCGGAGACCCCATCCATGCCCGATTATCGTTCCAAGACCACCACCCACGGCCGCAACATGGCCGGTGCCCGCGCCTTGTGGCGCGCCACGGGCGTTAAGGACGACGATTTCGGCAAACCGATCATTGCGATCGCCAACTCGTTCACCCAGTTCGTGCCCGGTCACGTCCATCTCAAGGACATGGGTCAGCTGGTGGCGCGCGAGGTGGAGGCGGCCGGTGGTATCGCCAAGGAATTCAACACCATCGCCGTGGACGACGGCATCGCCATGGGTCACGGCGGCATGCTCTACTCGCTGCCCAGCCGCGATATCATCGCCGATTCGGTCGAGTACATGGTCAATGCCCACTGCGCCGACGCGCTGGTGTGCATCTCCAACTGCGACAAGATCACCCCGGGGATGCTCAACGCCGCCATGCGCCTGAACATCCCGGTGGTGTTCGTCTCGGGTGGGCCGATGGAGGCGGGCAAGACCCGTCTGTCGCCGGATTCCGACGAGGTGATCAAGCTCGATCTGGTCGATGCCATGGTGAAGGCGGCCGACGACTCGGTGTCGGACGAGACGCTCGCGCAGATCGAGCGCTCGGCCTGTCCGACCTGCGGTTCCTGCTCGGGCATGTTCACCGCCAATTCGATGAACTGCCTCACCGAGGCACTGGGCCTGTCGCTGCCGGGCAACGGCTCGCTGCTCGCCACCCACGCCGATCGGCGCGAGCTCTTCCTTGAGGCCGGCCGTCAGATCGTCCGCCTCGCCAAGGCCTACTACGAGAACGACGATGCCTCGGTCCTGCCGCGCTCGATCGCCACGCGCGAGGCCTTCGAGAACGCCATGGCGCTCGATATCGCCATGGGCGGCTCGACCAATACCGTGCTGCACCTGCTGGCCGCGGCGCGCGAGGGCGAGGTCGCCTTCGACATGACCGACATCGACCACATGAGTCGCAAGATCCCACACCTGTGCAAGGTCGCGCCCAGCACCGCCCAGTACCACATGGAGGACGTCCACCGCGCCGGCGGCGTGATCGCGATCCTGGGCGAGCTCGACCGCGCCGGTCTGCTGCACAACGACATCCCCAATGTGCACAGCAAGACCGTCAAGGAAGGGCTCGACCGCTGGGATATCGCCCGCGACACGGCCTGCGAGGAGGCCAAGAGCCGGTATCTTGCCGGTCCCGCGGGCATTCCCACCCAGACGGCGTTCTCGCAGGACACCCGCTGGCCGAGCCTGGACATCGATCGGGCCAAGGGCTGCATCCGTGACTACGAGCACGCCTACTCCAAGGACGGTGGCCTGGCCGTGCTGTTCGGCAATATCGCCCGCGACGGCTGCATCGTGAAGACCGCCGGTGTCGACGAGTCGATCCTCAAGTTCACCGGCCGGGCGCGCTGCTTCGAGTCGCAGGATGCCGCCGTCGAGGCGATCCTCGCCGACCAGATCGTCAAGGGTGACGTGGTGGTGATCCAGTACGAGGGCCCCAAGGGCGGGCCGGGCATGCAGGAAATGCTCTACCCGACCAGCTACCTCAAGTCCAAGGGGCTGGGCAAGGACTGCGCGCTCTTGACCGACGGGCGCTTCTCGGGCGGCACCTCGGGCCTCTCGATTGGCCACGCCTCGCCCGAGGCGGCCGCCGGCGGCGAGATCGCGCTGGTGGAAGAGGGCGACACCATCGTGATCGACATCCCCGAACGCACCATCCACCTCGACATCAGCGATGCCGATCTGGCCCATCGGCGCGAGAAGATGATCGAGCGGGGCGAGGCGGCCTACAAGCCGGTCAATCGCGAACGCTACGTGAGCCAGGCGCTCAAGGCCTACGCGGCCCTGACCACCTCGGCCTCGCTGGGCGCGGTACGCGATCTCTCGCAGATCGGCGTGAAGTAAGCGGTGACGGTCGGGACCTACATCCCGCCGCATTTCCGCCAGGACGACCCGGCGGGGCTGGCCGAGGTGGTGGAAAACCACCCGTTTGCCGCCCTGGTCCTCGCCGACGAACAAGGGCAGATGCCGTGCGTGCATCTGCCCTTTTTGCGTTTCGGCCAGCGCGCGCAGCCCGAGACCTGGCGGTTCGAGTCGCACTTGGCGCGCGCCAACCCGGTCGCCGAGGCACTAGCCGACGGGTGCGAGCTGCCCGCCATCCTGATCTTCACCGGCCCGGATGCCTATGTCTCGCCGCGTTGGTATGTCGATGCCCGCGAGACCAGTGTGCCCACCTGGAACTACCAATCCGTGCACGTGCGCGGTCGGGTGCGCCTGGCCGGCGAAGGCGTGCCCGGTTGGCTCGACCGGCATCTGCACGACCTGATCGACACCCATCAGGCACGTATCGGTGGGGACCCGTTCGACTGGGATCACCTGCCGGAAAAGCAGATTGCCGGCATGAAGGCGGCGATCGTGGGGATCGAGTTGCTGCCCGACCGGATCGAGGGCATCGAGAAACTGGCGCAGAACAAGACGGCGACCGACCGTGATGGCGTGATCGACGGGCTACACCGTCGCAATGATGCCGAATGCGAGGCCATGGCCGACCTGATGCGCTCGCGGGAGCCGTGAGCCCCGGTTGGGTGTTCCGACGGTGAGCTACGACGCAGGGCCCAGCGACGCGATTCCCTGCGACGCGATTCTCGGCGCGACTGGTCTATAACCTCCTGATGGTCATGCCGTTCCTTCCTGGTTATGGGGAGGGCCTGAGGCCCCTTGTCACGATGCCTTTCCAAGGGAAAGCGGGGAGTTACCGATGAAACGACGTCAAGCGATCGGCCTGATCCTGGTGGGCGGCCTGTTCGCCAGCCGGTCGGCCCACGCCGATTTTGCGAGTGACCTGCTCAAGCGACTGCAAGGCGGCTCGGAGGGCGCGAGTGGCGACAACCCCTCTGGGTCGAGTTCGGCCGTGGCGGATCTGAGTCAGGGAGAAATGGACCAGGGCATTCGGCAGGCACTCGACAAGGGTGTCGACGTCGCCGTCAGCCAACTGGGCCAGCACGGCGGGTTCCTGAACGATCCCGCGGTGCGTATTCCCTTGCCCGGCCCCTTGCAGCAGGTCGAGGGCGCGTTGCGTACCCTGGGGCAGGGCGGACTGGCCGACGAGTTCGTCCAGACCATGAACCACGCCGCGGAACAGGCGGTGCCGGAGGCGACCGAGGTATTCCACGGTGCGATCAAGCGCATGAGCCTTGCCGACGTGCGGGGCATCCTGGAAGGGCCGAACGATGCGGCGACCGAGTACCTGCGCCGCAGCAGCTCGGAGGAACTGACCACGCGCTTTCGCCCGATCGTCGCGTCGGCGACCAACCAGGCCGGTGTGACCGGGGCCTACAAGAAGATGATCGACAGCGCCGGTCCGATGGCCCGGATGGCCGTGGGGGACACGGACCTCGACGGCTACATCACGGACAAGGCGCTCGACGGCCTGTTCCTCAAGATCGCAGAACAGGAGAAGCTGATCCGCACCGATCCCGCGGCCCGCACGACCGACTTGCTCAAGCAGGTGTTCGGCAAACGCTGAGGGGTTGGCCCGGCCGGGCGGGCTCGCCCATCGAGGCCCTTCCGAAATTTATGTCAGCGGCGGGCTTGCCCGTTATGCCGACGCCGCATGAGCAACCGGGGCAGCCGGCGCAGGAAGCCGGCGAGCAATCGCAGGTGCATCCAGATCAGCAGGCGGTTGTCCCGCCCGTAGCGAAAGTGCGAGACCCCGTCCTCCTCGGCATCGAAGTAGCGCACCGGGGCATCGACGTTCACCAGCGGCAAACCTCGCCAGGCCAGGCGCACGGCGGCCTCGGGGTCGAAGTCGAAGCGCCGCATCCAACGCGCGTCCTCCATCACCGCGACGAGATCGTCGATCGGATAGATCCGCATGCCGAACAGCGAATCGCCGATTCCCGCCCAGAGCGTTTCGAGATTCGCCCAGAAATTCGAGATCTTGCGTCCCTGAACGCGCAATGCCGGGGCATCGGCGGAGAACACGGGGCGGCCGAGGACCAGTGCCTCGGGGTGCTCGCGCGCCGCCTCGACGAAGGCGCCGATGCACGCCGCGGGATGCTGTCCATCGGCATCCAGGGTCAGGGCATGGGTAAAGCCCGCCTGTCGTGCCGCCCGCACTCCCGTCAGCACGGCGGCACCCTTGCCATGGTTCGTCTCGTGACGTAGCAGCGTCACCGACTCGTGCTCGGCCACCAGATGGGCTAAGCGTTCGACGGTCGCCGGGTCGCTGCCGTCGTCGACCACCCAGACGGGCAGTCCACCGCCTGCCGTCAAGGCAGAGCGCACCGTTTCGTCGATACGTGGCCCCGGGTCGAAGCAGGGGATCAGGATCAGGGGGTGAATTGGTGTCGGGGCGTTCATCGCGCGTCGAGCTCGGTGGCAAAGCGATTGCGCCAGGCGGTGGCGGCCCGGTGTGGGTTCGACTCGAGGAGGTCCGGATGCACCGCTAGGCGCTCGACCCGCAGTCGAACCGGTAGCTTGGGTAGCTGCCAGGCGGGCGTCTGCTTGGTCAGCAGGGGACGGTCGTAGCGAAAGACGAAGGCATGCAGGGGCGCGCCTGCCTGGCGGGCAAGCATGAACGGTGCCGGCTGGAAGGGACCGAGTCCGGCCGCATCATCGCCCGGGCTGCGCGACCCCTCCGGGAACATCAGGACGTGGCAGCCGCTGCGGATGGCGGCACGTGCGCCGAGCATCATGTCGAGTGCGTGATCATTGGGCAGGTAACCCGCCAGCCGGGCGGGCAGGGCAAACAATGGGTTGCGCAGAAGCCCGGCGCGCATGACGCAGATGATGTTCGGGGCGTGTGCCAGCACGATCAGGGCGTCGAGCAGCGAGGGGTGGTTGGCCACGATTACGCCGGCCGGGGCACGCTTGAGGGTATCGAGTGGTCGGCTATCGACCCGCAACGCCCCGATGGTGACCAGCCAGAGCCGGTAGGCGCGCATCGCGTGATGAATGATGCGACGCGCGGCGAGCCGGCGGGTGGGGCCGGGTAGCAATGCCACCATCAGGGCCAGTGGCAGCCAGCCGATCAACAGCACGGCAAGACCGCCGTGGCCCAGTGGCACGGCGATCACCCGGTGCAGGGCGCGGGCCAGCGAACCGAGCCCGGTGCTCACAGCGCCGGCCACACGGTGTCGATCGCCGCCGTCCCGTCCCGGGGAAGGCGCAAGGTGGCCTCGATCTCGACCAGCAGGTCCTCACGACAGATGTCGGCCTGCAGGTAGACCTGTTCGACCCGGTCATCCAGCCAGCGGTCGATGCACTCGCGCACCGGTACCAGGTGGGCCGGATGACGCAGGTAGATCCGCAGGAGGCCGGTCTCGTCCCAGGCGAACCGGCGTGCCGGCGCGTCCCTTCGGGCGTTTGCCTGCTCGAGGACCGTCTCCAGGTTGGCGATCGTCTCCTCGGTCTGCTTGACCACGTCGTCGTGGTGTCGGGTCTCGTGGCCAACGATCGAGGCGGTGCCCGAGACGAACAGCCAGTCGTGCCGCGCCCCGCTCGCCAGCGCCGCCCGCGCGAACAGGGGGCTTTTCGGACCGTAGCGCACAGGGTAGTTCCAGGCGCTGACCTGGCGGGGATTTTCGATCCGTTGGGTGGGCGTGGCCGCGGCCAGATAGAACAGACGCCCCTTGGTGCCGTCGGGGCTCCCCAGGGCACAGGCGGCCGGGGCCGAGGCCGACGGGGCCTGCCCGGCGTGATCGAAGGCCGCCGCGCGCCCCTGGTTGAACAGCCGATAGCGTTCCAGCCCGCTGCCGGCGTCGATGGCATTGATCTCGGGGAGGTAGTGCCAGACCCGCCAGAGGTGCGGAGTGCGCGCTCGGTCCAGCCGCTCGAAAAGCCGCCCGTAGGCGCTCTCCGCGCCGAGGGCCAGTCCCTCGGATTCGTCGATCGGTAGGTTGCCGAAGACCCAGCCATCCGCGTGGGCAAAGCATTCGCCCCCTTGCTGCTGAAGCGTGACCTCGCTCGGGGCGAGAAACACTTCCACCGGGTCGCTGTCGGCGTCGTCGAGCCGGGTGAGCGGCAGGGTGCCGATGCAACCGTTGCCTTCGCCGTGGTTGCTGTCGGGCAGGCAAAGCGCGGCCAGCAGCCGGTCGCGCGCCTCGTCGGGCAACCGAGATGGACGTGCCCGTGCCGTCATCCGCGTGTGTCGGTTTCGCCGGACAGGGGTTGGACCTTGCGACGGTGGGCGCGCCAGTCGGCGAGTGACCGGCGCAACCGCGCGATCGAGGTGACGTAGTAGATCGCCTTGAGGATCCGGATCGAACGCCAGATCGGCGTGCCGCGATGGATGTCGGCGGCCAGCAGCGAGATCAGGGCCTCCTTGACGCGGAAGAAGTTGCGCGGGGCCATGAACAGGTCGCGCATCACCGGCTTGGTGATCCGGTAGATGAACCAGGAGAACTCCTTGGGGCCGCGACGCACCTGGCGGTCGTAGGCCTTCAGGGCCTGTTTCGCCCGGGCCGGCTCGCGCAGCACGGTGTCGATTGCATCGGCGCCGAACACGCCGCTCTGCATGGCGAGCATCACGCCGCTGGAGAATACCGGGTCGATGAACATGAAGGCATCGCCCACCAGGATGAAACGATCCCCGTGCGTGCGGTCGGCCGAGTAGGAGAAGTTGCCCGTGGCCTGCACGTCGCGCACCAACGAGGCATCGGCCAGGCGGCGCTTGAGTTCCGGGACGGTGTCGATGTTGTCGAACAGGAACTGCTCCAGGGAACGGCCCGCGCGGGTTTTCATGTGATACGGCCAGGTCACCATGCCCACGCTGGTTACCCCGTTCTTCAACGGGATGAACCAGAACCAGCCGTGGTCGAACCAGAACAGGGTGATGTTGCCCTCGGTCTTGCCCGGGTTGCGCTCGGCGTCGCGGAAATGGCCGAAGACCGCCGCGCTGTTGTGCTTGCGGGAGCGACGCTTCCAGCCGTGACAGTTGGCGAGGAAGGTGTCGCGGCCGGTGGCATCGGCGACGAAGGCCGTTTGCCAGATGCGCTGATCCCCGTGCTCGTCGCGGGTGGTGACCGTGGCGTGGTACTCGCGCCCCCGCTCGTCGGTTCGGGGGGCATCATGAAAATCGATGTCGACGACCTTGGTGCCCTCGGAGGTGCGCGCGCCGTGGCGCTCGGCGTTGCGGAACAGGATGCGATCGAATTCCGCGCGCTCGACCTCGTAGGCCTTGGGCATCGACTTGTCCCAGGCATCGCCGAAGTTGTAGGGCTGGACGTGGTCGTGGGCCGGCGAGACGAACTCGGCCCCCCACTTGTCGATCCCGATCTGGGCGATCTCGTCGGCCACGCCCAGGGTCTCGAACAGCTCGAGGTTGGCCGGCAGCAGTGACTCGCCGATGTGAAACCGCGGATGGTGTTCCTTTTCGACCATCACCACGTCGTGTCCCTTGCGCGCCAGCAGCGTCGACAGGGTCGAGCCGCCGGGCCCGCCCCCGACGACGAACACGTCGCAATAGCCGCCCTCTGCGACAGGCGGGGCGTGTTCGGTGCCCCTAAGGGGAAGATCGGGGGAGGCGGTAGCGTCCTGGGCGTGCATGCGGTCGGCCTTCGTGGCGATGGTCGGTGATTCGGGGGCATGCCGGCCGGTCAACTCCTGACGGCCCTGGCAGCGGGTCGACATGATCGGAGTCCGGGCAGTTCGCGTCAACTTTGTTGGTGTGGCGAACCATTCGCGTGCGGGGGATGATGTCCACTGATCGGCGCGGCGGTTGGTGTCGCTTGAACGCCGAGGTCTGGCCGTGCGATAGTCGCGCGCTTCGAGGAAACTCGGCACGAACCGGTAGTGCCGCTGCGAAACCGCCCGAAAGGGGATCGCGGGTGCGAACAAAACCGCAAGCCAGAGGCGTTATCGAATGGTGGAGGGTTTCCTTTAGCAACGGTGGATCAACGGATCGCCGCAGAGACAAGGTGGAGTCAGGGTGGCATCGGACGACAGAGGAGGTGACCGCGCCGCGGTAAGCCGGGATGCATGGGGGCGGGAGCTGATCCGGCGGCTCACCTGCTGCTGGCTCCTGAAGGGGCTGGGAACCACCGTGTTGATGACCCTGTTCTTCATCGCCTATTTTCACCTGCTCAACTCGCCCATGGACGAGCCCGTGGTCATGCCCGAAACCTGGGTCGACCGTCGGGTGCTGTTCGAGCCGATGTTTTTCTATCTGTATGCCTCGCTGTGGCTGTACGTCTCGCTGGTCCCGGCCCTGATGCCGGATCGGGCGACATTGGTGCGTTACGGGGTGGCGATTACTGGATTGTGTCTGGCCGGCCTGGCGGTGTTTCTGGTCTTTCCCACCAGCATTGAGCGTGATCCGGGCCTGTGGGCGGGCGAGCCGGCCTTCGCCTGGTTGGCCGCCGTCGACAGCAGCGGCAACGCGTTTCCCTCCCTGCATGTCGCCAGTGCGCTGTTCAGCGCCTTCTGGATGGACCGTCTCATCCGGGCGATCGGCATGCCCGCCGTCTGGCGGGGGCTCTCGGCGCTCTGGGCGCTGGGTATCGCCTATTCCACCCTGGCCATCGGCCAGCATGTGTTCTGGGACGTGGTGGGCGGTGCGATCTTGGCCGCCGCCTTTGCCTGGCTCTCCGCGAACTGGTTGTCGGTACGACACCCGGCCGGGGTGCGAGCCACGCACGGCATGAGCCTCTCCCCCATTGACCGATCACCAGAGGTGGATCCATGAGCGCGCCGTCAGCCAGTCCGTCGTTGTCCCCGAGATTGCCCCGGCTCGGTATCACGGCCCTGACCGCCACCACGCCGGCCGGTCCGGGGCGGGGGGCCTTGCTGGCCGCGCTGCGTGACCGCCGCGGCGCGCTGGCGCCCTGCGACTTCCTCGACGTCGATCTGCCCACCTGGATCGGCCGCGTAACGGATCTCGAATCCGTCTCCCTCCCGGATGATCTTGCCGACTACGACTGCCGCAACAACCGGCTCGCCGAACTGGGTCTGCAGCAGGACGGTTTTGCCGAGGCGGTTGCGGCGGCGGTCCAGCGCCACGGCGCCGGGCGGATCGCCGTGGTCCTGGGCACCAGCACCTCGGGGATACTGCATACCGAATTGGCCTTCCGCGAACGCGACCCGGAAACCGGAGCGCTGCCCAGCCCTCTGCACTACGCGACCACGCACGAGTTGTCCTCCGCCCCCCGCTACGTGCGGCAACGCCTGGATCTCAAGGGGCCGGTCTATGCGGTGTCCACCGCCTGTTCGTCCAGCGGCAAGGTGTTTGCCAGTGCGCAACGCCTGATTGCCACCGGAATGTGCGATGCGGTCGTGGTCGGTGGCGTCGACAGTCTCTGTCTGACCACCTTGTACGGGTTTGCCTCGCTCGAGTTGACCTCAACCGGGCCCTGTCGGCCGGGCGATGCGGCCCGGAACGGCATCTCCATCGGTGAGGCGGCCGGATTCGCCCTGGTCGAGGCGGACCGCGGCGAGGCGCCTCTCTGCCTGTTTGGTGTGGGCGAGAGCGTCGATGCGCACCACATGTCCTCGCCGCATCCCGAGGGGCGGGGGGCGCAACTGGCGATGCGCCGGGCCCTGGATGCCGCCTCGCTTGCGCCGGCATCGGTGGATTACGTCAACCTGCATGGCACGGCCAGCCGGGTCAACGATGCCGCCGAGGACCGCGCACTGGAGGCCGTCTTCGGGCGGGGGCAGGTGTGCTCGTCGACCAAGGGATGGACGGGGCATACGCTGGGCGCGGCTGGTATCACGGGCCTGGTTACCGGGGCTCTCGCCATCGAACACGGTTTCCTGCCCGGTACGCTCAACACCGAGCAGGTCGACCCCGACTTCACGGCCGACTACCTGCTGGGCAATCGTGATCGGCGCCCGACCCGGGTGATGACCAACTCGTTCGGGTTCGGCGGGAACAATTGCAGCCTGTTGTTCGGTCGGCCGGAGGAAAACGCATGAAGCTATCGATCAGGGGGGTCGGTTTCGTCGGCGCCGCGCTGTCAGACTGGCGCGAGGCGGCGGATGCGTTGCGAACCGGGCGCGAGCCGGGTCACATGTCGGTCGCCGAACTGGGGCGGGCGCTCAAGGCCGATCGACTGCCGCGCACCGAGCGCCGCCGTGCCGGCAAGAGCACGCGACTGGCGATGACGGCCTGCTGGGAAGCGGTCGAGGCCGCCGGCCTCGATCCGGCCACCTTGCCGATGGTGTTTGCCTCGTCCACCGGCGATACCGAGGTGCTTACCCACAGTTGTGCCTCGCTCGCCGAGACGGACCGCATGATCTCGCCGATCCGCTTTCACAATAGCGTGCACAACGCGGCCTCGGGTTACTGGTCGATTTCGGTGGGGGCGCAGGAACCCGCCACCGCGATTGCCGCTCATCACGAGACCGCCGCGGCCGGACTGCTCGAGGCGGGGATGCAGGCCACCCTCGGGGATCGACCGGTGTTGCTGGTTGTCTATGACCTGCCGTTCCCCGAACCGATGCATCAGGCCGAACCAATTGCCGAGCCGCTCGCGATCGCCCTGGTGATCCAGTCGGCACAGGCAGGCGATACCGACCGACTGGCCATTACGCTTAGCGCCGAAACCGACCGTGGCGATGCCGGCATGGCCGGCCCGGCCTGGGAACGGCTGCGCCGGGAGGTGCCCGCCGGGCGGCTCCTGCCATTGCTGGAGGCCATGGTCCGGAGAGAGCCTGGTCGGTTCCCGCTTGCACTGGACGAGACCAGCTACCTTGACCTGAGCTATCAACCGAAGTGATGAATTCAAGTCCATGAATAACAAGGAAACGGTGCAAAGCAAACTGGCGCTGGTCACCGGGGCCAGCGGCGCGATCGGGGCAGCCATCGCTCGCCGACTGGCCGCCGATGGATTCGACCTGTTGCTGCATGCCAACCGTAACGTCGAGCGTGTAGAGGAGCTGGCCGTGGAGTTGCGGACCGCGGGAGGCGAGGCCGAGGCGCTGACTTTCGATGTGACCGACCCCGAGGCCGTCGACGCGGTCCTGGCGCCGATCCTCGCCGAACGAGCGATACAGGTGCTGGTGAATAACGCGGGCATGCACGATGATGGCCCGCTGGCGGGGATGTCCGCGGCGCGCTGGCGTGCGGTGGTGGATGTCTCGCTCAATGGCTTTCACCACGTGACCCAACCGGTGTTGCTGCCCATGATCCGCACCCGCTGGGGGCGGGTGATCAATATCGCTTCGGTCAGCGGGTTGATCGGTAACCGCGGCCAGAGCAATTATTCGGCGGCCAAGGCGGGGCTGATCGGTGCGACCCGGGCACTGTCCCGGGAGGTCGCCTCGCGAGGGGTGCTGGTCAACGCCGTTGCGCCGGGCCTGATCGAGTCGCCGATGAGCGCGGGTTCCGCCGCGGCGGATGGCATCAAGGATCACATCCCCATGCGCCGGGCCGGTCGACCGGAGGAGGTCGCCGAGGTGGTCGGTTTCCTGGCCGGCGAGGGTGCGGCCTATGTGACCGGGCAGGTGATCGCCGTCGATGGCGGCATGACGTGAGCCGAGGGCGATCGACCGAGGGCGACTGAAATGATCCAGCGGCCATGAAGCAGTCATGAAGCCAATCCATGCCAGGGCCGGCGGCTACCCCGTCATGCTCAGTTTCGACGACGGCCCGCGGCCCGGGTCGACCGAACGGATTCTCGACGTGCTGGCCGGGCGTGGCCTGCAGCCGGACCGCCCGTTGCGGGCGGCGTTCTTCACGCTTGCGCATAACCCACCGGGTTGGCTGGCCCGCCGCCTGCTGTTCGCCCCCTACGAGATCTGGACGGAGAAGGGGAGCCTCGTTCGTCACCCGGATCTGGCCCGCCGGATCATCGAGGAGGGGCACTGGCTGGGCAATCACGGTGCCACGCATTTCTGGCCGCGCTGGCCCTGGTATCGAAACCCGCGGCGGGTGGAGGCGCAACTGCTGGAATGGGAGCGGGTGGCGGATGCCGTGGTGCCCGCCTGGCGAGGGCGATCGGCACGCCTGGCGCGTGCGCCTTATCTGAGCCGGACTTCCGCCTGGCGCGCCGCCACGGCACGGACCGGTTTTACCGAGCTTGGGGGCATGACGACGGGGGATGCCGATCCGCGCGCCGCCTGCGACGATGTCCGCCGCACGCTGTTGACTCGGCTGGAGCGCGAACGTCGCCTCGCCGAGCAAACCAGCCGACCCGTGCTCCTGATCTTCCATGATATCCGTGAGCTGACCGCCGAGTGCCTCGATGGGTGGCTGGACGCGATCAGCGCGGCGGGGTATGCCCTGACCGACTTCGACCCCGACCGACTCTGATCCGTCAGTCCGTCAGCCGGCGTTCGTCAGCCAGACGGACAGACCCCCGTCGAGTATCACCGCGCCTTCGTGTTCCAGGATGAATCCGTACCGCGCCATTTCCCCGGCTTGCGCCTCGCAGGTCACGGTAATGCGCAGGGGGCCGGGCAACCCGTCGAGCCGATCCACGCGCGGGCTCAGGCTATTGGCCCGCGTGATCATGCCTTGCCCGGCCGCCTCGCCGTTGGACTGCAGCGCCAGGTGTAGGGCCATCGCCTGTCCGGCCATCTCCACACCGGCAAAGACGCCCAGTCGGCCACCGACGCGCAAGGGATTGTCGGGGCGGTGATGGGCCCGGGTCTCGCCGACCAGGCGGCTGTCATCGACGCGCAGGATTCGCTCGAGCTGGCAGACGTCACCGTGATGCGGTAGGAGGGCGCAAAGGGCGGGGCCGTCGAGGGCGGTCAGGTCGATCGGCATGGATACATACCTCAGGGCTGTTTTGTCGTCGGTGTCGAGCGATCGGACGGGGCGGCGAAGATCGCGGCCAGCAGCCAGGCCGCGAGCGCCCCCGGGGCCACCGTTGCCCCGATGGCCTGCAGCACGGGCACCGATGAGAATGCCAGCACACCGAAGGCCGTGACGGTGGTGGTCGTCGCCAGGGTCAGGGAGGCGAGGGTGCGCGCATCCAGTCCGTTGCTTTGGCCTGGCGGGGGCTGGAAAAACAGGGCGTAGTTCGAGCCGATGGCCGCGACCAGCAGCAGACCGACCAGGTGCAGCAGGGTCAGCTGTCCGCCAAACAGCGCGTGCCCGGCCACCACCAGCAGGACCGCGAGCGTGATCGGCAGCAGCGTGCGCAACGTGCGCCGAGGGCTTGCCTGCACGAGCAGGAGCAACAGGACGATCGCCGCGGCGCCCGCCACGGAGACCACCAGTGTGGTGTTGAGATAGCGGGCGTAGAGCCGGTTCGATTCTGCCAGCAGGTCGATCAGCACGGCGGATTCGACCGGGTCGATCGCCTCGCCCAGGGCCGCCAAGTCGCTGGGGCTGGCGGGATCGGTGTACAGGGTGATGACGGCCGCCGCGTGACCCGCTTTCCCGTCGGATGGCAATTGCCCGGCGACCGCGAGCCAGAGGGGCGTGCCCTCGAGGTCCGCGAGTCCGATCGCCGCCGCGTCTTTCTGGCGCGCCACGTCATCGACGAAGCCCGGCAGGCGGTCGGGTGATACCGGCAGGTCGGTGAGCGCCTGCGCAAGACGTTGCTCGAGTTCCTCCCCACTCGGCAGGGCCGCCTGTCGCGCGTGCTGCGTTGCCAGCGAGGGCAGGGTTTCGGTCGGCGAGCGATAGCCGGCGAGCAGACCGTTCTCGACGCGCTGATCCAGTATCGCGGTGACGCGCTCGGCGGCGCGTAGTGCCGCCTCGCGATCGTCGCCCTTCACGACAACCAAGTGGCGTGGGCTCGGGGAGCCGAGTTGCTCGCGCAGGCGGGTATCGGTGGCTTCCAGGCCGGGGTCGATCGGGGCAAGCCCGGAAAGCGTGTCTCGCCAGAGGCCGTCCTGCTGGAAGACGAGCACGGCCACGGCCAGTGCGCCCAGCAACACGGCAACCGACCGCAGTCGCCGCAACCCGGCGACCGGACGCTCGAGCCGTCGACCCAGCCCGGCGATGTCGGCGCGGGGCAGCCGTGGCCCCAGGATCGGCAGCACATAGCGGGTGACCAGCGCCGCGGTGAGCAGGCCGGTCATGGCGTAAAGGCCGATCTGCATCAAGCCCGGAAAGCCGGAGAAGAGCAGGGCGGCGAAACCGATCAGCGAGGTGATCAGGCCGAGGCGCACGGTGGGCCAGTAGTCCCGAAGCCAGGCGTGCTGCCCGGCCCGTTGCCCGGCCCTGTCCACGCGAGACTGCCGGGACTGGACAAAGTAGTAGATGCTGTAATCGATCGCCTCGCCCATCAGGGCGGTACCAAAACCGATCGTGATGCCGTGGACCTCGTCGAAGCCCAGTCCGACCATGGCAATCCCGACGGCTACCCCACTGCCGACTGGCAGCAACCCGGCCAACAGCACGGGCAACGAGCGATAGGCGAGCAGCAGCACCAGGGTCACCAGGATCACGCTGATGGTCGTGAACAGGGTGACCTCGGCCTTGATGTGGTCCCGCGCCTCGATGGCAAACATCGGTGAGCCGGCGATCACGAGCCGCAGGGAGGGATCGATGTCGCCGCGGATCGTGTCGAAGGCGGCCTGGATGCGTTGGGCGGCACGGGCCAGCCCGTCGGTGTCCGAGCCCGACGCACGGGCCTGCGCGACCAACAGCATGGTCGATTGATCGGAGGACGACCAGACGCCACAGCAGCGAGCCGGGCCGGCCCGGCCGGCTTGGGAATCGTGTCGGTCGAGCAGCGCCAGCATCTCCCCGGTGGGATCGCGCGGGAAGAGCTCGCGGGTGATGTCACCCAGGGGCGAGTTGAGCTCGCGTATCGACTCGCCGATCGCCCGGGTCAGCCCCTCGACCGAAAACCGCTCGGCATCGACCGCCGGGCTCAACAGATAGCGGTGCTCGAACAGGAACTGCCGGGCCTGCTCGTGGTGGGCCCGATCGCCGTTTTGCACGGCGGCGAAGGCGGGGTCATCGACCAGGTCGGCATGCAGCTGCCGGCTGGCCTTGGCCCGCTGCTCACCAGACCCGCCGTCGATTCCGACGAGGAAGGTGCGCGAGACCGCGCCGCGCTGGAGCTGATCCACCAGCAGTTGCTGCTCGGGGCTGGGCGAGGCAGGCAGGAAGGCGGACATGTCCGCCGTAAAGCGTGTCTGGGTGATCGAGTAGATGGCCAACAGCACGACCGTCAGCCACAGGCCGAGAATCAGGGCGGGATTGCGGCGTGGAGTCATGGGGACCGGCGCTCGTCGTCCGGATCAGCGTTGCCATGCGGGCCCAGTCGCATCACGCTGCGATCGCCATTGGCGAATTCCAGCGTCAACCGCTCGACGGCGGCGAGGCCCGCGTTGATCTGCCCGACCACCTCGATGCGCCGAATACGCTCGGCCAGCACCTGGCGACGCGGCAACAGGTGCAGCCGCCAGCCATTGCCCGGGCGTTCGCTGAGCACCAGTTCGTAGTCCTCGCGCAGGGCCTCGATCCGACCATTGAGGATGCCGCGTAGGCTGTCGGCCAGGGCCGCACCCTCGGGCGAGTCGTCCAGCTGCACGACCCGCCGGCGATCCTCGGCCTCGAACGTCAGTTGGTCGCCGTCGAGGATGAGGGTGCGTGCCTCGGGGTGACGTTGTTCCTGAACCAGCCGATCGGGGGGCTCGAAGGAGAGCCGGCCGCTGGATTCCAGTGGCTCGTCGAGGATGCCCAGATAGCGCGTCTGCTGGTAGTCCGTGCTGTCCGCGCCACGCTCGGCGAGCGCGGTGGCGAGCTCCTCGATGTTCAGGGCGTAGGTCGGGAGGGGCAGTGTCAACAGGATCAGTGCGGCGAAACGTCGGGAGAACGACAGGGTCATGGACGCTCCTCGGGTGAGTCCTGGGTGGACGAGGCCTGGGAGGTCGGGGCCTGGTTCGTTGGTGCCTGGCTTGAACCGCGGGCGGACGAGCCGGTTTGCGGCGCGTCGGTTTCCCGTGAGGGCTTGTGCTCGGCGTCTGCCCAGAAGTCGAAGAAATTGAACCAGTTGTCGGGGTGCTCGCGCACCTGTGCCTCCAGGCATTCGACGTAGCGATCCATCGCGGCCTCGACGGCCTTCGCGCGCTCACGGCGCGACACCTGGCGAAAATCGGCCAGGGGCTCGAAATGGATTCGGTAGCGGTTGCCGCCGAGGTAGATGCCGGCCATGAACAACAGCCGTTGGCGAAGTATCGCGGCCATGCGAAACGGGCCGACGGCAAAACGCGCCGGGCGGCCGAGAAATGGCCGCGTGCCCATCGGGTCACCCTCGAGGCTGCGATCGGCAAGCATGCCGATCAGTTCCCCCTGATCGAGACGGGCGCCTGCCTCGAGCATCGAGTCGATCCGCCCGAGCGGGATGATGTCTCGGGAGCGCTCGGGCGCGATGGCGGCGAGTACGCGCTGGATCTTCCGGGCGTTTTCCGGGTACATCATCATGCTGATGGGCAGATCGCGCTCGACACGACCCATGGCCCGCAGGACGTCAAAGCTGCCGAAATGCGCCCCGACCAGGATCGCCGACTCCGGTGGCTCGAAGCATTCACCACCCACCACCTCGATCTCGAACGCATCAAAGCGACCGCTGAGGAAGAACACCCGGTCGTGGATGGTGCTGGCGAACGCATGGAAATGTCGATAGATCGCCGCCAGGCGAGGCGGTCGGCCATGAACCTGGTGCAGAAAGTCCCGGCTTGCGCGGCGGGCGGTGGGGACGAATAGCAGGAAATAGAGGCTGATGGGGGCCAGCAGCAGTCGAGTCGTCCGTCGGCCGGCCCGACGCGAGAGGAACACCATCAACCGGATCAACGCCGGGTGTCCCCGTTCCCGGCGCGCATGCCATTGGTTGGATTCCGACTCCGGCGTGGTCACCGACTGGCCTCCTCGGCATGCTTGCGGGGTGGCTCGAGCAGCACGTCCAGCACGAGGTAGGCCTCACCGTCGACAGGGACAGCCACGACCTGCAAACGCGTTCGCTCGCGCCGTGCGGGTTGATGTTCGACTCGGAGCGGCACCTCCGGGCGGGCCGGGGCGAGAAAGCGTGCCTGGCGGACGATACGATTCAGGACATCGCCTTGACGGGCCTGGGCCTGGGCGTGGGCGTAGGCCGAAACGGCCCAGTCGAGGAGCACGCTGCCGGGCAAGAGGGGGTTGCCCGGGAAATGCCCGGCGAATACGGGTGTTTGCGCTGGCGGCGTCCATTCGGCCAGGAAATGGCTGGAAGGTTTCATCAGCTCGCATCCCGTTGCTGGTGGTCGGAATCGTTGCTGTCGGTCAACAGGGTATCGAGCGCATCGCGTGTGATTTTCCCGGTGGCGTTGACCGGCATCTGGTCGACGAGCAAGAGGGGGCGGGGCAGAAAGACCGGGTCAAGTCGATCCCGCAGGGCGCGGCGAATCGCGTCGGCGGTCAGTCCCGGGCCGCGCACCACCGCGGCCAATCGCTCGGGCTGTCCGTCACTGGCACCGGCCGAGCGTGGACGAAAGAACAGACCGTCCTCCACGCCGTCGATCGCCCGCAGGGTGGCGTTCAGATACTCGATCGAACTGCGTTTCCCGGCAATGTTGACCTGATTGGCCAGTCGGCCGATCAGCCGGAAGCGGCGCGCATCCACCCGTTCGATGCAATCGGCCAGGGCTACCGGGCGTTCGACATGGCCACCCGAGGCGATTACCTCGCCACTGGCCGTCACCTCGAGATCAACGCCCTCCATCAGTCGCCAGTCGGCGCCCTGGGTGGGTTGGCGCACCGCGATCTGGCCGGTCTCGGTGGAGCCGTAGATCTCCTGGAGTGCCCCGCCCAGCGTCTGCTCGGCGCGGGCGGCAAGCCTGGGCTCCAGCGGGGCGGTGGCACAGAGCATGTGCTCGCAGGGCGGCAGGGCACAGTCCGAGGCCAGCAGATGATGCAGGTGATAGGGCGTGGTCACCAGCATGCGCGGCGAGGGCAGTGCGGCTAGCGAGGCGGCTATGTCGCCGGGGAAGAACGGTTGATCGACGGACAGGGTCGCACCGCCGCAGAGCGCGGCGAGGATCAGCGACTCGAAGCCATACATGTGTTGGGAGGGCACCGTCCCGAGCAGGTGAATGCCGACCAGTCGATCCTGGTGGGCGTTGTCCGTGCGGCGGTGGTGGACATCCAGGGCATCGGCGGCGACCCGGGTGTTCGCCACCAATCGTCCCCAGTGCTTGTCGTGGCCCCGTGGCTTGCCGGTGGTGCCCGAGGTGAATACCCGCGCGATCAGCTGGCCCCTGGGGATCCGCGGGATCTGGGGAACCTGGCGAGCGTATTCCGCCTGTGAACGTGTCTGCCGCAAGGGGGGAATGGCCACCTGGGGTGCGCAGGCCGTCAGGGTCGGTTCGAGCGGCTGGTCGCCGTCGTGGAGGATGACGGTATTCGGGTGGTCGGCGAGCAGGTCCCGGATGGCGCCCCGACTGCGGGTCGAGGGCATGAGGCTGACTTGTGCGCCGAGGATGCCGGCGACCAGCCCCACCAGGAACTGATCTCGGCGGCCGGCAAGGTTGACCAGATGCTTGACCGGGCCGGGCAGGGCACCGAGGGATTCCTGCAGCTCTTGGGCGCTGGCCAGCACGTCGGCCACCGTCCAGCGTTGGTCCCCGTCCAGCAGCACCACCCGGTCGAGGTTGCCGTCCGGGACCAGCGGGATGGAATCGGATCTGGCGTCGCTCATGGCTGACTCCGTCGTTCGGTGGTGTCGCGAACGTGGCGGCGGTAGGCGATGACCGCACTCCAGGGGCTGGAAAGATCCTCACGTGGCAGGACTTGCCGCCGTATCAGGTATTCGAGCACGAACATCAGGGCGACCAGCGGGAAGGTGGCGTAGACGGCGTAGTCGGCCCAGATGGCGGGGCCGGCAAGGGCCATCAGCGCCACCGAGACCCCGGTGTTGATGACAAAGAACAGCCCCCACGCCCAGGTGACCTGCCGGGTGTAGCGATTCAGCGCCGGTGACATCGAGGTGTGGACCTGTTGGGCGAAATGCGTGCAGGCAGGCACCCGGCCCGATTGCAGGCTGGTCAGGAAAAAGGCGGCCAGGGCGATGTGCACCGCCAGATGTTGCAGCAGATAAAGCAGCGAAACACGCTCGTGCAGGACGGTCGCGCTACCCAGCAAGAGCAGCGGCAGTCCGGCCAGCGCGATCAGGCCAACGATGCGGTTGAAGCGAGGGAGCGTCAGAACCAGGAGGATGACGCCCAGCGGGCTCAAGGCCAGCGCCGCCTGGGCGAACGAGACCTGGTCTTGCCCGGCGAAGAGATGGGCGAGCACGACGTTGAGCGCCACCATGGTGCCGATTAGCCAGCCACGGAGTCGCTTGCCGGCGGCGTTGCCGCTTACTTGGTCCGGTTCTCGGCGATGAAGCGGCATAGGTTGCGCAAGGAGGCGAAGATCTGTTCGTTGCGGTCATCGTCGGAGCGCAGGTTTAACCCGTAACGGCGCGAGACGACCAGGGCGATCTCCAGCACGTCGATGGAATCAAGACCCAACCCGTCACCGAACAACGGTTCGTCGGGATCGATTTCCTCGGGCGTCTCGTCGAGGTTCAGGGCGTCCACCAGTTCGGCGGCAACCTCGGGGATCAGGGCATCGATGCTGTTGTCTTGGCTTTCGGTCATCGTTTGAATCGGTCTGTCGGTGAGCTGTCGGTGAAAAAAGGGGAGCGGCCGGTCAACCGCCGGCGCGCTTGAAGGCCAGCACGGCATTGCTGCCGCCGAACGCGAACGAATTCGACAGCGCGGCCCGGATGTCAGGGACCTCACGTGCCTCGCCGCGGACGTGGTCGACCCCCTCGCAGGCGGAGTCGAGGTGTTCCAGATGCGCGGTGGGCGGGAGTTTACCCTGTCGCAGCGCCAGGACGGTCAGGGCCGCCTCGATTGCACCCGTCGCGCCCATGGCGTGGCCATGGACCGCCTTGGTGGCGCTGACCGGGAGATGTTGCGCCCGGGTGTTGCCAAAGGCCTCGCGGATGGCGCGTACCTCGATCGCATCGCCCTCCGTGGTCGCGGTGCCGTGCGCGTTGATGTAGCCAATCGCATCGGCGTCAATCCCGGCATCGGTCAGTGCGGCCTGGATGGCCCGTACCTGGCCACGGTGGTCCGGGCGGACGACGTGGCTGGCATCGTTGGACGCGCCATAGCCGGCCAGTTCGGCCAGGATCGGGGCCCCGCGGCGTTGGGCGTGTTCAAGCGATTCAAGCACCAGGCAGGCCGCGCCTTCGGCGAGCACCAGCCCATGGCGATCCGGGTGGAATGGCCGGCAGGCTCGGTGGGCACTGTCCTCGTCGCCCGGGGCGAGCATGTGCATCGCATCCCAGGCCCGCAGCACGCCGACACCGAGGGGCAGGTCCGACCCGCCGGCGACCATCAGATCCATTTCGCCGTCGCGGATGCGCTCGTAGGCCTCGCCGATGGCGATGGCGGCCGAGGCACAGGCGACGCTATGGGTCACGGACCGTCCGCCCAGCCCATAGCGGATACCGATCTGCGAGGCGGCGGCGTTGTTCATGCCCATGACCACCGACATCGGCGAGAGGCGCTTGCGCCCCTCCTTCCAGAAGGCGCGGTAGCCGTTCTCGAAGGTGTTGATCCCCCCGAGCGCGGTTCCCCAGTGGACCCCGGCGCGTGGATTGGGTTCCTCGACCGCCGGCATCAATTGCGCCTGCTGCCAGGCCTCGTCGGTGGCCAGCAGGGCCAGGCGCGCGAAGGGGTCGGTGCTGCGGCAGGTTGCCTTGCCGAGTCGCGCCTCGAAGTCGATCGGGTCGAAGTGGACGGCAGGCGTGCAGCCGCCGATCGTCTCGTCGCCGTAGGGAAACAGACGAACACTCGACTCGCCGGCCACGGCGCGCTCGAATACCGCGTTGGTATTGCCACCGAACGGGTCGAGGATGGAAAGGCCGGTCACGACCACCCGTGCCTGGCGGCGGGAGTCAGGCATCGGTAGGCAAATGGGGCTGGAGGATGTCGATCAGGTCCTGGACCGTCTCCGGCGTACCGACGTCGCTTCCCAGTTCAATTTCCATTTGTTCTTCGAGCGTAAAGATCAACTCGAGCAGCGTGAACGAATCGACGCCGAGCTCATCGAGCCGACTGGAGGGCGTCACGGTGGCCGGGTCGAGGTCCGTGTTCTCGGCAATCCCCTTGCGGATCAGTTCCAGTGCCTGCATGCGTTTCTTCCTGTCTGCGCCTGGCACCGTTGTCGAGCGTGTCTCGATCCAGTCCCTGGCTCGAGAATCCACCGACGGTGGCGGCGTGGGCTAGCTCAAAAACAAAAAAGACACCCGGAGGTGTCTCATTCGTCCGATCTGGTGGCGGAGGGTCAGGGATTCGAACCCTGGAAGGGCTATTAACCCTTGCCGGTTTTCAAGACCGGTGCATTCAACCGCTCTGCCAACCCTCCGAAGCCCGCGCATCTTCCGCGATCGGGGCTGCTGGTGTCAAGCCGGTCATCCGTTGTTGCGGATATGCAACATGCCGTGTGGCGTTCGAGCAAAAAAGCCCCCGGGGCTCGGGAACCGGACTGCCGTGCGCCAGTCACAGCGCAGCAACTCGATACGGTTTTGCTGGTCGAGTGCTGTGATATTGTTTTTCTCAGTCTCGTGTTGATCAAGTATCCCAATCCAAGGAGATCGAATTATGCGTTGGTCCTATCTTGCTTCTGTCGGTGCACTGGCCGTGGTTCTCTCGGCGTGTAGCTCCACGCCGGGTTCTGGGCCGGGTGCCGGTGATGGTGCCGGTGCCGACTCCGCTTCGGCCGATGGTGCCCAAAGCACCGGCATGAGGGGCGCTGGCGGAATGAGCGAGTCCGAGTTGTACGAAGGTCAGCCGGTTGAGCGTGAGCGCGTGGTCTACTTCGGCTTCGACGAGTACTCGGTTGCCGGTCAGTACCAGGGCATGCTGCAAGCCAATGCCGAGTTCCTGAAGGAGAACGGCAATCGCGAAGTGGTGATCGAAGGTCACACCGACGAGCGTGGCAGCCGCGAGTACAACATCGCGCTGGGTGAGAAGCGTGCCAATGCCGTTCGTGACGTGCTGCTCTCCTACGGCGTCTCCTCAAGCCAGATCGATACCGTCAGCTATGGCGAAGAGCGTCCGGCGGTTGACGGCACGGGCGAGTCCGCCTGGGCGAAGAATCGTCGTGCGGTAATCGAATACGGCCAGTAAGTCGCCTGATGTAGCCGGTCGGGGCAAACCCGCCCAAGAATGCGAAAGCCAGGCATTTGCCTGGCTTTTTTCGTTGTGGTGGGGCGATCAGTCCTGCAGCGGCGTGCCACGGTGGCGGTCGCGGACGTTCGGGTAGGGCCGTGCCGGGGGGGGGATCAGCACCGTGTTGAAGTGCTCGGCCCGGGGGTTCGTATGGGGGAAGTCCTTGCTGTAATGCAGTCCACGGCTTTCGTGGCGGGTGAGTGCCGAGCGGACGATCAGGTCGGCGACTTCCACCAGGTTGCGCAGTTCGATCAGGTTGTTGCTGACGCGGAAATGCGCGTAGTAGTCGTGGATCTCGCGGCGTAGGAGGTTGACCCGGTCACGGGCGCGGTACAGGCGCTTGGTGGTGCGCACGATGCCGACATAGCTCCACATGCTGCGGCGTAGCTCGTCCCAGTTGTGCGTGACCACCACGGCCTCGTCCGGGTCGGTGACTTGGCTTTCGTCCCAGGCCGGGATGGCCGGATGCTCGCGATCGCCCGAAGCCGGTTGGGTGGCGATGCGTTCGGCGGCGGCCTGGGCGAAGACGAGACACTCGAGCAGCGAGTTGCTGGCGAGTCGATTGGCGCCGTGCAGGCCGGTGTGGGCGGTTTCGCCGATGGCGTAGAGGTTGTCGATGTCGGTACGCCCGTGTTCGTCGACCATCACCCCGCCACAGGTGTAGTGGGCGGCGGGGACCACCGGCAGCGGTTCCTGGGTCATGTCGTAACCGAACTCCAGGCAGCGGGCGTGGATCATCGGGAAATGGGTCTCGATGAACTCGCGCCCCTTGAAGCTGATGTCCAGATAGACGCAATCGATGCCCAAACGCTTGATCTCGGCATCAATGGCGCGAGCGACGATGTCACGCGGCGCCAGTTCGGCGTCGGGGTGGTGATCGGCCATGAATCGGGTGCCGTCCGGTCGCAGCAGCACGCCGCCTTCACCGCGCACCGCCTCGCTGATCAGGAAGGATTTGGCACGCGGTTCGTACAGGCAGGTGGGGTGGAACTGGATGAATTCCATGTTCGAGACCCGGCAGCCGGCGCGCCAACCCATCGCGATGCCGTCGCCCGTTGCGCCATCCGGGTTAGTGGTGAACAGGTAGGCCTTGGCGGCGCCACCGGTGGCGAGCGCCGTATGACGCGCCCGCACGGTGACCACGCGGTCGTTCTTGATGTCCAGGACGTAGGCCCCCAGACAGGCGTCACGGGTCTCCCCCAGTCGACGGGCGGTGATCAGGTCGACCGCGTTGTGGTGCTCGAGCACGGTGACGTTCTCACGCGCTCGGACGGCGCTCACCAGCGTTTCCATCAGGGAACGGCCGGTGTGATCGGCGGCATGGGCGACGCGGCGCTGGCTGTGACCTCCTTCGCGTGTCAGGTGGAGGCGTTCCGGGTCGTCGTGGTCGTGACTGAATGGCATCTCCAGCGACTTGAGCCACTCGATCTGCTCCGGGCCGGCACGCACCACTCGTTCAACCACCTCGCGCTCGGGCAGGCCGGCACCCGCCTTGACGGTGTCCTCGATGTGTTGCTCGATGTCCTCGGTGCCGCCCAGGGCCGCCGCGATCCCACCCTGGGCCCAGGGCGTGCTCCCGCCGACCAGTCCGGCCTTGCTGAGCACCAGTACCCGCAGGTTGGCAGGCAGCCGCAGGGCCATGGCGAGCCCGGCGGCCCCCGAACCAATGATCAGGATGTCGCTCTGAAGGGTGCTGCTGTCTTTCCGCTCGCTCATGAATGCTTGCAAGTCCTCGTGCCGTCGGCCGCACAGATGCGGCGGCCGGCATATGTCTCAAACGCAGGTTTTCGGTACACTGCCTTCGGGCGAGTATACGTGCTTGAGCGGCTCGGCATGGGGATCGGGCATTGCCTAGTCTCGGTGTTGATCGACAATGCGGTCCGGATTAGCTGACAAGCCAACTCGGTTATCGCCGATCCGTTGCTGTCGACCGGTGGTTGTCGATCGGGGTCGCCGCCACGTCACCTTCCTTAAATTAACGATTTGTACGCAGGTAGGACCGGATACGGAAATGAGCGTCGAGGAGAACGACAAGGCCCTGGTGGCCCGCGCCCGCAAGGGCGACCGGCGAGCCTTCGATCTCCTGGTCCTCAAATACCAGCACCGCGTGCAACGGTTGATCGCGCGTTACATTCGTGACCCGGAGCAAGTGTTTGACTTGGCTCAGGAAACCTTCATAAAGGCCTACCGGGCGCTGGAGCGTTTTCGGGGTGATAGCGCGTTCTATACCTGGATTTATCGCATCGCCGTCAATACCGCCAAGAACCAGCTCGCCTCGGATGCACGGGCCGGCTACATGGTGTCGTTGAACTCCGGCGGATCGGACGAGTCTGACGAACCAATGATGGAGCCCGAGGCGTTGCGCGATGGCGGAACGCCTGACGCGCTCGCAGCGACCGAGGAACTCAGGGCGGCCATTGATCGGGCGATCTCGGATCTGCCCGAGGATCTGCGCACGGCCTTGACGCTGCGAGAAATGGAAGGGTTGAGTTACGACGAGATCGCGGCGGTCATGGACTGCCCGATCGGAACCGTGCGGTCGAGGATTTTCCGCGCCCGTGAAGCCATTGAGCAGTCGATTGAACCGTTCAAAGGCGGTTAATTTAGGTGGCAACTGTGATGAAGCAACAGCAGGCAAACGAACCGACATCCCTTCGGGACACCATTTCGGACTGGTGGGACGATGAATGGCGGGTAGATGATCGAGAAATCGACGCGCTGCTGGCCGATATCGATGGCGTTCGTTCGCATACGCGTGACTACGACCTGATTGGTGGTCGGCTGCGCGGCGAGTCGTTGGTCACACGTGATCTGCTCGATTCCATCAATACCCGCCTGGACGAGATCCCGGATGCCGAACGTCCGGGCGGCGGCAAGGTGGTGTCGCTGGCGAGTGCCCGCAATTGGCCGACTCGCCGTGTCTGGCAGGGTGCGGTGGCGGCCTCGCTGTTTGCCGCGGTCACGGCCGTTGGCCTGACCCTCTCAACCGGAGAACGTGCGACCGTCGACGGGAAGGCACCCATGCAGGCCGCGGCGCCGACCGACAACGATCGCGCCGTCATGGCGTCACTCAACGCACAGGAAGTGCCTGAGGGTGCGTCGCCGGCGGCGATCGCGGCCAAACCACAGCAAAGTCGGGTAATCCAGGCTTCCACGGCGCCGGGCAATGCCTCCCAATTGCCCGATTGGGCGACGGGACGAAGCAATTCCGGCCCGGATCCGTATGTGGTGACGCATTACCGCATGGCGTCGCCCGAGTTCGGCACCACCGGCCCCGAGGCGCGGGCCGCGACCTTTGACCGAAAGTAAGCGAGGCGTGATGCAAGTAGTGCGGTTGCCTTTTAGCAAGCCATTCTCGTTGGCCACCCTCGCTTTGGCGGGGGTGGCTTTCTGTTGTGCGCCCGTCAGGGCCGAGCCGATGCTCAAGGCCCTGCCGGCGGAACCGGAAGCACCCAGCAGCCTGGAAACCCCGGCCGAAGGTCCTGCCCAGACCGACACGGAAACCCTGCGTGATCGCGTTCGCGGGATGGTCGAGGCCATGGCCAGCCGGACCTACGGTGGGCGGTTCATCCACATGCGGGGCGATCAGATCGACCTGATGCGGGTGGTGCATCGTCGGGTGGATGGCAAGCGTGTTGAGCTGATGGTTGCCGAGAACGGCGAGGTGCGGGAGATTCGTCGACTGGGCGACCGGTGCGCCTGTCTCTGGCCGGAACGTCGCCAGGTCATGCTGGGCGATTATCCCAACATCAACAGTCGGCTTTCCGGCGAGCGTTTCGAGTCCATCGATCGGCTCGAGGACGACTACCGCCTGATTGACCTCGGCGCCAGTCGTGTGGCTGGGGTGAGCTGCAATCTGATGGCCGTCGTGCCGCGCGACGATTATCGTTACGGCTACAAGCTCTGCATCGGCGAGCAGGACTCGTTGCTGCTGCGCATGAGCATCTACGACGAGCGCGGTCGGCCGATCGAGCACAACCAATTTACCCAACTCGAACCGCTGGACTCGGTGGAGCTGACATTCCAGGACGAGCTGCTTGCCGGCCTGGAGACGGATTTCGAACGGATCGAGTTGGGCGGCGAGCCGGTGGAACAGGCGCCCATCCGCCAGAGTGCCTGGGTCGTTGATCCGTTGCCGGCCGGCTACGAGATCAGTTCACGCAGTTGGCGGCGCAATCCGGTGACCGGCCAGTATTTCGAGCACATGGTGATCACCGACGGGTTGGCAACGGCTTCGGTTTTCGTCGAGAAACGCGACGGCGATGCGGCGCGACAGGTGACGCGCACCGACCAGGGGATGACGATGGCGGCGCGCAGTGTCGACAACGTGCGTATTACCGCCATAGGCGACGTTCCCTCGGCGACGGTCGAATCCCTGGTCGAAAACACGATGCGCGTTCCGGCCGCGACGGACACGGTTCACGGCGACAGCCGCCGGGGCGAATAATGGAGCCGGAGCGGGCGTCGATCGACCAACCGGTGCTCGAGGCGGCGCGCGTGGTCGCCGTGGAGGCGGGAGGTGCTTGGCTCGAGTCGGAGGGGCAGAGCGGCTGTGCCAATTGCCGGGAAGGTCGCGGCTGTGGTGTCAGTGTGTTCCAGCGGCTCTTCCGTTTGCCCCGTCATCGGCTCTACCTGCCCACCGAGGAGGCCTTGTCGGTGGGCGATCACGTGGTGATCGCGCTCTCGCAACGGGCGGTGTTGACGGCCTCGTTGTGGCTCTATCTCGCTCCGTTGGTCGGGCTCATGGCGGGCGCGCTGGTGGCCGAGACACTGATTGCGCGTGAATGGGTGACGGTCCTGGGTGCAATGGCTGGATTGGCCGGCGCCCTGTTGGTGGTGCGCGGTCGCCAACACCGTCAGGCCCGCTCCGGGGCGTTCTTCCCCGTCCTTCACGAAATCACGCTTCGCCAGGCGGGCGAGTTGTCCCACGAGTCACCGAACAAGTCGTCGTAACAGATTGATTTTTCTTGACGTGGATTCGGAGTAAGCTTGCGCATGCGCCATGCCAGATAGTCGCCGCGGCGCCCCGAATCCTCGTCTTTCACGTTTCCCCGGTCGTTTCCCGATGCATTCACCCCGGATGGTCTTTCCGCGCCTCGCGAGGTTCCCGCGGGCACTAATACTCGTCCTGTTGTCGACGCTGTTGATGGCGGGCTGCACGGATCCCGAGGATCAGCGTCCCGCCGAGCAGGTGACCGGTTTGCCGGACTTCACCCTGTTGGTGGAGGCCAACGCCTCGTCGGTCGTCAACATTACCGGCGTGAGCAGCCTGCCGTCCCTGTCCGCAGAGGGGCAGGGTGGAGACAGTCGTCACGACTGGATGCGCGGTTTGTTCGGCGAACGTGCGGACGAACTGCCCGGCCCGCTGCTGCCGCAGGAAAATGACGGGTCGGGCTTTATCCTCAGCGAGGATGGCTACATCGTCACCAACGCGCACGTGATCGACGGGGCGAGCAAGGTGTTCGTGCGCCTGATCGACGGACGCGAACTGGTGGCCGACGTGGTGGGCATCGACGGCATCGGCGATATCGCGCTGCTCAAGGTGGAGGCCGACGGACTTCCCTCGGTGTCACTGGGCGATTCCGACGAGGTGCGCCCGGGCCAGTGGGCGTTGGCGATCGGTTCGCCCTACGGGTTCGACCAGACCGTGACCGCCGGCATCATCAGCGGGCTGGGGCGTCATCTCCCGGGCCAATCGAACCAGCCCTACGTGCCCTTTATCCAGAGCGACGTTGCCATCAACCCGGGCAATTCGGGTGGGCCGCTGTTCAACACGCGCGGGCAAGTGGTCGGGATCAATGCCCAGATCTTCACCGAGTCCGGTGCCTTCAACGGGATTTCCTTCGCGATCCCGATCAACTATGTCGTCGACGTGATCCGCCAGATAAAGCAGAATGGTGAGGTCAAGCGGGGCTTTCTCGGGGTCGAGGTGCGTGGCGTGAGTCGTCAGCTCGCCGACCGCCTGGGGCTGGAAGCGGCCCGTGGAGCCGAGGTGGTGAGAATTGTCGAGGGTTCGCCGGCGGCCGATTCGTCGGTCGAGGCGGGGGACATCATCCTTGCCGTCAATGACATTCCGCTCGCCGATGGCGCCGGCCTTACCGAGGCATTGGGATCGCTGCCGCCTGGTTCCCAGGCCACACTCGAGGTATGGACAGCCGGGGCGACGCACCGGGTCGAGATCACCCTGGCCGCGTTGCCCGAACCAACGGAGTCACCGTCGGACACGACCATCCCCGAGTCCCCGGAGGAGCCTGAACTGGTCGTGATCGAGACCCTCGGGATGATCCTGCGGCCAGAGGAGGGTGGCGGGGTACGCATCGGCGAGCTTGATCCGAAGGGACCGGCCACCCTGGCCGGGCTGATGCCGGGGGACCACCTGATCTCCATCGATCGCCAGCCCGTGGACACCTTGACGGCGGCGTATCGTGAAATTGCCCGCATCGCGCACAATCGCGGCGGCAAGGGCAACGATCTGGTGCTGTTTCTGGTCGAACGTGATGGAGAACAACGCTTCTTCATGCCCGCCTTTGCCGGCAACCCGCACAAGTCACCCTGACTTCGTGCAGCCCCATGCCTTGCCCTATATACTGGGCGGCTCTTCTCGCGGCGCGTTTTCGTTGACCGCGGGACTTTCCCACGAACCGAAAGTTAAACCTCTATGGCGTCCGAGCGACTCTCCCGGATTCGCAATTTCTCGATCATTGCGCATATTGACCACGGCAAGTCGACCTTGGCCGATCGCATCATTCAGCGCTGTGAAGGCCTCGAAGAGCGCGAGATGAGCGCGCAGGTGCTCGATTCGATGGACATCGAGCGCGAGCGCGGTATCACCATTAAGGCGCAAAGCGTCTCGCTGGACTATCACTCCCGCGACGGTGAGACCTATCGCCTGAACTTCATCGACACCCCTGGGCACGTGGACTTCTCCTACGAGGTGTCGCGTTCGCTCGCTGCCTGCGAGGGGGCGTTGCTGGTGGTGGATGCCTCGCAAGGTGTCGAGGCCCAGTCGGTGGCCAACTGCTACACCGCGATCGACCTCGGTCTCGAGGTCGTGCCGGTGCTGAACAAGATCGACTTGCCGGCCGCCGAACCCGACCGGGTCAAGGCCGAGATCGAGGACATCATCGGCATCGAGGCGCAGAACGCCGTGAACTGCTCGGCCAAGACAGGCGAGGGCGTCGACGAGGTGGTCGAGCGCCTGATCGAGCAGATTCCGCCGCCACAAGGCAACGAGGACGGCCCGCTCAAGGCGCTGATCGTCGATTCCTGGTTCGACAACTACGTCGGCGTGGTCGCGCTGGTGCGCGTCATCGACGGGGCGATCCGGCCCAAGGCCAAGATCAAGGCCATGGGGACGGGCGATGTGTTCACCGTCGACAAGACCGGGGTGTTCACCCCCAAGACGCTAGCGCGAGATGGACTGCTCGCCGGCGAGGTGGGCTTCGTGATCGCGGGTATCAAGGACATCGACTCGGCCAAGGTGGGCGATACCCTGACCGATGCCGAGAATCCGGCCGATGGCCCGCTGCCGGGCTTCAAGGAGATGCAGCCGCGGGTATTCTCCGGTCTGTACCCGGTGGAGGCGGATCACTACGACGACCTGCGCGAGGCACTGCGAAAGCTTCGTCTGAACGACGCGGCATTGCACTTCGAGCCGGAAGTCTCCACCGCGCTGGGCTTCGGCTTCCGCTGTGGCTTTCTGGGGCTGCTGCACATGGAGATCATCCAGGAGCGGCTCGAGCGCGAGTACGACATCGACCTGATCACCACCGCGCCCACGGTCATCTTCGAGATCGAGGAAAAGGACGGCACGACCTACCAGATCCACAATCCCTCGCAGCTGCCGGAGCCGACGCTGATCAACGAGATCCGCGAGCCGATAATCGAGGCGCACATCCTCTGCCCGCAGGACTACGTCGGGCCGGTACTCAGCCTGTGCATGGAAAAGCGCGGCGTGCAGAAGAACATGCTCTATTCCGGCAACCAGGTAACCCTGATCTTCGATCTGCCGATGGCCGAGGTGGTACTCGATTTCTTCGATCGCCTGAAATCGGTTTCGCGCGGTTATGCATCCTTCGATTACCACCTGGACCGCTTCGAGGCGGCCCGCCTGGTCAAGATGGACATCCTGATCAACGGCGAGGCGGTCGATTCGCTCTCGCTGATCGTCCACCGCGACAAGGCCGAGCAGCGGGGCCGCGAGTTGGTGGAGAAGCTCAAGGAGCTGATCCCGCAGCAGATGTTCGAGGTGGCGCTGCAGGCGGCCATCGGCGGCAAGATCATCGCGCGGACCAACGTCAAGGCGCTGCGCAAGAACGTGCTGGCCAAGTGCTACGGCGGCGATGTCTCGCGCAAGAAGAAGCTGATCGAGAAGCAGAAGGCCGGCAAGAAACGCATGAAGAACATCGGCAAGGTCGAGGTGCCCCAGGAAGCGTTCCTCGCCGTCTTGCAAATGGACAACAAGAACTGATTGTCGCTACGGGCCACCCGTTCGGGCGACCCGATTGACCCAACGCGGAGCACGTCGTGGATTTCGAACTTCTCTTGGTGGTTGCCACCTTCGTCAGCGGCCTGATCTGGCTGATCGATCGATTGGCCTTCCGGCCCAGGCGCCGTGCCCGGCTGGCAGCCGAGGCGCAACAGCTGGGTGCCGAGGCGGGCATCGAGGGTGGGGCGACCAAGGACCACGAGCCACTGCTGGTCGACTACGCCAAGTCGTTCTTTCCCATCCTGCTGGCGGTGCTGGTGATCCGCTCGTTCCTGTTCGAGCCGTTCCGCATCCCGTCGGGATCGATGATGCCCACCCTGCTGGTCGGTGATTTCATCCTGGTCAACAAGTTCACCTACGGTCTGCGCCTGCCGGTGGTCAATACCAAGATCGTGCCGATTGACGAACCGGATCGCGGCGATGTGACCGTGTTTCGTTATCCCGAACAGCCCGAGGTGGACTACATCAAGCGGATCGTCGGCTTGCCCGGGGACACGGTGCGTGTCGATGATCAGCGTCTGTGGATCAACGGCGAACCCGTGCCGCTCGAGACGACCGGTCGGTACGAGGGCGATGCCAATCTCAAGCATGCCGGCCTGACCACGGCGATCGAAACATTGCCGGACGGCGGCCCTCACCAGATTCTCATGGACACCGACCGCCGACTGGGCGAGGGGCAGTGGACGGTACCCGAGGGGCATTACTTCGTGATGGGCGACAACCGCAATCACAGCAACGACAGCCGCTTCTGGGGCTTCGTGCCCGAATCGAATCTGGTGGGCAAAGCGGTTATGATCTGGCTGCACTGGAACTGGCAGGACGGTGGATTCGACACCGGGCGCATCGGCCGCTCGATCGACACCGTCGATGCCGATTGACGTCAAACGAGGGAATGCCCCGTTCGTACCGGCGGGCAAGACGAGGATGAAGGAAATGGACAACAGCGTTTCGAAGGGACAATTCCGTGGTCAGCCGATCGGCCGAGTCGTTGGCGCCAGTCGTCAGGGCGGCATGTCGCTGGTGGGATTGATCATTGCCGCGATCGTGCTGGGCTTCGCGGCCCTGGTCGTGATGCAGGTCGTGCCGCTTTACATTGCCGACCAAAAGCTGACCACCATCTTCAAGAGCCTCGAGGAAGAGTCGGCCGGAAGCCCGGCGGAAATCCGTCGCAAGATCGACAAGCAGCTGGACATCAATGAAGCCGACGATCGCTTCGACTCCAAGGAGTTCGAGATCCGGCCGGTCACCGGCGGCTACAGCGTCACCTACAACTACGACGGACGTGCCACCCTGTTCGGCAACCTCTCACTCGTCGCCGAGTTCAAACATCAGACCCGTGTCAGTAACTAAAAGCAGCAATCCCCTGATCCGTGATCCGGATGCCCTGGCGCAATCGCTGGGGTTGTCTTTCGACAATGCCGACCTGCTGGCGCAGGCGCTGCGCCATCGCTCGTCCGGCAAGCTGAACAACGAACGCCTGGAGTTCCTGGGCGATTCGATCCTCAACCTCGCCATCTCGGACTACCTTTACCGCCACAAGCCGGAGGCGACCGAGGGGGCGCTTTCCCGTCTGCGTGCCTCGGTGGTACGCGAGGAAACCCTGGCTCAAGTCGCGCGCCGTATCGGGCTGGGCGATTACCTGGTCATGGGCTCCGGCGAGTTGAAGAGTGGTGGCCATCGGCGCGATTCGATCCTCGCCGACGCACTTGAGGCGATCATCGGGGCCCTCTACCTCGACCAGGGCTTCGCGCCGGCCCACGATTGGGTCCAGTCGCTGTTCGACGACGAGTTGACCTCGCTGCCGGACGCCCAGCAGCTCAAGGATGCCAAGACGCAATTGCAGGAATACCTGCAGCGCGACCGGCAGCCATTGCCGGAATACGAGGTGCTCGAACAGACCGGTCAGGCCCACAAGCAGACCTTTGAAGTCGCCTGCCGGGTCAATTTCCGCGACGATCCGTTCGCGACCCGCGCGAGCGGATCGTCGCGCCGTCGAGCCGAACAGACGGCCGCACGCCGGATGCTCAAGACGCTCCGCGAGCGTCACGACAACAACGCCCCATCGGAGAGCCAGACATGACGGCATCGTCCCGTTTCGGTCACGTGGCGATCGTCGGTCGTCCCAACGTCGGCAAGTCCACCCTGGTCAACCGGCTGGTGGGGCAGAAGGTCTCGATCACCGCGCCGAAGCCACAGACAACCCGTCACCGGATCACGGGCATCATCACCGAGCCGCGCGGTCAGATCGTGTTGATCGACACGCCGGGGCTGCACGAGGGTGGTCGGGATGCCCTCAATCGCCAGCTCAATCGCACCGCGCGCAGCGCGCTCGAAGGCGTCGACCTGATCCTGTTCATGGTCCAGGCGGGGCAGTTCGGCGCCGAGGACGAGTCCGTGCTCAAGCTGCTCTCGCATGTCGAGGCGCCGGTGGTGCTGGTGGTGAACAAGGTCGATCTGGTCAACGACAAGACGGAACTGCTGCCGTTTCTGGCCAGGATCGGCGACAAGGGCGACTTCGCCGAGGTCTATCCGATGAGCGCCCGACGTCAACGCGGCCTCGACGGCCTGCTCGACCTGGTGTTCTCGTATTTGCCAGAAGGACCGATCGGCTACGACGAGGACCAGGTGACGACCGCGCCGGTGCGTTTCATGACCGCGGAGATCATCCGCGAAAAGCTCGCTCGCTCGCTCCACGACGAGTTGCCCTACCAGACCACCGTGATGATCGAGCGCTTCGAGGAAACCGATCGCCTGGTCACGATCGGCGCGGTCATCTACGTGGCCCGCGCCGGCCAGAAGGGCATCGTGATCGGCAACAAAGGCTCACGTCTGAAGATCGTGGGGCAACAGGCGCGCGAGGCGATCGAACATTTGCTCGACAAGCGCGTCATGCTCGATCTTTGGGTCAAGGTAGCGGACGACTGGGCCGACGATGAACGCTCGGTGGCCGCGCTTGGGTACCAGCTGCCCGAATGAGGCCGACCGGGCCGGTTGGCCGAGGCGGGTGACGCCATGCGCGGTTTTCTGCTCCACGCGCGGCCATTCAAGGAACACGGTCTGCTGCTCGACTGGTTGACCGACACCCGCGGCTGGGTACGGATGCGCCAGAATGGCGGGCGCCGGGTCAAAAAACGCGGCAGTCAGCGCCCGCCCAGTTTTGTCTGCCTGGAGGTGGAGACCGCCGGGCGAGGGGGATGGCCCATACTGACCGGGGCCGAGCCGGTCGAGGGGCTTCGCTTTCTGCACGGTCAATCGCTGGCGGCAGCCTTCTACCTGCATGAGCTGATCCTGCGGGCACTGCGTCCGGAAGAAGCGGTGCCGGGCCTGTTTCTTGATTACTGGAAAAGCCTTGCCATGCTCGATTCGCCCGAGATGCCGGTTTCGGTGGTCGTGCGACGGTTCGAGCGCCAGCTGCTGGAGCATCTCGGTGCCGGGCTTGACTGGGAACGGGCGGCCGATGGCCTGCCGATCGAGCCGGAATGGCAATATCGCGTCGGCCTGCAGGGCGGTATCGTGCCCGGTAACGGGGCGAACGCCGTGTCGGGCCGCCTGCTGCGTGCGATCGCTCGCGACGAGGCGCTGACCGATGCCGTCGACCGACGCCGGGCGCGGGACCTGATGCAGGGCTTGCTGGCCCCGCACGTGGGCTCGGCCCCGTTCTTGTCGCGACGGTTGTGGCCCAGCACTAGGGATTCGACCCCGGGCCCCGATGCAGGCGAGCCGCGCAGGCCCTAGACTGTTCCCCGCATTTATTGATCCGCTCAACGCCCACACGAACTCCGGAAATCGAAGACCATGACCAATCGCGTCACCGCCCAATACCCCCTGCTCGGTCTGAATATCGATCACGTCGCGACCCTGCGTCAGGCGCGCGGGACGCGTTACCCCGATCCGGTGCACGCCGCCTTGCTCGCCGAGCAGTCGGGGGCCGACAGCATCACCTTGCACCTGCGGGAGGACCGTCGCCACATCCAGGATCGTGACGTGGCGACCCTGCGCGACCTGCTGCAGACCCGCATGAATCTCGAGATGGCGGCGACCGACGAGATGATCGAACTGGCCTGCCTGCTCCGCCCGCACGATGTCTGCCTGGTGCCCGAGCGCCGCGAGGAATTGACCACCGAGGGCGGTCTGGACGTGGCCGGGCAGATCGAGCGCATCCACGCGGCCTGTGATCGCATGGGCGAGGCCGGTATTCGCGTGTCGCTGTTCGTCGATGCCGACCCGCGGCAGATCGATGCCGCGGTGGCCTGCGAGGCCCCGGTAATCGAAATCCACACCGGCCACTACGCCGATGCCATCGACGATCATGCGGCCCAGGAGCAACTCGATCTGATTCGACAGTGTGCCCGGGATGCCGCCGACGTGGGGCTGGCCGTCAATGCCGGTCACGGGCTGCACTACCACAACGTGGCGGCGATCGCGGCCATCGAGCAGATCGAGGAACTCAATATCGGGCACGCGATCATCGCCCAGTCGGTCTTCTCCGGTCTGCCGGCGGCCGTGCGCGAGATGAAGACGCTGATGCACGCCGCCCGCTTTGGTCGCTCTGCCGGCTGACCGGGTCCCGGCCGGACACCGCTGACATGATTCTGGGTATCGGCACCGATCTGGTCGAGATTGCACGTATCGAGGCGGCGCTCGATCGCCACGGCTCGCGCCTGGTTGAGCGTGTGCTGGGCCCCGTGGAGCGCGAGCGGGTGCCGGATCGCAATCCGGCCCCCTGGATCGCCAAGCGCTTCGCGACCAAGGAGGCCGTCGCCAAGGCCCTGGGTACCGGGTTTCGGGATGGCTTGCGGTTGGTCGACATCCAGACCGGACACGACGACTACGGTCGCCCGCGCGTCCAGCTCGACGGCAAGGCGCGCGAACGGTTCGAGTCCCTGGGTGGGGTGTCGATCGAGCTTTCGGTCAGCGACGAGCGCGCCTACGCACTCGCCTTTGTCGTGATCAGCGGTTAAGCGCGCGGCGACGTCGCTGATACAAGGCATCGGTCACGGCGATCAGCCCGGTGGCCACGGTAGGGACCAGCAGGTTGTTGACCGTTCCGAGCGGCCCCTGGGCGAATACCGCCATGGCCCCGCCGGCCACGTAGCCGCCAAGCAGGGTGATCAGGAGCCAGCCTTGCCACGCCCAGGCGCGGCGCCGAATGAGGCGGGCGAGGTATAGGCCCAGATCCGTGGCGATGCCGGTGACGTGGGTGGTGCGGATCAACAGGCCCCGGTAGCTCGCCACCAACGCATTCTGCAGGCCGCAGGCGATCGCGGCGGCCGCCAATGCCGCGATGGCGCTTCCCAGGATCACGCCGAGCACGGCGATTCCCAGCAATAGCGATTCGAGACCCAGGGCCCAGGCATAACGCGTGCTTTGCGGGAACGGTCGTCTCCCGATCAGCAGGCCCGAGAGCGTGGCACCGCCGATGAAACCGGCCAGGATAATCACCGCGGTGATGACCACCATCGGGCTGGCCAGCGCCATGCCCTCGCTCAGGTGGGACGCCGTGCCGGTCATCTGGCTGACGGGCAGCCCGAACGCGATCAGCATGACGCTGTTCACGTGACCGGCCAGGCCCGCCATCACGAAGGCGATCAGGAACGTCTTGCTGGAAGCGGACTCGTCGGTGGTGCGTGGCGGGTAGGGCATGGGGATGTGGTCTCAACAAGCGGATGATGCGGCGAGGATAATCGCCCGATTGCCCTTGCTGTAGACGGGGAATGGCCGTAAAATGCGCCGCTTGTTTCTCCTGCCTGACCGTTCCGCATGCGGCAGGCTGCCTTCCATCCACAGGAGTTTTGATCCATGCGTCATTACGAAATCGTCTTCATGGTCCATCCGGACCAGAGCGACCAGGTCCCCGCCATGATCGAGCGCTACCGCGGCATCATCGAAGCCGCACAGGGCACGGTCCACCGCCTCGAGGACTGGGGTCGCCGTCAACTGGCCTACCCGATCAAGAAACTGGTCAAGGCGCACTACGTCATGCTGAACGTCGAGACCGACCAGGCTGCCCTGGCCGAGCTTGAGGAAGCGTTCAAGTTCAACGACGCCGTCCTGCGCCACATGACCATCCGTTGCGACGAGGCCTACACCGAAGCCTCCCCGATGATGCAGGAGCGCGAAGCCGAGCGCCGTCCGCGCCGTCGTGACGATGACAACAAGCGCGAAGAGCGTCGTGACGACGACAAGAAGTCCGACGACTCCAGCGAATAAGTTTCAAGAGGTTTGATCCATGGCCCGTTTTTTCCGTCGCAAGCGTTTTTGCCGTTTCACCGCCGAGGGCGTGAAGCACATCGATTACAAGGACATTGACACCCTGCGTCAGTACGTCACCGAAACCGGCAAGATCGTGCCGAGCCGCGTGACTGGTACCAACGCCCGTTATCAGCGTCAGCTGCAGACCGCCATCAAGCGTGCGCGCTTTCTGGCCCTGCTGTCGTACACCGACCGTCACTGATCGCGTCCGTCTTGAGCGTCTAGGAGTCAATATCCCATGCAAGTAATTCTGTTGAGTAAGGTCGAGAACCTCGGCTCGCTGGGCGACGTGGTCAACGTTCGTCCGGGCTACGCCCGTAATTTCCTGATCCCGTATGCAAAGGCCAAGCCGGCGACGAAGGCCAACATGGCCGAGTTCGAAGAGCGCCGCGCCGAGCTCGAGAAGAAGGCCGCCGAAGAGCTGGCCGCCGCTCAGGCTCGAGCCGACAAGATCGGTGAAGAAGCCAGCGTCACCATCCCGGTCAAGGCCGGCGCCGAAGGCAAGCTGTTTGGCTCGGTCGGCACCGACGAGGTGGCCGCCGCCGTCAACGAGGCATTCGGTGTCGAGATGGAGAAGCGTGAAGTGCGGATGCCGGAAGGCGCCCTGCGCGCGCTGGGCGAGTTCCCGATCCAGCTGCACCTGCACTCGGAAGTCGACGTCGAGATCAACGTCGTGGTCGTTCCGGAGCAGTAATCCGGTCGACCGGTCATTGCGGGGCCTTGGTGTCCCGTGAGCTTGGCCGACAGTGCGTACAGGCCCGCCCTCGTTGAGGTGCGGGCCTTTCTTTTGTTCCGCCGACACCGAAAACGTCCCGCTTTTGAATCAGGGAACCGGTCTGGATCCGCGTGGTCAACGTCCCACGCAGGGCGTATCATCCACCCTTCCATCGGGGAGTCCCAACCGGCCGTCACGACGATCGCCGTCAGACGTCCCCTTGCGCCGTCACACCTTCTGGTACACGAGATTCATGTCACTCCCGGACTACGATTCCGACAAGCCCAAACCCCGTCGCAGCGCGAATTCAGCGGTCGGCTCACCGCTGTCATTGCGGGTGCCGCCGCATTCCCAGGAGGCCGAGCAGGCCGTGCTGGGCGGGCTGATGCTCGACCCACTCGCCTTCGAGCAGGTGGGCGACAAGCTCACGGCCCCGGATTTCTATTTCCACGACCATCGACTGGTATTCCAGGTGATCGGGGAGCTGGCCGAACGCAGCCAGCCCTTCGACGCGATGGTGGTCTCCGAGCGCCTCAAGACGCTCGAGAAACTCGAGGATATCGGTGGCAACGATTACCTGGCGGCCCTGGTCGATTCGGTCCCCAGTGCGGCCAACATAGCCGCCTATGCCGAGATCATCCGTGAGCACTCGCTGTTGCGCCAACTGATCGAGGTCGGCACCGAGATCTCCCGCAAGAGTTACCAGACCGAGGGGCAGACGGCCTACGACGTGCTGGAACTGGCGGAAAAGCAGATCTTCGCCATTGCCGACGAGGGTTCTCGGACCCGGCGCGGCTTTCAAAGCATCACGGATCTGTTGACCGTGGCCATGGACCGGATTGCCGAGCTCTACGAGAACAAGGGCGAAGTAACCGGTATCAGCACCGGGTTCAGCGATCTCGACGAGATGACCACCGGCCTGCAGAAGGGCGATCTGGTGATCGTCGCCGGCCGTCCGTCGATGGGCAAGACGACCTTCTCGATGAACATCGCCGAGAATGTCGCCCTGTACAGCAAGAAGGCCGTCGCGGTGTTCTCGATGGAGATGCCGGGCGATCAGCTGGCCGTGCGGATGCTGTCGTCTCTGGGGCGGATCGACCAGACCAAGGTGCGCACCGGCCGTCTGGAAGACAGCGACTGGCATCGTATTTCCGGGGCGGTAGGGCAACTGAGCCAGACCAAGATCTTTATCGACGACACCCCGGCCCTCTCGCCATCCGATCTGCGTTCGCGGGCGCGGCGGCTCGCGCGGGAAGAGGACCTTGGCCTGATCGTGGTCGACTATCTCCAGTTGATGCAGGTGCCGGGCTCCAAGGAGAACCGCACCACCGAGATCTCCGAGATCTCGCGCTCGCTCAAGGCGGTCGCCAAGGAACTCAACGTGCCGGTGATCGCGCTCTCCCAGCTCAACCGCTCGCTCGAGCAACGCCCCAACAAGCGTCCGGTGATGTCTGACCTGCGCGAGTCGGGTGCGATCGAGCAGGATGCCGACATCATCATGTTCATCTACCGGGAAGAGGTCTACGAGCCCGATACCGAGAAGAAGGGCATGGCCGAGATCATCATCGGCAAGCAGCGTAACGGCCCGGTCGGCACGGTGCCGATGACCTTCCGCGGCCAGAACACCCGGTTCGAGGACTTCATCAGCCCCGAGAGCATTCCGGAAGCCTACCGGTGATGCGGCGCGCGCGTCTGCTGATCGATACCGGGGCGTTGCGCCATAATCTCGGCGTCGCGCGGGCCGCGGCGGGTAGACGGTCGATCTTCGCCGCGGTCAAGGCCGACGGCTACGGTCACGGGCTGCTCACGGCGGCGCGGGCCTTCTCGAAGGCCCAGACGGACGGCCTGGCCGTGGCGACGCCGGGGGAGGGCATCGCGCTGCGAGAGGCGGGGTTGTCCGAACGGATTCTGGTGCTGCAGGGGGCGCTGACCGCCGAGGAACTGGAGGCCGCCGCCGAGCGCTCGCTGGAGTTGGTCTTTCACGACATGGCGCAACTCGACCTGTTGGAGCGCCACGCCGCTTCTTTGCCGCCGGAACGCCTCCGCGCCTGGATCAAGGTGGACACGGGCATGCATCGCGAGGGGCTGGCACCCGAGCAGGTGCCATCGGTTCGCGAGCGGTTGTCGGCCAGTCCGGCAGTCGGGGGGACGATCGGCCTGATGACCCATTTTGCCCGAGCCGACGAGCCGGATGGTTCGGCGACCGAGCAGCAAATCCAGACGTTTGCTGCCGTGGCAGGCGACTGGTCGGGTGAGACGAGCATGTGCAATTCCGCGGCCCTGCTGGGTACGAGCGCCGCCGGTGGCGACTGGGTCCGCCCGGGCATCATGCTCTACGGCGGCAATCCGTTCATTTTCGGCGAGGCGGCCCACCATCCTCTGCAGGCTGCCATGACCCTCAAGACGGTGCTGGTTGCCGTTCGCCAGGTCCAGCGCGGGGCCTCCGTCGGCTACGGGGGGCGTTTCGTCGCCCCGGAGACGATGCCGGTGGGACTGGCATCGGTCGGCTACGGCGATGGGTATCCGCGGCATGCGCCGGATGGCACGCCGATCCTCGTCAACGGTCAGCGCAGCCAGGTGATCGGGCGGGTCTCGATGGACCTGGTGACGGTGGACCTGCGTGGCATCCACGCGCAGGTGGGTGACGAGGTGGAATGCTGGGGCAGTGGCTTGCCAATCGATCAAGTGGCGCAGGCCGCCGGCACGATCAGTTACGAGCTGATGTGCCAGGTCAGCGGGCAGTTGCGAGCCGAGGCCACGATTCTCGACTAGGGAAATGCTGCACGCCGCTGCGGGGCGCCAGGTGCCCACCCGCGGCGGCGGGTGGATGACACGCTGGGCAGCACCGTTGCTGGGCTCAGTCCTGGTCCTGCTCCCGCAGGGCGAGTGCCGCCAGGGTGCGTCCAACCAATCCGGTCTGGGCGTTCTCGTGGCTTTCCAGGAGGGCATCCAGCCGGCGCTCTCCTTCGACGATGGCAACGAAGGCGTGCGCCGTCGAACCCTGGACGCCAGCCGCCCGGGCCGCCTCGCGCATCTCGTTCAAGGCCGCCAGTGCATCGCGCTCCCCCCAGGTGGCGGCGAGGATCAAGGCGGCAATCTGCTCGGCCGCCTCGACTTCGGCCTGTTCGGCGACATGCTGTAGCCACTGGGGCTCATCCGTGGCCCGCTCGATCGCCGCGAGGATCATGCGATCTTCTTCATCGAGCGTCGATGCGTCGACTGTCTTTCCCGCCAGGCGTCTCCTGAGGGCCTTGGCCAAATCGTTCCAGCCATCCTCCCGGTACCGCTCGATTGCCAGCAACGCGGCGGTGTCCGCCGTCGCGGTGGACTTGGATGAGGCAAGAGCGGCGCCCACGGCCTCGATCAGCTCGAGGTGGACGGCGGCGACCTGACTGGAAACGTCTGTCATCTCGGCTACTCTACTGGGCTAAATTCGTGTGGCTGCATGGGCCGGACCCGATGAGCCAGGCTTGCAAGGGCACGTCCTGCACCACGCGGCCGCTCACCCCGAGCGGTTTCACAGAGTAAAGCGCTTGGAGAAACGATGGAATACCGACGATTGGGCAACAGTGGCCTCAAGGTGAGCGAGATCTGTCTCGGCACGATGACCTTTGGCGAGCAGAACACGGAGGGCGAGGCACACGAGCAACTCGATCACGCGATCGCTTCCGGGATCAACTTCATCGATACCGCGGAGATGTATCCGGTACCCCCACGGGCAGAGACACAGGGGCGCACGGAGTCCTACGTTGGTTCCTGGTTGCGCAAGCAGCGGCGTGACGAGCTGATCATCGCCACCAAGATCACCGGCGCGGGGCGTGCCAGCCTCAATCATGTTCGTGGTGGTCCTCGCGTGACGCGAGAACACGTCCGGAAGGCGATCGACGATAGCCTCGGTCGTTTGCAGACCGACTACGTCGATCTCTACCAGATTCATTGGCCGGATCGGTACGTGCCCAAGTTCGGCCAGGCCTATTACGACCCCGACGAACGTTGGGAGAGCGAGTCGATCGATGAGCAGTTACGGGCACTCGGCGAACAGGTCGAGGCCGGCAAGATCCGGTATGTGGGGCTGTCGAACGAGACGCCCTTCGGGGTGATGGCCTTCGTCGAGGCGGCGCGTCGACATGGGCTGCCGGTCGTCACCTCGGTGCAGAACGCCTACCATCTGATGAACCGGACCTTCGAAACCGGGGGGCTGGCCGAGGTCTGCAATGAGCTCGATGTGGCGCTGTTGCCCTACAGTCCGCTGGCATTCGGTCATCTGACCGGCAAATACCTGGACGATCCGTCGGCCCCGGGCCGCATCACGCGCTTCCCCGATTTCGGCCAACGTTATGAAAAGCCCAACGCCGCCGCGGCGACCCGCGCCTACGTGGATCTGGCCCGCGAGCACGGTCTGTCGCCGGCACAGATGGCGATCGCGTTCACCCTGCGTCGCCCCGAGGTGGCCGCCACCATTATCGGTGCCACCACCCTGCGCCAGCTCGAGGAAAACATTGCCGCGGCCGATGTGTCACTTTCGTCGGAACTGCTCGACGCGATCGATGCGATCGACGCCCGCTATCCGAACCCCACGGTCTGACGTCGGAAGGGAGACGACCATGAGTGAAGATCTGATCGCATCGACCGCCGCCAACCCCTTGTTCCGCGAGGCATGCTTTATCGACGGGCAGTGGATTTCGCCCGAGGATGCGGAACGACAGGTGGTGACCAACCCGGCCAACGGCGCGCAGATCGGCGCGGTCCCCCGGCTGGGAGCTGAGCACACGCGGCAGGCGATCGAGGCGGCCAACCGGGCCTGGCCGGCCTGGCGGGCACAGACCGCCGAGGCGCGCGGCGCGATCTTGTACCGCTGGTACGAACTGATGCTCGAGCATGAACAGGTGCTGGCGCGGATCATGACGATCGAGCAGGGCAAGCCGCTGGCCGAATCGGCCGGCGAGATCCGCTACGCGGCCTCGTTTCTCAAGTGGTTCGCGGAAGAGGCCCGGCGTGCCTATGGTCGGACCATCCCGCCGGCCAAAACCGGGCAGCAAATCGTGGTGATCCGCCAGCCGATCGGCGTCTGTGCGGCAATCACCCCCTGGAATTTCCCCTCCTCGATGATTACCCGCAAGGCGGCTGCCGCGCTCGCCGCCGGTTGCCCGATCGTCGTCAAACCGGCCAGCGCCACGCCGTTTTCCGCGTTGGCATTGGCGGCGCTCGCGGAACAGGCCGGGGTGCCGACGGGGGTATTCAACGTGTTGACCGGTTCGGCAAGCGAGATTGCCGGCGAGATGACGGCCAACCCGATCGTGCGCAAGATCTCGTTCACCGGTTCGACCGAGGTGGGTAGTGCGCTGATGCGCCAGGCGGCCGGGAACGTGCAGAAGATTTCCCTGGAACTGGGGGGGAACGCGCCGTTTATCGTGTTCGACGATGCCGATCTCGAGGCTGCCGTGGAAGGCGCGATCGCCGCCAAGTTCCGAAACACCGGCCAGACCTGTGTTTGCGTCAACCGCTTCTACGTTCAGGAAGGGATGTATGACGCGTTCATCGGCCGGCTGAAGGACCGCATCGAGGGCCTGGAATTGGGCGACGGGATGAACCCCGATTCCGACGTGACCCCACTGATCGACAAGGCGGCCGCGGACAAGGTGCTGGCGCAGATCGAGGATGCGACAGCCCAGGGCGCCACGCTGGTTACCGGCGGGCGACGTGATCCCCGCGGCGAAAATTACGTGCTGCCGACGCTGCTGACGGAAATCCGCCAATCGATGCAGGTCATGCACGAGGAGACGTTCGGCCCACTGGTGGCCGTGTCACGCTTTACCGACGAGGCGCAGGCGATCGAAATGGCGAACGACACGCCTTTCGGTCTGGCGGCCTATTTCTATAGCGAGAACGTCCACCGGGTCTGGCGGGTGGCCGAGGCGATCGAGGCGGGCATGATCGGGATCAACACCGGACTGGTGTCCAATGCCGCGGCACCCTTCGGTGGGGTCAAGGCATCGGGCCTGGGGCGCGAGGGCGCGAGCGAGGGATTGGACGAGTACCTGGAGACCAAATACCTGCTGATGGGGTGAGGCCATTGGGGCCGATGCCCGTTGGTTGTTTCAGCAGGGAGGCCCGTCGCCAGCGCTAGGGAAACTCTGCACGAATCGATAGTGTCTCTGCGGGATCGCCAAGGATCCAGATGCAAGGCGCAGTGCGCAGTGAATGGCCGTTGCCATTCGCAAGCACCGCAACGCCGCAGATGGGCCCTTGGCGGCCCGCCCGTGCGGGGCTCGCGGGTTGGCCCGCACTCGTCGTTCCCGGCCCTCGACGGGCAGCGAGCCCGCCTTCGGCCCGGCGCCTCGATTGCGAACAAACCCGCGAGCCAGAGGCGCCATCGATTCATGCGAAGTTTCCCTTCGATGAAACGGCAGGCTCAGGCCATCGCATTGAGGTTCGAGCCGGCCATCACTTGGTTGGCCGTGCGGCGATACTGGGTGGATGCGTCGCTCGAATCTACCCCCGCGGCGGAGCGCTCATCGTCGCCTTGAAAGTCGGGGCCGGCGCGGGACTCGGCCTGGTCGCTGGCTTGGCCGGTGGACTGGGCTTCGGCCTGTGCCTCGGCCTGCGCGCGATTGCGTTCGGCCGTTGCCTGCGCCGCCACGGCCAGGTCGGTGGGTGACGGCTCGGCCGGGGCCAGGGCCGCGCGAATGACCTGTGCCATTTTATCCGCGGTCGCTCGTGGATCGTCCGGGACGGGCGTGGTATCGATCTGGACGTCGCCACCCACCGCGTAGCGTTTTCCGTCGGGTCCCTGTTGGTAGTCGTAGGAACCACCGCGCACGAGGTTGCCTCCGGCCGCACGATGGGCATTCTCATGGGCACGCACCTCGCGATCACGCGCCTTGAGGTCCGTCAGCATGCGTTGCTCCTCGATCGCCGTCGCGTCGGTCGTCATGGGTGCCCGAACCGGGCGCGCCTCATCGCTCTCCCGGCGTTCAACTCGCGGCGTTTCCGCGGTTGCCACCGGCGCTTGTGGCTTGGTGGCCGGCCCCATGCCGGTTGGTGCCACGACCGTCGACCCGCCCGGCACGAACGGCGGGGCAGGCGGGAGGCTGGGCAATGAGGCAGCGATCGGTGTCATTGACGGGGATGGGTCTCGATTCAGATCAATCGGTTATATCGTCTTTGTGCACGATCTGCAATATCTGCGATAAGCGCATCCGCCGCAGACGAATCGCCCCATCCGCCGACTGCGGAGCATGACAAGTCGACGGAACCCCGTGATGATGCTGTTGTCCCCGTGACCATGAGCCAGGTGGCCCGGGCGAGGGCGGCTTGGATTCGTCCCGACCGACGACTAGGCTCTCACCTGACAGTTAGGGTTTTTCACCAAGAGGATTCGCGATATGGCACAGGCACCACAGAAAGACAGTAACGCCGAGCTCGAAGCGGTCAAGGCCGATCTGGCGCAGTTGCGTGGCGACGTGGGCGACATGCTCAAGGCGTTCAAGGAACAGAACGAAGCCCGAGTTCGACAAGGCGCAGGGAGAGCGCGTGACGAGGTCCAGTCGGCCTTCGACGAGGGTCTCGACACCCTGAATCGCGGGTACGAGCAGGCGCGACAGTATGGCGATAAGCGCGTCGAGGAGGCCGAGCAAATGGTCGGTCGCCACCCGTTGACCTCGGTGGTCGCCGCCTTTGGCGTGGGGTTTGTCATTGCCAAGTTGATCGACGGAGGCCGACACTGAAAGCGCTGACCGATTATGTCCTCGCCTTGACCAACCTGGTCGAGGCCGAGGGGCGGGTGCTCCGCCAACAGGTCGGCCGCGTTGCGGCCGCCGTCGTGTTGCTGGGCGTGGTCGGATTGTTGGCGGTGGTGGCCATCGGGTTGGTGCTCGCGGCGATCTACCACTGGGTCGCCCCGGTTTGGGGGGCCGCGGGTGGTTTCGCCGTGATCGCCTCCGTGAGCTTGCTGGTTGCGGCCATGCTGGGTTTCTGGGCCTACCGATGGTTGCGGTGACTAGCGACGCCCGACGGCTCGAGCAGCGCGCTCGCCGGTCTCATGTCGGGGCTTTCCCGTCTGCCCGGTGCGAACCCTCTCCCTCAGAGGACCTGCAGCGGGCCAAGCTGGCCTTGCAAGACAGCAGCCAACGCCTGCAAGGCGGTGCCGAGATGCTTTGGCTCCCGGTTGCGTCTGGCACGCAGCACCACCCGTGGCGGACGCTGGGGCTGGCCGTGGCCGCGGGTACGGCCTATGGCTGGCTGGATGATGCGACGCACGGCGCCGTTACCCGTTTCACGTGGCATGTGTTGCGAACCCGGGTGCTCCGGAACGGTCTCAGGTTGCGGTAACCACGTTTAAGGAAACTCTGCACGAATCCGATGCGCGCCGGCCCAACGAGTCGTTCGTGGTCAAGGCGCGCGGGACGTTTTCGGGCTCGTGCACGGGTTCCTCGAGGAGGAAGGGTGATGCCGCAGGATGAGGATCGAGCGAAAACCGGTCAGGCATTGGTCGTCAACGAGGCGCCACGCAATCTGGGCGATCTGCTGCAACGGATCGCACAGGTCGCATCCGACCGGGACGACGTCTATCTGGCGACCATCATGGACGCGCTCGGCACGCGGTCGTTCGGCCCGGTCCTCCTTCTGATCGGTGTGATCCTCGTATCGCCCCTAAGTGGCTTGCCGGGCATGCCGACCACGATGGGAATCGGTTTGGCGTTGATCTCCCTGCAACTGGTCATGGGCCGAGAGGCATTCTGGCTGCCTCGTTGGCTGCTTGATCGTCACGTGCCCAGCGGCCGCCTCCAGAGCGCACTGCAATGGCTGGACCGGCCGGCGCGTTTTATTGATTGGTGGCTGCGGCCACGACTCTCCATACTGGCCTCCGACAGTGGCGCGGTTTTCATCGCCGCGATCTGCCTGCTGTTGGCGCTGGCCATGCCGGCGATGGAATTGGTGCCATTCTCGGCGACGGCCGCGGGACTGGCCGTGGTGGCTTTCGGCCTGGCGCTGGTGGCCATCGACGGCCTGTTCGTGTTGCTGGGGGTGTTCTACCTGCTGGCCGTCGCCACGTTGGCCATCACCGGACTGGTGGCGACCTGAGGTGTTCTGACACCCGCCATCGGCCGTGACCGCCAGGAACGCTGAACGCGATTCGATGGCACCTCCGGCTTGCGGAGTTGCCCGCCATCAAGTCGGTACGGCAGAGGCAGTGGCTGTTCGTACCGCGTTTCTCCGGGTCAGTCGTCGCGCACGCAGTCGATGAAGTAGCGCAGACCCTCCTCGGTATCCTCCGCCACCAGACCGTGCACGTCGGTCTCAAACCCCGGCACCTGTTTGTTGAAGTGGCGAACGAACGTCAGGTACTCGACGATGCGGGCATTGAAGCGTTCGCCCGGTACCAGGAGCGGAATACCCGGCGGGTAGGGTGTGACCAGTGACGCGGTGATCCGTCCCTCCAGTTCGTCGATCGGTACACGGTCGATCTGCTTTCTCGCCATCTTCGACCAGGCATCCGCCGGGCGCATCGCCGGCTGGATATCGGAGAGGTACATCTCGGTGGTCAGCTTGGCGACATCGTGCTCTCGGTAGACCGCGTGGAGCTTTTCGCAGAGATCACGCAGGCCCACCCGTTCGTAGCGCGGATGCTTGTTGACGAACTCGGGCATGATCCGCCACAGCGGCTGGTTGCGCTGATACTCGTCCTTGAACTGCTGCAACGCGGTCAGCAGCGTGTTCCAGCGGCCCTTGGTGATGCCGATGGTGAACATGATGAAAAAGCTGTAGAGGCCGGCCTTCTCGACCACCACGCCGTGCTCAGCCAGATAGCGGGTAACGATCGACGCCGGGATGCCCCAGTCGTGGAAATCACCGTCGACATCGAGCCCTGGCGTGATGATGGTCGCCTTGATCGGATCAAGCATGTTGAAGCCGGTCGGCACCTGGCCGAAGCCATGCCAGCGGTCGTCCTCGTGGAGCATCCAGTCGTCGCGGGTGCCGATGCCTTCCTCGGGGATCGAATCCGGGCCCCAGACCTTGAACCACCAGTCATCGCCGTATTCGGCATCCACCTTCTGCATGGCGCGGCGGAAGTCCATCGCCTCGAAGATCGACTCCTCGACCAGCGCTGTACCGCCCGGCGGTTCCATCATCGAGGCGGCCACGTCGCAGGAGGCGATGATCGCGTACTGCGGCGAGGTCGAGGAGTGCATCAGGTAGGCCTCGTTGAACACGTCCTGGTCGAAGCGTTCCTTGTTGCAGTCCTGCACCAGCACTTGGGAGGCCTGCGACAAGCCGGCCAGCAGCTTGTGGGTCGACTGCGTCGAGTAGATCACCGAGTCGTCGCAGCGGCGCCGGTCGGCACCGATGGCATGGTAGTCGCCGTAGAAGTCGTGGAAGGCCGCGTGCGGCAGCCACGCCTCGTCGAAATGCAGAACCTCGACGAAACCGTCGAGCTCGTCCTTGATCTCCTCGACGTTGTAGAGAATGCCGTCGTAGGTGGACTGGGTGATGGTCAGTATCTTGGGCTGCTGGTCCTCGGCCTTGCCGGCGAACGGGTGCTCGGCGATCTTCTTCTTGATGTTCTCCTTGGAGAACTCCCGGCGGGGGATCGGGCCGATGATGCCGTAGTGGTTGCGCGTCGGCATCAGGAACACCGGGATGGCGCCGGTGAGGATGATCGAGTGCAGGATCGACTTGTGGCAGTTGCGATCGACCACGACCACGTCACCCGGGGCGACATTCGAGTTCCACACCATCCGGTTGGAGGTCGAGGTGCCGTTGGTGACGAAGAACAGGTGGTCGGCGTTGAAGATGCGCGCGGCGTTGCGCTCCGAGGCGGCCACCGGGCCGGTATGATCGAGTAGTTGACCGAGTTCCTCGACGGCATTGCAGACATCGGCCCGCAGCAGGTTCTCGCCGAAGAACTGGTGGAACATCTGTCCGACCGGGCTCTTGAGGAAGGCGACGCCGCCGGAATGTCCCGGGCAGTGCCAGGAGTACGAGCCGTCGGCGGCGTAGCCGGTCAGCGCGCGGAAGAAGGGCGGGGCGAGCGAGTTGAGGTAGCTGCGCGCCTCGCGGATCACGTGCCGGGCGACGAACTCGGGCGTGTCCTCGAACATGTGGATGAAGCCGTGCAGCTCCTTGAGCACGTCGTTGGGCAGGTGCCGGCTGGTGCGCGTCTCCCCGTAGAGGAAGATCGGGATATCCGCGTTGCGAAAGCGGATTTCCTGGATGAAGTTGCGTAGCTGGACGATGACCTCCAGCGACTCGTCCACTGAGGCATTGCCGCCGTGAAACTCCTCGTCATCGATGGAGATGACGAACGCGGACACCCGCGCCTGTTGTTGAGCGAAGGCGGCCAGGTCCACGTAGCTGGTGACCCCCAATACCTCCTCGCCCTCGGCACGGATCGCCTCGGCCAGCGCACGAATGCCCAGGCCGGAGACGTTTTCGGAGCGAAAGTCCTCGTCGATAATGACGATGGGGAAGCGGAAGATCATGGATGGTCAACCTCGGGATCCGCAGGTGGCTGTCTCGGCGAAACCAATACCCGTTTGTCGGGTCGGAGAGAAAGCCGCGCCAATGGCAAAACCCGGGGCAGGGCCCCGGGCGAAAAGTTAGGTCCAAGTTTACAACAAATGCCCGCAGGCGCTGCGTCTCGCCGGATCGATCGGCAAGCCAGGTGGTTCAGGCTTGCAGTGCCCGGTCGACACGGATCAAGGAGCCGGGATAGATCCCGACGTGATTCAAAGGTAGGTGACAGCAATGTCCAATCCATCTCAGCACGACTCTAGGGCTCCGGAAAAGGAGCCCGCGGGGCTTGTCGAGCTGCTGCAGTTGTTGGCCAATATCCGGGAAAATGATGCCTCGATCCGGCTCGGCACCGTGCTGGACATCGTCGGTCGGCGCTCGTTCGGGCCCATGCTCCTGCTGGCCGGGCTGATCACGGTTGCGCCGTTGGTCGGCGACATTCCCGGCGTGCCGACGCTGATCGGCATCTTCGTGTTTTTGATCGCCCTGCAGCTGATGCTCAGGCGTGATCACTTCTGGTTGCCATCGTTTTTACTTGAACGCCGGATTCGACAACGCACGCTGCACAAGGCAGTCGTCTGGATGATGCCCACGGCACGATTCACGGATCGCTTCCTGCGTCCTCGATTGACGTTTCTCGTCAACGGCGGGGCGAGCTACGGCGTGGCCGTGTTGGCCATGCTGGTTTCCCTCTTGATGCCGGTGATGGAATTCATTCCGTTCTCGGCCAATGCCGCCGGACTGACGCTGACGATCTTCGGGCTCGCCTTGATCGCTCGTGACGGCGTGCTCGCCCTGGCCGGCTTTGCGCTCACCGGCGGCAGTGTCGGGGTGATCGTGTGGGCGTTGTTATGACGATCTGGTGGTGGCAGGGGACCGTGCGCCCAGCAATGGCCGCATTGCCATCACGCCCAGCACCGCGCCGGGCAATAGCAGCCAGCTCACCTGCGCCCCGAGGTCTTGCCACAGGCTGGTGGTGAGCGGGATGGCCAACGCACTCAAGCCAAAACCGATGCTGTTCATGATCGCCAGCGCGCTGGCGACCCCATCGGGAGGAGCGTGGCGGCTGGCGAGCGCCGAGAATTGGGCCGAGTCGGCGACCACCGCGACGCCCCAGATCAACAATGCCGCGAGGGCGAGGCCGACCGAAAGTGAGGCGAGCCAGGGATAGAACAGGCAGAGCGCGCCGGAGATGGCCAAGGCGCCGACGGCAACCCGGGCGCTACCGAGGTGGCGACTGAGTCGGCCCGCCGCGATGCAGCCGAGGGCGCCGACGCCGATCACCGCAAAGGCGATCAGGGAAATCGTGGTGATGGAAGCCTGCGGATAAAGCCCGGCAACGAACAGCGGCACGAGTACCCAGAAAGCGTACAACTCCCACATGTGGCCGAAGTAACCCAATGCAGCGGCGCGAAAGCCCGGCTGGCGAAAAGCCCGGAAAACCCCGCCCCATTGCATCGTTGGCGATCGCGCCAAGTAAGGCCCGTCGTCGAGCCACGCGATCATCGCCCCGCCGGAGATGGCGAGTAGGGAGGCAAACGTGATCACCAAGGGCCAAGACAGCCCCAGGCTCAATCCTTGCAGCAAGTGCGGTGTTGCCGTGCCCAGCGTGAGCATGCCGACCAGCCAAGCGAGCGCCTCGCCGCGACGTTCGGGTGCCCAGCTGACGATCAGTTTCATACCGACGGGATAGATTCCCGCCAGCGCAAAACCGGTCAAGAATCGGTAGATGCTTGCTGTCGCCAGGTCTTGCGCAAGCCAGGCCAGTGCCAGGTTGGCGCCGGCCCCCGTAATCGCCGAGACCAGGAATACCCGGCTGGCGGCAAAGCGGTCGGCCAGGCCGGAGACGGCAAACAACAGGGTGCCGGCGATAAAGCCCAGTTGCACGGCGGCCGTCAGCGTGCCGATATCGACCGGTGACAGGCCCCAGTCGTGCATCAGGGCATCGCCCACGCCATTGGCGCTGAACCAGAGCGAGGTGCCGAGCAGTTGAGCCAGGACAATGAGGGGGACCGGACGCATCATGGCCGGTATCGTACCGGCAACCGATTCGCCACGGTGAGTGCTGTATCGAACTTTTCTCCCGGCCACAAAAAAACCCCGCACGAGGCGGGGTTTTGCTCCGTACCGGGTTAAGACCAGATTAGATCTGGACGTTTACCGCGGCCGGGCCCTTCTGGCCTTGCTCGACTTCGAAGGTGACGGTTTGGCCTTCGGCCAGCGACTTGAAGCCGCCGCCCTGGATGGCGCTGTGGTGGACGAAAACGTCCTTGGAGCCGTCGGAAGGAGCGATAAAGCCAAAGCCTTTCTCGTCACTAAACCACTTAACTGTGCCTGTAGCCATGATGGATACCTCTGATGCTATGCATGTGCATAATTTTGAATGAAAAACGAGGGGTGCTGAAGGACTGCAAAAGCGTCAGAGAACTGCAAATCGTAGCGGGTCGTACAAACTGGAAAATTCAATCTGTGGTCCTGCGGGGTTCGAGCCTGGTGCAATTGAGGAGTCCTTAACTGATTCCTCTCGGGAAAGCGATCTTTCGTTTTCCCGGAACGCATTATCCCGCGTTCGTCCCAACAAACCATAGTTTTTTTGCAAAAGAGGCGACTTTTATTGTCCGTCAACGCTCGAGTTAATCTGCATGTGGCGATGAAGGCGACGGTTTCGCCGACGTAGCGGACGTTTTCGCCGCGTTTTTTCTGATGAAAGTTTCTGCGCCATATGCCGCCAACGCAGCGGTTGCCGGCGCTCGGATCGCAACTGTTGCGGTTTTGCGGGGCAAAAAAGCGTTTCGGGCAACCTCCGGGCCAGAAATGCGCCCCTGGTTCTAGCGGTTGTCGGCGGTCTTCTCGGTATGAATAGTCGCGGACAAGGTATGCGACTCGCCGGGGCGAAGCGAGTAGCGGTTGTCGATGGCGTTTGCCGTTTCCACGCAGAGCATGTCGCCCCAGGCATCGTCGGGAATGTCGTCAAAGCCCCGCACCCCGTCGGGCCCCGGGTTCCAGACTACGGTGGTTCTGCTGCCGGTCTTGCCAATATGGATGCGTCGGTGCGGCTGGTGGATTACCGCTTCGCCCAGATGGTCGAAGTAAACCCGGTCAATGGGCGGGTAAACCCGCAACGCCTCCGCCTGTGTCCCACGGATGCCGCCTTGTTGCTTGTCCCAGTAGGTCAGGTTGTCCAGGCCGTCGACACGGATGCCGCGCGCATCCTCAACGCGGAAGTAGCTGTGCAGGGCCTCCGAGAGTTCCCATGCGTGTTCGCTGCGGTTTTCCGCGGTGAGTTCGAGATGGAGGCGGTCGTCCAGGACGACCGTAAGGGTCAGGCGAAAGGCGTGTGGCCAGAGGCGCCGAGTGGCGTCGTCATCGCTGATGGCGAGCACGGCTACCGCCCGGTTGTCATCGTGGCTCAGCCGTTCGACTTGCCAGGTCATGTGCCGGACGAACCCGTGGGCACTCAGCGACGAATCGCTGGGGTGGGCACCGAACCAGGGCCAGCAGACCGGGATGCCACCGCGGACAGGGCGACTGCCATCCAGTCGGGAGGTCGGGCTCAACCACAACACCTCGTTGTCATCGCTGTCCCGGAAATCGACCACGGTTGCCCCGAGGCAGGCAATGGTGGCCCGGCCGTGGCGAGACACCAGTTCGATCGTATCGAGTTCGCCGAGACGGGAAGGGCGGGCAGCGGTGGAGGCGGTGTTCATTAAATCGGTCTCTCGCTGTCGATCAGCGGTTGTCCGGGCCGACCACCCGGTCGCGCCCCTGTTGCTTGGCCGCGTAGAGTCGCTGGTCGACCAGGTGGATGGATTGTTCCGGCGTCGAACCGGGCGCCAGGCCCGCCACGCCGAAACTGGCCGTAACGTGTCCGATTTCAGGAAATTCGGTGTCATGGACCAGGCAGCGCAGTTTCTCGGCCAAGGCCATGGCGGCGCGCTCATCGGTATCGGGGGTAATCAGCATGAATTCCTCGCCGCCCCAGCGCGCAAAGCTGTCCGTCGCGCGCACGTGATCACTGATCAGGCGGGCGAAGCGCGTCAGCACCGCATCGCCGCAGGGGTGACCGCAATGGTCGTTGATCTGCTTGAAGCGATCGATGTCGATCATGACCAGGGCGGCGGGGTGGCCATAACGCTGCACCCGTTCGTGCTCATGGTGGAGGATCTTTTCGAAATGCATCCGGTTGATCAGGCCGGTGAGCATGTCGGTGGTGGCCAGCCGCTTGAGCTCGTTCTCGGTATGGACGCGATCGGTGATGTCCTTGCCGATGGAGACGTAGCCGGTCAGCTCGCCTTCCTCGTCCCGGACCGGCGTGATGGTCTCCTCCATGTGGAGCAGCTGGCCGTTTTTCTGCTTGTCGATGAACGTGTCGCGGAATACATCGCCGCTTTTGAGGGTGTCCCAGAGGCGTTGATAGAAGCTGCGGTCATGCATGCCGGACTGGAGTATGCGGGGGTTCTTGCCGCGGACTTCCTCACGGCTAAAGCCGGTGTGTTCCTCGAAGGCGCGATTGACGTCGAGGATAGTGTTGTCTCGATCGGTGATCACCACGCTGTCACTGCTGGCGTCCAGCGCGTAGACCAGCATCTGGCGACGTTCGTGCTCACGGGTCTCCAGGCTGATGTCGCGTTGCACCGAGACGAAATGGGTCACGGTGCCGGCCTCGTCGCGCACCGGCGAAATGCTCCATTCGACATCATAGGCCGTGCCGTCTTTGCGGTAGTTGATTGTGCGTGCCGCAAAGCGCTCACCGACGGTCAACGCGGCCCGTAGCCGGTCGAGCACCGGGCGGCTGGTGGCTTCGCCCTGGAACAGGCGAGGTGTCTCGCCGAGGATCTCATCGAGCCGATAGCCTGTCATCGCCAGGAAGGCCGGATTGGCGTAGACGATCTCCGGGCCGGGGTGATCGAGCTCGGCCGTGGTGATGACCACGGCATCAAACGACTGTTCGACGGCCGCCTGAAGCAGTCTCAGGTATTGGAGATCTTGCATGATAGCCATTGGCTCAGCGTGTGGATGGGCAGGCGGTCGCCGGTAGTGATCGGAATTGGGGCATCAGCGGCCGCGTCACATCGGTGTCGCCGAGTCGAGAAAGCGTAGGGAACCTCGTCTCGAATTGCCAACGTCGTTGGGGGGGCTCGTCGGTCCGGCCGCCGCGAGGTTGCCGCCAACCGTACCGCGTGGTCAGTCGTAACGGATATCGACGATTTCCCAGGGCAAGTGGCCCTTGTCTTCCCCGGCGGGCAGTCGCACCACGTCGCCGGGGCGTCGGCCGATCAGCTTGCGGGCCACCGGGGAGTCGATGCTGATCCAGCCGCGCGAGGGATCGAGCTCGTCCGGCCCGACCAGGCGCAGGGTGCGTTCGAGTGCCTGGGACTCGCACTCCATCTCGACGAAGGCCGCGAAGTACACCTTGTCGGTGTCATCCGGGGCCCGGTCGACGACCTTCAGGTTGGGCAGGCGTTTTTGCAGGTAACGGATGCGTCGGTCGATCTCGCGCAGTCGTTTCTTGCCGTAGATGTACTCGGCATTCTCCGAACGATCACCCAGGGCCGCGGCCTCGGAAACCGCCTGGACCGTCTCGCGGCGTTCGACGCGCCAGAGGCGGTCCAGCTCGGCCTCGAGGGCCTTGAAGCCGGACCGGGTGATGATCGGCGTGCTCATCGTTCGCCGGCGGCCGGGGTTTTCTCCAGGGTCTTCTGGATGGCGCTGACCGCATGGGCCAGATCGCGCAGGCGCGTGTCCTTGAGTTCACCACCAGCGGCGCCCGGATGGCCGCCGCCACCGAAGTAGCGTGCGGAAATATCGCCGGCGTTGACGCCGGGATTGGCGCGCAGCGACAACCGGCCATTGCCCCGGATGCCCATCGCCATGTCGATCTGGCCACGCACTTCCATCATGTCCATGATCACGCCGCGCCAGACGTCGTGCGGCCAGTTGAAGAATACGCCGGTGCGCACGCCCTCGATTTCCAGGACCGGCACGAAGTCCTCGTCGAGCACCGAGGCCGACAGCATGTGGAACTTGTCGTTCAGCGGCAGGTTCTCGTCGTTGAAGATGCGCTTTTCCACCCGTCCCTTGAGGAAACCCTTGCGTGCGTCGAACAGTTGACGCTCGAAGGCCTCCAGCGATTCGCCCGATTCGTGGGAGCGGAAGAACGCCTCCATCACGTGGAAACGATAGGCGCGCTTGAGGTCCTTGAGCGGCGGGGCGAGGTGATCGTCCTGCATCACCAGGCCGATCAGATAGATCGCCCGACGGAAATCGTCGTGGTCGCGCAGCCAGCGATCGCCGACATCAATGAACTCGGCGCGTTGACGCATCAGTTCACGCTTGGACTCATCGAGCTGATCGGCCACGGCCTCGAAGGTCAGCAGGCTTGCGCAGCGGTCGGTGTCGAGGTAGTACCAGTCAAAGGCTTCGGCACAGTCGGCGCCGGTGGCGTGGTGGTCGAGCAGTTGCAGCTCGACCGGGACCTTCATCTTGCCGATCCGCTTGTCGAGGGCCTTGGCCTGGTCGAGCGTCAGGTTGAGATCCGTGATCAACAGGCCCGCCGGTTCGCCGGCCTTGATGATGCGCGCAACGATATCGTCGATGGCGTTGTTGATGTCGCGGTAATCGGCATTGAAGAAGTGGCAGCGCTGGTCGGTCTGGTCGACCATGTACTGCGCGCCGTAGCCGTCAAGGTCGGTGTGCGACAGGTGATACAGCCAGCCTTCGGGGCGGATGATAGTCGGTGTGCTCATGGATGCTCGCTGACAGCGGCCGCCGCAAGGGGCGACCGTGAATGAAAAGGTAGCTTCAAGCTATTGATTGATCGGGAAAATGCAAGTGGTTCCCGTCGTTTCGTTTTGGGGCGATGGCTTACTGGCGGCGCCAGGTGGTCCCCTGAGGACCGTCCTCGAGCGTGACGCCGTTGTCGAGCAACAGGTCGCGGATGCGATCGGATTCCTCGAAATTGCGCGACGCGCGTGCCTCGGCGCGCTGGGCGATCAACTGGTTGATGTCGGCATCGTCGAGGGTGTCCTCGCGATCGCCTTCGGCACTCCAGTGCAGGAAGGCATCCGGGTCGAGTTGACCCAGGTTGAGGATCGCGCCCATCGCGTTGATGGCGGCCGCGTGCGGGGCGGCGGATTCCTTGTCATCCTCGCCGATCTTGTGCACCAGGCTTAGCTGCTCGTGGATCAAGGCAATGGCCTTCGGGGTGTTGAAGTCGTCGTCCATGGCGTCGTGGAAGGCGTCCATGACCTCGGCATTCGGCTCGGCGTTGGCCGGCACTTTTTTCAGTGCGCTGTACCAACGCGACAGACTGGCCTGGGCGGCATCCAGGTGCTGGTCCGAGTAGTTGAGCGGGCTGCGGTAGTGGCTCGAGAGGATGAACAGTCGCACCACCTCGGGATGATAGCGCTGGGTGACCTCCTCGATGGTGAAGAAATTGCCCAGCGACTTGGACATCTTCTCGTCGTCGACCCGGACGAAGCCGTTGTGCATCCAGTAGTTGACGAAGTGGCAACCGGTGGCGCACTCGCTTTGCGCGATCTCGTTTTCGTGGTGGGGGAACATCAGGTCGTGACCGCCACCGTGGATGTCGAAGGTGGTGCCCAGGGCGTCGGTCGACATGGCCGAGCATTCGATGTGCCAGCCGGGCCGGCCCGCGCCGAAGGGTGCGTCCCACTGCGGCTCGTCCGGCTTGGCGTGCTTCCACAGCACGAAATCGAGCGGATCGTCCTTGGCCTCGTCGACGGCCACCCGGGAGCCGGCGCGCAGGTCCTCCGGGTCGCGCCCGGAGAGCGAGCCATAGCGCTCGAAGGTCGAGACGTCGAAATAGACGTCGCCGTTGTCAGCGCGATAGGCATTGCCGCGTTCGATCAGGGTCTCGATCATCGCGACCATCTCGTCGACGTTTTCGGTCGCCCGCGGCTGGGAGGTGGGCGGCAGGCAGCCCAGCGCCTCGGCATCGCGGCGCATCAGCTTGATGAAGCGATCGGTCAGCGACTCGATGCTCTCGGCGTTCTCCGCGGCTCGCGCGATGATCTTGTCGTCGATGTCGGTGATGTTGCGGACGTAGTTGACGTCGAAACCGCGCTCCTTGAGGTAGCGCACCACCATGTCGAAGACGACCAGCACCCGGGCATGACCGATGTGGCAACGATCGTAGACCGTCATCCCGCAGACGTAGATGCCGACATGGCCCGGTCGGATCGGGGTGAACTCGCGCTTGGCGCGGGCGGCGCTGTCATAGATTGTGAGCATGTTGGCTACGATTCCGGGTCGAAGGTCGTTAGACTGTTCTGCATTGGAAATGGCGTATTTTCTGAAAGCCAGGCTTTCGGGAAAGGCGGTAGTTTAACGGCCCCGACAGACGAGATAAAACGCATGAGTGACATCAACAGCAAGATCCGCTTCTCCACCCGACTTGGCGACATCGAGATCGGCCTGTACGACGACAAGGCCCCCAAGACGGTGGAAAACATCCTTGCCTATGTCGACTCGGGCCATTTCGCGGGCACGACCTTCCACCGCGTGATCCCGGGCTTCGTGGTCCAGGGCGGTGGCCTGACGCCGGAGATGGAGCAAAAGCCCACCCGCGCACCGATCGAAAACGAGGCCAACAATGGCCTGAAGAACAAGCGTGGCACGCTCTCGATGGCGCGCACCCCCGATCCGAATTCGGCCACCAGTCAGTTCTTTATCAACCTCGCCGACAACGCGTTCCTCGATTTCTCCTCGGAAACCCCGCAGGGCTGGGGCTATGCCGTGTTCGGCGAAGTGGTCAACGGCATGGACGTGGTCGACAAGATGGCCACGCTGCAGACCGGGTCCCGTCACGGCCACCAGGACGTGCCGGTCGACGACGTGCTGATCGACAAGGCCGAGCGCATCGACTGACGGTTTCACTCGCCTGACACCCCCTCTGACGACCCGATTGACCTCCCTGGGAGACGTGCCCGGTCATGGCCGAAACACTGATCATCGCTGACCTGCATCTGGCGAAGCCCGAGCCACGCACGCTGGCGTTGCTCGACACCTTTCTCGAACGCGCCGAGCACGCCGAGGCGGTCTACCTGCTCGGTGATCTGTTCGATTACTGGATCGGTGACGATCAGCCCATTGATCCGGCGATTGCCGAGCGGCTCGAGCGCTTTGCTGCTTTGACGGCCCCCGTGACGTTCCAGCCGGGCAACCGGGACTTTCTGGTCGGTCGCCAGTTGCTTGAGCGCCTCGGTGCCAGGCAACTCCCCGATCAGACTGTCCTCGAGCATGGCGGGCGCCGCTGGTTGCTCACCCACGGCGACGAGCTCTGCACCGACGATGCCGCCTACCAGGCCATGCGCGCCCAGCTGCGTGATCCGGCCTTCGTCCGCGATTTCCTCTCCCGGTCATTGCCCGAGCGCATCGCGATTGCCGAGGACCTGCGCAACAAGAGCCGCACGGCGTCCTCGAGCAAGCCCGAGGACATCATGGACGTCAACGCCGCGGCGGTCGACGAGATCCTCGAGCGGACCGGCGCCGACGGGCTAATCCACGGCCACACCCATCGTCCCGCGATCCACCGTCTTGCCGGCGGTCGCCCCAGGGTGGTGACCGGGGACTGGGGCGAGGCCGGCTGGCTGGTCTCGCTTGAGGGTGACGGCCTGACCCTGGAGCGATTCACGCCGGAATCGAGCGAGGTCATCGCGACCTGGCCACCGCGTCAGGAGGCGATCGCATGACTCTACCCATGACGCTCACCTGGCTGCGCATCGCGGCCATTCCGCTGATGGTGGTGGTATTCCTGTTCACCCCGGCCGAATTCGCGCGCCCGGCGGCCGCCTGGATCTTCGGTCTGGCCTCGTTGACGGACTTTCTGGATGGCTATCTCGCGCGTCGCTGGAACCAGCAATCGGCCTTCGGCGCGTTTCTCGATCCGGTGGCGGACAAACTGATCGTGACCGTGGCGCTGGTCCTGCTGGTGTTCAGTGACGGCGACCTGCCGATCGTGATCGCCACGGCCGTGATCATCGGCCGCGAGGTGTTCGTTTCCGCCCTGCGCGAATGGATGGCGAGTCGCGGCATCAGTGCAGCGGTCAAGGTGTCGTCCCTGGGCAAGCTCAAGACGACGGCACAGATGTTCGCCATCCTGTTTCTGCTCTACTACTTCCCCCTGTTCGGCGTGATCGACGTCTACCTGATCGGCTACTGGCTGCTGATGATCGCCGCACTCCTAACCTTTGTTTCCGGCGCGCAGTACGCGCGGGCCGCCGTCGTGGCCGTTGCCCGGGCCGAAGCCGACGCGCGGGGGCACTGACGTCGGCATGATTCGCGCCGTGCGTGGATTGAGTCGTGGTCTGCGCCTGGCGTGCTACTTCGTGGCGGGGCTCTGGCGGACCCGGCGCTTTGATCGGCTGGACGAAGCGGTCCGTCTCGAACAGGCAAGGGCCTGGCTGGATGGGGCAAGTCGTGTGCTCGGGGTGCGGGTGCGCGTGCAGGGCCTCGACCGATTGGCCGACCTGCCACCCGGGGGGAGTTTGTGGCTCCCCAACCACGTCAGCTGGCTGGATATTCCCTTGCTGGGCGGGCTCTGCGAGGGAACGGTCTTTCTCGCCAAGAGCGAGATTCGTCGTTGGCCGGTGATCGGTCGGCTGGCAAGGCTCAGCGGCACGGAATTCATCGAGCGCGGCCGGGGGAGCGAAGCGGCGAGTGAAGCGGTGGCAAGCGGCCTTGCGCATGGCCGGCAGATCGTGGTGTTTGCCGAAGGCACGACTACCGATGGTCACATGGTGCGCCGATTTCACGCCCGCTTGCTGGGTCCCGCCGTGCAGATGGAACGTCCGGTGGTGCCGATCGCCCTGCGTTATTACGACGCCCGGGGGAAGCGGACGGCGGCGCCGGCTTTCATCGACAACGAAAGCCTCTGGCCCTCGTTGTGGCGGGTGCTTTCCTCCCCCGGCATCGAGGCGCGTATCGACGTGCTCGAGCCGATCTATCCGGAGTCGGGCGAGACCCGCAGCGAGATAGCGCGGCGCGCCCACCACGCGGTGGCTGCCCGGGTCGCTGCCACGGCGGACTGAACCGCGGCGACGCCGCGGTCAGTTCCCCATCACCCCGCGCATCAGCTGCTGCAGATCGATCGGCTTGCTTGGCATGGCGAAGCGCTCATCGGGCTGGGAGTCGCCGGAGATCGATTCGAGACGGAAATCCTCGCCAAACCGCAGCACCGCCAGTCCACGTCGTTCGAGCTCCCGTTGGGCTGCCTCGTGACCCCTGGTGCCGGTGCCGCGGGCAATGGCGCGCGTCATCCCGCCCAGCAGGGCGTCCTGCATTTCCACCACCAGCGGGTCGTCGGTCAGCACCGCCTCGTCGATGCGGGCCCGGCCTTCGCTGTCGATCCAGCTCACCCGGTAGCGTTCGCCGGTCACACCGGCGATCGTCTCCGTCTGGCCGGTCGGCTCCAGCGCCGTGATCTGGCTGGGTACGACCGCGTCCGGGCCCAGGCGCGCCAGGGCGGTCGGTTGCCCGAGCAACGCGGCGAGCTGGTCAAGGTCCATGGCGACCGGATGTCCGGCGACCCTCGCCACGCCCCAGGCCTTGCCTTCGACGGCGATCACGTGTGCGGTCTCGTTGGGGGTATCGAGCCGGCTGCGCTCGGGCGTTTGCCAGCTGAAGGTCAGCGCGGGCATCGAGCGGTCCGCGGTCTGAAAGCGGGCCATGCCATCGGCGAGGGCGGTGGAGATGATGGTCGTGCCCAGGCCGAGGCTCAGGCTCAGCAACAGGCCGGCACGCCCTATCGTGCGGATCAATGGTTTCAAACGTGGCTCCCGGTTGGTCATGTGCCGGTTCGACCGTCCCCGGGAGCCGGAATTCCCCAGCCCTCCCCAGCCCGTTCCGATGGCTACCGAATCCATACCGGGATCAGCCGCGTGTAGGCAATCAGGCCGAAGAGCTCGATCAGGGATTGCAGGATGATCACGGCCACGACCGGTTGCAGTCCCGCCGGCAGGGCCAGGGCGATGGGCAGGACCATGAACGAGTTGCGGCTGCCGGCACTGAAGGCGACCGTGCGCCGGGCGGCCACGTCCAGCCCACCCAGATGCCCGGCGGCTGCGGCGACCCAGGGTGCCATCAGGACATAGAGGAGGAAGACGATCGCGACGGGCCACAGTCCCGCGACGTCGCCGATCACCCGCGGGGCATGGCTGAGCATGATGGTGAAGAGCACGGCGGCAAGCAGCGGGACCGGCAGCCACGCCATCGCCTGCGTGCCTCGTCGCAGTAGCGGGTGTCGCCGGCCGCCGACATCGGTGAACCAGGCCGCCAGCAGGGGGACCAGGATGACCAAGACGAAGGCGCCGAGCATGGCGGCGACCGGCAACTCGGCCCGGATATCGCTTGCGGTGAACAACCACAGGTAGATCGGCAGCAACAGGATCTGTCCGAGCAGCAGCACGGGTGCCGCGGCGATCGCGCGCGGCACGTCCGCCCGGCCCAGTTGCGAGAAACTGATGAACCAGTCGGTGCAGGGCACCAGCAGCACCAGGAACACCCCAAGTGCCAGCACGGGGTCGTCGATGAGCAGCCGTGTCAGCCCCCAGACCAGGATTGGCACCAGCAGGAAATTGACCACCAGCATGACGGCAAGGAAGCGTCGATCGCCCAGCGCCCGCCCGATGGTGCCCAGGTGGGTCTGGGTGAAGGTCACGTACAGCAGCGCGGCCAGCAGCGGCCAGATCAGCCACTCGGGTGCCGCGCCGGAGGGTGGGGCGCTAAGCCCGATACCCAGCCCGGCGGCCACGGCGACCAGGTAGACGACCACCTGGTATTTCTCGAGCGCCAGGCGCGCGGCCTCGGCTGAGTACGCCGGAAACACCTTAGCGACGGGACGCCAGCGCGAGGCGTTCGAACCCCACCACGACCAGATAGATCGCGCAGGCCGTGGCAATGATCGCCGGTCCCGAGCCGATATCGAACCAGTAACTCGCGTACAGACCGGCCAGGCAGAACAGCAGGCTGAAGGTGCCCGACAGGAGCATCATCCCGCCCAGGGTGCGCGTGTAGCGCTGGGCGAGGTAGGGCGGCAGGGTAAGCAGCGCGATCACCAGTAGCAGGCCGACCACCTGGATCATCATCACCACTGTCTGGGCGACCAGCAGCAGCAACATGAAGTAGAGCCCGGTGACCGGGATGCCGCGGGTGCGTGCATAGACCGGGTCGAAGGAGAACGACAGCAGGTCACGGTAGTAGTAGAGCGCCAGTCCCAGGATCACGGCATCGATCCCGGCCATCAACCAGAGATCGACGGTGGCGACGGTGAGGATCGACCCGAACAGGTAGGTCATCAGCCCGGCCTGGTAGCCAGGCGTGAGCTCGACCAGGATCAGGCCCAGGGCCATGCCGGCCGCCCAGATCACCCCGATCAGCGTGTCGGTGCGTTCGCGACGGCGGCGGGTGAGTGCCCCGAGCAGCACGGCCGCCGCCGCGGTGAACACCCCGGTGACCGGCAGCACCGGCAGGCCGAAGAAGATGGCGGTGCCCACGCCGCCATAGGCGGTATGGGCGATACCGCCGGTCATGAACACCAGCCGGTTGACCACTACTAGTGCGCCGACGATGCCGGCGGCAATGCTGACCAGGAACGCGGCAGTCAGCGCGTGCTGGACGAAGCCTTGTCCAAGCAGTTCCATCAGGCTCATGGCGCGTCCCTTCCTTGACTGGCGGACGCCGCCTGGGAGGGCAGGTGGGCGTTCAGGGCGACGTGCCCCATCGGGCAATCCGCGCCATGCTGGCCGTACATCAGTGCCAGCATCTCCTCGGTGATGCTCGGCCCCTCGCCGCTGACCAGCCACCGGTTGACCGCGAGCACCTGCGAGACGGCCTGCCGGGTAATGCCGAGATCATGGCTGACCATCACCCGGGTGAGCGTGCCGCCGAGGTCTTCGAGGGTCTCGTGGATGCAGGCGCGCCCGTAGGGGTCGATATTGGAAAATGGTTCGTCGAGCAGTAACAGTTCCGGTTCGGTAATCAGCGCGCGGGCGATCAGTACGCGCTGGCGCTGGCCGCCGGAGAGCGAACCAAAGGGACGTTGTGCCAGCTCCAGGATGCCGGTGCGATCCAGGGCCTGCCGTGCGCGCTCGCGTTCGTCGACGTGAAAACCGGGCCCGTGGCGTCGGCCGTGCGGCAGTCCCATCAGGACGACCTGTTCCACGGTGGCCGGGAATCCCGGCGCCAGATTGCCGTGCTGCGGCACGTAGCCGATGCGCTCCGGGTGCCGGCCGGGCTTGTCGCCGAAAACCCGTACCGAACCCGCATTGGGGTGGTAAAGGCCGAGGATCAAATGAAGCAGGGTCGTCTTGCCGCCTCCGTTGGGCCCCACGATCACGGTGAATGCCCCGGGTGGGATCACCAGATCGATCGCCTCGAGGATGGGCTCGCGATCGAAACGGAAACTCACGTTTTCCAGGACGATCGCAGCAGAATCAGAATCGGATGCCGTCATGGAGTGGATCAGTGCTCCTGGCCTTCGTGGGTGGTATCGGTTGCCGGCGTGGTCTGCTCGAGGGCCTCGGCCAGCGTGGCGGCAATCGCGCGCATGCCGGCGGGCCAGTCCTGCGCGAGGGGGTCGAGAGTCAACACCTCGCCGTCGATCTCCCGTGCAATGGTACGGGCGGCACCCTGGGCGAACTGGGGTTCGATGAAGATTACCCGAATCTGATGCTCGCGCGCCTGCTGGATGATGCGGGCCAGTTCCCGCGGGCCGGGTTCCTTGCCCTCGACCTCGATGGGCATCTGCTCGAGTCCGTAGGTTGCGCCGAAGTAGCCGAAGGCCGGGTGGAACACCAGGAACCGTCGCGCGTCCGGGTCAATGCCGCTCAGGGCGTCGAGAATGGCGTTGTCCAGTGTATTGATCTGTTCGGCAAGCCGGCGAAAGCCACGATGGAAGTCGGCCGCCCGTTCGGGGGCGGCCTCGATCAAGGCATCGCGAATCGTCTCGGCTTGCAGGCGAACCAGGGGGGGAGACAGCCAGACGTGCGGGTCACGGGCCGTCTCATCTGGGGCCGCATCGTGATCATGCCCGTCGTGATCGTGGCCCTGGTGGGCGACCATCGCCCGTCGCTGAATGGTTGCGACGGTGTCGATGACGGCCATCTCGGGGTTGGCGGAACGAAATCGCGGCAACCAGCCCTTCTCGAAGGGCACGCCGATGGAAAAGTACAGCTCGGCCTGGGAGAGGGCGGCCATCTGTCGAGGCGTCGGCTCGTAGGTGACCGGCTCGGCGTTGGCCGGCACCATGACCTGCACGTCGACATGCTCACCGCCGATGGTCTCGACGAAATACGCCTGTGGCGGAATCGAGACGGCCACGGTCAGGGCGGCCGCCTGGGCGCTCAGGGCCACGAACGCGCCAACGAAGGCGAGACCGGTGGCGACGAGGCGTGGCGCAAACCGGCGGGGCAGCGGGAAACGGTCGACAATCATGGGGCGGCTCTCCCGTGGGATTCAGTGCCAGGGCAAAACGTTATTGTATAACACTAACGCCGGGCCAAGGGTTAGATCCAGCGGGCCGCCGGGGTCGGCCGGGGGTCAGTCGGGGGTAATACAGGGATTAACCCCATGGCTGCGCCGGACCGGTCGCCGGCTCGGCCCGAGGGCTTTCATGATCGCCGCCGTTTCCAACGGCTGCGCCAAAACAGTCGTCGGTGCAGGTTGGCCAGTCGTGATGTCAGCAAGGCCGACTGGCGCCGACTCGGCGAGCGCGCGTAACGGGTCGCTTCCAGCAATTGACCGACTCGACGCAGATCCTCGGCGGCGAAGGGCAGGGTGGTTGCCGCCCGGCGCAGCAGCGCGCGCTCGGATTCCGGGTTGCCTCGATGGATGCCCAAGCGTGCCAGATCATCCTGAAGCCGAGTCCAGAGGTATTCGACCTCACTGCCGGCCTGCCGTCGACGCTCCCGGCGGCCAAGCAGTACGAGCAGCCCCCACCACGCCGTTATCGCAAGCGCCAGTGCCCACAGCGCCGGCCAGACGGGATGATTCATGGCCAGGCCCAGCTTGCCGAGCCATTCCTGTTGCAGTCGCCCGTCGTAACCGAGCACGTACTGGTTCCAGCGGTTGTCCATCTGCTCGACCAGCAATCGCATCTGTCGACTAAGGGAACCCTCCTCACGCCGAACGGTGGCCGGCAGGCTGGCATCGCCGGCCATCGAGCGGGCGATGCCCTCTTCGATGCGTTCGGGCGCCACCGCGGCGGTGGGGTCGACGCGCTGCCAGCCGCGATCCGCGGTCCACACTTCAGCCCAGGCATGCGCATCCGACTGGCGCACCACCAGGTAGTCGCCGTTGAGCTCACCGCCCTGGTAGCCGGTGACCACCCGGGCCGGTACGTCGGCCGCGCGCATCAGGCGCACGAACGCATCGGCGTAGTCCGCGCAGTAACCGCGTCGCGTTTCGAACAGGAAGGTGTCGGCCCGATCCGCGCCGTCGCGTCGTCCGGGGGAGCGGGTGTACGCGAATGGCTGGTCGCGGAAATAGGCCAGGGCCAGTTCGATGCGCGCGGCGGGCGGTTGATCGCGCCAGTCATCGGCGAGGTCCGTCAGCAAGGGGTTCAGGCCGCCGAGCGCGAGGTATTGCTGACGGCGAAAGCGCGGCAGGCTGCCGACGTCGAGCCGGTAATCCAGTGCCGAGGTCAGTCGATACCGCAGACGATCGTCGACCGGTCGTTCGCGATGGACCACCAGATTGCCGTCAAGCCGGCTTCTGGGCGGTGTTTCGATGGCAGCGGCGAGGCTGGGCAGTTGACGGGCGCCGGTCGGCTCCAGGGTGACCTGATAGGCCACGCGCGATTCGTCGATTGTCTCCACGCGCGGCGAGCCCATGGCTGGGTCGGCGATCCAGCTCTCCGGGTCGTCCTCGGCAAAACCGCTCATCACGAACACGCGCCAGTAGCGCTGCTCGGGCGCAACGGGCGTACCGTCGAACCGCACCCGGAACGCGGGGCTGGGATCCTCGGCGAGCTGATCGAATTGCCCCGGGCGCATCTGCTCGGAGAGCCCGGTCTGCGCCTGACCACCGGGCTGCTGAACGCCCCACAGGGCACCCGGCGGGCGGGGAAACAGGGCAAAGAGGATCAGGGTGAACGGCAGGCCGATCAGCAGCAGGCGCCCGGATTCACGCAAGCGCTGGCCGAGATGGTGTCCCGTCGGGCCGGCCGGCTGGCTGATCCCCATCCAGGCGCCCACCAACAGCCAGAACAGGGCCATCACCAGGGCGAAAATCACGATCGCCTGATCGAACAACAGCACGCTGATCAGCAGGAAGAAGGCCAGCAGCAATACGCCGTACTGGTCGCGGGCCTCGTGGGTTTCCAGCAACTTGAGACCGGCGGCCACCACCAGCAGGGCCACCCCGGCATCCCGGCCCCACAGGGCGTGGAAATGCAGGACCACCACGGCCGTGCTCGCCGCGGCAAGGAGCAGCAACATCCAGCGCGGCGGCAAGGGCAGGCCGCCCACTTCATGCACCCGCCGCCAGGCGAACGCCACGATGACGATCGGGAGCACTGTCCAGGGCAGATGGGGCAAGAGCAGCCCAACCGAGCCGACCAGGACCAGCCAGAGCAACGGGTCGAGTCGTGCCAGCGCCATCAGACCGTCTCCCCGGGGGCGGGGTGGTCGAAGCCCTGGGCATCGCGTTCACGACCAAAACGCGCCAATCGCTGCAGTGCCGTTTGGTATCGCTGGGCGAGGTTCGCGCTCGCCGAGGCGGTCAGATCGCCCTCCCCGGGCAGGCGCAGCACCCAGGGCCGTTGAGCCCGGTTGAGGGCCATCAGGCGCTCGGTCATGGCCGACAGCCGTGTCTCGCGAGGCCCGGCGAATGCCGCGTAATCGATGAGTTCGGGGTCGGGCCGCTCGCTGTCCGCCTCCGGGTGACGGGTCAGCAGGTGGCCCGTCTTCGCGTAGTGCCGGAACACGACATGCCGGATCGGGTCACCGGGATGGTAGCTGCGCAGGCGCGTCGGATCGCCCTCCAGGCTTGCCTGGTCACCCGAGTCGTCACTTTCTGTCCGTTGGCCCCGGTCGATCCCCTCGACCGGGGCGGGATGAACCCATTGGCCGATTGTCGGGGAAAGGCTGCGTCGGATGGTCCACAGCCCGAGCGGATATGGTGTCGCGAGGGTGATGTCCGGCAGCGGCAAATAGCCGCGCGGCTCACCCGGGAGGGTCATTGCAACGGTGGTGGCACCCGCCGGGGAAAAGTCGGTATGCACGGCGGTTTCCTCGAGTCCGGCGTCGATCTGCAGTGGCGGCAGGGTCGCGCGGCTGGTCAGTTCGAGGGAAACGGTACCGGGCTCGCCGGCGGCACGCATGCCAGGCGGGATGACGCGGGGTTGCACCGCGGACAGCGCGCGCCAGCCCTGCCAGGCACTGTTGATGATCAGGGCGATCATCATGAAGGCGATCAGGAAGATCAGGTTGTTGCCGTAGTTGATCGCCGCGAGCAGCATGGCCGTCGTGATGATCGCCAGGCCCAGGCCGAATCGACGCGGTCGGATCTGCAGGGGTGAAAGCGTTTGCTGGGTCACGAATGGCTCGGCGCGACGAACGGCTACGGGGTCGGCACGCGTTCCAGCAGCAGATCGGCGGCATCGCGGCCGTCATGCCCGTCCATGCCGACGCGGTGATTGACCAGATCCGGCAACACCGCCTGGACATCGTCGGGAAGGACGTGATCACGCTGGTCAATCAAGGCCCAGGCACGGGCGAGGTTCAGGAGCATCAGCCCCGCCCGTGGCGAGAGCCCGACGCGGAACTCCGGCGCCTCGCGGCTGGCCGCCAGCAGCGACTGCACGTAGCCGGCAATCCGTGTCGCGACATGCACGCGAGCCGCCTGTGCCCGCAAGCCTTGCAGCCCCTCGGCATCGACGATCGGTTCGACCTCGGCCAGGTGCGCGCGCCCGCCGCCGGAAAGCAGCATCTCCCGCTCGGTCTCCGCATCGGGGTAGCCCAGACGGATCACCATCGCGAAACGATCCAGCTGCGATTCGGGCAGGGGGTAGGTGCCCGCCTGGTCGAGCGGGTTTTGCGTGGCAATGACGAAGAAGACCGCCGGCAACGGGTAGCGCTTGCCATCCACCGAGACCTGCCGCTCTTCCATGGCCTCGAGCAGGGCACTCTGCACCTTGGGTGGGGCGCGGTTGATCTCGTCGGCCAGCAGCATCTGGGTGAAGACCGGGCCGGGCATGAAGCGAAAACCCGATGGGGCCGAGGCACCACCGGGTTGGAAGATCGAGCTGCCCACCACGTCCGCCGGCAGCATGTCGGCGGTGAATTGCAGTCGCTTGAACGACAGGCCGAGCACCTGGGCGAGGGTGTGGGCGAGGGTGGTCTTGCCCAGGCCGGGCAGATCCTCGATCAAGAGGTGACCACCGGCCAGGATGCAGGTCAATGCCTTGCGAATCGCCGGGCGCTGGCCGACCACGACCGAGCCGGTGCGATCGATGATGCTAGGGCAGATTGTGGCATCCATGCGCGTCCAGTGCTCCTTGCTCAGTTGCTTCGATCCAGTTTTGCCTGATAGGCGCGCCGGTAGGCCTCGATCAGTGCCGCGTGGCGGGGTTCGTTGCGAAAACCCGGCTCCAGCGCCGTTAGGGGATGATAGCCCCATTGCCCGGCGAGGACCTGTCCCGCCTCCTTGACCAGGTCACCCGGGAACAGGGCGGCGAGCGACTGCCGGGTCGCTTGCGCCGTCAGTCCCGCCTCCTGTTGCAGTTGCCACAGCACCTGGGCGGCCCGGTAGCGCTGCTGTCGTTGTTCGGGCAGCGGCGGGACACTGGCCAGCCAATCGATATCCATGCCGATTTCCTCGGGCTCCCGTGGGTTGATTGCCTCGGCATGCAGGCGGGCAAGCACCTCGATCTCGCCGATGCGCGTGCCGGCCCAGACCGATTCCGGCCCGGCGCACAGCCCGATGACGTCGGTCACCGGGGTCAACGGATCGAGGGCGAGGTCGGCGATGGCCTCGGCAAATGCCCCGCTTTCCTCGGGGGTGAGTCGGTCGAGCCGCTGGAAGTAGGGCAACAGCCGAAGGCCCTGGTTGTTGTTGCGCTCGATCAATTCCTCGACCGGGTAGATTTCGGAGACATCCGGCACCAGGATCCGGCAGGCCGGCAGGCCCAGGTGCTCGAAATCGGCGATGTAGACGTCGTGGCCGAGTTCGTGGAACGTGGCGATCAGCGCCTTTTCGTATTCGACGTTCTGCTCGTGGCGGGTCATGTCGGCGACGTCCGCGGCATCCATGCCCCAGGGCGTGAACGGATAGTCCGGCTCGTCGCGCAGCATCTGCCAGGGCAGGATGCCGGAGGAGTCGATGAAATGGAGCTCGATGTTGTCGGGATCGGCGGCCAGATCCTGGTCGGCCGTCGGCGCCGGGAAGGCGTGCAGGTCGTCGAGATCGCGGCCCTGGACCAGTTCGGTGAGCGTGCGCTCGAGTGCCACGTCGAAGCGCGGATGGGCGCCGAATGAGGCGAACACGCCGCCGGTCTGCGGGTCGTAGAGCAGCACGCAGATCACCGGGAAGCGTCCGCCCAACGAGGCGTCGAAGGCCCGCGCCGCGAAACCGGACTCGTTCAGTGCCTCCAGGGAGGCGAGGCTGGCCGGGAAGCGCTCCATGATCTCCGTGGGGATCTCCGGCAGCGCGATGCCCTCGGTGATGATCTGCTCCTTGACCGAGCGCTCGAACACCTCCGACAGCCCCTGGGTGTGGGTTTCGGCCAGCGTGTTGCCGGCCGACAGTCCATTGGAGACGTAGAGATTGCCGACGACATTGACCGGGAAGTAGATGGTGGCCCCGTCGCGCTGGCGCACGAACGGCAAGGCGCAGAGCCGATCACTCTCGCCACTGTTGAGATCGGCCCAGTCGGCGGTGGTTTCGAGCGTGTCGCCACCGTAGAAGCTCCACAGACGGTCGTCGAGCAATCCATCGGGACGCTCCCCCGGGCGTTCCAGGGTGAACCAGCGCTCGGCCGGGTCGTGCAGTGTGCCGCCATCGACGCTTGCCAACTCGCGGTGCCAGTGGAAGTCGGCAAAGAAGTATTGCGAGGCCAGTCGTTCGACGAACTCACCCAGCGCGGAGGCCAGTGCCGCCTCGCGGGTCGCCCCCTTGCCGTTGGTGAACAGGGCCGGGCAGCCTCGATCCTTGATGTGGACCGACCAACAGTTGGGGAGCGGGTTGCGCCACAGGCTGGGCTCGATCTCGAAGCCGAGTTCGGTCAGGCGATGCTGGACGCGGGCGATGGTGTCCTCGAGCGGCGCTTCCTTGCCGGGGATCAGGGTTTCAGTCATTCGGGAATCTTGTCCAGCCAGAATTTGTAAAGGAATCAGGGGAAATCAGAACAGCACCAGCAGGCTCACCCGGCGCAGCTCGGAGGCGAGCACGGTATAGGTGCGCAGCGCTGCCGCCGTGTCCATGTATTCGATGCCCACGCCTCGGCGCATCAGGGTCGCCGACAGGGCAGCCGGGCCCATGCGGGTGCGACTGCCGGTGCCGATGATGATCACTTCGGGGTCGTCGCGCAGCAGCAGCGATTCACCCTCGGTGGCTAGCGCGTCGAGGTCGTCGACCGACACCTCTGCCTCGAGGTTCTCCGGGGTGAGGAGAAAACTCTGCTCGAGCTGCCGGTCGTTGACCGTCACGTGAGACTCGGAAAAGCTGCGGATCACGAAATTGAGGCCGCGATCATCCTGGGTCAAGCGCATGGCGTCTGTCCGTCGGCGTGGATGTGGGGCAAGGGGAAGCCTAGCCTAATGGCTCAATCGTTCTTGCGCCACTCGATCTCGTCGCTGTTGGCGTCGATCAGACGAGACATCAGCCGTCGCCGCAGGTTGCCCGAGCGACGGGTCACGCTGCTCACCGCGCTTTGCAGCACCGCCGTCGCCTGCTGCTGGGGGGCATCCCCCGATCGGACGGGCGAGACGAGGGTGAAGCGCTGCTTGGCACGGGTGATGGCCGTGTAGAGCAGCTCGCGAGTCAGGATCGGGTTGCTGCGCTCGGGCATGACCATGGCCACCCGGGTGAATTCCGATCCCTGCGACTTGTGAACAGTCAGCGCGAATGCCGTCGCGACTTCGGACAGGCGTGCCGGGCTGATCCAGTGAAAATGCGATCCGGGTCGCCCGGGCTGGTCAGGTTGCCCGGCGTCGGACGGGGCCGGGAACACCACGCGCAGGCCGACGTCACCATTTTCCAAACGGGTCGGCAGCGTCAGTCCCATGTCGCCATTGGCGAGACCCAGTTGGGCATCGTTGCGGGTCACGATCACCGGACGCCCGGAGTACCAGGCAGTTGAACGCCCGATCCGATCGGTGGCGGGCAGCAGCCCCTCGCGTGCCAGCCAGTCCTGGACGCGGGCATTGAGCCCCTCGACCCCGGACGGCCCCCGCCGCAGGGCGCAAAGGAGCTGGAATGCGTTGTGGCGACGGAACAGCTCGACCACCGTGGCCTGGTGCTCGGGCGATTCCGGGTCGAAGCCGTCCGGCTGCGCGTGGATCATCGACAGCCAGGGGCGCAATCCGTCGACCACCCGAGCAGCGAATCGGTCGGCGTGTGCCGCGCCGGGGCAGTCGAGCAACCAGTCGACCTCGCCGGGGGGCTGATCGTCATCGGCGGGCTCGAGCACCTCGAGCGCTCCCGAGAGATCGCCCCGATTCACGGCTCGCGCCAATGCACCGATGGCGCTGTCCTCGCCGAAGCGATGCGAGACGCGCAGCGTGGCGATACGCGCGGCAACCGGGTCGTCCCGGTCCCCTGGCGACGCCTCGCCGGCGGGGTGATCGATGGTGTGGCCGGTGCTGTGATTCGGGACCGGCTGACCGCTGGCCGCCTGCAGGTAGTCGCGTAGTGCCTCGGGGTAATCCCCGCTCTCGGCGTGGCGACAAAGCTCACCCAGTACGGCGCCGGCCTCGACCGAGGCGAGCTGGTCCTTGTCGCCCAGCATCACCAGGCGACACCGCGCGGGCAGGGCATCGACCAGCTGGCCCATCAACTCCATGCCGACCATCGAGGCCTCGTCGACCACGACAATGTCGAGATCGAGCGGGTTGTCCCGGTGATGCCGGGGCTTTTCCGCCAGCGGACGGGTGCCGATCAGGCGGTGGATGGTCTGCACCTCGTCGGGGAGGTGCGCGGCCACGGCCGGCCAGTGCGCGGCGTCAAAGCCGCCAGCGCGGATCGCAGCGATTTCGCCCACCTTCTCGCCAATGGATTCGGCCAACCGCGCGGCGGCCTTGCCGGTCGGTGCGCACAGGGCAATCCGCGGCAGGCAAGCGCCGTTTTCACGGTGCAGGTGCAGCGAGGTCAGCGCGGCCAGCAAGCGGACCACCGTGGTGGTCTTGCCGGTGCCCGGACCGCCGGTGATGATCGAGAACGGCTGGTGTGCCGCCAACGCACAGGCAACCTTCTGCCAGTCGGTCGCCTCGGTGTCGTTGCTGCCGGGATAGAGGGCGTCGAGTACCGGGCGTATTTGGTGAGCCGACGGCCGGTCCACCGCGCGACGGTTGGCAAGGCCATCGGCCACGCGGCCCTCGACGCGCCAGTACCGACGCAAGTAGAACTGCGGCCGATCGGTGTCCACCAATACCAACGGCCTGCCGTCGTGATCCTCTTGATCGTTCTGCCAGCGCCGGGTGGACACCGCCGGATGATCGGCCAATGCCCGTCGCCAATCGGCCAGGTCGATGCCGGCGAGGACAGCGCTGGGTGTGTCGGCTTCCCGGCCGGCTCCCCCGGTGGGTTCGGCCGGTGGCATGCGCAGGGTGAAGTCGGGGTTTTCCCGCACCGCCGCCAGATCCAGACAGACATGGCCGCTGCCACCCTGGTGGCTGGCAAGCACGGCGGCCAGCTGCGCCAGCGGCGCGGCCTCGGGCGCGCGGTGAGCGAGGAAACCGGCAACCGCGCGGTCGATCGGTCGCAACCAGCCGGCAGCGACCCAGCGATCGAGCAGGGCACGCAATGCGACGTGATCGGTCAGGGCAGGATGTTGGGTCATGCCACGGCCTCCTCGTCACCGGAAAACAGCCGATCGAGCGCCTCGATCAGATCCTGGGACGGTCGACAGGTGTAGATGCCGGCATTGTCCGGCGTGTCGGAGGCCGAGCGGATGCCCCGAAGGAACACGTAGGCGGCGCCACCGACGTGCTGATCGTAGTCGTAGTCTGGCAAGCGGTCGGACAAATGCCGATGCAGGGCAACCAGATACAGCACGAACTGCAAGTCGTAGCGCGACGCGAGGATGGCCTGTTCCAGTGCCTCGGGGGTATAGGCCGCTTGATCCGGCCCCAGCCAGTTGGATTTCCAGTCGATCAGGTAATAGCGCCCCTGATGCTCGACGGTCAGGTCGATAAAGCCCTTGAGCATGCCGTTGATCGCCTGGCCGGAAAGCGAGGGCCGTTCCCGGCCCGGGGCGACGTGTTCGCGCACCAGGCGGTCGAGTCGGCCGAGATCGGCCCCGTCCACCGCAAACCAGAACTCCATTTCCGCCTGGTAATGCGACTGCTCGGCGAGGGCGAGTTGATCGCGGTCGCCGGGCATTTGCCATCGGCTGGCCAGCAGGGTGTCGAGCAGCGCGGCGACGGTCTCGATCTGGTCGTCCCCGAGCTCTCGCAGGCCGGGATGGGGCGTGCGGGACAGCAATCGGCGGACTTTTTCGGGCTGCCCGCCAAACTCGCTGAAGCCCTGGTCGGCGATTGCCTCGATCAGATCATGCAACAGGGTGCCGATCTGCGCGCCGCGGGGCAGGGCGTGAATGCCCACCGGCGTGGGCGTGGGCTGGGAGTCGGCCGCCGTGTTTTCAGGCGCATTCTGCGTCTCGAGGCGGACTTCGTCGCGGGCGGCCTCCGGGGCGGGCAGAGGGGTGGCGTGTCCGATCGAGGCAGTGAGCGCGGAGAAGCTCGAGATCCACCATGGCTCGAAGGCGCCGAAATGGGGGTGCCGCGGCCCGTGGAGTTGGGGCTCCGGTGGCGGAGTGAAACGATGGACGCCGGGATCGCGCGGTTCGGGCACGGCCTCGATCTCGATGGCCGGGTGGTCGGCCCATCGGGCCAGCCGATCGAGATAGTCGGGACGTTCACAGGTCTCATCGGCCTCAAAGCCGAGAAACTGACCGAAGGCACTCTTGCCGGGATTGAAGCGTTTGGCGTTGCCGACCTTGACCGGCCCGGCCCCGAGCAAGCAGGCATATTCGGCCCGGGTCATCGCGACGTAGAACAGGCGGATGTATTCGGCAATCGATTCCTGCGTCGCGCGCTCGGTCGCCTCCTTGTCGGGCGCCATGTCCCAGACGGCTCCATCGTCTCGATGTCGACGCGTGGGCTCATCGGACTTGGCCTTTTCGGTACCCAGCAGGGCGATGAACGGCAGGAACACCACCGGATACTGGAGCCCCTTGGAGCCATGGATGGTCACGATCCGCACCATGGCGCTGTCCTGCTCCAGGCGAATTTCCTGCTCGGCGGCGCCCTCGGTCACGGCCAGGTGCAGTCGATGGATCAGGGCGGTCTCGCCGTCGACGTCCTGATCGGTCTGTTGCAGCCATTCGGCCAGGTGCAGCAGATTGGTCAGGCGGCGCTCCCCGCGGTGATTCTGGCGTTCGTCCGCCTCCAGCAGTCGGGCCGGGATGGCGAAGTGATGCAACAGCGCCATGACCGCGGCGAGCACCCCCTGTGATTGCCAGGTGTGGTGCCACTCGTGAAATTGTTGGCAGATGGCATCAAAGCGCGTCTCGTCACGCAGTCGTGCTTCCAGTTCGTCCAGCGGCAAGCCCATGCTGGCCGTGGCGACCGCCTGGCGGATGCGATCGCTGCGGGATGGCTCGGCCAGTGCCTCGAGCCAGATCAGCATGTCGGCGGCCTCGGTCGAGTCGAATATCGACGAGCGTTCCGACAGGAACACCGCCGGCACCCCGAAATCCGCCAGCACGCGGCGCATCAGTTTGCCTTCCTCCTGCTTGCGCACCAGGACGGCGATATCGCGTGGCTCGATGCCTTGCCGTTGCCCGTCGTCGGTTTCGAAACCGTAGGTGCCCGCCTGACCGGCATTGAGCATTGCGGCGATCTCGCCGGCCGCGCGGACCGCCAGCTGCTCGCGGAACACACCGCTGGTCCATTGCTCTTCCGGCGGCGACGTCCATAGCGTCAGGGCGGGCACCGTGCCCTCACGCCGATCGTCGACCAGGCGGCTGTCACGTCCCTTGGCCTGGACAGGTTCGAAGGGTAACGGGGATTGAGCCCCATCGGCCGCGAAGCGAAAGGCGCCGTCGGGGTGTTGGTCGGCGATGGTGAACAGGTGGTTGACCGCGCCGACCAACGGCTTGGTCGAGCGGAAGTTGCGGGGCAGGCTGGCGTGCCGTCCCTCGGTGGCCTTCCGGGCGGAGAGGTAGCTGTGGATGTCGGCGCCGCGAAAGCTGTAGATCGCCTGCTTGGGATCGCCTATCAGCACGATGGCGTGTTCGTCCGACTCCGGTGGCGCCTCACCTAGGGGGTAGATGGCCGAGAAAATGGCGTACTGCAGCGGGTCGGTATCCTGGAACTCGTCGATCAGGGCCACCGGGTACTGGGTGCGAACCGCCTCGATCATCCCTCGGGCATTCGGATTGCGCGTTGTATCCACCGCCTCGCGCATCTGGATCAGCATGTCATCAAAGCCCATGCCCCGTCGGACGGCGAGCAGATGGGCGACGCGTTCGCGGATCCACAGGGCGGCGAACCCCTCGATCATGGGTTTGATTTCCTTCGCTTGCCGATCGAGTCCTTCCAGCGCCTTCTTCCAGTCGGCGATCGCATCCAGCGCGGGGTGCACCGGCGGCTCGTGGCCCTTTTTCGTCTTCGACGCGGCGAGCTTCCGCCGATCGGTGTCGGTGAGCGTTCCCTCGCCGGCGGCCCAGGCATCGATGTGCTCTAGCCACGTCTGAAGAGCCTCGGCCGTTTCCTGCTCCGGATGGCTCGTCTTGTTCAAGCCCTCGCGCACCGCATGCCAGAGCGCGTGGACCGCCCCGGCATCGGCCAGCCAGGCCTGGCGGGCGCGGCCCTCGGCCGTCTCGGCTCGTTTCTGATCGTCTGCCAGGCGGTCGAGCAACTCGGCCGGGGCCGGCAGATCACGGCTGGACGCGGCCGTCACCGCACCGATCGCAAGCGGGCTGCCGTCGCGCTTGATCAGGTCCCTGATCCGACCCTTGAGCTTGCCCGGCGTGTCTACCAGCCGTGCAAACTGCTGGGCAAGGCGATCGTCGGTTTGTGCCAGCGGGTAGCCGTGGGTGCGCCAGAAGTCGCGGACGGCGTCACCGATCACCGGGTCGAGATCGGTAAGCAGTTCCTGTTCGAACAGGGCGCCGCTGTGGAAGGCATGCTCGCGCAGCATGCGCTGGCAGAAACCGTGGATGGTGAAGATGGCCGCCTCGTCCATCCATTCCGCGGCACGTTGCAGCAGAAAGGCGCCCTGAGCCCGTTCCGTCTCGGTGAATTCCTCGTACAGATGGCGCAGTGGCGGGTCGACCTGCGCTGGGGTCTGGGTGCCGGCAAACAGCCACGCGGCTTGCTGCAGGCGGCTGCGGATCCGGTCGCGCAGTTCGGCAACCGCCGCCTCGGTGAACGTGCTGACCAGGATCTCCGGTGGGGTGAGCGGTCGGGCATTGCGCTGCTCGGGGGCGCGATGGCCCAAAACCAGCCGCAGGTAGAGCAGCGAGATGGTGAAGGTCTTGCCGGTGCCGGCGCTGGCCTCGATCAGGCGGCTGCCCTCCAGGGGAAAGGTGATCGGGTCGAGTTGGTTCATGCCTCTCCCTCGGTCAGCAGGGCTTTCTGGTGTTCGCCGCGGGTGGATCGGGCCAGCGGCAGGTAGAGACCCTGGGCGATCACGTCGAAATCGGGCTGCGCCGCGAGGGTGTCGAACGCGGGCCACAGGCGCGTCAGGTCGGCATCGTATTGGGTGGTGCCCTCGAAGGCCGCCCGCGCTGAACTTCGACGCTTGAAATCGTCCTTGGCCGTCAACCAGGCGATCTGGGTGCGTGGCTCGGCCGGCAAGGGCGCGCTGATGGCGCGGTGCCAGCAGGCGATCAAGGCCAACAGGTGCTCGCGGGCGTCTTCCGGCGCCAGTGGTTGCATCGCGACCGGGCGTTCGCTGAGCGTTTCCTTGTGCGCATCGGATTCGCTGATCAGAAAGGTGGTCACCGGGCGGCCGGAGAGTTGGGCGGCGAGGTGGTAGGGCCATTCGCCCACCAGGCGATGCCATTTCAGCTCCTTGCCCTTGTGCAAGGCGCCCGGAACGAGCTTGAGCCGGACCGCCCCGTCGTCACCGAGACGGATATCGCTGATCTCGCCGGTCAGCACCGGCTCGTCACCCCCAGCAAGGTGCTCGGCCGGGTGGAAGGCCGCCAGGGTATCGGGGTAGCGGATCTGGAAGGCCGCCCAGGTCCGCAGTTGTCGGCCGACCGCCTCGCCGTGTTCGCGGCGCAGCGACTCATCGAAGGGCGGCAGGGGCAGCTGGCCGCTCCCGGCGATGTGCTGCAGGGCGCCGGCAATCCACTCGGGCAGACGTTGCTCGAGAAGCTCGGGCGTCCATGTTTCCATCGGCTGGCCGCCCAGGCGGGTAACCATGCGATCGAGCAGCTGGGCGCTGAGTTGCGATTCCCCCAGCGCATCCAGCGCGAACGGCTCGTCGTCTTCCGGCAGGCTGATCTGCCGGCGTGGCGGCACATCGAGGTGGCGACCGAGATAGACCCGCCAGGGTTTTTTCAGCAGCAGGGAGAGGTCGGCCAGTGAGGGCGCGGACGCCTCGTCACCTTGCTCGGCGCTCGCCTCGTTTGGGCCGGGTGGCGGGGCATCGTGCACCTGATGCCATTCGCGGGCGTAGCTGAACAGCTCGGGGCGTCCCGGGGTGAAGTAGTCGCGACTGAATGGCTGCAGGGGATGTTCGGTCGTCAGTGTCGACGAGGTCGTGCCCTCTAGGTCATTACCCAGTTGATTACCGCGGCCGGCGACTGACCAACCTCGGTCGATGTGATCGCGCAACTGGTTGATCAGCACCGATGCCGGCCGCTCATGGTTGTCGCGGATATCGCGGCCCACCCAGCTGAGCCAGAGCCGGTCGCGGGCGGAGAGCAGGGCCTCCAGGAACAGGTAGCGATCATCCTCGCGCCGCGACCGGTCGCCGGGGCGGTAGCGACCGCTCATCAGGTCGAAGTCGGCTGCCGGCTGGCGACGCGGGTACGCCTCGTCGCTCATCCCGAGCAGGTAGACCTGGCGAAACGGGATGGCGCGCATTGGCATCAGCGTGGCGAAGTTCACCGCACCGACCAGGAATCGCTGGTTGAGGCGGTGCTCGTCGAGGCGGTCGAGCCAGGCGCTGCGGGCGGTCTCGATGCCGATGGGCTGATCGAACGCGGCCGAGCGGCAATCCTCGAGCCAGCCGGTGGTGGCATCCAGCACGCGATCGCGCAGTTTGGATGCCGACTCGCGTGTTGTCAGCGGATTGGCCTCGTCTTCGTCGGGCGGGATGGCGTCGGGGTCAAAGAATGTAGCCAGCAGTTCCGCGAAGAAGTCGGCCCAACCCTGGGGGGTATGGGCTTGCGCCAGGGTATGGCGCCAGCGTCCCAGCGCATCGACCAGCGTGTACAGCGGCCCGATCACCGCCGCGCTCATGCCGTCCATCCCCTCCACCGGCACGATGCCTTCCCAGTCGTCTTCCGGGCCGGCGAGATAGGCGTACAGCAGGCGCTCGAGGCCGAACCGCCAGGTGTTCTGCTCGATGCCCGCCGGCAGGCCGAACTCGGGGCGATGCTCGGCATCGAGTCCCCAGCGAATACCCGCGGTCTCGATCCAGTGGCGCAACAGGGCGACATCGTCGGCGACGATACCGAAGCGCGCCCGCAACGCGTCCACCTCGAGCAGATCCATCACCTCGCTCGCCGTCAGGCGGGCCTCGGGCAGGTGCAGGAGTGTGTCCAGCGCGCGCAGCATCGGGTGGGTCTCGCGCTCGGGGCGATCGGAGATGGCGAACGGCAGGTAGCGCGGATCGTCCCGGTCGATACGTCCGAAGACCGCGTTGATCGCCGCAGCGTAATCGGCCATGTCGGGGACCATCACGATCACGTCGCGCGGGCGCAGCCCCGGATCGGCATCGAAGGCCGCCAGCAGTTGATCCTGAAGGATTTCCACTTCCCGCAGCGGGCTGTGGGCGACCGTGAATCGCAGCGAGGCATCCGCGGGATCGACCCGGCGTTGCTCGGCCTCGATTTCCCGCATCGGGCGCAGGTCGAGCAGGTCGGCCTGGATCTGGCCGAGCAGGTGCGTCGGCTGGGGGTCGTCGAACAGGTCGATGTTGAGCGCTTCGCCGCCTTGCGCCCGCTGGGGTGCCTGGTCGGGCGCTTGGTCGAATTCGTCGACCAGCCGGACCAGGTCGCGTCCCTGCTTGCCCCAGGAGGCCAGCAGCGGGTGGGCATGCTGGTGCAGGGCATGATCATCGAGGTTCGCGTCGATCTTGCGTTCGGTGATCCGTCGGTACGCGGCCTTGAACAGGTGCCGGTCCTCGACGATGTCGCCCCAGTAGTGCTTGCAGGGGTTTTGCAGGCAGAAGATCACCTGGGTCCAGCGCGAGATGGCCCCGAGCACCTCGAGCACCTGCGGGGGCAGGGCGGAGACGCCGAAGACCACGATACGACGTGGCAGATCGGTTGGGCATTCGGTTTGGCGGGCGGCTTGCTCCAGGAACGCTTGATGCACCAGCGCCCGGCCGGCATACCCGGTTGGAACGCGGTCCTCGTCGGCTTGGGGCGGCTGATCGCTCAGGTCGTTCAGGATCGCGCGCCACAGGGCCGGTTGCCAGCTGGAACCGGCTGGCACCGCCGGGGCTTCGCCCAATGGACCGGGCAGGGTGGCTTCGTGGTTGGCCCAGCGCTCGAGCCAGTCGGCGCGGTAGACCTGGTATTGATCGAACTGGTCGGCCAGACGGGCGGCGAGCTGGTAGGCGCGGTGTTCGTCGCCGTCGATGTAGTGCGACAACGTCTCGAAGACCGGATCGGCGGTGATCGACGGATCGCGCAGCAGCCGCAGCAGCCGCCAGGTCAGGCGAGGTTTGTCCAGTGGCGCTTCCGGGGGCACGTTTTGGCGGCCCAGCACCGCCCGGTAGCACTGCCACTGGAGTCGGGCCGGTAGCAACAGGTCCATGGCGGTGGCAATGCCCAATCCACCACCATGCCCGCCTTCGCCACGGGAGCGGCCGAGGGCCAGCCGCAGCCACTGCGCCATGCCGTTGCTCTGCACCAGAATGCGCTCGTCTTCCAACGGCGCGAGCGGTGCACGGCCCAGCCATTCGACCAGCAGATCCCTCAGGCCTTCGAGCCGGTTTCCCTGCAGCACGATAAAGCCGGGCGTGATCGGGGCGTGGGCGTCCGTGGAATCAGTCAAGACGTCGTGTCTACCGTGTCGTCGCAAAGAGGGGCGGTCGGGAAAGGGCAAGTGTATGGGATTGCCGGGTGCGGGGAAAACGCGACCCACGATGTCGTCACCGCCGGTATGGAATCCGGCACTGGTCAAAAAATGAGCAATTTGCAGGAAAAGGCATACAGTAATGATATGGGATCACGGTTCTTGACCGCCCGCCCGTCGGTCGGCCTGGATCCAAAGGGGGCTCGGTGTATGGATGTTCCGAGGAAACCGCTGCCATGAGTCGTGACAGTTGCACATTCCGGCGCCTGCCGATGCTCAGCTTGCGCGGGCAGGAAGCGATCCAGGAGGTTCGGCGCATAACCGAATCGTTCTTCTGGGAGATCGTCGGTGTCGAGGATCCGGATCAACTACGTCGGCAGACGAAGCAGGATAGCGTCCGTGTGGCGCTGATCGACCTGCGCGGTGGCATGCAGGCGGCGATGGGTTGGTTGCCGGCCTTCTGCCGCGAGTTTCCCTACCTGCAGTTGGTGGCGATCATCGAAAAGGCCCAGGCCGACAACCCCGCCCACGCCAGCTTCCTGCACGCCTACTTCTTCGATTTCTGTTTTGCACCAATCGAACCGACCCGGCTGACCTTCTCGATCGGGCACGCCTGGACCATGGCCCGGGTGGCCGACTTGCATGCCGCGAACGAGGCCGCCTGCGGTGTGGATGCGGTAGGCGCCAGCGAACTGATCGGGCAAAGCGAGGCCATGCAAGCCGTGCGGCGCCAGGTCCACCGTTATGCCGGCAATCACCTGCCGGTACTGATTACCGGGCCCACCGGTACCGGCAAGGAACTCGCTGCCCGCTCGATCCATCACCAATCCGAGCGGGCCGACGAACCGTTCGTTGCGGTGAACTGCGGAGCGCTCAGCCCCAACCTGATCCAGTCGGAGTTGTTCGGTCACGAGAAGGGGGCGTTCACCGGTGCCAGCAAACGCCGCACCGGCTGGGTGGAGCAGGCGCATGGCGGCACCCTGTTTCTCGACGAGATCGGCGATTTGCCGATGGACGTTCAGGTCAATCTGCTGCGATTCCTGCAACAGGGCGAGATCCAGCGCGTCGGCGGTGAGACCACCGTGTCGGTCGATGCTCGCATTATTGCCGCCACCCACGTCGATCTCGGTCGCGCCGTACTCGACGGCACGTTCCGCGAGGATCTTCTGTTTCGACTCGATGTACTTCCCCTGGAGATGCCCGCGCTGGCCGATCGAGGCGCCGACGTACTCGAACTTGCGCAACACTACCTGGCCGTTTTTTGTAATGAGCTCGGGGTCAAGCGAAAGCGCCTGAGTCCGGCGACCGAAGCGGCGATGCGTACCTACGCCTGGCCGGGCAATATTCGCGAACTGATGAACCGGCTGCGGCGCGGTATCGTGCTGGCCGATGGTCAGGTCGTGTCGTTGCCGGAGATCAAGCCCCACCACGAGGATCACACTGACTTTCCCTCCCTGGCACGCGCCAGGGAGCGGGCCGAGCGACAGATAATCGCCGAGGCAATCGCCCGGGCCGGCAACAACGTCACCGAGGCCGCGCGGTTACTGGACGTCTCGCGCTGCACCCTGCATCGCCTGATCCGCAAGCACGACCTGTCGATCGAGTGAGCCATCGAGGTATTGGTTCAACCACGTGTCCTTCCTGAGACACCAGTCCTCAACGCCCCCCCCCATCCCCCTTTTCCTTGTTTGATCCCGTTGCGACCGGAATGCGACATCCCGGAATGCGACATCTCGGAATACGACATCAATGGGACGTCCTGGTATCGACCCGGTCGGGCGCACGGCGCGGGCCGTTGCCGCCAGTCATCGGCGACTGTGACCCATGTCCATTCTGCTCCCGCCCAATTGCGCTGTATCAATAACGCGACAGTCCCCTTCGCAGGGAACCTTGCCAGGACGCGAGGTTCGTCTTCCACCCCGTTCCCGGGTGTATCAACGCTGCACCACTTCGCCCCCGATCGCCGAACCGATACTCCTAACCCACTGATTTTGCGGTGATGCGCATGTTGGCCTCGCTCTTGCTCCACTGATTGGCGTGGGAGCACGACGCCCCCACCACTTCGGGAGCCAGGTCATGAACGACGTCATCGGCAAACAGGATTTCACCTCCACGGTCGGGAACCGGGCATTCGTCACGGGCGGCCAACGGATCGCATCCGGCTTGCCCCTTACCGGCATCGCTCGCCACCTGACCCTCCACCTGCCCCTTTCGCTCGCCAGTGTGGCCCTCGCGGTCTCGCTGTTGCCGGGGAGTGCGTCAGCCGCCGGCTCTCGTGCCGCCGTTGACGCCAAGCCAGGTGAAATCGTGCTCCTGCGCTCCGTCCCGGCCCGACCCGCCGCGCGGCCCATGCCGCCGGGGCGTGCCTTGTTGATCGACCCCAGCCCCAAGTCGGAAATGGAACAGGGTCTGTCTCACCTGGAAATCTCACCGGGTAGCTATGGCCAGGTCGCGGCGGGCGGCGGCAACGGCCCGGTGGCATCTGGCGGTATGGGCGGCTCGATTAACGCGATCACGCAGCAATTGGTGGGCGGTTCGGCCCACCGTGGCGATTCCGCGCCGTCCGCGGCGGGTGGGGCCATGGGGGCCGTGACCGGCTCGATCGGCTCGACCGTGACCGGTGCATTGTCCGGGGCGGGGCTGCTGGGCCAGGGAGGACAACGGTAATGGCTACGCAACGCCGACATTCCATTGATCTGTCGCGCTGCCTCCGGCTCGTTCTGGTCGGCCTCGGGCTGTTTGCCCTCGTGATGACGGCCCAGATGATCTACGCCGGCGACGCCCGTGCCGAAGCCTCACCGCCGGCGGAGTACGACTGGATGCTGGCGGTGCTCAATGACAACCACATCGGCCAGCAATTCGCCCAAGGGGCGAGCGGCAACGTGGCGGTCAACAGCGCGGCCGGTTCGGCCAACCTGCAGACCAACCAGCGCGCCTTGCAGGGGACGATCCAGGCGACGCAACGGATCGACAACCCCCGTCAAGCCTCGCCGGTGTTGATGAATGCAGACACCCGTATCGATGGGCAGGCGTTCAGTCGCGGTCAGGGCGTATTGGGGGTCAATCAGGTCGCTGGGGACGGCAACGCCCAGATTAATTCAATGGCCCTTGCCCCGGCGGGCGAGGGATTCAAAGAGATTCGCATGCTTGAACCGGTTAACCCGGTCCGGGCGTCGGATTCGGCCGCCCGAGAGGACGGGCAGTCGGGGGAGGACTCTCCGGGACGGTATCGCGCGGTTGTCGCGGACACCGCCTTTAGCGGATTCGGAGGGGTTCTCCAAATCAATCAGGTGTCGGGAAGCCGAAACATCACAGGTAATCACTTCTCGATGTCCGGCCATCGACCCTGATTTCATGATCGAAGAAACCCCAACAAGAAGGTAGAGGTAGTAGCCATGAAAACGCAACTCAAGATGACACTGATCGCTTCCGCGGTCGCCGCCCTGGTCTCCGGCCCGGTGATGGCTTCCGAATCGAACGGTGACAATCACAACGGCGGTCATCACCACAATATCCACAAGAAGGTGAAAATCGATATTGATTACGACAAGAACGTGGATGTTGAAAAGAACATCTCTCGCAACGAGGTCGATCACGTCGATCGCGAGTTGCGTGACATCGTGATCAACGCCTCGGCGGGTGCCTCGGCACACGACACCCAGTTCATCCACGCCAACGACGTGCGCAACAAGAAGCTGACCAACAACGCCAGCATCGGCGACAACGTCGGTAACAGCGCCTCGGGCAACATCGGCATGAACGTCGCCGCCGGTGACACCAACGTGCAGGACAACGCGGCCGCCCTGGCTGCCGTGGATGCCGGCTTCGTGTTCGGTGAGTCCTACGCCAGTGTGAATGTCGATCAGTCGAACCTGGCGAACACCACCCGCAACAGCGGCGTGATGAACAACGCCAGCATCGGCCAGAGCGCATTCGCGAATGCCTCGGGCAACATCGGCGTGAACGTCGCCGCCGGCACCGGCAACGGCCAGAAGAACACCATGGCGGCTTCGGTCTCCACGGCACGCGTGGCTAATGCCTCCCTGAATAGCAACCAGGAGTCGATCGGCAACAACATCCGCAACGAGGGTCGTACCGAGCAGTACAGCGACACGACCCAGGTGCAGCTGGCCGGATTCAGCATGGGCGGCTACTACGGTGGCGGCCATGGCGGCTACTCGGGTACCACCAGTGGCTCGATCGATGGCGAACTGGACCAGATCAACAATGTCTACCCGGACATCTGGACTGGCCCGCAGCACACCGGTGGCGTAGCTGACGGTCACTTCGACCTCGACAACGGGGACGATGGCACCAACGGCACGCAAGGCGGCCTCGACCTCAACGAGGACGGCGGTGCACTGGCGTTCGGCACCCACGACATGACCTACGAAGGTTCCGAAGAAGGGACCCTGGGCTTCCGTGAAGGCGGCAAGATCCTGCTCGGCAGCGTCATGAGCGGCGAAGTCGCGACTACCCGCTACGTGGTCGTCAACGCCAAGAATGATGCCTCCCTGCTGGGCAACGCGTTCCAGAACGCGTCGGGCAACATCGGCGTGAACGTCGCCTCGGGCACCGGCAACCTGCAGAGCAACGCGCTCTCCATGGCCGTGGCCTGCAACACCTGCGCCGGTGGCAATGGTGGTGGTACCGAATAACCCGATCACTCGATCGGTCGACGGGGCGCGCAAGCGCCTCGTCTTTCCAGACGGCGACATGGCCTTATGTGCCGTCCGGAAAGGCGACCTAACCCAGGTCTTCTGACCACAACTTCAGGGAGACAGAACCGTGCTGGCATCGTCGATCACGCAACGCATTCCCGAACCCATCCCGGTAGGTCGTCGGTTGGGATGGGTAGCGATGGTGGCCACGGCGCTGGTCGCGATGAGCGTGTCGCCGGCCCAGGCCGCCGACATTCGGTTTGCCGGGATCCTGCCGCACGGCCAGATGATGGAAAAGCCGGTGGAAAGCCTGCTTGAGCGGCGTTATCGCCACGTCGTGCGCCAGCAATTCGATTTCTCCTGTGGCGCAGCGGCGCTCGCCACCCTGCTGAAGCATGGCTATGGCCTCAATCTGGACGAGGCAACGGTACTGGCCGGGATGTGGGGGGTCTCCGACCCCGAACAGGTGCGTACCCGCGGATTTTCGCTGCTGGAGATGAAGCATTACCTCGAAAAACTGGGCTACCGCGGACGGGGCTACGAGATCGATCTCTCCCGTCTGGGGCGAATCAATGTGCCCACGATCGTGTTGATGGATGTCAACGGGTACCAGCATTTCGTGGTGCTCAAGACGGTGTCGGACGGTTGGGTACACGTTGCCGATCCGGCATTGGGCAACAAACGTTATTCGGTCGACGAGTTCATCGAGACCTGGCCGTCCCGCACGGTGTTCGCGGTGATCGGGCCAGGCTTCGATCGGCAGACCGTGCTGCTGGATCGCACCGACATCCCCAGCAGCGGTGCTTTGCATCGGCGCTCGGGCTCGGGGGCGATACCGACGGCCGATTTGCTCGATTTTGGTTTCACGCATGCCGATCTCTTCTGAGACCGGCAGCTTTTCGAGGATGTAACGATGAAAGGCATTCAATTGAATCGCAACCACGCATCCGTCAACAAAGAGGCCGGCGTGCCGGCCTTGCCGACCAAGGCCTTGCTCGTTGGTGGCATCGCGGTTGGCCTGGCCTGCGCCGGGCTGTTGATCAGCGGTACGGTCTTGGCCGCCAATCCGGCCATCGTGGCATTGAGCGATCCGGAACTGGCGCAGATGCGCGGACGTTTCCTCGCCGCCGACAACCGGGTGATGTATTTCGGTGTCGAGATGATCACGCAGTGGCAGACCACCGGCGGGACGATGGCCGCCGGGTTGTCCGTCGGCATCGACCGGGCGGGACGGCAACCCAGCGTCACGTTTGCCCCCACGGTATCGATCGAGGGGACACCCGATGTCGCCACGTCGGGCGCGCGCAGCGTTGAGGGAAGCAATACCGGCAACACGCGTGGAGTACGCCAGCAGATCCAGGTGGCCGGCAACGACAACCGCGCCGCAAACCATTTCGACGTGCGCATCGAACCGCATGGAGCCGGCGGCACGACGTCGAGTAGCGGCTACAACGTGGAAATACAGCAGGGCGGGGCGGTGGTGGCCTCCGGGCTGACCAACGCTGGTCGACACGCCGGGGTGAGCATGCAGCTGGGCAACTCGCGCGTCTTCCAGGGTTTCCAGGCCGGCAATGCCGCCCAGGTGATCCAGCTGGCCGGCGATCACCAGGTGGTAAATAACCAGTTGCGTCTGGTGGTCGGGATCGACCCCGGCCAGATGAACAGTCGCGAACGTCTGCAACGCCAGGTAGGGCAAGCCCTTTCCACGTTGCGCGGCGGCATCTGAGTCAAATCGATGACAAATGGCAATCGAGGGGATTTCCCCAAGGAGACAAGCCATGGATGTAACGCAGAAGGAAGCAGCGGGGCGTGTGAATCGCGTCCCGGTGGGATTGTCGACGCTAACCGTTTGCCTGACCTTGGGCTTGGCGCCGATGACCTGGGCGGCCAACGAGGCCGATAACGTCCAACAATTGCGCTCCGAGCTGGACGATCTCAAGCAGCGCTATGTCAACGAGGTGCGACGATTGCGCGAGATCGACGCGCGCTTGATGGCGGTGCAGACACGCCTGTCCGAGGCGGGGGTTGCCCCGGAGGGTGACCTCGAAACCACGCCAGAGAGTGGCGCCCAGGCCACCATGAGCGGTGACGCGGCCGATGAGACCGCGCGCACCGCTCCAACCGCTGAAGACAAGCGTGAGGCGACGCGGCGCAGCGTCGATGACTTCCTGCAGCAGGAACACGTGGCCTTCGATCGGCCGCTGGTGATCGAGGCCGGCTTCGAGTACAGCCGATATGACCGCACCCAGTTGACGCTCAACGGCTTTCTGGCCCTCGATGCGATCTTCCTGGGCAATATCGCGGTCGACAACGTTGCCTCCGACACCTTCAAGTACACGCTCGCCGCCCGATACGGGCTGACACCGCGCTGGAACATCGGCATTTCGGCGCCGTTCATTCAGCGCTATACCACCTATCAGAAAGGCGGTGCCGGCGGTTCGGCCGCGGCGTTTGCCGAGGTGGATCAGACCAGTGACCTCGCGATCGGTGACACCACGGTCAACCTCAGTTATCGGCTGCTTCCGGAAACGGCCAGTCGGCCCGACGTCGTGCTGACCGGTAGCGTGATCGCGCCGACGGGCCGTGAACCCTATGGCGTCGACTGGCGAGTGATCGAGACGGGCGAGGATGCCGACGGCAACTCCTTCGTCCGTTTTGCGGTGCCTGAAGAACAGGCCACCGGCAACGGTCTTTGGGGTGTCGGTGCGTCGGTCTCGGCGGTCAAGACGCTCGATCCGGCACTGCTGTTCGCCAACTTCGGCTACACGCACTACATTTCGCGCAGTTTTGACGATCTCAACAACGACCCCGATACCGTCAATCCCGGCGAAGTGAGCCTCGGCGGCAGCTGGAACTGGGGCTTGGGCCTGGCATTCGCGCTGAACGATCGCGCCAGCCTGTCGATGTCGTACTCGCAGCAGATCAACGGTAAGGCCCGCACCAAGTACGAGGGGGAAGAGTGGGTCGATCTGATCGGCAGTGACGCCAATTCCGCCATGTTCAATCTCGGTCTTACCTACGCCCTGGGCAAGAAGACCACCCTGGTAACGACCCTCGGTGTCGGCCTGACACCGGATGCGCCGGACTTCACTCTGGGTATCCGCATCCCTTACGCGCTCTGACCACCCGAACGGGTGGCGCCGACCGATTCTCCTGCGGTCTTTCCTCCACCGCCCGTGTCAGGCCGGGCCGGGGGATTTTTTGCGTTAAGGTAAGCGGTTCGCTTGTCCCTGCCAGCCGGCATCGCCCGGATCGGGGAAGGATCGTCATAGTATTGAGGAGCGTCGATGGACGATTTTCGCACCTGGCACTGGCTGGAAACGGTGATTGAGCTCGGCGGGCTCAAGCCGGCCTCGGAACGGCTGCACCGAACCCCGTCGACCATCAGTCACGCTATCAAGCAGCTCGAGCGTCGCATCGGAGTGACACTGGTGGAAACACGGGCACGACGGATTCAACTGACCGAGGCCGGGTCGATCCTGCTCGAACACATGCGCCCACTGATTCGCGAGCTCGAAGGGGTGCGCGGGGTGATCGAACAATTCCGGGACACAGGCGCGTCGGTCATGCGTCTGGCGGTCGATCAGGTCTTTCCCCACGACCGGCTGATTCAGGCGATGGAGCGTTTTTCAACGGATTTCCCGCATACCCGGCTCGAGTTGTTCGAGACGGTGCTCGGGGGTGGGCCTGCCTTGTTCCGGGACGCGGAGGTGGGCATCTACCTGGGGCTTGAACCGGTAGGCGATCACACCGGTGTACAGGTCGGTCGGGTGCGCTTTGTTCCCTGTGTCGGCCCGGGCCACCCCCTGGCCCGGGAAGTCGAGGCCATGCCGGCGGGGCAGCTTCTCGCCGAGGGGCAACTGCGCCAGCATCGGCAGGTCGTGCTGCGCGACTCGCACCCCGAGCGCGGGGCGAATGCCGGCTGGCTAGGCGCGGCACAGCGGATTACGGTTGATCACCTGCACACGGCCGTTGAGCTGATGCGATCGGGGCTGGGTTTCGGCTGGTTGCCGGAACATCAGGCCCGTGATGAGTCGGACCTGACGGTCTTGCCCGTCGAAGAAGGGTTGTGTCCCGAGGCGGCATTAATGCTGTATCGGCAGCGTGAACTGATGGCGAGCCCGGCCCACCAGTGCATGATGGAATCGCTGGTCGATTCGTCACTGGGCTGATTCGTGTGGCGGCCAATCAGTCTGGAGAGCGGCGTGGGGCCTGATCAGGCTGCGGCACGCTCGGCGGCAAGCTGCCGGATCTTCTCGATCATGTTCGACAGGCCGGTCGCGCGATTGGCCGACAGATGCGATGACAGGCCCAGATCGTCGATGAAGTCGCCATCGGTTGCCAGAATCTCCTCCGCGGTTCGCCCCGAATAGACGCGAAAGAGCAGGGCGATCAGGCCGTTGACGATCATGGCGTCACTGGCGCCGCGTAAATCGAGACGGTTGCCGTCCCATTCATAGTCGAACCACACTTGCGACTGGCAACCATGAAACTTGTGCGCCTCGTCCTGTTTCTCGGACGGGAAGGCGGGCATCTGCTTGCCCATGTCCATGATGTACTGGTAGCGCTCGGTCCAGTCGCCGAGGAAGGCGAATTCGTCCTTGAGTGCCTGGATTTCGGCGTCGATGCTGGGCGCCTGCTCGGCCATCGGTAGACTCCTGATCAGTCGGTTTCGTGAACGGTGAAGCTCTCGCCGCAGCCGCAACTGTCCTCGACGTTGGGATTGTTGACGTGAAGCATGCGGGTCAGACCATCGACCACGTAGTCGAGCTCCGAGCCGCGGATCGCATCCAGGCTTTGCGGGTCGGTAATGATCGGCATGCCATCGCAATCGAACCAGAGGTCGTCCTCGGCCACGTCGCGTGCCGCGTCCATCACGTAGGCGAAGCCCGAACAGCCCGACTTCTTGATCCCCAGCCGCAACCCGAGCGCCGCCGGATCGTCGGCGAACGTCCGCTCGAGATGCTTTCTTGCCGCCTCAGTCATGGTTAAACGCTGCTCGGCCGGCAGGGCAGCGGCGTGACCTCGCGCGGCCTCGATTCGGGCCGGGTCGACCGGGGAAACCGGTGTGTCATTGACGGGTTGTGCGCTGTGCGTCTGAGCGGTCATGGACCACCTCCAGCAAAGTTCGCCTCAGCCGCCACGCGGCGTCTTGGCGACGAAAATGGTGTCGTTTTCGACTCGAATATCGTAACAGTCGATCGGCTCGTAGGCCGGTGCCGAGAGCGGCTCACCGTCGCGGAGACAGAACTGGGCGTCGTGCCATGGACAGGTGATGATGTCGCCGTCCAGCGGACCCTCGGAGATGGGGAGGTCCTGGTGGCTGCACTCGTCGGCGACCGCCAGGATGACCCCATCGGCATTGATCACGAGAATGTCGACATCCGGGCCTTCCACCACGCGGCGTTCGCCCGGGGCGAGCTCTCGCTGCTCACAGACCCGGATCCAGTTTTCGTCGAGGGATTCGCTCACGGTTTCTCTCTTAACGATTTGATTTGTTTAGAAGGCGTTCGTTCCAACCGGGCTAGAACATGCCGGTGGCTAACTTCGCCTCGTCGGACATCATCTCGCGGCTCCAGGGCGGGTCGAATACCAGTTCCACCGCGGCCTCTTCGATGGTGGGAATCTCCATGATCCGCTGATGCGCATCCGAGGCGATTACGCCCCCCATGCCGCAGCCGGGAGCGGTGAGGGTCATGTCGACCTCCACCCGGCGACCGGCGACCGGCAGCGATTCGACCTTGACCTTGTAGACCAGGCCGAGGTCGACGATGTTGATCGGGATCTCGGGGTCGAATACGCCGCGCAGCTGCTCCCAGACCATTTCCTCGACCTCGTCGTCGGAGGCGTTTTCCGGCAGTTCCGGCTGCGGGGGCGGCTCCTTGCCCAGTGCGTCCGCATCCTTGCCCTCGACCCGCAGCAGGTGACCGCGAGCCTTGATGGTGAAACTGCCACCCAGGGCCTGCATCAGTTCGACGGGCGTGTCCTTCGAGGCGAGCACCTTCTGCCCCGAGGGCACCATGGTGCAGACCACGTCACGGCTCAGTCGAATGCGTTCCATCGGTTCCACGGTTTGTTCTCTCCGTTCAGACGAGCATGTCGCGCACGCGGGTGACCGCGGCGACGAACTGGTCGATCTCGTCGAGTGTGTTGTAGAAGGCCGCGGACGCGCGGGCCGTACCTGCCGGCGCGTCGAAGCAGTGCATCAGCGGCATCGCACAGTGATGACCGGTACGCACGGCAATGCCCATCGAGTCGAGCAGGGTACCGATGTCGTGCGGATGCGCCCCGTCGATGAGAAACGAGACCACCGGCACCTTGTGCGCGGCCTGACCCACGATCCGCAGCCCCGGGATGTCGGACAGCCCGCTGCTCATGCGCTCGAGCAGCGCCGCCTCGTGGCGCTCGATCGCCAGCCAATCCAGCCCGTCGGCCCATTCGAGGGCGGCGCCGAAGCCGATCGCGCCCTCGATATTGGGCGTGCCGGCCTCGAATTTCGATGGCGGCGGGGCGAAGCGCACGCCGTCAAAACGCACCTCTTCGATCATGTCACCGCCACCCATGAACGGCGGCAGGCGGTCGAACCAGTCGCCGCGGGCGTACAGGGCGCCGACCCCACTGGGGCCGAATACCTTGTGACTCGAACAGGCGTAGAAGTCGCAACCGAGCGCCTGGACGTCCACCGGCCCGTGCGGCAGTCCCTGGGCACCATCGACCAGCACCGGCACATCGTGCCCATGCGCGATCTCGACGATGCGTGCCACCGGATTGATCGTGCCGAGCGCGTTCGAGACGTGATTGACTGCCACCAACCGGGTGCGGTCGGTGATCAGGTCGGGCAGGGCATCGATCTTGAGCTCGCCCTGCTCGTTGACCGGGATGGTGCGGATCACGATGCCCTTGCGCTGCCCGAGCATCAGCCACGGGACGATGTTGGCGTGGTGCTCGAGCTCGCTCAAGATCACCTCGTCACCGGCCCGCCAGTCGTCCGAGAGCGAGTGGGCCAGCAGGTTGATCGCCTCGGTCACGCCGCGGACGAACACGATTTCGCGCTCGTGCTCGGCATTGAGCGAGCGGGCGATCCGGGTGCGGGCGTTCTCGAAGCGCTCGCTGGCACGGGCCGACAGCGTGTGCACACCGCGGTGGATGTTGGCGTTGTCCTGCTCGTAGAACTCGCGGATCGTGTCGATCACGACCCGTGGTTTCTGCGTGGTCGCCGCATTGTCGAGATAGACCAGCGGCTTGCCGTGCACCTCTTGGTCGAGCGCCGGAAACTGGGCCCGGATCGCATCGACCGAGAATGGCTGGGTGCGACCGTCGTCTGCCATCACGCCGTCTCGTTGCCGGCAGTGTCACGCTCGCCGAGACGTTGCTCGACGCGCTCGGTGAGCCAATCGCGCAGTTCGACCAGCGGGATCTCGTCGATGACCTCCTGGGCGAAACCGGCGATCAGCAGGCCGCGGGCCTCGTCCAGCTGCAGGCCACGGGAACGCAGGTAGAACAGCGCTTCCTGGTCGAGCCGGCCGATGGTCGCGCCGTGCGAGCAGCTGACGTCGTCGGCATAGATCTCGAGCTCGGGCTTGGCATCGATCTCGGCGTTGTCCGACAGGATCAGGTTGTTGCTCGACTGATACGCCTGGATGCGCTGGGCATCCTCCTCGATCAGGATGCGTCCCTTGAAGATGCCGCGACCGGCATCGTCGGCAATGGTGCGGTAGTGCTCGTTGCTGGTGGTATCGGCCGCGGCGTGCGTGATGCGGGTATGGGTGTCCAGCACCTGCTTGCCGCGCGGCATCATCAGACCGATCAGGTTGGTATGCGCGCCGGTGCCTCCCACGTGAATGTCGTATTCACGGCGGATCATGCGACCGCCCAGCTGAACGTTGTAGCTGTGGTAGCGCGCATCGCGGTCCAGCTCGGCGAAGGTGCGCGCCGTGGTCAGGCGCGACTCACCGTCGAGCCCCAGCGCGATGTGCGTCAGGGCGGCGTTGGCGGCGATCGTCGAGACGATCACGCTGTTGCGCCAGGTCGGCTGCTCGCCAACCGTCTCGATGTGTTCGATCACGGTCGCGGCCGCACTCTGACCCAGTCGAATGAGCACGCGTGGGTGACTCATGACCGATTCGGTCGCCCCGTCGAGCCATTCGATCACGATCGGACGGTCGATGGCCGCGTTGGCCGCGACGTCGATCACCACCCCTTCGCGTGCCATGGCGGTGTTCAGGGTCACCAGCGCGTCGTTGGGATTGTCGACGCTGGGCGCCGGGGTAGGGGAGAACGCCGCCTGCCGTGTTGCCTCGTCGGCATCGGCCAGCGCGGTGATGCTCAGACCCTCGGGTGCGTTGTCGGGCACACCCTGGAACACGCCGTCGATAAAGCGCAGACGCAATGGGTTGTCCAGCGGCAGGCGGATGCCCGGCTCGATATCCGCGCCGACCCCGGACGGGGCGTTGAATCGACCACGCTGGATGGCGCGCAGGTTGGTCCAGCGCCATTCCTCGTCACGCAGGCCGGGCAGGCCAGTCGATGCGACCTGTTCGCGTGCACTGCGAGCGATGGTTTCCGGGGCGGCCGCCGTCTCCGGGATGGCCGTCTTGAGCCAGTCGGGAAGTTCCTGGCGCATTACGATGCCTCCTCGAGGATCTCCTGGTAACCCTCGGCTTCCAGGCGGTGGGCGAGGGTCTTGTCACCGGACTTGATGATCTTGCCCTTGTAGAGCACGTGGACGAAGTCCGGCTCGACGTAGTTCAACAGGCGCTGGTAATGAGTGACCAGGATGATGCCGCGCTCCTCGCCACGCATGCGGTTGATGCCGTCTGACACCACCTTGAGCGCGTCGATGTCGAGGCCCGAATCGGTCTCGTCGAGCAGGGCTAGCTTGGGCTCGAGCAGCAGCATCTGCAGGATCTCGTTGCGCTTCTTCTCGCCGCCGGAGAAGCCGGCGTTCACGCCGCGATGCAGGAAGGCATCGTCCATGTCCATGCTGGCGACCAGCTCGCGCACCTGCTTCATGAAGGTGAAGGTGTCGATCTCGTCGAGACCCTGCGCTTCGCGCTTGGCGTTCAGCGCCTCCTTGAGCAGGTAGATGTTCTTCACGCCCGGGATCTCGACCGGGTGCTGGAAGCCCAGCAGCATGCCGGCCACGGCGCGCTCCTCGGTCTCCATTTCCAGCAGATCCTTGCCGTCGAAGGTGATCGTGCCCTGGGTGACTTCGTAGCCGTCACGGCCACCGAGCACGTGGCAGAGCGTGCTCTTGCCAGAGCCGTTGGGGCCCATGATGGCGTGGACCTCGCCGGCGTTGATGCTCAGGTTGATCCCCTTGAGGATCTCCTTGCCATCGATTTCGGCGTGCAGATTCTTAATTTCGAGAAGTGCCATGTTGAAAAGCCTCAATAGTTTGTTCGGTTAACCCGTTGATCAAACGGGTCTTAGCCCACGGATCCCTCGAGGGAGACGGCCAGCAGGGCCTGTGCCTCGACGGCGAACTCCATGGGCAGTTCGTTGAATACGTCCTTGCAGAAGCCGCTGACCACCATGTTCATCGCGTCTTCCTCGGACAGGCCGCGCGAGCGCAGGTAGAACATCTGGTCGTCGCTGACCTTGGAGGTGGTTGCCTCGTGTTCGACCTGGGCGCTGGCGTTCTTGGCCTCGATGTACGGGAACGTGTGGGCGCCACAGCGATCGCCGATCAGCAGCGAGTCGCACTGGGTGAAATTGCGGGCCTCGGTCGCGGTCTTGCCGATGTGTACCAGCCCGCGGTAGGCATTCTCCGCCCGACCGGCGGAAATGCCCTTGGAGACGATCGTCGAGCGGGTGCGCTTGCCCAGATGGATCATCTTGGTGCCCGAGTCGATCTGCTGGTAGTTGTTGCCCACGGCCACCGAGTAGAACTCGCCGACCGAGTCATCGCCCTTGAGCACGCAGCTGGGGTACTTCCAGGTGATCGCCGAGCCGGCCTCAACCTGGGTCCAGGTGATCTTGGACCGGTCGCCGCGGCATTCGCCACGCTTGGTGACGAAGTTGTAGATGCCGCCCTTGCCTTCCTCGTCGCCCGGGTACCAGTTCTGGACGGTGGAGTACTTGATGGCGGCGTCGTCCAGTGCCACGAGCTCGACCACCGCCGCGTGCAGCTGGTTCTCGTCGCGCTGCGGGGCGGTGCAGCCCTCGAGGTAGCTGACCGAGGCGCCTTCCTCGGCGATGATCAGCGTGCGCTCGAACTGGCCGGTGTTTTGCGCATTGATGCGGAAGTACGTCGACAGCTCCATCGGGCAGGTCACGCCCTTGGGGACATAGACGAACGAGCCGTCGGAGAACACCGCCGAGTTGAGGGCAGCGAAGTAGTTGTCGCCCTGCGGCACGACGGTGCCGAGGTACTTCTTGACCAGTTCCGGGTGGTTCTCGACCGCCTCGGAGAACGAACAGAAGATCACACCGGCCTCGGCGAGCTTTTCCTTGAAGGTGGTGGTCACCGAGACCGAATCGAACACGGCGTCGACCGCGACGTTCGCCCCCTTGACCCCGGCCAGTGCCGCCCGCTCGTGCAGCGGGATACCCAGCTTCTCGTAGGTCTCGAGGAGCTTCGGGTCGACGTCATCGAGCGATTCCGGCGCGTCGGCGTCGAGCTCTTCCTGAGACTTGGGCGCGGCATAGTAGGAAAGCGCCTGGTAGTCGATCTTGGGATAATGGACGTGTGCCCATTCCGGCTCCTTCATGGTCTGCCAATGGCGGAAGGCCGACAGGCGCCACTCGAGCATGAACTCCGGCTCATGCTTCTTCGCTGAGATCATGCGGACCACGTCTTCATCAAGACCGGGCGGGATGATCTCCTGCTCGATGTCGGTCGTGAAACCGTACTTGTACTCGCGCTTGACGAGTTGTTCGAGTTCCTGGGTTTCGGTCATGTCGTTATCACCTGGTCGAAGGCTGATGGCCGGTCGGTCGCGCCGCCCGGCGGTGTTCGTGTCGGGAATCCCTTCAGGAGGCGCCGGCCCGGGAGTGAGCGCCGGCTTGGGCGTCGGGGTCCTTCACCTCGCCGCCGCGCGACCGCTCGTACCACACGGGCACCTGCGTCGTGATCGCGCTCTCTTTTACCGGCCGCGTCATGTCGGCCAGCGTGGTGGCGTCCAACAGGGCGTGTACGCCGCGGTTGATCGCCTCCCAGTGGGGGCGAACGGCGCAATCGCCCTGCATCGAGCAATCGTGATCGGGGCGAAAGCAGTCGGTCATCGCGATCGGGCCGTCAATGGCCTCGATGATTTCGGCGAGCGTGATCTTCTCGGCCGGCCGGGCAAGAAAGTAGCCGCCGCTTCGCCCCTGACGGGACTGCACGATGCCCTCGCCGTTGAGCAACTTGAGCAGCTTCCCCACCGTCGGCATGCTGATGCCGGTACGCTCGGCCAGAGCCCGGGCGTTGGCGCGCTGTTCGCTGGGTTTTTCGCGCGGATCACCGGCCAATGCCGTCAGTAGCACGATGGCGTAATCGCTCAGTCGGCTGATCTTCAACATGCCTGCCTCCGCGGGTAGCGGTCCGATGCCCCCGATTGCCGGCGGCACGGGAGTGCGCCACCGGCAACCGGATAAGTCCGTTAAAAGTACTAAAACGGTACGGTTTAATCAAGCCGTGTGGTCAAGCGCGCCACGGCATCTCCTGAATGTCGTCGTTATCGGGCTTAAGCCTTTGTCCCGGCTTCGATTTGACGGCGATTTCTGCTATCTTTCGCCCCCTTTCCCAACGCCGGAATGACGAGGAATTCGTTCACGTGACGACGACAGCCACCGACAAGACATCCGTGCCCACCGACGGCGCCGGCAAGCGGCTCTACATCAAGACCTGGGGCTGCCAGATGAACGAGTACGATTCGGCCAAGATGGCCGACGTGCTGGGCGTCTCGCGCGGCTTTGAGCCGGTTGCCGACCCGGCCGAGGCCGATGTGATCCTGCTCAACACCTGCTCGATCCGCGAAAAGGCACAAGAGAAGGTCTTCTCCCAGCTGGGCCAGTGGCGCCCGCTCAAGGAAAAGAACCCGGACCTGATTATCGGCGTGGGTGGTTGTGTCGCGAGTCAGGAAGGCGAGGCGCTGCGTGAGCGCGCGCCGTTCGTCGATATCGTTTTTGGTCCGCAGACACTGCACCGACTGCCGGAGATGGTGGCGGTGGTCGAGGCCGAGCGAAAGCCGGTGGTCGACATCTCCTTCCCGGAGATCGAGAAGTTCGACAACCTGCCGGACCCGCGCGCCGACGGCCCGGTGGCGTTCGTCTCGATCATGGAAGGCTGCTCGAAGTACTGCACCTTCTGCGTGGTGCCCTACACCCGGGGCGAGGAGATCTCGCGGCCGTTCGACGACGTCGTGGCCGAAGTCGCCGACCTGGCCGAGCAGGGCGTGCGCGAGGTCAATCTGCTGGGCCAGAACGTCAACGCCTACCAGGGCCCGATGCATGACGGGCAGATCGCCGATCTCGCGCTGTTGATCGAGGTGATTGCCCAGGTCGACGGTATCGATCGCATCCGATTCACCACCTCCCACCCGGTGGAGTTCACCGATCGCCTGGTCGAGGCCTACCGCAATGTGCCGGAGCTGGCGAGCTTCCTCCACCTGCCGGTGCAATCGGGCTCCGATCGGGTGCTGGCGCTGATGAAGCGCGGCCACACCGCGATGGAATACAAGTCCAAGATCCGCAAGTTGCGTCAGGCGCGCCCGGGCATCTCGATCTCCTCGGACTTCATCATCGGCTTCCCCGGCGAGACCGACCGGGATTTCGAGCAGACCATGAAGCTGATCGAGGACATCGGCTTCGATCACTCCTTCTCGTTTGTCTACAGCGCCCGCCCGGGCACGCCGGCATCCAACCTGCCGGACGACCAGCCCGAGGAAATCAAGAAGGCGCGTCTCAAGCGGTTGCAGTCGCGCATTACCGAGTTCGAGCAGGAGATCTCCCGCGCCATGCTCGGCACGACGCAGACGGTGCTGGTGCAGGGACCGTCGAAGAAGGACCCCAACGAGTTGATGGGCAAGACCGAGAACAATCGCAGCGTGATCTTCCGCGGCCGCCCGGGCCTGGTGGGGCTGTTCGTGGATCTGGAGATCACCCAGGTCAACCCGAACTCCCTGCGCGGCGAGTTCATCGATATTCATCCGACAGACCGTGAGCGGGCCAAGGCCCGCAACCTGGTGGCAGCGTAATGACCGAGACACAAGCCGAACGGCTTGAATTCGCCCTGGAGCCGACCGACAACGAACGGCTGGCCAACCTGGCCGGCACGTTCGACGAGCACCTGCGCATGATCGAGCGCCGGCTCGGGGTGGAGATCAATCACCGCGGCAATCTGTTTGCCGTCATCGGTCCGGCCGCCGTGGCCGGCCAGGTGGAGACCCTGCTCGCCGATCTCTACAAGCTCAGCGAGAGCCAGGTGATCGACCCCGAGCGGGTCAACCTCGGGATGCAGGAAGCCGGCATGGAAGAGGCGCCTCCGCCACCGGGTGACGAGGTGATGATCAAGACCTTGCGCGGCATTGTCCGCGGACGGGGCAATCGCCAGGTGCAGTACCTCAAGGCGATCCGCGAGTCGGATCTCAACTTCGGCATCGGCCCGGCGGGAACCGGCAAGACCTACCTGGCCGTCGCCAGTGCCATCGACGCCTTCGAGCGCGGCCAGGTCCAGCGGATCGTGCTGGTCCGCCCGGCGGTCGAGGCGGGCGAGAAGCTGGGTTTCCTGCCCGGGGATCTCGCCCAGAAGATCGACCCGTACCTGCGGCCCATGTACGACGCCCTCTACGAGATGATGGGCTTCGACAAGGTCAACCGCCTGATCGAGCGCAACGTGATTGAGGTCGCCCCGCTGGCCTTCATGCGCGGGCGCACGCTCAACGAATCGTTCGTCATCCTCGACGAGGCGCAGAACACCAGCATCGAGCAGATGAAGATGTTCCTGACGCGGATCGGCTTCGGCACCTCCGCGGTGGTCACTGGCGACATCACCCAGGTCGACCTGCCCAAGGGGGTCACCTCGGGCCTGCGTCACGCCATCGACATGCTCAGCGACGTCGAGGGCGTTCAGTTCACGTTCTTCCAGAGTCGCGATGTGGTGCGCCACCCGCTGGTCAAGCGCATCATCGACGCCTACGAGAGCCGGGGACGGGCGACGGATTGAACGGTACCGTTTCGATCGACCGGCAGCGGGCCTGCGGGGCGCGCTGTCCGTCGCGTGAGACGCTCGCGCAATGGGTTGCTAGCACCCTCGATGAGCTGGGTTCGCGAGGACCCGGGGTGGGCGAGGTGACGGTTCGGTATGTCGAGCCCGAGGAAAGCCGCTCGCTCAACGCGCAGTTTCGCCACAAGGACCGGCCGACCAATGTCCTGTCGTTTCCCGCCGCGGAGGATCCGGACGAATTGATCACGTTGCCGGGATCCGATCGACCATACCTGGGCGATCTCGTCATCTGCCCGGCGATCGTGGAGCGCGAGGCGGCCGAGCAGGGCAAGAGTCGGCGCGCCCATCACGCCCACATGGCGGTACATGGGATTTTGCACCTGTTGGGCTATGATCACCTCACCGACGAGGAGGCCGAGCAAATGGAATCGATCGAGATTCGCGTGCTCGGCTCGTTGGGTTACCCCGATCCCTATGCCTGAAATCGCAACCGTCGCGACCTGAGAAACCACGTCGCCCGTTGAACCGATCTCGTTGATTTTCCCTTAACTTCACTCCTTCTCAAAAAGAGCCCCATGGAAGACGAACCTCCTAGTACGGACTCGCCGCGCGGGTCCATGTTGCAGCGCATCAAGCAACGCATTTGTCCTTGCGAAATCCGGTCGATCGACGAGATGAAGTCCCTGGTACGCCAGGCGACCGAATCCGAGGTCTTTCCGGTGTCCACCGGCGGCCTGATCGATTCGGTGCTCGATTTCCATGACCTGCGTGTCCGTGACGTGATGGTCCCGCGTGGCCAGATGGACGTGATCGAGGAGGGCACGACGCTGCCGGAATTGCTCTCCTCGGCGATCGAGACCGGGCATTCCCGTTATCCGGTGATCCGCAGCAACCGTGACGAGGTGATCGGGATCCTGCTGGTCAAGGAACTGCTTCGTTTCTACGCCAATTCCCAGCAGCCCGGTGGCGAATCGACGTTCGATCTGCTCGACCTGGTACGCACCCCGATGTTCGTGCCCGAGAGCAAGCGGCTGGACGCGCTGCTGGCCGAATTCCGCCTGACGCGCACGCACATGGCCATCGTGCTCGACGAGTTCGGGGGCGTGGCCGGTCTGGTCACCATCGAGGACGTGCTCGAAGAAATCGTCGGTGACATCGACGACGAGTTCGATGTCGAGGAACGGGTCAATATTCGTCAACAGGCGCCGCGCCGACACACGGTCCGTGCCCTGACGCCGATCGGGGAATTCAACGAAGTCTTTGACACCGACTTTTCCGACGACGAGTACGACACCATCGGCGGACTGGTGTCCAACACGTTGGGGCACCTGCCGCGCCGCGGCGAAGTCGCGCGTCTGGGCGAATACGAGTTCAAGGTGCTGGGTGCCGATCGTCGCCGGCTCCACTTGCTGCTGGTGACCAAGCTCGATTTTGAACCGAGTGAGGAAACGGATGGCTCGCCAGCCGAAGAGAGCTGATTCCAAAAGCATCGATTCCCCTGTCGCCGGTCACCGGGTGATGGGCAGGCTGAACGGGTGGGGCGGCAGTCTGCTCGCTCTGCTTGCGGGCGCCACCCTGGTGCTCGCGTTCGCTCCATTCGCATTCTGGCCGGCCGCGATTATCGCGCCGGCCATCCTGTTTGCCCTGATCCGTCGATCTGGTCCCGGCCGAGCCTTTCGGCTGGGCTGGTGGTTCGGGCTGGGGCAATTCGGCCTGGGCGTCAGCTGGGTCTACGAGAGTTTCACCTTGTTTGGCGGCATCATCGCGCCGCTGGCCTTCATGGTGACCGCGCTGTTCGTCATGGGGCTGGCCGTCTACCCGGCGGTCGCCGCTTGGGCGGCCGTGCGCATCACGCCGCGAGCCGACTGGCCCAGCCGGGCGGCGGCGTTCGTGGCAAGCTGGGTGCTGATCGAGGCGTTGCGCGCCTGGCTTTTCGGCGGCTTTCCCTGGCTCAACCTCGGCATCAGCCAGGTGGACGGTCCATTGGTGGGTTGGCTGCCCATGATCGGCGAATACGGGGTCACCGCGATCCTGCTCGCGCTCGCCGTGGTCCTCTGGCGTGTGAGCAGCCGGGTGTGGGTACATGGGCCCGATTGGCGTCACTGGCTGGGCCCGGCCGGGATACTGCTCCTGGTCCTGCTCGCCTCGTTGCCGCTTCGTTCCCTCGAATGGTCCGAGCCGACGGGGCAGTCGCTGACCGTGGGCGTGGTGCAGGGCAACATCACGCAGATGCAGAAGTTCGACCCGGAATTCTTCCAACGCACGCTGACGGTCTACCGGGAACTGACGGACTCCTTGCCCGACGTCGACCTCGTTCTCTGGCCGGAAACCGCCATCCCGCGAGTGATCGATGACCTCCCCGAGGTGCGCGCCGGCCTGGAGGCGCTTGCGCGCGAGCGTCAGTTCTCCTTGCTGGTCGGCACGTTCTCGCGTGATTCGGCCGGGCGCTATTACAACTCGCTGCTCGGCTTTCCCGAGTCGGTCGGCGAATACCGCAAGCGCCACCTGGTGCCCTTCGGTGAGTACTTTCCGCTGCGCGGGCTGATCGAGCGCATGCCATGGCTCTTCCAGGTGCCGATGTCGGATCTGAGCCCGGGCAGGGCCGATCAGCCCCCATTGCGGGTCGGCGAGCTGACATTGGGCGCCTCGATCTGTTTTGAGGCGGATTTCTCGCGCGACATCCGCGCGACCATGCCGAGCGCGGACATCCTCGTGACGGTGTCCAATGATTCGTGGTTCGGTGAGAGCTTCTCGCCGCATCAGCACCTCCAGATGGCGCGGGCGCGAGCGATCGAGTTTCGCCGCCCCCTGGTACGGGCCACCAACACGGGCATCTCCGCGATCATCGACACAACCGGACGGGTGGAGCAAACCCTGGGCACAGGTCAGCGGGGTGTGCTGACGGCGGAACTGAAGCCACGTGAAGGGAACACGCCACTGGTCTACGTTGGTGCGTGGCCGGTGCTGGGGCTGATGCTGATCGTCCTGGCCTTGGTCGCCTGGCGGCAAGCCCGGCTGCGTTCCGGGACGGTATCCGGACCCGAATGAACCCGCCGGTCGTCGACCCGAGCGGGTCATAACGGGTCGGGCTATGGCCAGGCTATTGGCGTGGCGATCGGCCGGGGCGGGCGCCTATGTGAGCCTATTTGGGTGAGCCTATTTGGGCACGAGAAACGAAAAACCCCCGCCAGATGGCGGGGGTTTCGTGATTCCACCATGAGGTGAAATCGGTACTGGTGGCTATGGGTGGATTCGAACCACCGACTCCGGCATTATGAGTGCCGTGCTCTAACCAGCTGAGCTACATAGCCAAGCGAGGCGCGCATTATCGGGATTCCCCGACGGCTTGTCAACCCTGTCCGCGCGCCTTTTCACGGCCAATTGAGGGCATGATTACACGTTAAAGCGGAAGTGCACGACATCCCCTTCGTGCATGACGTAATCCTTGCCTTCCAGTCGCCATTTTCCGGCTTCCTTCGCCCCTTGTTCGCCGCCACAGGCGACGAAATCGTCGTAGGCGACCACCTCGGCGCGGATAAAGCCCTTCTCGAAGTCGGTGTGGATCACACCGGCGGCCTGCGGCGCGGTCATGCCACGCTTGATGGTCCAGGCACGCACTTCCTTTACCCCGGCGGTGAAATAGGTTTGCAGGCCGAGCAACTCGTAGCCCGCGCGAATCACGCGGTCGAGCCCGGGCTCCTCGAGTCCCATTTCGTCCAGGAACATCGCCTTGTCGTCACCCTCAAGGTCGATCAGTTCGGCCTCGGTGGTCGCGCACACCGGCACCACCGTGGCGTCCTCACGTGAGGCAAGATCGCGTACCTGGTCGAGGTACGGGTTGTTCTCGAAGCCGTTCTCGTCGACGTTGGCAATGAACATCAGCGGCTTGCTGGTAAGCAGGTGCAGGTCGTGCAACAGGGCGCGCTTTTCGGCATCGAGTTTCATGCTGCGGACCGAATGCCCCTGGTCGAGGACCTCGGCCACTTCCTTGACCAGCTCGAGCTTGGCCGCGGCATCCTTGTTCTGACCGGACTTGGCCTGCTTGGTCAGCCGATCGATGGCCTTTTGCACGGTGTCGAGATCGGCGAGCGCCAGTTCGGTATTGATCACCTCGATGTCGGCAGCCGGGTCGACCTTGCCGGCCACGTGGATCACGTCGTCATTGGCGAAGCAGCGCACGACCTGCACGATCGCATCGGTCTCGCGGATGTTGGCGAGGAACTGGTTGCCCAGACCTTCGCCCTTGGAGGCGCCAGCCACCAGCCCGGCGATGTCGACGAACTCCATGCTGGTCGGAATGACCCGCTCGGGCTTGACGATCTCGGCCAGCGTGTCCATGCGCGGATCCGGGACGGCGACGACACCGACGTTCGGCTCGATGGTGCAGAAGGGGTAGTTGGCCGCTTGAATGCCGGCCTTGGTCAATGCATTGAACAGGGTGGACTTGCCGACGTTGGGCAGGCCCACGATGCCACAGTTGAAACCCATAGGGACTCCGTTGATTCAGTGTCAGAAAGTGGCCGGGGAGGGCGGCCAACGGTTTGTTGGGGCGTCCGTCCGTTTCAGGCAGACGGGCGATAGCTGTTGATCGCCTGCATCAGGGCCGAGTCGTCGGCCTGCACGAGCTTCGGGGCGAGGTGGCGAACCTCGATGACGACGTCCTCGATCAGACGGCGCTCATCCGGCGGCGGGTTGGTGAGGACATACCCGACCACCGCATCCCGATGCCCCGGGTGTCCCACGCCGATGCGCAGGCGCCAGAAGTCGGCGCTGCCGAGCGCGGCCTGGATATCCTTGAGGCCATTGTGACCGCCGTGGCCGCCACCGCACTTCAGGCGCATCCGGCCGGGTGGCAGGTCGAGCTCGTCGTGGATCACCAGGATCTCTTCGGGGGCAATCTTGAAGAATTGCGCCAATGGCCCAACGGACTGGCCCGAGCGGTTCATGAAGGTGTCGGGACGCAGCAGCCTCAGGTCGACCCCGTCGACCATTACGCGGGTCACCGCCCCCTTGAACTTGCGCTCCTCGGCCCATTGGCCGCCGAGGGTGGCAGCAATGGCGTCCACGGCCCAGAAACCGGCATTATGTCGGGTGGTGTCGTACTTCTGCCCGGGGTTACCCAGCCCCACGATCAGCTTGATACTCATGGGCGCGGATTATCGCATAGCTGGTCGCCGCCCTTGCGGAGCGGAAACGAAAAAACCCCGATCAATCGATCGGGGTCGGTCGAGCATCAAGGCAGGGAGGATCAGGCTTCTTCGTCGCCTTTCTCTTCCTCGCCACCGGCCTCGGCCTGTTGCTCTTCCTCTTCCGGCTCCTTCTCCACCTTCGGCGGGTGGATCGCGACGACAGCGACGTCGTGCCCTTCACCCAGCGCGAGCTCCGGGATAGCGATGCCTTCCGGCAGCTTGATCTCGGACAGATGGATGGCCTCGTTGACGTCCAGATCGGCCAAATCGATGGTCAGGTATTCCGGCAGCTGGCGCGGCAGACACTCGATCTCGATCTCGTTGTGGATAACGCTGATTACGCCACCGGCCTTTGCGCCCTTGCTCTCTTCGCGGTTCTCGAAGTGCAGCGGGACGTGCATGCGCATCTTCTGACCCCGGGTGATGCGCTGGAAGTCAGCGTGCAGCACGACGGTGGTCTTGTACGGGTGGCGATGCAGGTCACGCAGGACCACCTCGTCGGTCTCGCCGCCGACATTGAGCTCGAGGATATGCGAGAAGAACGCCTCGTGGTCGAGGTGCTTCAGGAGCTCGTTGTGATTGATGGTCAGCGAGACCGGCGGCTTCTTGCCACCGTAGACGATTGCCGGGATGTTCCCTTCGCGACGCAGGCGGCGGCTCGCACCCTTCCCCAGGTCATCGCGAACGGACGCTTCAATCTTGAAAGTTTCTTGAGACATGATTGGGTCCACTCCAGAAATAAAAACCGCCGGGGCGACGATTGTCCGGCTCCCGGCGTCTGATGTACGGCTGCGGCCCGCGACCAAGCCACAACCGACGCGCGCCACCCGATACGTTTCGAGTGGCGCGCGAATTGTACAGGGAAAGCCCTTCGTAAGGAAGGGCGAGGGCGGCTTGCGTCGTCAGTCGTCGTTATAGAGCGAGCTGACCGACTCGTCGGTGTGAATGCGACGAATCGTCTCGGCGAGCATGCCCGCGACCGAGAGGACGCGGATGCGCTCGCAGGCCTCGGCCTCGGGCTTGAGCGGTACGGTGTCGGTCACCACCAGCTCGTCGAGGGACGAGGTCTCGATGTTCTTGATCGCATTGCCCGACAGGATGGCGTGGGTGGAGTAGGCGACCACCTTGCGGGCACCGTGCTTCTTCAGGGCATCGGCTGCCTTGCAAAGCGTGCCGGCGGTATCGACCATGTCGTCCACCAGCACACAGGTCTTGCCCTTGACCTCGCCGATGATGTGCATCACCTGCGAGACGTTGGCCCGCGGACGGCGCTTGTCGATGATGGCAAGATCCGCATCATCTAGGCGCTTGGCAACGGCCCGGGCACGCACCACGCCGCCGACGTCGGGGGAAACCACAATCAGGTCTTCGTATTTCTGCCGCCAGATGTCACCCAGGAGGATGGGTGAGGCGTAGACGTTATCCACCGGGATGTCGAAGAAGCCCTGGATCTGGTCGGCGTGCAGGTCGACCGTCAGGATGCGATCCACACCGCCGCTTTGCAGCATGTTGGCCACGACCTTCGCGCTGATCGGCACGCGAGAAGAGCGGACGCGACGATCCTGGCGGGAGTAGCCGAAGTAGGGGACGACCGCGGTGATGCGGTGAGCCGAGGCCCGACGCAGCGCGTCGGTCATCAGCATGAGCTCCATGACGTGTTCGTTCGTCGGATCGCAGGTCGGCTGGATGACGAAGATGTCGCGACCGCGGACGTTTTCCAGGAGCTCGACGGCGGATTCGCCGTCCGAGAAGTGCGCTACCGATGCCTGTCCGAGTTGGCTGTCCAGGCTTTCCGCAACCCGTTCGGCCAATGGCCGATTCGCGTTGCCCGTGAAGACCATCAAGGAGCGTGTTAGTGACATCGGTCTCGCCGGTTATTTGGCTGGGCCGGCAGGATTCGAACCTGCGAATGCCGGAATCAAAATCCGGTGCCTTAACCAACTTGGCGACGGCCCATTCGAAAGAGGTGCGCATCTTAACCAAGCGATCCGGGTTTGCCAAGGGCTGGTGGCGGTTTTTTTCCCTTTTCGCTTGGTTGGCGATCTAACGCACTGATTTGGCGTGGTCGACCCGCGAGGACACGAAATACCGTCGCAGGATCTCGTGCCTCGATGCCAAACGATCACCGATCCGCTGGCCGTCACGTTCGGAGGCAACCGGGGCGAACAGGCACGCCCCCGAGCCGGTCATGCGGGCAAATCCCGCTTCGGTCTTCAGGTCGGAGAGTAGGGCGGCCAGTTCCGGGTGTTGCTCGAGTACTCGTGGTTCGAACACGTTTTGCCCCTTGTCTCGCCATCGATCGAGCAGCTCGGCATCCGGTTGCTTGGGCAGGCTGCGCTCCAATCGCTCACTGGCAAACAGGGCTGCGGTCGGTGATGAGAGGCGTGGCACCAGCACCAGGTAGATCCCGCTGGTGTCATGCGCCACATCGGGATGCAATTGCTCACCGATGCCATGTGCCGTGGCGCTGTGACCATGAACGAAGACCGGCACGTCCGCGCCCAGCTCCTTGCCGATTCGGGCGAGGGTGTCGATGGGATAATCCAGCCCCCACGCCCGGTTGAGCACACGCAAGAGACGGGCGGCAGCGGCGGAACCACCACCCAGGCCACCGCCGACCGGAACATGTTTTCTCAGCGTGACGTGCGCACCGTGGGGCGTAGTCTGATCGCCGCGTCGATCGTCACGGGCTTGCTCGCGCAACCGGATGGCCGCCCGGTAGAGCAGATCCTCCTGGGGGGCGGTGGGTTGTCCCGTGATGGGCTCGTCGCCGGCGACCCAGTCGATCCGGATGTCATCGTGATCGGTGTCGACTCGCAGTTCGTCCCCGTACTCCAGCAATTCGAAGAAGGTCTGGAGCTCGTGATAGCCGTCCGCCCGGCGGGCGTTGATGTGGAGATAGAGATTGAGCTTGCAGCCGGCCCGGAGCCAGTGCGCCTCGGCGGCGGGCTCGATATGGGGGGCGTGGGTCGTCAACGTGACTGCCCGGTATCCCATGAATCCACCACGATGCGGATGCGCATGCCGTCGTTGTTCAGCTCGACGAAATGGGGCAGGGTGAAGCGCCCGACCGCCTGATAGCGGGCATATTCCACCTCCCAACCTTCGTCGGTGAAGGCAGCGAGGCGACCCTGATTGTCGAGCTGGTAGTCGCCTGCGGACAATGCATCCAGGGAGTCGCTCGGCAACCCTCGCACCCAGCGGGGCAGTGTGGCCAGGGGAATTCGCCAGCCGGTCTGTTCCTCGAAGAGTGCCTCGGGGTCGTCGGTGACACGCCGGTTGCCTTTGCCGTCGGTCAGCAGCATGTGGCCTGGCGTCCCGGTCATGGCCAGTCGCCCGGTGTCGAAGGGACCGCTCAGGTCGAGCGAGGTCACCGTGCCGACTTGTGTCCACTCGAGCTGAACGCTGCCGCCGGTGACGCCTGATCGGACCGCGGCGCGTCCGTCGAATGACCAGTCAGTCATCGATTCAAGTTGACTTGCATGCGACCCCCAGGCCGCCAGTTGCGCTTCGCTGGCCGGCTCGGTCGGTTGTGTGCCAAGAAGTGACGCACAGCCGGAAAGCAGGGCGGTGACAACGAACAGCGCGGCAAGGCGTCGTAAGGCGGCGGAAGGGGCGATGACTGGCATGAAGAACGATGGAATCGGTTTTTAGGGCGGGTGGGCAGTCGACTCAGGGTTGACCGTTTGCCGGTAGCAGTTCGGGGGCGAACTTGCGCAGGGTTTCAAGCAGGACGCTGTCACCGGCATCGATCTCCAGCGCTTCCTGCCAAACCTCGAGTGCCTGCTCGCGTTGGCCATCGGCCCACAGGACCTCGCCGAGATGCGCACCGATTTCGGCGTTGGGGGCACGGCGGTACGCATTTTTCAACACCTTGAGCGCCGACTCTAGCTCGCCCTGGCGGTATTTGAGCCAACCCAGGCTGTCGAGGTACGCCGCGTTGTCCGGATCGATATGCAGGGCGCGAGTGATCAGGCTCTCTGCCTCGTCGAGATTGCGATTTTCATCAGCCAATGTGTAGCCCAGCGCATTGAGTGCCTGGGCATGCTCCGGGTCGCGCTCGACGATCTCGCGCAGCACGCTGATTGCCGAGCCGGATTCATCGAGGGCAAACAACGTCATGGCCTTTTGCAGACGGAAGTCGTTGGCATCCGGCCAGGCATCGAGGGCCTGGTCGGCGGTCTGGAGGCTTTCCTCGAACTGGCCGATTTCCGCCAGCGTCGAGGCGAGCGCCAGCATCAGTTGCTGTTGGTCGGCCTCGTCGATCTCGTCCGAGAGCAGGGCGGTTTCCAGCCCACGGACCGCGGCATCCCCCTGGCCCTGAGTGACCCGGGCTCCGGCCAGCAGCACCTGGGCATTGGCGTAATGCTCGCTGCGCGCGCTTACCTGTGACAGGGCAGATTCCGCACTCTCCAGATCGGCCTCCTGCAGCGCGACACGGCCCCGGATCAGATGGACCACATCCGACTGGCCGGGCAGGCGTTCAAGCCGGCTCAATGCCTGTTCGGCCAGATCGGGACGATCCAGGCGAAAGGCGAACAGCGACAGGTTGCGCAACAGCTCGGCGTCGTTCGATCGGGTCTCCAGGCTGCGCTCGAGCAGCGCGACGGCGGCATCCCCGCTTCCGGCCGCCAATCGTGCCTCGATCAGTCCGCTGGTGTAACGCCCCTGGTCGGGGAATCGATTGTGGGCCTTTTCGAGTACCCGGATCGCCTCTCCCACGTCACCGTCACGATTGGCGATGACCATTGCCAGGTCGTAGGCCATGGTCTCGTCGGGACGCAGGGCCATCGCCCGATTGGCGGCCTCGCGCGCCAGCGTCATCTCGCCAAAGGTCAGTGCGAGTTTGGCGACCACTACCTGGGCCTCGTATTGCTGGGGAAAACGCTCGGCCAGATGGTGCGTATAGGCCACGGCGCGTTCGCGATCGAGACTCTTCTGCAGGTACTGGCCCGTTTCGTTGAAGATCTTCTCGACGTTGCCGGAATCGGATTCCAGCCACTGATTAAGCGCCCGGTCCGCCTGTTCGGTTTCGCCGAGCTCAAGCGAGGAGATCATCATCACGGCCGCGGCGCGGGCATTTCCCGGCGAGAGCTCGCGCAACTGTTCGGCCAGGGTCTGGGCCAGATCGAACCGATCGGCAAAGATGGCAGCCTGAATGGCACGCTCCAGCAGGGCCGGATCGTTGCTTTCCTGAGCCACCGCCGCGTAGTGGGTGGCGGCCTGATCATAATTCTTGTGCCGGCCGTAGAATTCGCCGGCCAGGACGTTGTAAATCGGACTCTGGTCAGACGACTCCAATTCACTCGCGGTTGCGCCGGATTCGGTGGCGCTCGTGTTCAAGTCAGCCGCGGGCTCGTTGGCCGGGCTAACGGAACAGCCGGACCCGAGCAAGGCCAGATTCATTCCGAGGAACAATGCAGCGGACGGGATCGGTCGCATGGCGGGCCTGTCGAAACGGTGGATTCATTCGGTCCGAAGAGAATTCCGACCAACTGGCGACCATTGTAGTGCAAGTACCCGTGGGCATGGCGGCTGCGTGACGGGGCGAAGGTTGAGGAGCCACGCATCCCGACCAGGAAACGTCACGTCTCGCCTGAGCCATGGATTCGTAGAATATATATTATGTTAAATAGGATGTGGACGGAGCCTAAGCTCGCCTTTTCACCACCGATACTTGTCCCATAGCTCCGGGTTGGCCCAGTGGCGGGCATTCAACCAATCCGGGGTCCGCTTGTAGGTTTCAATGTCGAACAGGTAGATCGGCTCGTCTGCCATCTGTCGGGTAAACCCCAGCGATACCATCTGCTGGTCAACCGAACCACCCACTCGATGCCCGTCACCCGTATGGACGATCAGTGGGTGATTCAACCGGTCACGCAGTGCGGCGAGATATGGCGAGATCGCTTTCGTCCACTCATCCATCTCGACGATCAATTCGATCACGGCATCATCCTCGGTGGCCGCCTGTGCAATCAAGTCGCCAAGGCTAACCTCCGTCGTGCGCGCATTGTCCGACTTGGTTCGGCATTCGTTCGAGGTCAGGAAAACCGTCAACCTGGGTGCGTCGGGATACGGCTTCTCACATGCAATCAATCGCTTGTCGTCATCGCCCAATGCTCGACGGCCTTCGGGCTCGACCGCCCGCAAGATCAAGTTCGGCGTTTTTTTTGCAGTCACTGTTGACAGCCCCTCTCAGGATTCCTAATATGCGCCGCGTTGCCCAGGTGGCGGAACTGGTAGACGCGCTAGTTTCAGGTACTAGTGGAGAGATCCGTGGAGGTTCGAGTCCTCTCCTGGGCACCAAATTGCAAGACCGAGATGAAGGCCGGTGGCTCTACGAGTCGCCGGTCTTTTTCGTTTCTCGGCCTGCGCGCTGGTTTGATCATCATTGGCCGATTTCGACAGGCCCCGTGCGCCGATCTGTTTACGGAGCCAAGCCCGGCTCCCGACAATAACAAAAAGGCCCACCGACGTCGGTGGGCCTTCGCTTTTCTGGCGGCATGAGTCGCCCGCGGGAGATCAGCCCGCCGAACGTTTCTTCAACTCCTCAAGCCGCTTGAGAGCAGCCGTGGCGCCCTCTTCCTGCAGCTCGGCTTCGATCATGTCAAAGCTCTCCCGGTCACCCACATCAAGGAAAGCCTCGGCCAATTCCACCCTGGTGTCGATGTTGGCTTCATCGTCGCCAGCCGATGAGGCTTCCTTGGCCGTGGCCTCGGATGCCGCCTCTGACTCGACCGGCTCGTCAGCCGCCGGAGTCTCGCCCAGATCCAGGTCCATGCCCTCGTCCTGATCGGACGACGCTTCTGGACGGTCGGGTTCCCCTGCCGGCTCGTAACCCGAGAGATCCAGATCGAGCGGCTCGGGCTCGCCCGCCTCGCTGTCCGGTGTTTCAACGCTGGCCACGGGTGCTTCGTTTTCCGGCAATTCGAGCTCGCCGGATTCCTTCGCGTGGTCTGCCGGCGCCTCCCTGACCGGGGTCTCCAGCGCGAAGGAATCGTCGAATTCCATCGACTCGTCTTCCACCGCGCTGGTGTCCGGCTCGGGCGTGGCGAGCATGTCGTCGAGATCATCGTCCCAGTCGGCATCGGCAGGCGCTTGTGGCTGGTTGGCCTCCTGATCGCCCGCCGCATCCGACGCCACTGATACGTCGTCTGCAGCCGTGGTCGCATCCGACGAGGCATCGGACTCGTCCGTCTCGGCCATCGGTGTGAACGCGTCGTCCTGCGGCTGTGATCCGTCGGCACTCTCGCCGGCATCGATGCCCTTGAGGCGGTTCAGTGCCGCCTGAAGGCCGCTGTGCCCCGGATGCTCGGCGAGGCTGTCCTGCAGCAGTTCCACCGCCTGGTGAGTCAGATTGAACGACTCGAGCACTCGCGCCTCTTCCAGCGCCATTTCCGGGTTCATCGGATCGTCCATGCCACTGGCCGGTGCGGGCGTTCCACTGGCCGGCTCGGACGTCGATTCCTGCCGCGTGCTTTCCGACTCCGCGTAAGCCATCCCGGATGCCGCGGTGGCTGCCGCGGCGGGACCGGCCACGGTCGATGCAGCAGTGCTTGTCGGCGCTGGTTCGACGATCGGCTCGTGATCAACCGATCGCTTGCTCGAGGCATCGGCGGTGACCGGCATCGGGACGCCCGCTTCCTCGTCGCGACGATTGCGACGCAGCGCGAGTGCAATCAGCAAGGCGATGATCACCAGTCCCAATGCGCCGGTCAGGTACTTGCCCCACTCCATCCAGAAATTACCGGCCGAGCGCTCGGCGGCTGCCAGCTCGGCGCGGGACTGTTCGATGACATCCTGCAATTCGGCGATCTGTGCATCCCGCTCGTCAACGGCGACCTTGACCGTATCGATCTGATCCTTGAGAGCCCGAAGCTGATCGGTCAGTGCCTCGTTCTCCGCGCGAACCGACTCGACCTCTTCCTGATCCAGCGCGGCCTCTCGATCGGTCTGCTGGGTGGCCGATGGCTGCGTGCCGTCGGCGATCGCGGCGAGTGGTTGCTCGCGGGTGAGGTCACCAAAGCCGCCCAGGTTGGCGGGAGCAGCGGCGGTTTGCTCGCCCCCTGCTTCCGGTCCCAGGAGTTCCAGCGCCGGCAGTCGCTCGATCGCGGTTGCCGTATCCGACCCTGAGCCATCGGTCTCGGCTTGGTCGCTGCCGGTGGCCGACGCACCGCTGTCCGGTACCCGAAGGCGCGCCCCGGCCATCAAGGCATTGCCGTTGCCGTTGGCGAATGCCTGCGGATTGGCATCAATGATCGCCTGCATCATGGGACGAACATCGGCCCCGTCGGCGACGTAGTCGCGGGCGATTTCGTAAAGCGTGTCGCCGCTTTGGACGTCACGCGTTCCGTCGAGGGAAACGTCCTGGGCCGGTTCGACGCGTTGCCAGGCGGAGGTGCCAGGCGACGAGCGCGAGGGGGATCGGGGCGCGGAGACAGCGGCCGCCGCCTGGTTGGCTGCGGTCGCTTCGCCGGCTTGCGCTTGCTGGCCCGAGCCCATCGATGGCGGATCGAGCAGCAGGTTGTACTCGCGGATCATCCGCCCCTGCGGGGAATCGATCTCAAGCAAGATGCTCAGGATGGGGTCACGAATCGGACGCTTGGAGCCAATCAGGACGTAGTCCTGGCCCCGGTCCGACTCGATGCGGAACGTGAGATTGCCCGTGATGTTTTCCAGCGGGACACCCGCCTCTCGGTAGAACGAGGGCGGGGCCAACTTCACGGTGATCTCGTCGAGTGGCTCGTCGCTGGAGCGCGCCAGCGGCACTCGCACATCGAGGGGTTGACTCAAGTACGACTGCACCCGGGCCTCGCCCAGGGTGGCGGCCTGGCTGATCAACGGGGTCCCGGCGCCCAGAATCCCCGCAATCACCAAACTCAACTTCCGCATGTCACTCACTCCTTGCTCGTGCCGGTGGGCCGGGCCTCAATGCCCGACTGACGTTCCGGCGCCTTCCGTTAGCCCCATTTCGAGCCCGATTGTGCCACAGATCAGAGATAGTCGCGCACCAGGCACTCGGCGATCTGAACGCTGTTGAGCGCCGCACCCTTGCGCACGTTGTCGGCAACCACCCACAGGTTGAGGCCACGGTCGTGCGAGATGTCTTCGCGGATGCGACCCACGTAGACCGGATCGTGGCCTGCCCCTTCCGTGACGGCCGTCGGGTAGCCACCATCACGACGGGTATCGAGCACTTCGATGCCTTTCGCGTTCTTGAACAGCTCCCAGGCCTGCTCGGCGGTGATCTTGTCGCGGGTCTCGATGTGGACGGCTTCGGAATGGCCGAAGAACACCGGCACGCGGACCGCCGTCGGGTTTACGAGGATGGACGTGTCTTCGAAGATCTTCTGGGTCTCCCAGACCATCTTCATCTCTTCCTTGGTGTAGCCGTTGTCCTGGAAGACGTCGATCTGCGGCAGCGCGTTGAACGCGATCTGCTTCGGATAGACCACGGCATCGGCATCCTGACCGTTGAGCTTGCGGGCGCTCTGCGTGGCCAGCTCCTCGATCGCCTCCTTGCCCGAGCCGGAAACGGCCTGGTAGGTGGCGACGTTGATGCGTTCGATTCCGACCGCGTCGTAGATCGGCTTGAGCGCCACCAGCATCTGGATGGTCGAGCAGTTCGGGTTGGCGATGATGTTGCGCTGGGTGTAGCCGGCGATCGCGTGGGCGTTGACCTCCGGGACGATCAGCGGCACGTCATCGTCGTAGCGGAACTCGGAGGTGTTATCGATCACTACGCAGCCGGCCGCGGCGGCCTTCGGTGCGTATTCGCGCGAAATCGAGCCACCCGGCGAGAACAGGCCCACCTGGACCTTGGAGAAATCGAATGTCGCCAGGTCCTCGACCGTGACGAAGGAGTTGCCGAACGCAATCTTCTTGCCGGCAGAGCGTTCGGATGCCAGTGCGTACACCTTGCCGACCGGGAAATTGCGCTCGGCCAGGATGGACAGCATGGTCTCGCCAACGGCACCCGTGGCACCGACGACAGCAACGTCGACCGTCTTGCTCATGAAGATTTCTCCTTGCGATTGGAAGTCTGATGAAAGCGTTTGCGGGTCGGCGGCATGCGTTCGGCTGCCGACCCTGAATCTGACACGATGAATCTAGCCTAGCGCATCACGTCGGGCGCACGAAGAGATCCATCCGTCACTCAGGCGTTCAGGGCGTCGACGACGGCCTGGCCCAGGTCGCTGGTGGATACCTGTGTCATGCCTTCCTGCATGATGTCCGGCGTGCGCAGCCCCTGATCGAGCACGGCGACGCAGGCGTTTTCGATCCGCTCGGCCAGGTCACCTCGACCGAAGGAATAGCGCAGCAGCATGGCCGCAGAAAGAATCGTGGCCATCGGGTTCGCCACGCCCTGTCCGGCGATATCCGGCGCCGAACCGTGGCTGGGCTCATACAGGCCCTGCCCTGTCTCGTTGAGTGATGCTGAGGGCAGCATGCCGATCGAACCGGTCAGCATCGAGGCCTGGTCGGAGAGGATGTCGCCGAACAGGTTCTCGGTGACCATCACGTCAAACTGCTTGGGTGCGCGCACGAGCTGCATGGCGGCATTGTCGACGTACATGTGCGACAGCTCGACGTCCGGGTATTCGGCGGACAGGCGGTTCATCACCTCTCGCCACAGTTCGGAGGTCTCCAGCACGTTGGCCTTGTCGACCGAGCACAGGCGCTTGTTTCGCTTCTGTGCCGCCTCGAAGGCGACACGACCAATGCGTTCGATCTCGGCCTCGTTGTAATGCATGGTGTTGAAGCCTTCGCGCTGGCCGTCGACTTCGCGGATGCCGCGCGGCTGACCGAAGTACACCCCGCCGGTCAGCTCACGCACGATCAGGATGTCCAGCCCCGCGACCACCTCGGGCTTGAGCGACGAGGCATCCGCCAGGGCGCTGTACAGCATCGCCGGACGCAGGTTGGCGAACAGCCCCATCGTCTTTCGGATTGCCAGCAGGCCGCGCTCCGGGCGGAGCGGGCGGTCGAGCTCGTCGTATTGCGGGCTGCCGACGGCGCCCAGCAGTACCGCGTCGGCCTTCTCGGCCTGTTGGCGGGTAATCTCGGGGAACGGTTCGCCTGTCACATCGTAGGCGGCACCGCCGATCAGCCCGTCGGTGAACGACAGTTCCAGGTCGCTGCCGGCCACGACGGCCTTGAGTACATTGACCGCCTGCTCGGTGATCTCCGGGCCGATGCCGTCACCCGGCAGGACGAGAATGTTCTTCTGGCTCACGGTGTTGGGTTTCCTTATCTTCAGTCTGTTGTTTGCTATTCAGCCGCCGACGTTGCCACGCATGTCGTTGAACAGCCACGGTGTCTTTTCCATCTGCGCCGTCTCGTAGGACTTGATCTTGTCGGCGTGCTCCAGGGTCAGCGCGATGTCGTCGAGCCCCTCGATCAGACAGTGCTTGCGGAAACTGTCGATCTCGAACTCGTAGGTGGCACCGTCCGGGGCCTTGACCACCTGGTTCGGCAGGTCGATTTCGAGCTCCAGGCCCGGGTTCGCCTCAACCGACTTGAAGATCGCCCCGACCTCTTCTTCTTTCAAAGCAATGGGCAACAGGCCATTCTTGAAGCTGTTGTTGAAGAAGATGTCGGCAAACGACGGGGCGATCACGGCGCGAAAGCCGAAGTCGGTCAGTGCCCAGACGGCGTGTTCCCGCGACGAGCCGCAGCCGAAATTCTCGCGCGCCAAGAGGATGGTGGCACGATCGAACGGCTCCTGGTTGAGGACGAAGTCCGGATTCTTGCGCCGCTGGCTGTGATCCATGCCCGGCTCACCCGGGTCGAGGTAACGCCAGTCGTCGAACGCCGTCGGCCCAAAGCCGGTGCGCTTGACCGACTTGAGGTATTGCTTCGGGATAATCGCGTCGGTGTCCACGTTCGAGCGGTCAAGAGGCGCGACGATTCCCTTGTGGGTGGTGAATGCCTGCATGTTTCTGTCTCCCTTACGCTTGACGGACGTCGACGAAATGGCCGGCGATAGCCGCGGCAGCGGCCATGGCCGGGCTTACCAGATGCGTGCGACCGCCCTGCCCCTGTCGACCCTCGAAGTTGCGGTTCGAGGTCGAGGCGCAACGTTCACCGGGTTCAAGACGGTCGGCGTTCATCGCCAGACACATCGAACAGCCCGGCTCGCGCCACTCGAAGCCCGCCTCGAGAAAGATCTTGTCGAGTCCTTCCTTCTCGGCCTGCTCGCGCACGAGGCCCGAGCCCGGCACCACCATGGCCAACGTGACGTTGTCGGCCACGTGGCCGCCCTTGATGGCGGCGGCCGCGGCCCGCAGATCCTCGATACGCGCGTTGGTGCACGAGCCGATGAAGACCTTGTCGATCTGGATGTCGGTCATCGGCGTGTTCGCCTCGAGTCCCATGTAGGCAAGCGCCTTGCGCATGCCCTCGGCCTTGACCGGATCGGACTCGGCCGCCGGGTCCGGGACGCGCCCGTTGACCGGCCCGACCATTTCCGGCGAGGTGCCCCAACTGACCTGCGGCTCGATCTTTGTCCCGTCGAGGACCACCACCTTGTCGAATTCGGCATCGGGATCGGACTTGAGGGTGCGCCAATACGCCGCGGCCTGCTCGAACATCTCGCCGGTGGGCGCGAACGGCTTGTCGCGGAAGTAATCGACCGTCTTCTCGTCGACCGCCACCATGCCGGCTCGGGCACCCGCCTCGATCGACATGTTGCACACGCTCATCCGCCCCTCGATCGAGAGTGACTCAATGGCCGAACCGGCGAATTCGATCGCGTAACCGGTGCCGCCGGCGGTACCGATCTTGCCGATAATGGCGAGCACGACGTCTTTCGCGGTCACGCCCGGCCCAAGCTCGCCATCGACGCGTACCTGCATGGTCTTGGTGCGTTTCTGCAGCAAGGTCTGGGTGGCCATGACGTGCTCGACCTCGGAGGTGCCGATGCCGAAGGCCAAGGCGCCGATCGCGCCGTGGGTGGAGGTGTGCGAATCGCCGCAGACCACGGTCGAGCCCGGCAGCGTGAAGCCCTCCTCGGGCCCGATGATGTGCACGATCCCCTGGCGCAGGTCGGCCATCGGGAATTCCTGGACGCCGAATTCCTGGCAGTTGCGGTCCAGCGTGCTGACTTGCTCGCGCGAGACGGGATCGACGATCCCGCCCGCCCGGTTGGTGGTCGGCACGTTGTGATCCGGCACGGCCAGCATGGCCCCGGTGCGCCACGGCTTGCGACCGGCCAGGCGCAGCCCTTCGAAGGCCTGTGGGCTGGTCACCTCGTGAACGAGGTGCCGATCGATATAGAGCAGCGCCGTGCCGTCCCCCTGTTCATGGACGACGTGCGCGTCGAAAAGCTTGTCGTAGAGCGTCTTTCCAGCCATTGGCGTTTTCCTCCGGATGGCCCGGTTCGGCATCAATTGCCGCCCGGGCAGGTATCCGTGTTCTCAATAAGTTGGGGCGTCATTTTCGCTAAAACTCGTAAAACCCGTCATCCAGTCCCGAGGCCGGCGGGTCGACGGCGTGTTCGATCAGATCGCGCAGCTTGATGACCCGCAGCACCTCGTGGTGCGTTGAAGCCAGCACCACTGGCGGCGCCACGCCGGCCTCGAAGGCCTCTCGCCACCGCCAGGCACATACGCACCAGCGGTCCCCGGCCCTGAGCCCCGGAAAATCGTAGGCCGGAATCGGTCGGCGCAACTCGTTGCCCTGGGCGGCGGTGTAATCGAGAAACGCATCATCGAGCTCCGCGCAAACACCATGCACGCCGCCATCCTCGGCCCCGACAAGGCATCGGCCATCCCGGTAAAAGCCGGTGACGGGGTCCACCGAGCATCTCGCCAGCGGCAGACCGAGCACGTTGAGGGCATCTGTTTTCATGCCGGGATGATAGTGGCATCGGCTTAATAACTAAAATGGAAATACCGCATGAAGCCCATTCCAAATAGTTATACTTGAGCGCTATCAGTTCGACTTCGGAGAGAGACGATGAACCCCCTGCACCTCGACACCCAGCAGTTGCTGACCTTTCTGGCGGTAGCGGAAAGCGGTTCGTTCTCGGCGGCGGCGACGAAGCTGCACGTCAGCCAGCCGGCCGTATCCAAACGGCTGGCGCAACTCGAGGAGCGGTTGGGGTTCCGTTTGTTCGATCGGCTCGGTCAGCGGGTCGTGCTGACCTACCGAGGTGAGCAGTTGCTCCCGGCCGTGCGCGAGGTGCAGAGCTGCCTGGATGACATCGTGGCGGCGGCCGAGGTCAGTGGCGAGACGCTCAGCGGCCGGCTGGCCCTGTCCCTGAGTCACTATGCCGGGCTGCACCTGCTGCCGCAGGTGCTCGAGCGATTTTCGGAACACTATCCCGAGGTGCTGCTCGACCTGAGTTTTCACGACTCCGAACGGGCGATCGAGCAGGTCGCGCTGGGCGAGTCGGCCCTGGCCTATGCCACCCTGCCGCCCCGCCTCGACGATCGCGTGCGCACTCGCGTGCTCTGGGAGGAGACCATGCAGCCGGTGGTGGCTGAACGGCATTGCCCGAGCGGTCGGCCACCGACGCTGGATCGAATCGGCAAGCGACTGCCACTGATCCTGCCTGCCGAGGCCACCAGTACCCGCATGGCCATCGACCGGTGGCTCGACGACCGGCGATTGCTGCCCCCGGCGATCATCGAGATCAACCAGCTCGATTCGATCGCGGTGCTGGCCGCGACTGGGGTTGGATGGGCCGTGCTGCCCACCACCCTTCAGCGTGAAGGATTGGTGCGGCTCGAATGTGGCAACGGCGTGCTGCCCACACGTCGCCTGGGGCGGATCGAGGCGGTCGGGCGGGCGCGAAATCCACTCGCCGAGGCGTTCATGGCGATGGTGGAGGGGCATGGCGAGGACTGAATCGCCCTTTGCCTCAGTCAATCTCCAGCCAGGATCGGGCCTCGGGAATGAAGTGGACGATGCCTTCGAGAATGCCCGCCGCGTAATTGCCGTTCAGGCCAAGCCAATCGCCGCGCGCGATGTACAGGCAATTTTCGATACCCCGCTCGGCGGTGGCATGGCGTGCGGCCTGCTTGACCTCCTCCCGGGCATTGGCCACCACGATCGCCTGAAGACCGCTCGTCAGCGCCGGCAGGTCGTTGCCGCTGTCGCCGGCGAAGACCGTCCGTGCCGGCGGCACGTGCAGGTGCGCCTGGAGAAACCGGATCGCATGGACCTTGGTGGCCCCGGCCGGCAGCACATCGATCAGCCCGACATCGCGCATCTCGTCGATGCTCCAGATGACGCTGCTGCGCACCCCCATGCTCGCCAGGCGCTCGCCAATCCGCCCGGCCAGCGCCTCGCCATCCAGATCCGCCGGGGCGTAGTAACTGAGCTTGTAGGTATTCTGCTTTGCCGGTTCCTGGGGCTCGATATCCGGGATGTCCTCAAGCATCCCGGCGAGCGTCTGACGGTCCTTGCCGGCCCAATCCGAGGCAATCTCGTTCGCCCAGGCCTCCCAGGGATGCCATGTGCCCTCGTCGATGCGATAGATCGTCGTGCCCACGTCGCCGATGGCGAAATCCGGTACCGGCAGCGCGAACTCGTCGATCGCCGACTCGAGCAGGTGGCGGTCACGTCCGCTGACGTAGGCCAACGTCACCTCGGGGCGTTGGACCAGTCGCCGGAACAGATCGCGCGCATCCCGTGATTCGGGCTGGTGACCGTTCGGGATCAATGTCCGGTCGAGGTCGGTACAGACCAGCAGTTCACTCATCGTCATCGATCCGGAAAAGTGGTTGTCCCTGGAGGGCGTGATGCGCGGTGACCGCGGCGGCGGCGCTCCATCCCTGGCATCGTGTTCCGCCCGGCGTGAGCTTCCGCCCGTGCACGAATTCCGGGAATGACCAAGGCTCATCTTCCATCCGCAAGGCATTGGCCGCGTGGATGGCATCGAGGTGCAGTCGGGCCTTTACCGTGTGCCCGCGGCTGGCCAGGTCGGCGACATAAAAACCGGTGAGCATCGGCCAGAGACCCCCGTTGTGAAACTCGTACGGCTTGTTCTTGAAGGTGTACGAGAACATCACCTGCAGGCTTTCCCAGTCCCGGTCCACCGGCTCGATGATGGGGTGAAAGGCCGGCAGCAACGGCATGGCCTCCGGCGTGATCTTCGCGATATAGCCATCGACCTGATCGCCTTGCCAATCCTTCGCTACACGGAACAGATTGGCCAGGACATTGGCGAAGGCGTCAAAGCGATAACCGTAGCCGGTCGGCGAGAAAAATGGCATCCAGTATTGATCGTCACGGTGCGGCGCGGCCTTGCGCCCCTTTTCGTACAGCACTTCGTGGTAAATGTCGGCCGGCTCGTTGCCGTTGAACCAGAAGTTGCTGCGGATCAGGTGCAGCAGTCGCGTGGTTCGGTCCTGGAGTTGATGATCGGCCGAACCGTGGACATGGGCATGGATCCGGCAGAACGAGCGTAAGGCCTGCAAGTAGAGCAGCTGGTCGTAGAGGATGTAGCCGGACTGGACATATTCGTCGGCCCAGTCACCGGTCTGCGGCACGTAGATCAGGCCGCGGTCATTGAACTCCCACGCCCCGAGCAGGAAACGCACGCGCTCCAGCGAAGGCAGGATCTCCGCCAGGAAGGTGTCATCCCCGCTGGCATGCCAGTACTCGGCGCAGCCGATTACGAACCAGAGATCCGCATCCACGCGCCCGGTGGTGCCGCCGTAGCTGATCCGTTGCGTGCTGGTATCGACATTGCTGGGGATCTCGCCATGGGGGCCCTGGTGGCGCGCCAGCGTGCCGAGTGTCTGACGCATCGTGGTCACCAGTGACTCTTCCCCGGTCATCAGTGCGGCCAGGCCGATGATCACCCCGTCACGGGCCCATACGCGGCGGTAATTGTCGCGCTGGGTGGGCGAGGCAAGGAACCCGTCATCCGTCGCGCATTGGCGCACCAGCTCCATGGCCCGTTCCAGGCCTTCCTTGCGCATGTCGGATGATTCCGTCATTCCCCGATCCACTCTCATTCCGGCAACCGTCACGCAATTGAGTGTAGTGGGTAGAACGCATGGAAGGAACAACGGGCAGAACCGCCACGAGCTGTGGCTGACGCTACTCGACGGCGTGACCGCCGTCCCCGCTGAGGCCGGATTCCAGCGCGACGAGTCGCAGACTCAGAAGGCCCGCGATCATCACGAACGCCAGCGCAAAGCCGAGGCTGCCCGCGATACCCAGCCACTGGTAGCTCGCCCCGGAGAGCACCGTCCCCAGCAATCGGCCGCCGGCGTTCGCGGCATAGTAGAAGCCGACGTTCTGCGAGGCCTTCTCATCGGCCGAATAGCGCAACACCAGATACGAGTGGGTGGCCGAATTGAGCGCGAAAACCACGCCGAAGAACGCGAGTCCGAGCGTGATCATCCAGCCCGCGGTCTGGCCCGAGGCAATGGCCAACAGGAGTGCCCCCAGCGGCAGGACCAGGGCAAAACTCCAGGCGACGGCAGTGCGGGCACCGGGGCCATCACGTGGCCCATCACTCGCGCCATCGCCGTTATTGCCGGGGTGTCGTCCGGCCTTCGACCGGCGTGCGCCAAGCAGCCAGGGAGCCGCCGACTGGACCAGCCCGTAACCGATCACCCACAGGGCGAGATACGCCCCCACCCAGTGGAAATCCCAGCCGATCGATACCAGGAAGACCGGCAACGCCACCACGAACCAGACATCGCGGGCGCCGAACAGGAACAACCGTGCCGCGGCGAGCCAGTTAATCAGCGGCTCGCGGGAGAACATCTGCCGAAACCCGCTCTTGCCCTTGATCGCGCCAAAACCGCCCGGCAGCGTCAGGGTCATCAGGAACCCCACGCCCAACAGCGCGGCAAGCAATCCCATGGCCCCCTGGAATCCGAGCGCGGCGAGCAGCACGGCGCCGAGGAAAAACCCGGCGCCCTTCAAGGCATTCTTCGAGCCGGTGATCCAGGCAACCCAACGAAACAGCTGCGCGTTCCCTTCACGCGCCACCAGCTTGACCCCGGCCTTTGCCGACATCTTGTTGAGGTCCTTGGCAATCCCCGAAAGCGCCTGGGCCAGCATGACGTAGACCACGGTCAGCCAGGCATCGGGCACGGTCAGCATCAGCAAGGCGACGATCTGCAGGCCGGTACCGACCTGCATGGTCCGGTTCAGCCCGATGCGCGCCCCCAGCCAGCCCCCAACCAGATTGGTGACGATGCCGAAGAACTCGTAGAAGAGAAACAGCATCGCGATGGCGAATGGCGAATAGCCAAGCTGGTAGAAATGCAGCACCACCAGCATGCGAATCGCCCCATCGGTCAGGGTGAACAGCCAGTAGTTGCCGGTGATCGTGAGGTAATGGCGCAATGCCTGGGTCATGGCAAGGGGCATGGTGACTCCAGATGCGTGTTTCAGTTCCGACCGATCATCGACACCAGCTCGACCAGCCGCTGGGCATAGCCCCACTCGTTGTCATACCAGGCCAGTACCTTCACGAGATCACGGTCGATCACCATCGTGGACGGCGCATCGATGATCGAGGATCGCGGGTCATTGGTGTAATCCACCGAGACCAGCGGGCGCGTTTCGAAACCCAGGATGTCTTTCAACTCACCCTCGGCGGCCGTGCGCAACAGTTCGTTGACTTCATCGACCGTGGTGCAGCGACCGGGGGTGAAGACGAAGTCGGTCAGCGAGGCATTGAGCAACGGCACCCGGACGGCCAGCCCGTTGAGCCGCCCGTCGAGCTCCGGAAAGATCGCGCCGATGGCCTTGGCCGACCCCGTGGTGGTGGGTGACAGCGACATCGACGAGGCCCGCGCGCGCCGCCAGTCCTTGTCGCCCTTGTCGACCACGACCTGCGTATTGGTCAGATCGTGCATGGTCGTCATCGTGCCTCGCTCGATGCCCAGGCCCTCGTGCAGCACCTTGACCACCGGCGCCAGGCAGTTGGTGGTGCAGGAGGCCGCGGTAACGACCCGGTGACGTCCGGGATCGAACAGATCGTGGTTGACCCCCATGACGACGTTCAGCACGTCGTCGTGCTTGACCGGGGCGGCCACCGCGACGCGCGACACCTCCTGCTCCAGGTGCGGGATGATCTCGTCGAACTGTCGCCAGCGACCGGTGGATTCGATCACCACGTCGACCGCGGAACGGGCCCAGTCGATTCCCTCGACGGACTCGCTCTGGGTAAAGCGAATAGCCCGCCCGGCCAGCGTCAGGGTGTCGCCCTCCCCCGCGATGGACTGTGGCCAACGCCCATGCACCGAGTCGAATGCGGTCAGGTGGGCCATACACGCCGCATCGGCCGAGGTTTCATTGACATGCACCACTTCCAGATCGAGTTCGGGGCGTTCGGCCAACGCCCGGAAGGCCAACCGGCCGATACGCCCGAAACCATTGATACCTACCCGAATCGGCATGCCTGAACTCTCCGTTGGTGTCGATGACCACGATCTACGCGACCACCGTATATGGAATAAAGAATATAGCGCAGGCTACCCCGTGAACATGACAGTCCCGTGTCGACCGGCAACGGTGGCCAGGGGCATGCCACCTCGGCGCGGCGGGTGACAGACACGGATCAACCATAAACCGACTCGAATCGCCCCGGTTTTCAGGCCAACCGAGTTTTTCACAGAAACTGTGGATAACTGTGTGGATGAAACCCAGAATGGTCGGTCGCACAAGGCAGGAGACGTTGTTGGTTAATTTTTAACCAAACCGTTGCATTCGGACCGCAATTCAATAAGAACAATGGGTTAGCGCATGTCGTTCGCTAACTGACTGATTCATCGTCCAAGAAAAAGGCGCAACCCACGTTGCGCCCCGCTTGATGTGGAAAATACCGGCTGTCAAGGCTTGACAGCGGTCGTTTTTGCCCTCACTTCGCGCCGATCAATTCGATGGCATAGCCGTCCGGATCCGCGACGAAGGCAATGATGGTCGAACCGGCATTCATCGGGCCGGGTTCACGCAGGATCTTGCCCCCTTTCTCACGAATTTTTTCGGCGGCCGCGTAGACATCATCGACCTCGATCGCGATGTGCCCGTAGCCGTCACCGAGGTCGTACTGGTGATCACCCCAGTTGTAGGTCAGTTCGAGCACCGCCGTTTCGCTCTCCTCGCCATAACCGACGAACGCCAGCGTGAATTCGCCGGCCGGATAGTCCTGTTGGCGCAACAACTTCATGCCGAGCACGTCGGTATAGAAAGCCAGCGACTTTTCCAGGTCACTGACGCGGATCATGGTGTGAAGCATGCGCATGGGTCGTCTCTCCCAATGGAAATGAATCGAAATCTGGTTTGAATCGGTGGCGCGAGACTGTAGACGATCAGCTCAATCCGTGCGAGCAGGCTCAGCGGCGCGGTTCAGCGCTTGTCCAACGGTGTGGGGCGATGGAGGAGAAAGCCCTGGATGTAATCGACCCCCATCTCGGTCACCTGTCGGTACTGGTCCTCGGTTTCCACCCACTCGGCCACGGTCTGTGCGCCCATGACGCGGGATACCTGGACGATGGCGGAGACGATGACCGCCGCCACGGGGTCGTGTGACAGGTCTTCGACCAGTCGCCCGTCGATCTTGACGATGTCCGGGTTGAGGCGCCGCAGGTACTCAAACGAAAGAAAACCGCCGCCGAAGTCGTCCAGGGCAAACCGGCAACCGATGCGGCGCATCGCCCCGATCAATCGCTCGGCTTGATCCAGGTTGATGATTGCTGCCGTTTCGGTGATCTCGAAGACCACCCGGGCCGGGTCCACGCTCGAGTCGCCAAGCTCCTCGCGGATGAAGTCCAGCATCTCGGGCTCCTGCACCGAGTGCGCCGAGAGGTTGATGCTCAATGTGCCGCTATCCGTTGGCTGTCGAGCGAGCCAGCGGCAACTCTGGCGAATCACCCAGCGATCGATGTCACCCATGGCATGATGTTTCTCGGCGATCTCGATGTATTCACTGGGAAATCGCAGCCGCCCGTTGGCATCGGTCACGCGCAGGAGCATCTCGTGAATCGTCGGGAGGCCCGCCTTCATCGGGGCAATACGCTGGGCAGCGAGATCCAGCCGGTCCTCGGCGATCGCCGCGCGCAAGGCGTTGAAGCGTTCGATCTGCTGCTCGCGCTCCAGCAACTCGGTGTCCTCGCCCGAGAACTGCACCACCCGGTCGCCGCCCAGCCGTTGAGCGCTCTGGCATGCACGCTCGGCATCTTCCAACCGGCGCGAGGCCAGCAGGTCGTCGCTGTCGATCCGGGTCACGCCGACACTGGCCTTGAGCCGCAGGTGTTCGTGCTCGTCCGGCAGCCGGAAGGCGTGGATGATTTCGAGCACGTCACGGGCGACCAGCACGCAGGTATCGCGGCTGGACAGCGGCATCCAGATGGCGAATTCGTCGACCCCCATGCGTGCAAGCACCGCATCCGACGGCAATTCCAGCGAGAAATGGCTCGCCAGCGAGGCGAGGATGCGGTCACCCAACTCGCGGCTGCCGATTTCATTGAGCAGCCGAAATTCGTCCAGATCCGTCCAGATCAGGCAACTGGCGTGGATTGGCTCGTTGCGGGGTGCCTTGCCGGGCATCGCCCGGGAGAGGAATTCCTCCATGGCTTCCCGATTAAGGACCCCGGTCAACCGGTCGTGCGTGGCGCGATAGGTCAGCAGGGCATTGGCCGAGCGCAGGTCAGTGACATCCAGTATCGACATGAGCAACTGGGTGTCGCCTTCCGCCTCCAGCCGACTGAGCTTGAGGTTGACGTCGAAACGTTGATTATCACGCTCGATCACGCCATCGACCGAACGCGTTTCACGCGTCTCCACCCGTTCGACCAGGTCGCCGAACGCGCACTGCGCCGATAACCCCTCGATCTGTAGATTGAAGGCCTCACAGAAGGGCCGCCCGATCAGTTCCCCGTCGAACTCGGGGCGGGCAAATCCCTCGACCGCCCGGTTGGTGAGCAGGATGTGTCCCGAGGCGTCGGTGAGCACCGCGCCGGTGTGCAGGCCGGAGAAGGCACGGCGGAGCCGGCGTTTTGCTGCGCCCAGTCGTTTAGCGGCGCGCCGCGCCTGCCAGGCGAACAAGGCCAGCACGGCGGCCAGGATCAGCACCAGGTAATGCCAGAAGTGCCGCAGCAGGGAGCCGGGCGAGATCGGGTCAGGCAGCCATTTGTCACGCAAACGATCGACGATCGAGTAATCCAGAGGCGTGCGCCATCCGGCGATACGCGCCTGCTCGGCGGCCGGTGCGTCGGCGGGCATCGCGATCAATTGACGGGCAACGCGGGTCGCGAGCCCGTCAGGGGCCTGGCCGGTAGCGGCAAACGGCCATTCAGGGACCAACGGTGTATTGCTGGGATACGGAAACCCCTGGCGCTCCGCCGTCCCGACCGGAACCAGTGGACTGTCGGGGTAGGCGTCCAGGTAGCGTTGAAAGAAGCTCGAGCGCACCACCCCGGCATGCGCCCGGCCATCGAGCACGGCATCCACGACGGCGGCCAATGGCAATCCGGTGAATATCGGCGTGATCTGGTATTCCACATCCAGCCCGGCATCCTCCAGCGCCTGCATACCGAGCAGCCAGCCACCCAGCGCATTCGGACTGGTCCCGGCCACCCGGGCACCCACCAGATCACCCAGTTCCTCAAAGCCAGCGCCCTGCCGGGTAAAGATCACCGCACCGAACTGTTCCAGTCGCTGACCATTGCCCTTGACCACCAGGGTCGCCAACGGCCAGATGGAGTCGAGCCGGGAGAGTTCGGAAAACTGCAGCGATTGCGTCAGGACGAAATCAAGCCGCCCTTCAACAAACGCATTGCGCAACTGGGAAAGGAACAGGGGACGGATGACGAAGCGATAGCCCGGGTTGCGCTCGCTCAGGTAGTCCGCGGTGGACTGCCAACGGCTCACCGCATCATCCTTGCCGGCGTACGCGAGCACACCGATATGGATCGGCGTTGGCGCGGCATTCGGGCCCGTCTGTGCCTGGGCCGGGCTGACCGCCGAGGCCAGCATAAGGGCGAGTAGCGCAGACGCGATCCATCGAACAGCGATGACAGTGGCGAAAGCGGCTGTCTGTCGCGTCATGTCCACTGCCCAATCCGTGCCGGATCGCGGCATGTCATCGTCACCATCAACGTCCCTTCGTTATCCAGCGTCAATGCAGAACCATCGCGCTCTTGGCGATCGGCAGCCAAAATGGCCCGGTTTGCGTGCCCTCGATATCCGCCCGTTGACCGCGTGGCCAACGGCGTCAGTCGGTCAGGGCGTGGCGTTCCAGGGCAAGTCGTTCCACCAGGGGTTCCGGCCTGTGCAGCAGGTAGCCCTGCGCAAAGTCCACCCCGATGCGCTCGAGTTGCGCCAGTGTCGCCGGGGTTTCCACCCACTCGCCCACCGTACGAGCTCCCATGACACGCGCCACGTCGTGGATGGATTCGACGATCACGGCTGCAACGCGGTCATGTTCCAGGTCGCGGACCAGTTTGCCGTCGATCTTGACGATGTCGGGTTTCAGTCGGCGCAGGAATTCGAACGAGATCAGGCCACCGCCGAAGTCATCCAGTGCCACCAGGCAACCGAGCTCGCGTAGCGAGGCTATCAGTTCGGCCGCCTGATCGAAATTCGCGATGGCCGCCGTCTCGGTGATCTCGAAGCACAACCAGGTCGGATCGACGCCGTGACGATGCAACTCGTCCCGGACAAACCCGACCAGTTCACCGTCTTTCATCGACTGACCCGACAGGTTGATGGTCAATCGCGCCGGTGGCGCGGCGCCGGCCACCAGATGATCGCTCAGCCCCTGCAGCGTGCGGCGCACCACCCAGCGGTCGATTTGCGGCATGTAGTTGAATCGTTCCGCGAGCTCGATCAATGGGGCTGGCGACCCCAGCTGTCCATCCTCTCCCGCCAGGCGCAGCAACACTTCCAGGCGCACGCCGTCGGTTTCGGCGGCGCCAATGGCGTGGATTTCCTGCGCATGCAGCACGAAACGGTCCTGCTCGACCGCCTCCTTGAGACGATTGAGTTCGGCGAAATCGGTCTGGCGCAAGGTCCGCTCGGCACCACTTTCCTCGAACATGACCAGACGGTTGCCGCCGAGTTTCTGCGCGGTCACGCAGGCGGATTCCGCCTCCTCGACGACGGTGGCCGCGTTGAAGCCCCCACCGGACGCCAACGCGCGGACACCGACGCTGGCCGAGGTGCGCAGCGCCTGGTCGTCACCTTCAAGGCGGAATTCGCGGATCGCCTGGAGTATTCGTTCCGGCCAGCCATCGCCGGCCGAGGATGACAGGTAGATACCGAATTCGTCCCCGCCGAGGCGTCCGATCGGCGTATTGGGCGGCAACATCACCCGCAGGTAGCCCGCCAGACGGCGGACCAGTTCGTCGCCCATCCGGTGTGAGCCCCCCTCGTTGACCAGGCGGAAATGGTCCAGATCCACCCAGAGCAGCATGCCGCCCTCCTCGCCTTGCTTCGAGTCAGCGGACGCCATGCGCGACTCGACTTGCTCGAGGAAGTGCCGCCGCGTCAGCAGGCCGGTCAACTCGTCGTGCGTGGCTCGATAGGCCAGCTGACGACTGGTCTCGTCGAGCTCCGTGATGTCCATCATCGAGATGACCAGCCGCTGCACCTCGCCGTGATCGCCGACGTCGTCCATCCGGGCGGCCGTCAGATTGAGTACCCGGCGGGGATAGCCATGCGCGAGGATCACCGAGTATTCCACCCAGCGGCGAGTGGCGAGCTGCTCGATCATGCCGGCGAGCGAAAAGTCGTGCGTGTCGTGACGAAACATCAACGCGAACACGTCGGTCAATCGCTGCCCCATGGCATCGCCCGGCTGTCTATCGTCGGGCAGCAGTCGCTCGGCCGAGGGGTTGAGAAACTGGATGCGTCCCTCCCCGTCAAGCGTCACGACCGCGTCGTGCATCGCGGTTAGGGCGGCCCGGTGCTCGCGTTCTCGACGGGCCAGGAGACGGCGGGCATGCCACTGCTGCCAGAGCAGCAGGGACAACAGCGCACTCAGGCCAACGGGTATTACCCACCAGTACGCGCGCAACCAGTCGACCACAGTCATCGGTGGAGTGAGCCAACGGTCGGCCAGCACCTCCAGATCGCCGTAATCAACCGGTTCCGACCAACCGGCCAGATTGGCCGCACGCATCGCAGGGGAATCGACAGGCATCGACAGCAGCGTCGAACGGACCTGTTCGCGCAACGTCGGGTCGGCCCGCGTCGTCGACGCCAGTGGCCATTGCGGCACCAGTCGGGTGGAAAGCGCGTGCGGATAACCCGGTTCACTGACACGATTGAGCACGCTGAAGGCATCCGCGGCGTAGCGTCCGGCCTCGATCTCCCGCGTGAGCACATCCGCCCGGACGATACCGGCATCCGCTCGGCCAGCGGCCACCGCGCCGAGCACGTTGGCCATCGGCAAACCGACGTACAGCGGCAGGATGTCGTCATCCATCGACAGCCCGGCCCGCTCGATCTCCTCGGCCCCGAGGATCCATGCCCCCAGCGCATTGGGTGCCACGCCCGCGACGATCGCCCCTTCAAGGTCGGCCAGGTCGCCGATCTCCTCGCGCTCGGCCAGCCGCACGATCACTGACCCGAAGCGGTTGCTCGGGCTGCCCGCTCCGTCAACCACCCGGGTAGCGAGGGCCTCGAGATCGTAATCGGCCCGCAACTGGACGAATTGGAGTGGCTGGAGGTGCACGAAGTGCAATTCGTCCTGCCGGACGGCACGCGCCACCTCCTGCAGGTACAGCGGCCGGATCTCGAAACGGGCCCCTTCAATGCGGTCACTGAGATAATCGGCGGTCGGGTTCCAGCGCGCCTTCGCTTCTTCCTTGCTGGTGATCGTGAGTACGCCGATGGTGATCAGTCGATCCTCGCTGGCCCAGGCCTGGGCCTGGACCGGGGATTGCCACGCGGCCAGCAGGATGAGGCCGAGCAGCAGGCCTTGCACCAGAGCGATTCCGGCCCGGCTGGAGGGGATACCGACAGCAAAAAGGCGGGCCATGGCCATTGCCACGACCCGCCTGAGGAAAGCTCCTTCCCTAGTCGGTCTGCGCGCCTTCATGACGCCGGTTACTCCGCGGTTTGCCACTCGCTGCATGCCAGACATCCCTTGCCTGTGAAGCCGACCCTTTCGGGGGTCGGGTCGTCCCTGTCGCGCAGGGGCTCACTTTCGCGCCCCGCCATTGGCGAGCGTTCAGCCGCGCCGGCCGGCCTTCGCGCTGATACGCAGGCGCAGGGCGTTGAGCTTGATGAAGCCCTCGGCATCGCGCTGATCGTAGGCACCGGCGTCATCCTCGAACGTCGCGATCGCCGGATCGAACAGGCTGTTGTCGGACTGGCGACCGGCCACGATCACGTTGCCCTTGTACAGGCGCAGGCGCACATCACCGTTGACGTTTGCCTGGGTCGCGTCGATGGCCTTCTGCAACATCTCGCGCTCGGGGGCGAACCAGTACCCGTTGTACACCAACTCGGCGTACTTGGGCATCAGTTCGTCCTTCATGTGGGCCTCGCCACGGTCGAGCGTCAGCGACTCGAGTGCGCGGCGCGCCTTGAGCATAATGGTGCCGCCCGGGGTCTCGTAGCAGCCCCGCGACTTCATGCCGACGTAGCGGTTCTCGACCATGTCGAGTCGACCGATGCCATTCGCGCCGCCCAGCTGGTTGAGCTTGAGCAGCAACTCGGCCGGCGAGAGCTTCTCGCCGTCGATGGAGACCGGGTCGCCCTTCTCGAAACCGATGACGATTTCGGTGGCCTCGTCGGGGGCACGCTCGGGGCTGACCGACCAGCGCCACATCTCCTCTTCCGGCTCCCACCACGGATCCTCGAGGTTACCGCCCTCGTAGGAGATGTGCAGCAGGTTGGCATCCATGGAGTATGGCGATTTCTTGCCGGCGGCCGCGAAGTCGACCGGGATGTCGCGGCTTTCCGCGTAGTTCATCAGCTTCTCGCGGGAGTTGAGGTCCCACTCGCGCCACGGGGCGATTACCTTGATCTCCGGGTTGAGCGCGTAGGCATTGAGCTCGAAGCGCACCTGGTCATTACCCTTGCCGGTGGCGCCATGGGCGACGGCGTCCGCACCGGTCTCGCGGGCGATATCAACCAGACGCTTGGCGATCAGCGGGCGGGCGATGGAGGTGCCCAGCAGGTACTCGCCCTCGTAGATGGCGTTGGCACGGAACATCGGGAAGACGTAATCGCGAACGAAGGTCTCGCGCAGGTCGTCGATGTAGATTTCCTTGACGCCCATCTTCTCGGCCTTTTCACGCGCCGGGTCGAGCTCCTCGCCCTGCCCCAGGTCCGCGGTGAAGGTCACTACCTCGCAGTCGTAGGTCTCTTCCAGCCACTTGAGGATCACCGAGGTGTCCAGGCCGCCGGAATAGGCCAGTACCACCTTGCCGAGCTTCTTGGGGGCCGCGGGATTGCTCATCAGAACTCCTGAATTCGATTTGTGTTTGCGATGTGTTTGGCACGTAATCGGGCCATTATATAGACACCGCTGCGCCATGACAGGGCATAGGGTTTTTCAATCCCCCGATTACGCCACGCCGAGCGGCGTCAATACGGCACTTCCCATTCGCTTTCCGGCCGACATCACGCGCGTCAAACGGCTTCGGCATGCGCTCGAACATAGGAAAACTTGCCGGAATCGCGCATAATGAGGCGCAAATTTTGGTCCGGTGCGACCATCGAAACCCTGCCGTGATGCGCTTTGGCGCGGTTTCGGACGCACCCAACGACAGCTTTGAGGAGTGCTTGTGACCGATTACATCGATCAGGATCCGCAGGAAACCCGGGAATGGCTTGACGCACTCGAGGCAGTGGTCAGCTTTGAAGGGACGGAAAAGGCCCGCCATCTGATTGGCAGCATGATCGAGCTGGCGCGCCAGCACGGCATCGACACCCCCTATTCCGCAACGACCCCCTACATCAACACGATTCCGCCCGAGAACGAGCCGCAATATCCCGGCGACCGTCAGCTCGAGCAGCGCCTGCGTGCCCTGATCCGCTGGAATGCCATGGCGATCGTGGTGCGGGCCAACAAGGAAAATTCGGTCGGCGGCCACATCGCCTCCTACCAGTCCAGCGCGACCATGTACGAGGTCGGCCTGAACCACTTCTTCAAGGGCCACGACCATCCGGAAGGCGCCGACATGGTGTTTTTCCAGGGCCACGTCGCACCCGGGATGTATGCCCGGGCGTTCCTCGAGGGGCGCATCACCGAGGAGCAACTGCTCAACTTCCGCCAGGAAGCCCACAAGGACGGACTGAGCTCCTATCCCCACCCCTGGCTGATGCCGAACTTCTGGCAGTTCCCGACCGTCTCCATGGGTCTGGGTCCGTTGATGGCGATCTACCAGGCGCGTTTCATGAAGTACATGGACGCGCGCGGTTTCGGCAAGGTCAACAGCCGCAAGGTCTACGCCTTCCTCGGTGACGGCGAGATGGACGAGCCCGAATCCCTGGGCGCGATCGGCCTGGCGGTGCGCGAGAAGCTCGACAACCTGGTGTTTGTCGTCAATGCCAACCTCCAGCGCCTCGACGGCCCCGTGCGCGGCAACGGCAAGATCATCCAGGAGCTCGAAGGGAGCTTCCGCGGTGCCGGCTGGAACGTGATCAAGGTGATCTGGGGGCCGGGCTGGGACGAGCTGCTCGCTCGAGACAAGTCCGGCAAGCTGATCGAACGGATGATGGAAGTCCCCGACGGCGAATACCAGGCCTACAAGGCGAAGGACGGCGCGTTCGTACGCGAGCACTTCTTCGGCAAGTACCCGGAGACCGCCGAGTTGGTCAAGAACATGACCGACGATGAAATCTTCTCGCTGACGCGTGGTGGCCACAGCCCGCGCAAGATGTACGCGGCCTACAAGGCGGCCAAGGATTGCAAGGGCAAGCCGACCGTCATCATCGCCAAGACCATCAAGGGCTACGGCATGGGCCCGTTCGGCGAAGGCGCGATGACCGCCCACCAGCAGAAGAAGCTCGACAACGACGGCTTGAAGTACTTCCGCGACCGCTTCGGTCTGCCGATCTCCGACGAGCAGCTGGAGAAGAACGTCCCGTTCTACAAGCCGGACGACAGCCACGAGCTGATCAAGTACATGAACGAGCGGCGCAAGGACCTGGGCGGTTACCTCCCCTCCCGCGTCGATCGCGCCGAGTCCATCCCGGCGCCGGACCTCAAGGCGTTCGACATGATCCTCAAGGGCACCGGCGATCGCGAGATGTCCTCGACCATGCTCTTCGGTCGCATCCTGGCGATGATCCTGCGCGACAAGAAGCTCGGCAAGCGCGTCGTGCCGATTATCCCGGACGAGGCCCGCACCTTCGGCCTCGAGGGGCTGTTCCGCCAGGTCGGTATCTACGACCCGGCCGGTCAGCTCTACGAACCGGTCGATGCCGACCAGGTCGCCTGGTACAAGCAGGCGGCCAACGGCCAGGTGCTGCAGGAAGGCATCAACGAGGCCGGCTCGATGTCCTCGTGGCTGGCCGCCGCGACCGCCTACGCCAATTACGGCGAGGCGATGGTGCCGTTCTACATCTACTACTCGATGTTCGGTTACCAGCGCGTGGGCGATCTGGCCTGGCTGGCCGGCGACATCCGGGCGCGTGGCTTTTTGATCGGCGCGACCGCCGGCCGGACTACGCTGGAAGGTGAAGGCCTACAGCACAACGACGGCCACAACATCATGATGTTCTCGGCCGTGCCGAGCGCTCGCGTCTACGACCCGACCTACGGCTACGAGATGGCCATCATCATTCGTGATGGCCTCAAGGCGATGGTCGAGGAAAAGCAGGATTGCTACTACTACATCACGGCGATGAACGAGAACTACTCGCACCCGGCCATGCCCGAGGGTATCGAGGAAGGGGTTCTCAAGGGCGCCTACCGCCTGCGCGAGAGCAAGAAGAAGCTCAAGAGCCGCGTCCAGCTGATGGGTTCCGGGACCATCCTGCGCGAGGCCGAGGCCGCTGCCGTGATGCTCGAGGACGAGTGGAAGGTGGCCGCGGACGTCTGGTCGGCCACCAGCTTCACCGAGCTGGCTCGCGAAGGCCAGGCCTGCGAGCGGCACAACCGGCTGCACCCGGATGCCGAGCCGAAGACGCCGTACATCACCGCGGCACTCGAGGAGCGCAATGCCCCGGTCATCGCGGCGACCGACTACATCCAGGCCTACCCGGATCAGATCCGTCGCTTCGTGCCCGGCTCGTACACCACGCTGGGCACGGATGGCTATGGCCGGTCCGACACCCGTGCCGCCCTGCGGCGCTTCTTCGAGGTCGACGCCGCCCACATCGTGGTTGCCGCGCTCAAGGCCCTGGCCAACGAGGGCAGCATCCCGGCCGCCAAGGTCACCGAGGCGATCAAGAAGTACGGCATCGATCCGGACTGCGGCCCGCCGATCGAACGCTAAGACCTATCGACCCTGCCCCGCTCATGTCGGCATGAGACGAGGCAACGGCCCCATTCGATCCGACGCCCGCGGCACTCTGCGGGCGCGCATGCAACCTTTCATGGAGACAGGCTGATGGCCATCAAGTCGATCACCCTCCCCGATATCGGCAATTACGACAACACCCCGGTTATCGAGGTGCTGATCTCGCCCGGCGACCGGGTGGAAAAGGAAGACTCGCTGATCACGCTGGAGTCCGACAAGGCCACGATGGAGATCCCGTCCCCTTACTCGGGCGAGATCAAGAAGGTGCTGGTCAAGGTTGACGACACGCTGAAACAAGGTGATCTGATCGCCGAGATCGAGGCCGAGGAAGACGACAAGGCCCCGGGATCGGACGAACCGCCGGCCGAGGAGCCCGGGAAAGCCGAGGAATCCGAGCCGACCGCAGAGGAAAAGCCGGCAGAGCCTGAAGAACCGGCCCCGGCCGCCGAGAAGCCCCCTGAGCCGGCCGCACCGGCAGCGGCCACGCCCGCCCCCGCCAATCGACAGAGTGCCGGCGCGAAGTCGCACGCCAGCCCGTCGGTACGCCTGTTCGCACGCAAGCTGGGCGTGGACCTGGCCAATGTCACGGGCACCGGGCCCAAGGGGCGCATCCTGCAGGAGGACGTCGAGGGCGCGATCAAGCAGGTCATGGAAGGCGCGGCCAAGGGTGGCGCAGCTACCGGCGCGGGGATTCCGCCGCTGCCGGAAATCGACTTCTCCCAGTTCGGCGAGATCGAGGAAAAGCCGCTCTCTCGGATCAAGAAGCTCTCCGGCAAGCACCTGTCGACCGCGTGGCTCAACATCCCGCATGTCACGCAGTTCGACGAGGCCGACATCACCGAGGTCGAGGCCTTCCGCAAGTCGTTGAAGCCACGGGCCGAAAAGGCCGGCATCAAGATGACGCCGCTGGTGTTCGTGCTCAAGGCATTGGCGCATGTGCTGCGGGAATTCCCCCACATGAACGCCTCGCTTGCGCCCGATGGCGAGAACCTGATTCTCAAGAAATACATCAACCTTGGCGTGGCCGTGGACACCCCCAATGGCCTGCTGGTGCCGGTGGTGCGCGATGTCGACCAGAAAGGCGTGTTCGAGCTGTCCGAGGAGTTGATGGAAATCTCGTCACGCGCCCGTGACGGGAAGCTCACCGGCGCGGACCTCTCGGGCGGGACCTTCTCGGTCTCCAGCCTTGGGGGCATCGGCGGCACCCAGTTCACGCCGATCGTCAACGGCCCGGAGGTGGGCATCCTGGGCGTTTCCAAGGCCAGTATGCAGCCGGTCTGGGACGGTTCGGAGTTCGTGCCGCGTCTGATGCTGCCGCTGGCGCTGTCCTACGATCACCGCGTTATCGACGGGGCCGAGGGGGCGCGGTTCATGACCACGCTCTCGCGCACGCTCACCGATCTTCGCGAACTGATGCTGTAAGGAGCGCCGGATGACCATCGAAACCATCAACCTGCCGGATATCGGCAATTCGGACGAAGTCGAGATCCTCGAGGTGCTGGTCGAGGCCGGCGACGCGATCGAGGCCGAGGACTCGCTGATCACCCTGGAAACCGACAAGGCGACCATGGAGATCCCCGCTCCGGCCGCGGGCAAGATCACCGAGATGCTGGTTGGCGTCGGCGACAAGGTCAGCACCGGCACCCCGATCGCGAAGTACGAACCGGCCGCCGGTGACGACAAGGCGGACGACGCACCGACCGAGAATGCCCCGGCCGAGGAAGCGGCCGCCACCGAAAGTGAGGCGCGCTCCCCTGCCCCGGCGGCCGCTGCGGCCACCGATGAGAAGGCCGACGTCGAATGCGACGTCTGCGTACTCGGTTCGGGCCCGGGCGGCTACACCGCCGCCTTCCGCGCCGCGGATCTGGGCAAAAAGGTCGTGCTGATCGAACGCTACCCGGTGATCGGTGGCGTCTGCCTGAACGTCGGCTGCATCCCCTCCAAGGCCTTGCTGCACGTCTCCGAGGTATTGAACGAGACCCGCTCGATGGGCGCTCACGGTGTGACGTTCGCCGAGCCGAAGATCGACCTCGACAAGCTGCGCGGCTTCAAGGACAGCACCATCCAGAAGCTGACCGGCGGCCTCGAGGCCCTCGCCAAGCAGCGCAACGTACAGATCGTGCGCGGCTACGGCCGCTTTATCGACCCGCACCACGTGAAGGTGGTCGACGACGAAGGCAACGAGACAGTGGTGCGGTACGAGCATTCGGTCGTCGCCGCCGGCTCGCAGCCGGTGAAGTTGCCCTTCATCCCGCACGACGATCCGCGGGTGATGGACTCGACCGATGCGCTCGAACTCGAGGAAGTGCCGGGCAAGATGCTGGTGATCGGCGGCGGCATCATCGGGCTGGAGATGGCCCAGGTCTACGATTCGCTCGGCGCGGAAATCTCGGTGGTCGAGCTGGCCGACACCATCATCCCCGGGGCCGACAAGGATCTGACCCGCCCGCTCTTGAAGATCCTCAAGAAGCGCTACAAGGACATCTTCCTCGGCGCCAAGGTGACCAACGTCGAGGCCAAGAAGGACGGGCTGCACGTCACCTTCGAAGGCAAGAAGACGCCGGAAACGGCTGTTTTCGATCGGATTCTTGTCGCGGTCGGTCGGTCACCGAACGGCAAGAAGATCGATGCCGAAAAAGCCGGCGTCTCGGTGGACGATCGCGGCTTTATCGCCGTCGACGAGCGGATGCGGACCAACGTCGAGCACATCCACGCCATCGGCGACGTGGTGGGCCAGCCGATGCTGGCGCACAAGGCGGTTCACGAGGGCAAGGTGGCCGCCGAGGTCATCTGCGGCCTGCCGTCGGCGTTCACGCCGATGGGCATCCCCAGCGTCGCCTATACCGACCCGGAAGTCGCCTGGGCGGGCAAGACCGAAGACGAGCTCAAGGCCGAGGGTATCGAGTACGAGAAGGGCGCGTTCCCCTGGGCCGCCTCGGGCCGGTCGCTGAGCCTCGGCCGCGACGAAGGACTCACCAAGGCCCTGTTCTGCAAACAGACCCATCGTCTGCTGGGTGCGGGCATCGTCGGGCCCAATGCCGGCGAACTGATCGCGGAAGCGATGCTGGGGATCGAGATGGGCGCCGATATGGCCGACATTGGCCTGACCATCCACCCCCACCCCACCCTCTCGGAGACACTTGGGTTCGCCGCCGAGATGGCCGAAGGCACGATCACGGATTTGCTACCGCCCAAGAAACGCTGATCCAGCGCCGGCAAAGGGAGGTCGCCAGTGGAGTACTTGTTGTTCGCCATCCTCGGGATGGTCGGTGGCGTCGCGGCCGGCCTGCTCGGCATTGGTGGCGGGCTGATCATGGTGCCCGTGCTGCTGATGATCTTTCCGACCATCGGGATCAGCGGCCCCCATCTGGTGCATATCGCCATCGGCACCTCGCTGGCGGCGATCGTGTTTGCCTCGATCACCTCCGTCTACAGCCATCACCGGCACGGGGGCGTCCTCTGGGGCGTGTTCGCCCGGTTTGCGCCGGGGATGGCGCTCGGGGCGATACTGGGCTCGACCGTGGCGCACCACCTGCCCGGTGAGGTACTCAAGATCGTCTTCGGGGTACTCGAGATTGCCGTCGCCCTGCAGATGGCGTTCGGCAGGACGCCACCGGCCAGCCGACAGCTCCCGGGCATCGTTCCACTCACCGGGGTATCGAGCACCTTCGGGGCGATCGCGTCGATCATGGGCATGGGGGGCGGCGCGATGACGACCCCCTTCTTCCTCTACTGCAATATCACCGCCCGTAACGCCATTGCCACCAGTGCCTCATTGACCCTGCCAACCGCGTTGTTCGGCGCGGCGGGTTACGTCGTCAGCGGCTGGGCGATCGACGGTCTTCCGGACATGACGGCCGGCTATGTCTATCTGCCGGCACTGGCCGGAATCGCCGTATTCTCGGTGCTTTTCGCCCCCATCGGTGCCAAACTCGCGCAGATACTGCCCGCCCTGGCACTCAAACGCATCTTCGCCTTCGTGCTGATGGGGCTGGGCATTCACATGATTCTTTCCTGATCCCGAGTTGTTCCGGGTCCGATCCCGATCCGCTTTCGACCTCAGTCCTTCGGGGGCATCTGCATGACACGCAAGAAACGCATCGCGGTCTATCCGGGCACTTTCGATCCGATCACCTACGGTCATGTCGATCTGGCGCAACGGGCCGCCCGGCTGTTCGACGAGGTGATCGTTGCGGTGGCCGGTGATTCGAGCAAGCACACCCTCTTTTCGCTGGAAAGGCGTCGGGCGCTGGCCGAACAGGCCATCGACGATGACACGGGCAGCATTCGCGTGGATTCGTTCGATGGCCTGCTGGTGGACTTTGCGGCCGAGGTGGGTGCCACCGCCCTGGTGCGAGGGCTGCGCGCCGTGAGTGACTTCGAGTATGAGATCCAGCTCGCTGCGATCAACCGACGGCTGAACAGCGAACTCGAGACCGTGTTCCTTTCCCCGGCCGAGGACCTCGGCTTCATCTCGTCGAGTATCGTGCGCGAACTGGCCCGATTGGGAGGCGACGTCACCGACTTCGTCCCGCCCGCCGTGGTGCAGGCTCTCAAGGAACCCCGGCGAGAATAGCGACGCACGTCGGCCTGATTTCCACCCATGGGGATGCGCCGGGAAATGACTGACCGCCATACTGTGGAATTTTGCGCACAGCGCGCCAAAATCGCGTTTACCTGTTATCCTGTGCGCCAGTTACCGACTAGATATTTGGGGAGGAATCCGCATGTCCCTGCTGATTACCGACGAATGCATCAACTGTGATGTCTGCGAGCCGGAATGCCCGAACGGCGCCATTTCACAGGGTGATGAGATCTACGAGATCGCGCCCAACCTCTGCACCGAGTGCGTGGGCCATTACGATGAGCCGCAGTGCGTCGAGGTTTGCCCGGTCGACTGCATCATCACCGATCCGGACAACCAAGAGACCGAAGACCAGCTGATGGGCAAATATCATCAACTGACCGGCAGCTAAGGCCCGGCAAGCCTCGAGCCCAAGCAAAAAGCCCGCCGAGCATTCGGCGGGCTTTTTACGTTCTGGGCCCCCAGAACGGCCGACCTCAGGTACGGACGCGGATGAATTCGGTCACCGTGCCGAAGGTCGCAAACCATTCGGCATCGATTTCATCGTCGGAAAGCTGGATATCGAAGCGGTCCTCCAGCGCGGTCAACAGCAACACCACGCCCATCGAATCAAGCTCAGGTATCTCGCCGAACAAGCCGCTCTCCGGCGTAAAGCGTTGCGCCGGTCCCGGCAGGTCCAGCGTCTCGATGATGACCTTGCGGACCGTCTGGAAGAGCGGATCGGGCGCGATCGACACCTCGCTCACACCTGGGCCTCGATTCGCTCGATCCCGCCCATGTAGGCGCGCAACACCTCGGGCACGATCACGTCGCCGTTTTCGCACTGGTAGTTCTCCAGCACCGCCACCAGGGTGCGACCGACGGCCAGACCGGAGCCGTTGAGGGTGTGGACCGGTTCCGGTTTTCCCTCGGCACTGCGAGTCCGTGCCTGCATCCGGCGGGCCTGGAAATCGCGGGTATTGGAGCAGGACGAGATCTCGCGATAACGCCCCTGCCCCGGCAACCACACCTCCAGGTCATAGGTCTTGGCCGCGGAAAAGCCCATGTCGCCAGTGCACAGCGCCAGCCGACGGTAGGGCAATCCCAGGGCGTCGAGCACCGTCTCGGCATGGCCGGTCAGTTCTTCCAGGGCACGCTCCGACTCGCCGGCCGGAACGATCTGCACCAGCTCGACCTTCTCGAACTGGTGCTGACGGATCAGCCCGCGCGTGTCACGGCCGGCCGAACCGGCCTCTGAGCGAAAACACGGGGTGTGAGCGACCATCTTCAGCGGCAACTGATCACGCTCGAGGATACGGTCGCGAACCAGATTGGTGACCGGCACCTCGGCGGTCGGGATCAGGTACCACGGGGCTTCGCCTTCAAGCTTGAACAGGTCCTCGGCGAATTTCGGTAGCTGGCCGGTGCCGAACAGCGAATCGGCGTGCACGATGAACGGCACCTGTACCTCGGTGTAACCGTGCTCGCGGCTGTGCAGATCCAGCATGAACTGCGCCAGCGCCCGGTGCAGGCGGGCCACCGGCCCCGACATGGTGACGAAACGCGCGCCGGTGAGCTTGGCCGCCGCCTCGAAGTCCATGCCGGCGAGCCCGGCGCCCAGATCGACGTGATCCCGTGCCTCGAAGGAGAACGTCGGGATCTCGCCAACGGCGTGCATCTCGACGTTGTCATCCTCGCTTTCACCCACCGGCACGTCGTCGTCCGGCAGGTTGGGGATGCCGGCAAGGAAGGCATCCAATTCTTCCGCGATCTCGTTCAGGCGGGCCTTGGCCGCATCGAGACGGTCCCCCAGCTCACCAACGGCCGCGATCAACGGCTGGATGTCCTCGCCGGCCGCCTTGGCCTTGCCGATCTTCTTGGACTCGGTATTGCGCTCCGCCTGCAGGGTCTCGGTCTGCACCTGCAGTGATTTGCGCTCGGATTCGAGCGACTCGAACCGCTCACGATCGAAGGCAAACCCGCGACGGGCCAACCGCGCGGCGACATCATCGGTTTCCTGGCGAAGAACTCGGGCGTCAAGCATTGGGGATCCATCGGTTGCGAAGGATAGACCGGCGGGTCGTGTTACCCGGCCGGCAAGGCGTGTCAGGCGATGTACTCGACCTCGACGATCTCGAAGGTGCGGGTCTTGCCACCGGGGGCATTGAAGGTGACCTCATCGCCAACCGATTTACCGATCAGGGCGCGGGCGATGGGCGAGTGGATCGAGACCAGGTCCTTCTTGATATCCGCCTCATCGTCACCGACGATCTTGTAGCGAATCTCGGAATCGGTATCCAGGTCGAGCAGCTCGACCGTGGCGCCGAAGATGACCTTGTCACCCGGTGGCATGCGGGTGACGTCGATGATCTGTGCATGCGACAGCTTTGCCTCGATCTCCTTGATCCGCCCCTCGACAAAGCCCTGCTCCTCGCGGGCCGCGTGATATTCGGCATTTTCCTTGAGATCGCCCAGCTCGCGCGCCTCGGCAATCGCCGCGATGATGCGGGGACGATCGACGCCGCGCAGTCGCTTGAGCTCTTCCTCCAGGCTGGCCGCACCGGCGGCCGTCATCGGGGTCTGATTCATGCAACGCACTCCTGATGCAGGTCCTGAAGCCGGTTGACGGTGACCGGCTGGTGCAGATATTTCAACGCCAGCGCCATCGCCTCGGCCCCCGCCAAGGTGGTGAAGTACGGGATGCGGTAATGCAGCGCCTCACGCCGGATCTCGTAGGAATCGCTACGCGATTGCTGGCTGTTCGAGGTGGTGTTCACGATCATCGCGATCTCGCGGTTCTTGATCATGTCGACCACGTTGGGCCGGCCTTCGGTCACCTTGTTGACCATGGTCACGGCCAGGCCGTTCTCGTCGAGAAAACGTGCCGTGCCACGCGTGGCGACCAGGGAGAAGCCCCACTCCACCAACGCCTTGGCCACTGGCAGCATCCCCTTGTAGTCCTGCTTGCGCACAGAAATAAACGCCGTACCCGACAGCGGCAGGGAGTTGCTTGCCCCGGCCTGAGCCTTGGCGAAGGCCTCGCCGAATTCGCGGCCGACCCCCATGACCTCGCCGGTGGACTTCATCTCCGGGCCGAGCAGCGGGTCGACGCCGGCGAACTTGATGAACGGGAACACCGCCTCCTTGACCGAGTAGAACGGCGGAATACGCTCGGCGGTGATCCCCTGGCGCTTGAGGCTGACACCGGCCATCGTGCGGGCGGCTACCTGCGCCAACGGCACGCCGACCGCCTTCGAGACGAACGGCACGGTCCGAGACGCGCGTGGGTTGACCTCGATGATGAAGATCTCGTCGCCCTGGATCGCGACCTGGGTGTTCATCAGGCCGACGACGTTCAGCTCGCGCGCCATGGCCTTGATCTGTTCGCGGACACGATCCTGCACGGACCGCGGCACCGTGTACGGCGGCAGCGAGCAGGCCGAATCACCCGAGTGCACACCGGCCATCTCGATGTGTTCCATCAGACCGCCGATCACCACGTCCTCGCCATCACAGACGGCGTCAATATCCATCTCGGTGGCGTCATCGAGGAACCGATCGAGCAGGACCGGCGACTCGTTGGAGACCTTGACCGCATCGCGGATATAGCGCTTGAGGCCGTCCTCGTCGTGGACGATCTCCATCGCGCGGCCACCCAGCACGTAGGAGGGGCGCACCACCAGCGGGTAGCCGATCTCGGCCGCCAGGTGAATGGCCTGGTCGGCCGATTTGGCGGTGCGGTTGGGCGGCTGCTTGAGATCCAGCTTGTGGATCATGTCCTGGAACCGCTCGCGGTCCTCGGCGCGATCAATCGCATCCGGCGTGGTGCCGATGATCGGTGCACCGGCCTTTTCCAGATCGCGTGCCAGCTTGAGCGGCGTCTGACCGCCGAACTGCACCACGACGCCACGCGGCTGCTCGATCTCGATGATCTCGAGCACGTCCTCGAGCGTCAGGGACTCGAAGTACAGCCGGTCGGAGATGTCGTAGTCGGTCGAGACCGTCTCGGGGTTGCAGTTGACCATGATGGTCTCGTAACCGTCCTCGCGCAGGGCGAGCGCGGCGTGAACGCAGCAATAGTCGAACTCGATCCCCTGACCGATGCGGTTGGGCCCGCCGCCCAGGATCATGATCTTGTCGCGATTGGACGGCTCGGCCTCGCAGAACGGCTCGTAGGTCGAGTACATGTAGGCCGTGGAGGTCGGGAACTCCGCCGCACAGGTATCGACCCGCTTGTAGACCGGGCGCACACCCAGGGCGTGGCGGTGCTTGCGCACGGTGCTTTCGGTCTCGTCGAGCAGCTTGGCCAGCCGCGCGTCCGAGAAACCCAGACGCTTGAGCTGGTACATCTGCCCGGTGCCCATTTCCTTGAGCCGCCCGCCACGCAGTGATTCCTCGGTCCGCACCAGGTGTTCGATCTGCCGGAGGAACCACGGATCGATGAACGAGTGACGGTGAATGCGCTCGAGGTCGAAGCCATGGCGGAAGGCGTCGGCGACATACCAGAGCCGATCGGCACCCGGCGAGTGCAGCTCGCGCACCAGCCGATCCTCGATGTCGTCGTCGGACAGGCTGCCTTCCAGCACCTCGTCCAGGCCGTCCCGCCCGATTTCCAGGCCACGCAGCCCCTTCTGCAGGGATTCGCTGAACGTCCGGCCGATCGACATCACCTCGCCTACCGACTTCATCTGCGTCGTGAGGCGGTCGTTGGCCGCCGGGAACTTCTCGAAGGTGAAACGCGGGATCTTGGTGACCACGTAGTCGATGGTCGGCTCGAACGAGGCCGGGGTCGCGCCACTGGTGATGTCGTTCTTCAACTCGTCGAGCGTGTAGCCGATGGCGAGCTTGGCGGCGACCTTGGCGATCGGGAAACCGGTGGCCTTGGAAGCGAGCGCGGACGAACGCGACACCCGCGGATTCATCTCGATGACGATCATGTCGCCGTTCGCCGGGTTGACCGCGAACTGCACGTTCGAGCCACCGGTTTCCACCCCGATCTTGCGCAGCACCGCGAGCGAGGCGTTGCGCATCACCTGATATTCCTTGTCGGTCAGGGTCTGTGCCGGGGCGACCGTGATCGAGTCACCCGTGTGCACGCCCATCGGATCAAGGTTCTCGATCGAGCAGATGATGATGGAGTTGTCGTTCTTGTCGCGCACGACCTCCATCTCGTATTCCTTCCAGCCGAGCACCGACTGTTCGATCAACAACTCGTTGGTCGGCGAGAGGTCCAGCCCGCGACGAACCAGTTCCTCGTATTCCTCGCGGTTGTAGGCGATGCCGCCCCCGGTGCCGCCCATGGTGAACGACGGGCGAATGATCGCCGGAAAGCCGATCTCGACCTGCGCGGCTACCGCGGCATCGAAGGTATGCACCACGGTCGAGAGCGGGGTCGACAGGCCGATCTCGGTCATCGCGTCCTTGAAGCGGTCGCGGTCCTCGGCCATGTCGATGGCGTCCTGGCTCGCGCCGATCAGCTCGCAGCCGAACCGGTCGAGCACGCCGTGCCGGTAGAGATCCAATGCGCAGTTGAGCGCGGTCTGACCGCCCATGGTCGGCAGGACGGCATCCGGCCGCTCCTTTTCGATGATGGCACCGACGGCCTCCCAGGTGATCGGCTCGATGTAGGTCGCATCGGCCATCTCCGGGTCGGTCATGATGGTCGCCGGGTTCGAGTTGATCAGGATGACCCGCAGGCCCTCCTCGCGCAGCGCCTTGCAGGCCTGGGCACCGGAATAGTCGAACTCGCAGGCCTGACCGATCACGATCGGCCCCGCGCCGATGATCAACACACTTTGAATATCGTTTCTCTTTGGCATGCTCGACTCACCTGCCAGCCGCGGCTGGGCAGTTGGTTGTTCTGGAAAGGCGGCTCAGCGACGGGCGTCGATGCTCTCGACGAACTGATCGAACAGCAGGTCGAGGTCATGCGGCCCGGGACTCGCCTCGGGGTGGCCCTGGAAGCTGAAGGCCGGACAGTCGGTACGACGGATGCCCTGCAGGCTGCCGTCGAACAGAGACCGATGCGTGGCCTCGAGATGGGCCGGCAGGCTGTCCTCCTCGACCGCGAAGCCGTGGTTCTGGCTGGAGATCAGCACACGCTTGCTGGCGATATCCTGGACCGGGTGGTTCGCACCATGGTGGCCGAACTTCATCTTGCTGGTCTTCGCACCGCTGGCCAGTGCCAGCAGCTGGTGCCCCAGGCAGATGCCGAACAGGGGGATGCCGGTCTCGAGAACGCGCTCGATGTCACCGATCGCCTTGGTGCAGGCGGCCGGATCGCCGGGGCCATTGCCGACCAGGATGCCGTCGGGCTTGGCCGCCAACAGCTCATCGACCGGCGTATCGGCCGGGAACAGCGTGATGCGGCAACCGCGATCGACCAGTTTTCTGAGGATGTTCTGCTTGAAGCCGTAGTCGTAGGCGACGACGTGCCGGGATGGTTCGGGACGGGCCGAGCCATCCACCCACCAGGAGCCCTCGGCCCATTCGCGCACCGCTCGGGTGCCGACTTCGGGGATCAGGTCCATGCCGGCCAGCCCCGCGAAGGCCTGTGCCTTCTCGACCGCGGCGGTCGCGTCAAGATCGTCGCCGGCCACGATGCAGCCCTTCATGGCCCCCTGGTCGCGCAGGCGCCGTGTCAGCTCACGGGTGTCGATCTCGGCGATGGCGACCACGCCATGCTCGCGGCAGTACGTTTCGAGAGACTGTTCGCCGCGCCAGGAACTCATCTGGCCGGAATCGCGGACCACGAGACCGGCGACGTGTACCGCGTCGGATTCGGCGTCTTCGGCATTGGTGCCGACATTGCCGATGTGCGGGTACGTGAGGGTCACGATCTGACGGCAGTAGGACGGGTCCGTGAGAATCTCCTGATAGCCCGTCATCGCGGTGTTGAACACCACCTCGCCCACCGACTCGCCATCGGCCCCGATGGAGGTGCCGTAAAAAACGCTCCCGTCTTCAAGAGCCAGGAGCGCCGTGTTGGCCGGGAGCCCGGTGTTCGCGTCTGAGACCGTGCTATCCAAGAACTTTCCCCCACAGAATTGTCGTGTCGCCCCGCCCGAGTTGGCGCTGGCCGCCGAGGCAGCCGGCGCCCCTCGGTTTCGGGGCGCAATTATGACTGAAACGCCCCGATGCTGTCCACGGCACAAGGCGTCTGATCGGGGCGTTCACCGAGCCACCCTCACCCGGTTTGCCGCCAAATCAGACCGGCTTGAGACCCAAAACATGGCTCATGTCGTACAGCCCGGCGGGCTTGTCGGCCACCCACTGAGCCGCCCGAACGGCGCCCTTGGCGAAGGTCATCCGGCTGGAGGCCTTGTGGGTGATCTCAACCCGCTCGCCGATGCCGGCGAACAGCACCGTGTGGTCGCCGACCACGTCGCCGCCCCGGATCGTCGAGAAGCCGATGGTTTCCGCGGGCCGCTCACCCGTGATGCCTTCACGACCGTAGATAGCGACCTGCTGCAAGTCGCGGTCGAGCGAGTCGGCCACCGCCTCGCCCAGGCGCAAGGCCGTGCCGGACGGCGCATCGACCTTGTGACGGTGGTGAGCCTCGATGATTTCGACGTCGTAGTCATCTCCCAGCATCGAGGCGACCTGACCGAGCACCTGAAGCAGCACGTTGATGCCGATGCTCATGTTGGGGGCGAAAACGATCGGAATATCGCGGGCAGCGGCCTGCAGCGTTTCCTTTTGCGCCTCGGAGAGCCCCGTGGTGCCGATCACGATCGCCCGCCCGGCCTCTCGACAGATTTCGAGATGACGCATCGTGGCATCAATCGAGGTGAAGTCGATCAACACGTCGAAGTCATCGCCATGACCGGCCAGATCGGCGACCACCGGCACGCCGATCTGGCCGATCCCGGCGATCTGTCCCGCATCCTGGCCGATCAACGGACTGCCACTGCGAGCGAACGCCGCGCCCATCTGTGTCTGACCGCCCTGGTGTGCCGCCTCGATCAAGCGACGCCCCATGCGGCCGTTGGCGCCAACAATCCCGACTCGTGTGCTCATGATCTTCTGTCCGATTCTCTGGGTTTAGGTTGCGATGGGTTCTGGTTGCGAATGCGGCGAAGTCTACCAACCCGCATGGTTAGAGCTTGAAAAAGCCGGCCCGATAGTGGGACAGCTCGGCCACCGACCCCCGAATGTCGTCCATTGCCTGGTGATTGGAGTTCTTGCGGTAACCGGCCAACACCTCGGGCTGCCAGCGGCGTGCCAGTTCCTTGATGGTGGAGACATCGAGGTTGCGGTAGTGGAAATACGCCTCCAGCTCCGGCATCAACCGGGCAAGAAAGCGCCGATCCTGGCAAATGCTGTTGCCGCACATCGGCGACTTCCCTTCCGGGACGTACTGGCGGAGAAAGTCCAGCGTTCGGGTCTCGCCGCAACGCAGGTCACAGTCGCTTTGCCGCACGCGTTCGATCAGCCCGCTCTGACCATGCACCCGCTGGTTCCACTCGTCCATACCGGCGAGTTTCGCCTCGGGCTGGTGAATGGCGACCACCGGTCCCTCGGCAAGCACGTTCAGGTGCTTGTCGGTCACCAGGGTGGCAATCTCGATAATGGTGTCTCGGACCGGATCGAGCCCGGTCATCTCGAGATCGATCCAGATCAGATTGTCTTCCGGGGCGTGCATGGACTCTCTCCTTTTGATGGCAACCGTGGCAAGCGAGGCGCCGAGAAGCCTAGCACGTCAATGCAAGCGCGCAGGCGCGCTGCACCCATTCCACCCTGCCCGCAGGCCGATGGTGTCCGCTATACTGGCCGCCGGTTCATCCATCCTCGATGGCAGGCACCACCTACCATCGAATTGTCCGGATTTCGCCCTTCATGCCCGAACTCACTGACATTGATCGCCAGGAAGAGCTTGATTCGCTGATCCACGAGATCCGCGACACGCTCTCCGAGGAGACGAGAACCGGTCTGGGCAGCGAGGAAGGGGAAGGATTCGCCCCCCTGTCGGATCTGGCCAAGCATGATCTGGCGCAGCTGGCGCAAAAGATCGAACGACTCCATGCCGCCGACGTGGCCAAGGTGCTCGAATCCCTGCCGCAGGACGAGCGCCTGGTCATCTGGGATCTGGTTCACTCCGATCGCGACGGCGAGGTGTTGCTCGAGGTCTCGGATTCGGTCCGGGACACCCTGATCGAGGTGATGGACCGCGAGGAGATCCTCAACGCCGCCTCCACGCTCGATACCGACGAACTCGCCGACCTGGCCCCCGATCTCCCCGAAGGAATGATGCAGGACGTCTTCACCGCCCTGCCAATCGACGATCGCGAGAAGCTGCGCTTCGTCATGTCCTACGACGAGGACACCATCGGCGCGCTGATGGACTTCGACCTGGTCACCGTACGGGGCGACGTCACCATCGAGGTCGCCCTTCGCTACCTGCGGCGGATGGATTCCCTGCCCGATCACACCGACAAGCTGTTCGTCACCGATCGCGACGGCTTGTTCGAGGGCGTGATCCATTTGAAAACACTGCTGCTCAACGACCCGGAAACCGTGGTGGCCGACGTGATGGAAGCCGATGCGGTGCGATTTCACCCCGAGGACAAGGCGCGTGATGGCGCGGATGCCTTCGAGCGTTACGACCTGGTCAGTGCCCCGGTGGTCGACGAGGTCGACCGATTGGTCGGCCGGGTCACGATCGACGCGGTGGTCGACTTCATTCGCGAGTCTTCCGACGAGGAGCGACTCTCCCAGGTGGGCCTGAGCGAGGAAGAGGACATCTTCGCCCCAGTGCGCAAGTCGGTGAAGAACCGTGCCCCCTGGCTGGCCGTGAATCTCGTCACCGCGATCGTCGCCGCCCAGGTCATTGGCCTGTTCGAGGGCTCGATCCAGGAGCTGGTGGCGCTGGCCGTCCTGATGCCGATCGTTGCCGGCATGGGCGGTAACGTCGGCAACCAGACCATCACCATGATCGTGCGGGAACTGGCTTTCCGGAAGCTCGGTGGCGGCGATATCCGCCTGCTCTACGGCAAGGAGCTCAAGGTCGCGTTGATCAACGGCATCGTCTGGGGCGGGATCCTCGGCCTGGTCACCTTCCTGATGTACCAGAATCCCGGGGTGTCCGCGGTCATGGTCGCGGCGGTAAGCCTCAACTTCCTGAGTGCGGCGTTCTTCGGTGTCACGATCCCCATCCTGCGCACCCGAATGGGCCGCGACCCGGCGCTGGGCAGCGCGGTGATGATCACGGCGATTACCGACTCGGGCGGTTTCTTCATCTTCCTGGGGCTCGCCACCCTCTTCCTGCTCTGAGCGAGGCCGGGTATTTCATGACATCCACGCCCCGTCGCTTGCCGCCTGTCCACCGGATATCCTGCGCGATCATCACGCCGATACATGAAACGTCGGGGCTAGCGGCATGACGCGGAAGATTCGTCTGAGCAAGCAGCAACAACGCCACATCGACCGCCGACGGCGAGTCGACGACCAGACGGATACCTCGCTGGCCCCCGGAATCGTGGTGACCCATCACGGTCACGACCTGCTGATCGAGGACAGCGATCACCAACTCCACCGCGGTCGGGCCCGACGGACAGTAGGTCGCCTGACCACCGGCGATCGCATCCGCTGGCATTGTGACGAGCAGGGCAACGTGATGATCGAGCAGCGCGAGGATCGTCGCAACCTGCTGATCCGTCCCGATGCCTACGGCAAGAAGAAAATGATGGCCGCCAACATCGATCAGGTGCTGGTCATCACCTCGGTGCTGCCCTGGATGAATCCCGACGTGGTCGAACGCACCCTGGTGGCCGTTTTTGCCCTGCCGGCCACGCCGGTGATCGTGCTCAACAAGGCCGACCTCCTGCCCGGTCTGGCAGCCGACGAGCGCCGCGCCATCGAGGGAAACATCGCCCTGTGGGAATCGCTGGGGTTCGAGGTCATTCGCACCTCGGTGAAGTCCGGCGAGGGCATCGAGCTGCTGCGTGCCCGGCTCCACGAGCAGGTCACGCTGATGGTGGGGTTGTCCGGGGTGGGCAAAACGTCCTTGTCACGGGAGGTCACCCCCAGTGCCGATCAGGCGGCCATCGGCGAAATATCGACGTTCAACCGCGAAGGCACCCACACCACGCGCGCCAGCACGCTCTACCGGTTTCCGGATGGCGACGGCGGGCTGATCGACGCCCCCGGTGTGCGGGATTTCCCGGTCGAGGAGGTGCCCTCAACCGCGCTGGAAGACGGCTTCCCCGAGATACACGCCGCCTCGGCTTACTGCCGTTTCAATGACTGTCGTCACATCAACGAACCCGGGTGCGCGGTGCGGGCGGCCGTGGCCGACGGCGACATCCTCGAACGCCGGCTCGAGCAGTATCAGGCAATGCGCTAGGAAACCGCTGCACGATTCGATGGCGCCTCTGGCTGGCGGGTTTGTTCGCAATCAAGGCGCCGTGCCGAAGGCGGGCTCATTGCCCGGCGAGGGTCGGCAACGCCGAGTGCGGGCAAACCCGCGAGCCCCATTCGGGCGGGCCGCCAAGGACCCATTTGCGGCGTTGCACTCCTTGTGAAGGCCCCTGCGGCGAACTGCGCCTTGCAACTGGGCCCTTGGCGGCCCGCAGAGACGCTATCGAATCGTGCAGCGGTTCCCCAGGTGAACGGCTGAACCCAGGGCGGTTACCCAGGGCGGTTACCCAAGGCGATTACCTAGGGCAATTGCCCAGGGCGGTTACTGAACTCAGGCCGGTTCGGTTCAGCCCGGGGGCCACTGCATCGCGCGCCCGCCGAGCAGGTGCAGGTGTAGGTGATAGACCTCCTGCCCGCCGTCACGATTGCAGTTGAACACCGTGCGATAGCCCGACTCGTCGATCCCTTCCTGGGCGGCAAGCTCGCGGGCGACGACGAACAGTTCGCCCACCAGCGGCGCATCCTCGGGCGAGATGTCGTTGATCGTCGGAATGGCCTTTTTCGGGATGATCAGCACATGCACCGGCGCCTGGGGATTGATGTCGCGAAAGGCCAGTATCCGGTCGTTCTCGAACACGATATCCGCCGGAATCTCGCGATTGATGATCTTGCTGAAGATGGTCTCGCTCACGATCGAGCCTCCGTACATGAATTCCCGCCCAGCTTAGCCTAACTTCAAGGCTCCCCGGCGCGGCATCCCGGTGCCGGCGGGATGCCCAGATTGCTGGCGAGCGTATTCATTAGTACACTACCTTTTCCGCGGCTGCCATTGCCGGTGCCCGCCGGATTAACGTGCTTCTACCCATGGCAGGCCCAACCTGTCGCCGACACGGTACTTCACCCATGTCCTCGATCTGCGCCCTTCCCGCTCTCACGGCTCGCCGACTGGTCGCGGCGGTGGTTCCAGCCGCCCTGCTGTTGGTCACCAGCCTACCCGCCACGGCACAGCAGGGTAACCAGCCACCTCCCAAGGTGCCGGTCATCCAGATCGAGCCGAGCAGTGCCTCCGTTTACAAGGAATACACCGGTCAAACCGAGGCCAATCGCTTTGTCGAAGTCCGGGCCCAGGTGAACGGCATTCTCGAATCCCGAGATTACGTCGAAGGCGCCCGGGTAGCGACAGGGGACGCGCTCTTTCAGATCGACGACCGTCCCTTCCGCGCCGCCGTCAACGAGGCCGAGGCCGACCTGAGCTCGGCGCGGGCAACATTGGCCGCTGCACAGCGCGACTGGCGCCGGATCAACTCCCTGTTCGATCGCGGCGTGGCCAGCGAGAAGCAGCGGGATGACGCCCGTTCGGCGCTTGAAACCGCGCAGGCCGCCGTCCAGGTGGCCGAGGCACAACTGGAATCGGCGCAGATTGACCTGGACTACACCTCGGTCTCGGCCCCCATTCCGGGCATCACCAGCCGCCGCGCCGTCGATCCGGGCAACCTGATCAGCGTCGGCGACCGGCTGGTCAGCATCGAGGAAATCGACCCGATCCAGGTCACGCTCTCCTACCCGGTTGACGATCCGTTCGCCGAAACGGCGGCACTCAACCCATCCCCCGAGCGAACTACGCCGGCCGAGATCGCCGGCATCACCGGCCCCGACGGCGAAACCATCACCGGCAATCTCGACTATCGTTCGGCGAGCATCGAACGCGGCACCAATTCGATCGAGCTGCGCGGCGTATTCGACAACCCCGGGGATGTCCTGCGGCCGAACCGTTATGTCCGGGTGCGCCTGAAGGTCGATGAGGTCCAGGACGCGGTGATCATCCCGGAAACCGCCATCGGCACCGGGGCAGAGCCCAACAGCACCGTGGTCTACGTCATTGACGACGAGAACAAGGCCTCCCAGCGTCGCGTGACGCTCGGCCCGATGAGCGAGCAGGGACGCATCATTCGTTCCGGCCTCGAACCGGGCGACCGGTTGGTGATCGACGGCCTGCTAAAAGTGCGCCCGGGTGCGCCGGTCGACCCGCAAGACCCGAGTGAAAACAACGGCGACTGATCGTCTCCCGCCTCCCGTTGAAACCTACCCGGAAACCTACCCGCCCGTGACGCCCTCGTAACGAGGGCATCGGAGATCACCGATGTTTTCCAAGTTCTTCATTGACCGCCCGATCTTCTCCACCGTGCTGGCGATCGTGATCATGATCGCCGGTGGGGCCGCGTTCACCGGGCTGCCCGTCGAGCAATATCCGGAGATCGTGCCGCCCGAGGTCGAGGTGAGCGCGACCTATGCCGGTGCCGATGCGGGCACCCTGGCCGAGTCCGTCGCCGCGCCGCTGGAGCAGGCCATCAACGGCGTCGACGACATGCTCTACATGACGTCGGGCAGCTCGGATGCGGGCACGATGAACCTGTCGGTGACCTTCGCCACCGGCACCGACCCGGACCAGGCGACCATCGACGTCAACAACCGGGTACAGCGCGCCCTGCCCCAACTGCCGCAGGAAGTGCGTGACCAAGGCGTGGTGGTGAACAAGAAGAGCAGCTCGCTGCTGATGGTGATCACGCTGATCTCCGAGAACGAGCAGTTCGACACCAAGTTCCTGAGCAACTACGGCCTGATCAACATCCTCGACTCGCTCAAGCGGGTCCCCGGCATCGGCGATGCGCGCCTGTTCGGTGCGCAGGACTACTCCATCCGGGTCTGGTTCGACCCAGCGAAACTGGCCCACTTCAATCTCACCCAGGATGATATCGCCGCGGCGATCCGCGAACAGAACGCCCAGTTTGCCGCTGGCAAGTTCAATGACTCGCCCAACAAGGAGGGCGAGGCGTTCACCTACACCATCACCTCGCAGGGGCGCTTTTCCGACGTCGAGGAGTTCCAGAACATCATCCTCGCCTCGTCCGAGGATGGGGGCACGCTGCGCCTGAGCGACGTGGCGGAGGTCGAACTCGGGTCACAGCGCTACGGTTTCAACGCCACCTACAACGGCGCGCCCACCGTACCGATGGGGATCTATCTCGCCCCGGGCGCCAACGCGCTGGAGACGGTCGCCGAGGTGCGCGAGCGGATGGCCGAGCTCTCCGAGCGATTCCCGGGCGACATGGACTACAAGATCCCGCTGGACACCACCGACTTCGTCCGCATCTCGATCAAGGAAGTCCTCAAGGTATTCGTCGAGGCGCTGATCCTGGTCACGCTGGTGATCTTCATCTTCCTGCAGAAACCGCGCGCGACCATCGTGCCGCTGATCGCCATTCCGGTCGCCCTGATCGGCGCCCTGGCGGGTCTGTTTCTCACCGGCATGTCGATCAACCTGCTGACGCTGTTCGGCTTCGTGCTGGCGATCGGCATCGTGGTGGACGATGCGATCATCGTGATCGAAAACGTCGAGCGTCTGATGCGCGAGGAAGGCCTCAAGGCCCGCGAGGCATCGATCAAGGCGATGGAACAGGTTACCGGACCGATCGTCGCCACCACTCTGGTGTTGCTGGCGGTGTTCGTCCCGGTCGCCTTCATCCCCGGGCTTGCCGGCGAAATGTATCGCCAGTTCGCGGTGGCCCTGTCGATCTCGGTGGTGCTGTCCGGCGTGGTCGCCCTGACGCTCACCCCATCGATGACCGCCCTGCTCCTCAAGAACCACAAGGACAAGGAGCCGGTCCTGCCGTTCCGCTTGTTCAACCGGGGCTTCGACGCCTTCCGCAATGGCTACATGAAGCTGGTCCACTTCTTCCTGGTGGCCTGGCCCGTGGGTCTTTTGATCTTCGCCGGTGTCGTGATCGCCGCCGTGGTCATGTTCCGCAGTACACCGACCGGTCTCGTTCCCGAGGAGGATCCGGGCTACTTCATCTCCACGTTGAATCTCGACCCGGCGGCAAGCCTCTCGCGCACGGGTGAAGTGCGGGACGAGTACTCGGCGATGATCCGCGAAAACCCGGATGTGCAGATGCAGGTGGCCTTCGCCGGCTTCGATCTGCTGGCCGGGACCCAGCGCCCCTACAAGGGCGTGGCCTTTACGCGGCTGAATGACTGGTCGGAACGACCCGACGCTGACCAGAGCGTCCAGGCGACGGTCAAGAAGGCCATGGGGGCGGCAACCCAGATTGAGGAAGGTTTCATCATGGCGTTCACGCCGCCGCCCATCCGGGGCATGTCGACCACGGGCGGCTTCGAGGCCTATCTCCAGCAGCGCGGCTCGGCCGATGTCAAGGCACTCGCCGAGGCCGCCAATGCCCTGGTCGCCGCGGCCAACAAGCGACCGGAACTGGCCGGGGTGCGCACCACCTTCGTCGACAATACGCCGCAGTTCCGCATGGACGTGGACCGCGAGCAGGCCTACGCCCTGGACGTGCCGGTCGCGGCCGTGTTCCGCACCATGCAGGGCACCTTCGGCACCCGTTACATCAACGACTTCACGCTGTTCGGGCGCAATTTCCAGGTCAATATGGCCGCGGATGCGCAATTCCGTGCCGACCCGCAGGACCTGGAAAACGTCTTCGTGCGCAGTGGCGATCAACAGCTGGTACCGATCAGCTCGGTGGTGACACTGACCCGCACCACCGGCGCGGACGTGATCGACCGCTTCAATATCTTCCCGGCGGCCAAGATCATGGGCAGTGCCGCGGAGGGTTACTCGTCGGGCCAGGCGCTGATCGCCATGCAGGAGGTCATCGACCAGGCACTCGGTGGCGGTGACTACACCCTGGGCTGGGTCGGCTCGGCCTTCCAGGAGCTCTCCAGCGGCTCGGCCGGTGCCATTGCCTTCCTGTTGGGCGTGATCATGGTGTTCCTGATTCTCGCCGCACAGTACGAGCGCTGGTCCCTGCCCTTCGCCGTGATCACCGCGGTGCCATTCGCCGTGCTGGGGGCCCTGATTGCGATCTGGATGCGCGGTCTCAACATCGACATCTACTTCCAGGTCGGCATGCTGGTGCTGATCGCGATGTCGGCGAAGAACGCCATCCTGGTGGTCGAATTCGCCGCCAAGATGCACAGCGAGGACGGCCTGTCGATCAAGGAGGCAGCGCTCAAGGCGGCCCGTATCCGCTTCCGCCCGGTGATCATGACCTCGATGGCCTTCATCCTGGGCGTGTTGCCGCTCGCGCTGGCAACCGGCGCCGGCGAGGCGGCGCGCAATTCGCTCGGCACGCCGATCGTGGGCGGGATGATCCTGGCGACCTACGTGGCGATCCTGTTCATCCCGATGTTCTTCGAATTGCTGCAGACGGGCAGTGAAAAGCTGTTCCGCCGCAAGCAGGCATCCGCCTGACGGCCCTGACGCGTGATGAAGGCCACCGATCACGACACTTGGATGCCCCTCGGTCATCGGGATGACTCGGGAAGTGGCCATCTCTGGGTGCGGCTGGCATTCACCCACGGGATGCTGACCCGCATGCAGGTGGAAGAAGCCCCGGTCGACGAGCGGAGGGTCCGTGATGTCTTGCCCACCGAGTACGCCGACGTCGGCGAGCTCCTGAACCACTGGGACAAGGGGATCGACAACCCGTTCGACTGGACCACACACCCCGGTTTCCCACCCGTGGGGACCACCTTCCAGCGCGCCGTCTGGTCGGCATTGTGCCGGGTGCCATGGGGCGAGTCGGTGGGCTATGGTGAGCTTGCCCGGCGGGTGGGACGACCGGGTGCGGCCCGGGCCGTGGGCCAGGCCGTGGGGGCCAACCCCTGGGCACCCCTGATCCCGTGTCACCGGGTGCTCGCGGCCAATCAGGGGTTGGGCGGGTACGCGCAGGGCACGCGTATCAAGTCACGCCTGCTGGCGCTCGAGGGAACGGCCTACCGCTGAGATTGGGATCGGCGACCCGCTCTACCCTGACGGGAGGTCGGATTCAGGCGTCCGCTTCTCCGGCGCCTGCGCATCGAGCTCGCCCCAGTACCGCATGCGCTCGGCGATGCTGCGCTCCAGGCCCCGCTCCACCGGCGCGTAGAACCGCGTACCGACCAACCCATCGGGCAGGTAGGTCTCGCCGGCGGCATAGGCCTCCGGCTCGTCGTGGGCATAGCGATACCCTTTTCCCCAACCCTCGCGCTCCATCAGGGCGGTGGGCGCGTTGCGCAGGTGCATGGGCACGGGGTCGGTGCCGCGTTGCTTGACCGTGGCCAGTATCGCCTTGTGCGCGGTGTACACCGCATTGCTCTTGGGGGCGACGGCCAGATACATGGCCGCCTGGGTCAGCATCAACTCGCCTTCGGGCACACCGAGACGATCGAATGCCGTCCAGGCATCCAGCGCCATGGTCAGGGCCCGCGGATCGGCGTTGCCGATATCCTCGGAGGCAATGCGCACCAGTCGACGGGCGAGATAGGACGGATCGGCCCCGCCATCGAGCATGCGCAACAACCAGTACGCCCCGGCATCCGGGTTCGAGCCGCGGATCGCCTTGTGCATCGCCGATATCTGGTCGTAGAACTCGTCCCCGCCCTGGTCGAAACGTCGTGGTGACTGGCTCAGAAGCGACTCGAGCGTCTCCTCACCCACCTCGCGGGCGGTGCCGTCGGCTCGGTCGCCGGCGAGTTGCGCGGCCAGTTCCAACAAGGTGAGCAGGCGTCGCGCGTCGCCGTCGGCCGCGGCGACCAGCCGATCGGCGATGGCGGACTCCATCACCAAAGGCGGCCCGCCGGTGGTCTCGCGCACGCCCTGCGGGTGCGTCAACGCCCGGTCGAGCAAGGCATGCATCGCCGCATCGTCCAGCGGTTGCAGACGATAGACCCGCAAGCGCGAGAGCAACGCGTTGTTCAACGAGAAGGAGGGATTCTCGGTGGTCGCGCCAACCAGGACCAGCACGCCCCGCTCCACCGACGGCAGCAGTTGGTCCTGTTGCGACTTGTTGAATCGATGGATCTCGTCGAGAAAGAGGACGGTGAGACGCCCCGACGACTGCCGGCGTTCGCGGGCGCCCTGTATGACCGCCCGCAGCTCACGCACCCCCGCCTCGACCGCCGACATGTAGACGATTTCCGCCTGCAGGCGCTCGGCGTAGAGGCCGGCCAGCGTGGTCTTGCCCACGCCTGGAGGCCCCCAGAGCAGGCAGGAATGCGCCTGGCGCTTTTCCATCGCCACCCGCAACGGCGCCGTTTCGCCCACCACGCGCACCTGCCCGGCAAATTCATCGACATGGCTGGGGCGCAGACGGTCGGCCAGCGGCCGATAGACCGAGCTAGGTTCGCCGCGAGGCTCCCCTTCCTCGGTGCCGAACAGATCGTCTTGCGGGCTCAACTTGTCCACCCTCCGATCTCCTGCCTGACGATAACGGTGACGATCACGCCAGTCTCACTGGATGCCCGGTGGTTCGCGCGCCTCGACCACATCCACGCCCTCGGGGGCCTCGAACCGGAAGGTCGATTCGTCGACTGGCTGGTTGAAACGGCGGGACTCGAATGACACCCGGGTGGTTTGATCGAGCTGATCGACAAAGCGCATCTCACGGATGCCCCGCTCGTCGACACCCAACAGCACCTCGCGGAAATCGCCCTGCTCGTCGCGGGGGCGCAACGCGAACCAGTCGAGGCCGCCCTCGCTTTCGAGGTGGCGAACGTGAAAGAGCTCGGTGACGGGGCGCTCGCCGGTCAGGATCGCGATGGGTGCACCGTCGGTCGCCGACAAGGGCGAGCGGCTGGCCTGCCGCAGATCGGGTTCGTAGACCCAGAGCGTCCCGTCGTTCGCGATCAGTTCCTGCACGTACGGGGTTTCGTATCGCCAGAAGAACTGGCCCGGGCGCTTGAGCACGAACGTCCCCGACGATTGACGACGCACCTGTCCCTTCGCGTCACGACGCTCCTGAACGAAATCCGCCGCCAACGTCTCGATGTCGGTCAGCTGTTTGACCAGCGCATCGACATCGTCCGATGGCGCGGCCTCGGCCAACGGTGAAAACAGAACGGCGGTCAGAAAGGCCAATGCCACAAGAATGCCGCCGGTACGAAAAGATTGTCTGCTCATGAATCACCAGCTGGTGGGTGGGACCGGTTCGACGCCCGGCGGCCGGGCAGGTTCCGGCCCGTCGATGCAAATCGGCGCGAACCGGGGCGAATGGAGACCTATTTCGGCGGCGGAGGCGCGATCACCTCGCGGCTGCCGTTGGACCCCAGCGCACCGACAACACCGTCGGCCTCCATCTGCTCGACCAGCCGCGCCGAGCGGTTGTAGCCGATCTTGAGGCGGCGCTGGACGTAGGAAATCGATGCCTTGCGCGACTCGGTGACGATCGCCACCGCCTGATCGTACAACTCGTCGATCTCCTCGCCATCGGCCCGCACCGGCTTTTCCCCTGGCAGGGTCACGTTGGCGGCGGTGTCCTCCGAGAGCACCTCATCAAGGTACTCGGGCTCACCCAGGGTCTTGAGTGCCTCGACCACGCGATGCACCTCTTCGTCGCCGACGAAGGCCCCGTGAACCCGCATCGGCATGCCGCTGCCCGGCGGGAGGTACAGCATGTCACCGTGGCCCAGCAGCTGCTCGGCGCCCATCTGGTCGAGAATGGTGCGGGAATCCACCTTGGAGGACACCTGGAAGGCGATGCGCGTGGGGATGTTGGCCTTGATCAGGCCGGTAATCACATCCACCGAGGGCCTCTGGGTCGCGAGGATCAGGTGGATGCCGGCGGCGCGGGCCTTCTGCGCCAGGCGCGCGATCAATTCCTCCACCTTCTTGCCGACCACCATCATCATGTCGGCAAACTCGTCCACCACGATCACCAGATACGGCATCGGCTCGAGCGTCGGCGGCGGCAGGTCGGGGTCGAAGGCCTGGGCGTGGTCGTAGAAGGGGTCCTTGATCGGCTCGCCGCGTGCAATCGCCTCGCGGATCTTCTCGTTCGCCCCGGCAATATTGCGCACGCCCAGCCTCGCCATCAGGCGGTAGCGTCGCTCCATCTCGCCCACGGCCCAGCGAAGCGCATTGGATGCCTCCTTCATGTCGGTAACCACCGGCGCCAACAGGTGGCCGATGCCCTCGTAGACCGACAATTCCAGCATCTTCGGGTCAATCAGGATCAGACGCACTTCATCGGCGGTCGCCTTGTAGAGCAGGCTCAGGATCATGGCATTGACCCCGACCGACTTGCCCGAGCCGGTGGTGCCCGCCACCAGCAGGTGCGGCATGCGGCCCAGATCGGCCATGATCGGTTCACCACCGATGTCCTTGCCCAACGCCACGGTCAGCGGCGAGCGCGCCTCCCGGTAGCGGCGGGATTCGAGCAGTTCCCGCAGGGCGATGATTTCCCGTGCCGTGTTCGGGATTTCCAGCCCCACCGTGGACTTGCCCGGGATCACCTCGACCACGCGGACCGAGACGATCGACAGGGCACGAGCCAAGTCCTTGGCCAGATTCGAGATCTGGCTGACCTTGACCCCCGGGGCCGGCTGTAGTTCGAAGCGGGTGATCACGGGACCGGGATGCGCGGCCACCACGTCAACGGCCACGCCGAACTCGGACAGTCGCGCCTCGATGACCTCCGACATGTGTTGGAGGTCACCCTTGTCAAAGCCGCTGCTTTGCTGCACCGGCCGATCCAGCAGCTCGAGGATGGGCTTGCCATCGGCCGTACCGAGCTCCGGCTGCGGCGGCGTGCCCGATTTCCTCTTTGTGGGGGTGACCGATGTCGCGGGGGTCGATCTCGGTGCTGGTGTGCTCTTGGCCCGGGGCTTGGGCTTGTTTTCCGCCGGCGGCGTTTTCTTCCGACGCTGCTCGACCTCTTCATAGCTCGCGCCGACTTCCGGGATCGGCGCCGGTCCCGGTCGACGGGACAGGGGCAATCGAGCCACGATCCATTTGGCGATTGCCCGTGCCCCGTTGACCAGACGCAGCAACGTCGCCCCGATCAGATCGAACAGGGCGAACCAGGAAAGCCCCGTGGTGGCGGAAACGCCGAGCATCATGAGCCCAAGCAGGACCAGGGTGCTGCCAAGCGCCCCCAGCAGGCGGACCATGCCCTCGGCAAGCACGAGCCCCAGCACACCGCCGGCGGAGAGACCGCTGGGAGCGGCCAACGGCTCATGGTTGATCGATGCGAGCACGCTCACGCAAAGCACCAGCAGCAACACGCCCAGCCACTGAATGGCAAACGGCAGGTCGGCCCAGGGGTTGCCCTGCCGTGCACGACGGAAGGTACGCCACAACAGCGGCAACAGGGCCGGCACCAGCATGTAGGCACCGAAGCCGACCAGGTAGCGCGCGCCGTCTGCCACCCAGGCCCCGACCAGCCCGGCCGCGTTGCGCACTTCCCCAGCGCCGGTAACGCTGAAGGCGGGATCAGCCGGGTGGTAGCTGAGCAATGCGAGCAGATAGACGCCCAGCAATAGCGCCACCACCAGCAACGCCAACTCCAACAGGGCAAGCTGGGGACGGAAGATCGCGGGCTTGGTCATTCCGGGCATCTTGGGCCGCCTATCCTTAATATGCTCAACAGGTTACTCGCGTTTCTTTGAGTGAAGGATCGAGTCGGGATCATAGCAAGCCGACAACAGCGGTGCCAAGTGCCATACCTCCCGACAACACACCCGATCCCGTTTGACAACCGATCGGTTCGACTATCATGGTCGGGCACGACCAACCATCCAACTACCGACAAGCAACCGGAACGCATCATGAGCAACGAACCCGACCTCTGGCGCGAGACGCTTAGCGAAGAACAGTACCGTATTTGCCGCCTTGGCGGCACGGAGGCCCCTTGGTCCGGCGCCCTTAACGACGAAAAGCGCCCGGGGCGCTTCGACTGTGTCTGCTGTGGGCGTTCTTTGTTCGTTAGCGATGCCAAGTTCGATTCTGGCTCCGGCTGGCCCAGCTTCTTCCAGCCTGCCAGTGCCGAGGCGCTCATTACCCGCAGCGACACCAGTCACGGCATGACCCGCACCGAAGTGCTCTGCGCCGGCTGCAACGCGCACCTCGGTCATGTGTTCGAGGACGGTCCGCAGCCGAGCGGCCTGCGTTATTGCATCAACAGCGTCTGCCTGGATTTCGTCCCGACCGACGAACAGCCCGCTACTTGACGACCCGAAGACTGGGGCCGCCCTTGCCACCACCCGACGGTGGTGGATCGTCGTCAGGGCCATCGCCATCTGACCCGGCGTCCGAGCCGCTCGCCGACGGGTCATCACTCTCCTTGTCCGCTGCTCCATCTTCGCCACCCGGCACGGCTCGCAACTGAGGGCGACCCTTGCTGCCCGACTTGGGCGCCGGCGTCCCCTCAAGGTCCTCGTCGGACTGCGGGAACGTCTCTTCCGGCTCGTCCGGGAAGGTCGCCCCCTGCCCCGAGTCACGATCAACGATCGCACGTACCGCATGCATGGGGACGAACACCCGTTCGGGCTGCCCGCCGAAACGGGCCTCAAACGAGATGCCCACGCGATCCATGTGGAAGTCACGCACCGCCGAAGGACTGATGTTGAGCTGGATGTGACCGTCCTCGACGAACTGAGTCGGGACCATCACTTCCTCGGCATCGGCATTCACGACCAGGTGGGGCGTGTGCCCCTGGTCGAGAATCCAGTCGTAGAAAGCGGGAACGAGGTAGGGACGCTTCGAGAGCATTAAGAGACCTCTGCGCGAATGGAATGGCGATTCGGCGTAGTTTGCTCGACGCTGATGCCGGTCACCCCGTTACGAGACAAACGGGCACCAGCAATGCCCGGCTCAATAGGCGAACGTGTGGACGATCAACGCCGGGACACGGTCCATGGAAAGACGCTTGCGTCAGCCGCGCATCTCGCGTTCGACTTCGGTGAGGCTCGCCTGGAACGTGGGTCGGCTGAACACACGATCCATGTAGTCCTGGATGGGCTTGGCGCCCGGTCCGGTCAGCTCGATGCCGTATTTCGGCAAGTACCACAGCAACGCGGCCAGGGTCACGTCCGCCAGGGAGAACTCCTCGCTCATGAAGAACGGCATGGCCGAAAAGATCGGTGCCGCGGACAACAGCTCTTCCTTGAGTTGCTTGCGGGCCCGGGCAACAGTCTTCTCGCCGCGCTCGAACTCCGGCAGCAGGCCATACCAGTCCTTTTCAATCCGGTAGAGCGCGGTACGCACCTTTGCCCGGCTGACCGGGTCGACCGGCATCAGCGGCGGGTGCGGGAAGCGCTCGTCCAAGTACTCCATGATGACGCGGGCATTGGTCAACACGAGGTCGCGATCGGCCAGCACCGGGACCGTGCCTTCCGGCGACAGGTCGTGAAAGTCTTCCGGCGGCTCCTGTTCGGACAGGTCGATGATCTCGGCGGTCAGCTCCTTCTCCGCGAGAACAATGCGGGTGCGGTGGCAGTCCGGTGAGTCCGGGCTGGTGAACAAGGTCATGACCGAACGACGATTGACGGTCGCCATTGGCGCCTCCCATGGTGCAATGGTTAAAACGGCATGATAACAAAAACCCGGCCTCGGGGCCGGGTTGATCGGGGGTTGGCGCGTCTAACGAGCCGCTCGTTGGCGCCGGTTCAGTGCTTGATGTCGCGCCAATATTCCTTCTTCAGCAAATACATCACCAACGTGAAGATAAACAGGAACGCCAGCACGTACGGCCCGTAATGTGCACGCAGTAACGCGGCCGGCTCCGCCATGTAAACCATGTACGCGGTCAGATCGCGCATCTTCTGTTCGAACTCTTCCTCCGAAAGCGTGCCGGGCCGCTCCGGTGATTCGAGCCCAACCAGACGGCGCTTGGCATCCTCGCCCTCACCCTCGGTTTCGTAGACCGGTTGCTTGAGGCCCTGCTCGGCGGCCAGCACGTGCGGCATGCTCACCAGCGGGAATACCGCATTGTTGACGCCCCACAACGTGTCGGGATCCTCGTAGAACGTGGTGAGGTAGGTATACATCCAGTCCGCGCCGTGTACTCGCGCCGAGAGGGTCAAATCCGGCGGCACGATACCGAAGGTTTGTTGAGCGTACTCTGCCGGCATGTTGGTCTCGATGACGTCGCCCGGCTTGCTGGACTCATCGGGCATCAGCACGGCCAACTGCTCGTCGGAAAGTCCAAGGTCCTCGCCGATGCGACCAAAACGCATCATCTTGGCACTGTGGCACGACGCACAGCTGTCCATGAACGTCTGTGCCCCTCGATAGAGCGATGCCTTGTCGCTCAGGTCAACCTCGGCATCCGCGAGCGGATAATTGCTGCTGGCCGCCTTCGCATTGGGCGTTGCGATCAAGCCAATCAGAAACATTAGAAAGGTGATACGAATCATTGCAGATGCTCCGGCACGGCCTTGGTACGTTCATGACGGCTGATGAAATACAGCGCGATGAAGAAGCCGAAATACACGGCCGACAGCAGCTGGGAACCCAGCGTGCCAAGCGTGGTCGGCGGCTGGGTACCCAGGTACCCAAGTCCGATGAACGCCGCAGCGAACGCGAACAGGTTGACCTTGAACGCCGTCGAGCGGTAGCGGATCGATCGAGTGCGATTGCGGTCGATCCATGGCAGCACGAACAGGATCAGGATTGCCACCGTCATGGCCAGCACGCCCAGGAATTTGTCCGGGACAGCGCGCAGGATCGCGTAGTGCGGCGCGAAGTACCACACCGGGGCGATGTGCTCAGGGGTCTTGAGCGGATCCGCCGGAATGAAGTTCGGATGCTCGAGGAACAGGCCACCGCCATCGGGCCAGTAGAACAGCACGACGGCGAAGATGAACATGAACACGCCCAGACCGAAGAGATCCTTGACGGTGTAGTAGGGATGGAACGGGATGCCGTCGACCGGCTTGCCGGTCTCGTCCTTGTGCTCCTTGATGTCGATGCCATCGGGGTTGTTCGAACCGACTTCATGCAGCGCCATGATGTGACCGCCGATCAGGAACAGCAGCACCAGCGGCAGGGCGATCACGTGCAGGGCGAAGAACCGGTTCAGGGTCGCATCGGAGATGACGTAGTCGCCCCGAATCCACAGCGCCAGGTCGGGACCAATCACCGGAACCGAGCTGAACAGGGAGATGATCACCTGCGCGCCCCAGAAGGACATCTGCCCCCAAGGCAGCAGGTACCCCATGAACGCCTCTGCCATCAGCACCAGCAGAATCAGGACCCCGAAGATCCAGATCAACTCGCGCGGCTTCTTGTAACTGCCGTACATCATCCCCCGGAAGATGTGCAGGTAGACGGCAAGGAAGAAGAACGAGGCACCGGTGGAGTGCAGGTAGCGGAGCAACCAGCCCCACTCCACATCGCGCATGATGTACTCAACCGAGGCGAAGGCATTTTCCGCCGAGGGCTTGTAGCTCATCGTCAGCCAGATGCCGGTGACGATCTGCAGGACAAACACGACCAACAGCAGCGAGCCGAAGTAGTACCAGAAGTTGAAGTTGTGGGGGACGTAGTACTTTGCCAGGTGCGCATTCCAGAAATGCGACACCGGCAGGCGGTCGTCCACCCATTTTCCCAGGGACTTGATCATGCTGCCTCCTCCTCGGTACCGCCGACACGAACGATATCGCCGCTGACATAGACGTACGGCGGCACTTCCAGGTTCGTCGGTGCCGGCACGCCTTTGTAGACCCGCCCGGAGATATCGAACTTCGAGCCATGACAGGGGCAGAAGAAACCGCCTTTCCAGTCGTCACCCAGGTCGTCGGGCGCCACTTCCGGTCGATAGGTGGGCGCGCAACCCAGATGGGTGCAGATGCCGACCACCACGAGGTAACGCTTGTGTTCCTCGCGGGCCCGATAGATGTTGGCGGCGAATGGCGGCTGCTGCTCCACCACACGCGAATCGGGATCCTGGACCTCATCGTTGAGCTCGGGCAGGGACTCGAGCATGCGATCCGTGCGGTGCACCAGATAAACGGGCTTGCCGCGCCAAGACACGGTGGTCATCTGCCCGGGGGAGAGCTTGCCGATATTCACGTCCACCGGCGCGCCGGCGGCCTGGGCCTTGGCACTGGGCTGGAAGGAACTCAAGAACGGCACGGCGGCAAAGCCGACGCCCACCGCGCCAACCGCCGTCGCCGCGCCGGTCAGAAACCGGCGCCTTGCCGGGTTGGAGGGAGAATCAGCCATTGTTACGTCGTACTCCTGGATGGTTGTCCGTCAATCGATCACGACCGGAAAGCAATTCCGCGTCGCTCGTGTTGTTGGCGAGCCTTGTCGGCCTCCCTGCACCCGGCGAAGAACACCCGGAACGTATTCCGGGGGCGCCATGGGCATCACCGATGCGAAGCATCTGCCATTTTTACGGCCGGGGTAGTTTAAGCATCTCGATGCGACCGTCAAACAAGCGGGGCTAATACCTCGGGATAGACTTTTATTAGCTTGGGAAACCAGTTGGGTCGTTTCAGACCGGGTTGGGAATATTGACAAACCGGTGCTCGATACCGAATTCCGCGGCAATACGCTCGCCCAGCAAACGCACACCCCCCGTTTCGGTGGCGTGGTGTCCGGCGGCGATATAGGTCACGCCGGACTCGCGCGCCATGTGCGTGGTGCGCTCGGAGATCTCGCCGGAGATGAAGGCATCCAAGCCGAGCTCGATGGCCTCGCCCAGCATGTCCTGCGCCCCGCCAGTACAAAGCCCGATGCGTCGAATCGGTCGATCGGTCGGTCCGACGACCAGCGGTTCGCGCCCCAGGTGATCGGCAATGCGGGCGCCGAGCTCGCTGCCGGTCGCCGGCTCTTCGAGTCGCCCGGCGACCGCAAGCTGCTGATGGCCGAAACGCTCGGTCACGTTCACACCAAGGAGACCGGCCAGCCAGGCGTTGTTGCCGATCTCGACGTGACCGTCGAGAGGAAGGTGGTAGCCGATCAGGTTGATATCATGGGCCAGCAGGGTCGCGATGCGCCGGCGCTTCATCCCGGTGATGACCTCCGGCTCGTTCTTCCAGAAGTAGCCGTGATGGACAAGCACTGCATCCGCGTTGGCCTCGACGGCGGCATCGAGCAGATCCTGACAGGCCGTCACCCCGGTGATCAGTCGGCGAATCTCGCCACGCCCCTCGACCTGCAGGCCGTTCGGCGCGTAGTCGCGGTAGGTTTCGGGCTCGAGCAACCGCTCACAATAGGCAAGCAACTCGCGGATATCGACCGTCTCGGACATGGGCGCTCCTCCTGTCGTGACCATGGTGCCGGGCGAAACCCTAGCCCGGATATTCCATGAAGTCCACGCGCCCACGCCTGTCTCCTGACCGCACGCGGCTTTTTCTTCGGTCGGCCGTATTCCCTGATACGGCCCTCGCTCGGGAAAACCTCTTTCGGCCAATATGTTGCACGATCGTTACGCGGGTTCATGACATCTCCGGGCCAGCTTGTTTGGCGACGCCGTGGCTTGGCGCCCTCTCAACCGCGTGTTCCAATGGCCGAGTACCTGCCCAGGAGCTTTTCGGCCATGACCAGCCGCCCCACGGCATCCCTGCTGTCGCGCCGTTTTCTACCGTATTTCTTCACCCAGGCGCTGGGGGCATTCAACGACAACGCGTTCCGCTTCTCGGTGATGTTCCTGATCACCTACGAGATCGGCAGCGCTCACGACGGCAATATCGACGTGCTGATGAATCTGGCGGCGGGGCTGTTCATCCTGCCCGGGTTGCTGTTCTCGCCGATGGCAGGCCACTGGGCCGACCGCCTGGATCAGGCAAAACTGGCCCGCATACTCAAGTGGACCGAACTGGGACTGATGTTGATCGCCGCCCTGGCCTTCTGGTGGCAAAGCATCACCTTGTTGATGGCCCTGGTGTTCCTGATGGGCGCGCAATCGGCCTGGTTCGGCCCACTCAAGTACGCAATCGTGCCCCGCCATCTGCCGGCAGGCATGCTGATGCGTGCCAACGGCTGGGTCACGGCGAGCACCTTCACCGCGATTTTGCTGGGCACCCTGACCGGCGGGCTGCTTACTGCCACCGGTGAGCGCGCTACCCTGATCGCGAGCCTGCTGGTGATCGGCGTGGCGGTGGCGGGACTGATAGCCGCTCGCTTTATCCCCCCTGCCCCGCCACCGGGGCGGCTGCCGGATCATGCGGGACCACTGAAAAGCTGGACCACGACCTGGCGACTCCTGCAGACCCAGGCAACCAGCCTGCGCCAGTCGATGTGGCTGATCAGCTGGTTCTGGTTCGTGGGCGCGGGGTATCTCACCCAGTTTCCACGCTTTGCCGAGGACGTGCTCGAATTGCCGGCGGACGGGGCAACCGGGCTGCTGGCCCTGTTTGCCCTGAGCATCGGGGCCGGCGGATTGCTGGTGGGCTATCTGGGTGGCCGTCGCCCGCCACGCGCGCTGGCCCCGTTTGCCGCGCTGGGGGTTGGCTTGGTCGCGATCGACTGGTATTTCGTCGCCTCGGCGCCATCTCCGCTGCTATGGCGAGTCGGGGTGGACATCGCGCTGACCGGTGCGTTGGCAGGCGTACTGGTCGTCCCGTTGTACAGCCATTTGCAGCGGGCCTCGCGGCCGTCGCAACGCGCCCGCCTGATTGCGGCACTCAACGTGCAGAACGCCCTGGCGATGGTGGTCAGCAGCCTGCTGGCAATTTTCCTGTTCGCGGCGCTCGACATCGGCCTGCCGACCTTCTTCCTGCTCTTCGGGGGCAGTGGATTGCTGGTGGCCGCTACGGTCTGGTGGCGCTGGCAAGGACTGCTCCCGAATCGACCGCAAGGCGATAACCCCGAGCATCGGTAGCCCCTCAATCGTCGAGGCCAATCACCTGCCAATCGCCTCCGGCGCATTCCCGGCGCAGGCAGACCGCGCGACCACCAGTCAGTTCACCGGCACAGTAGTCGGCCGATTCCTCGGCCGTCGTCCACCAGCCGGTCTCGACGCGCTCGGCCTCCCCATGATGATGCACGGGCGCATCAGGGCGCCGTGGTTTCTCGAGCCACCATAACGGCCGAAACGCCCCGGGTGATGTCCCGGGCAATGTCCCGAGTGATGCCCCACGTGATAGCCCGGGTAACGACGAGTCCCCCGCCGGCTCGGCCACCTTCGCGCGTGATGACTTGTCCTGAGGCGAGGTCAGGGGCTGCAGGCGGGAGCGGCGCATGGGAACCAGATGGGAGGCATCCTGCACCCGGCTGACGGCCTCTCGGCCCAGCCGGGCCTGCAGGCGCTGAAAGAGGGCCCGCTCATCGCGTCCACGCTCCTCGGCATCGGCAAACAGGCTGCCCTGCCCCGGTCGGGGCGCGACAAAATGCTCGGCTTCCACCCCCAAGCGGGTCACCGGCGCCAATACCCCGGCCGACTCCAGCCGTAGGCGCAATTGTGCCAGCCAGAGGGGTTCGTCCCGGCCGGGCTCGGCGGTTGCCACCTCCAGCCGAGTCGACGGTCGGTCCTCATGGGCGAGCCACACCACGAAATCCGCCACCGCGAGTTGCCGACGACGCAGGAAGTCGCTCAGCCCCACCAGCGGCCCACGGGCCAGCAGCAACAGGCGATCGACCTGGCTGGCCGGATCCCACAGGCTTACCTCCCGGGCATAGCGGGCCGGCGGCACCAGGTCGGCCAGCGGCCAGTCCCGTTCGGCGAACAGACGATCCAGATCGGCCAGCAGTAATGGATCGGCACGCATCCCCAGGCCATCACGCGGCAGGCGGCGCACCTCGCCCAGTCGCCGCAGCCCCAGCTCGGCAAAGCGATCGATCCAGGCAGCCGGCCAGTCGACCAGCGCCAGGGACAACTGGCTGACGGCCGCCAACTGCTCCCGGGCACAACAAAGCCACGGGGCCTCGTCATCCACCGCGGCCGCCAGCGCCCAGGCGACGCGCGGATGCGGGGCCCCCGCGGCCTGCACCACCAGGTGCCACGGTTGCAATGCCTCGAGCAGCCGGGACACCAATGCCTCGAGCCCGCCGAACAGTGCCGCGCTGCCACCGATCTCCAGCAGCAACCCCGCCCCGGCCTCCCCGCCGGGTTGCACCGGTGGTGGGCGGCTGACGCGCGAGGTGTACGTCAGCGCCCACTCGCCCCATTCGGCCAGCCAATCCTCCACACTGCGTTGCTCGAGCGTCAGGCATCGCAGCGGGGGCGTATCCATCGAGGCATGCGCCCGGTGACGGGAGCGCGCCCCGGCCAGACTCTGGCCGATCTCGATACCCAATCCGGCTGCCGCGTGGTTGATCGCCATCACCCGGCTGCCGCGACCACCGCCATCCAGGAGCACTGCGGGCGGACGGTCATGACGCTCTTCTTCGGGGCAACGACATTCGAACCAGGCCTCCGGGAAGCGCAGTGCCAGCCAATAGGGCTCGTGTCGTAACGACCGGGGTGTGGACTCGATGGGCATGACGGACTCCGGGCGTGAATACTGTAATTTTTTACAGTATACTTTGTCACACACACTTGCCATGCCCATGCCATGACCGAATCGACTACACCGCGTCCGCTTACGCCCCGCCAGGCCGAGATCCTGGCGTTCATCCGCGACACCATCCACGAGACCGGCATGCCGCCAACCCGGGCGGAGATAAACGCCGCCCTCGGTTTCCGTTCGCCCAATGCCGCGGAAAGCCATCTCAAGGCGCTGGCGAAAAAAGGGGTCATCGAATTGATGGGAGGGCGCTCAAGGGGCATTCGCCTGCCCGACGACTCCCACCGCGACGAGCTGGCCGTGATCGGCCGAATCGCGGCGGGCAGTCCGATCCTGGCGGCCGAACACGTCGAGTCCCAGGTGCCCGTCAACCCGGCCCTGTTTCGTCCTCGCGCTGACTACCTGCTGCGCGTGCGCGGGATGAGCATGCGCGATGCGGGGATCATGGACGGCGACCTGCTCGCGGTGCATCGCACCGAGGAAGTCAGCAACGGCCAGATCGTGGTGGCCCGCCTGGCCGACGAGGTCACCGTCAAGCGCTACCGACGCCGCGGCGCGAAGGTCTGGTTGATTCCGGAGAACACCGAGATGACGCCGATCGAGGTCGATCTGCGACGCGAAGAATTGATCGTCGAGGGCCGCGTGGTCGGCGTGCTGCGAACATTCGACTGATGACACGAGCCCGGCGTCTCGACCACATCGAGACGCCATGAGACACGACCACCCGCACTAGGAGGATCGGCACATCATGGCAGCACACGCCATCGGGGGGAACGACGTCGCCGAGCTGTTGGCCCGTCACGACATCTGGCGTGGCCGACAGACCCGCCCGCCCGAGTCGAGCGCCGCGCCCTGCCCCAGCGGCTGGTCGGCACTCGACGAATTGCTGGGCGGTGGCTGGCCAAGCGAGGGGTTGGTGGAGCTTTATGCCGGTCGAGCCGCCAGAGGGATCTGGCGGCGCCCCTGCGAGCGACTCGACACGACACCTCTGAAACCGCATCAGGACTGGTTCCAGTCGTCACTGGGCCATGGCACCACGACCCTGCTGATGCCCTGGCTGCATCGACAAACCCGCACGGGACGCGTGGCGCTGATCAACCCCCCAGCGCTTCCCTGTGCCGAGCGCTGGCAACGCGAGGGGGTGCGACTCGACAACCTGCTCGTCATCCAGCCGCACAACCTGCGTGAACTGGGTTGGGCGACCGAGGAAGTCCTCCAGTCCGGCGTCTATCCGCTGGTCGTCGCCTGGCTGCCCCCGCTGGGTTTCGCCCTGCGACGACGGCTCAAGCTGGCCGCCGAAACGGGCGGCGGATGCCTGGTCACTCCCTACCCGCTCGGCGCCGAGATGACAGCCGGAACTGCCATGAGCGCTCCCTCAAGTCCGGCTTGGGCGCAACTGGTCGTCCACCGACGGACTCAAGGCCTCAGCGTGCGGCGGCTCAAACCGTTTCACCCCCGCGAAGTGCACCTCGAACTGGATGCCGGGGGCATTGAATCGGCACCTCCCGACACTCCCGGTACAACAGGCGCCGCCCCCTTGAGACTGGTTAGGTTCCTTAGCGACCGGTAGCCCGCCGATACTCGGGCATCACCCGCGGGATGGCGCGCTCGAGCGCCTGGATGCGACTGCCGCTGTCCGGGTGGGTGCTGAGCCACTCCGGGCCGCCACCGCCGCCATTCGCCTGCATCTTGCGCCACAGGCTGACGGCCGCACGCGGGTCGTAACCGGCCCTCGCGGCCAGCAACAGTCCGACCTCGTCGGCCTCGAGTTCCATTCGCCGACTGAACGGCAGGTCGATGGCCACGGTGGCGACCTGTTGTGCCATCGCCGCCGTCTGACTATCCAGACCGCCCAGGGCCGAGGCCACCGACAACCCCATCTGCTGAGTCATCGCCATCGACATCTTCTCGCGCGTGTGACCCGACAACGCGTGGGCCACCTCATGGGCGATCACCTGCGCCAACTCGTCATCGGTGGGCCGGAGCTTGTTGAGCATGCCGGTATTGATGCCCACCTTGCCGCCCGCCATCGCGAAGGCGTTGATGCTGTCATCGCGGAACACGCGGCTTTCCCATCGCCAATCCGATGCCTGCGGATAGACACGCACCGCCTGCGGCACGATGCGCTGCGTGATGCGTTGTACCCGCTGGCTGGCCGGGTCGGACGCCGGCAACGTCGACTTCTCGCGCGCCATCTGGGTATAGGCCTGGTAGGCCATCTGATTGGCCTGGCCTTCGGGCATGATCATCAGCTGGCTGCGCCCCGTGACCGGATGCGTCGCGCAACCGGCCACCACGAGCGACAGGCCCAGCACTGAAACGACAAACGGCAAACGCATCACAACTACCCTCTTCAAACCGGCTGACCTGTAAAGAAAACCCCGGTCTTCAAGAAGACCGGGGTTGGCGATATGGGTTCCCATTTCGCATGTCATCCACCTAAGGCGCGAATCGCCTCGTCGAGCTCGTCATCGATCATGCTGGACTCGAGGTCCACGCCCAGCTTTTTGGCGGCCATGATCGGCCGATCGTCGGGCGTACGACTGATGCCACGCGCCTGGGCAATCGCACAGATCACCACATCGCTGTAGTTCGGATCACCGTCGTGCTGATAGCCCAGATCCCCACAGTGCTCGATCACCTCGGCGAACATGTCGGGGAAATCCCAGGCCTTGACGATATTCCCCCCCAGCCGCGACTGCAGGCTCTCGACCAGCTCGTTGAGCACGGCCGGCGCATCCTGCAGCTTGGGGATGTCTTCGGCCACCACGATTACCGGGATGCCACCAACGCTGTGCAACAGGCCGGCGAGCAGCGCCTGGTCGGCATCCAGTTTGGTATGCCGACGGGCAATGTGATTCGCCAGTGCCGCGACCTGCGTGGAAAAGGCCCAATGGTCACGCATGATCCGCTTGATCATGGCCGTCTTGGCAGTGAACAACTGCTTGGCCGACAGCGAGACAATCAGCTGGCTGACCGTGCGCATCCCCAACCGCGAGACGATCTGGTTGAGGTTGTCGATGTGCTGCGCCCCGCGATAAAGGGGGCTGTTTGCCACCTGGATCAATCGAGCGGCGATCGCCGGGTCCTGCGAGATCACCTCGACCAGATCGCTCGCCGAGCTGTTCGGGTCATCGATGATCCGGCGGGCCCGCAAGGCCACATCGGGCAGCACGGGCAACGAGATCCCCTTGTCGCGAATCTTGTTGATGATCGCCTGTTCAAGTGCCGGATTGGCCACGTTCTCTACTCCCTGAAAAACGCCGTGCGCCCCCTCGAGGGCGCCCGGCAATCAAAGTCAGTCTGCCAGACGAGTGTGCTTCACGCGCTTGGGCTGGTCGGCGGCATCACCGAGGCGCTTGTGTCGGTCGGCCTCGTACTCCTGGAAGTTGCCCTCGAAGAACTGCACCGAACCATCGTCCTCGAAGGCGAGGATGTGCGTGGCGATCCGGTCGAGGAACCAGCGATCGTGCGAGATCACCAGCGCCGAGCCCGGGAAGTCGAGCAGTGCGGTTTCCAGTGCCCGCAGCGTCTCGATGTCGAGATCGTTGGTCGGCTCGTCGAGCAGCAGCACGTTGCCGCCGGCCTTGAGCAACTTGGCCAGATGCACCCGGTTGCGCTCACCGCCCGAGAGATCCTTCATGAACTTCTGCTGGTCCTGGCCCTTGAAGTTGAAGCGACCCAGGTAGGCGCGCGACGGCATTTCGAACTTGCCCACGGTGATGTAGTCATGACCGTCGGAGATCTCCTGCCAGACGGTCTTGGTGTCTTCCATGTCATCGCGGGACTGGCCGACGTAGGCCAACTCGACGCTCTCGCCGATCTCGATGTTGCCACCATCCGGCTGCTCCTCGCCGATCAGCATGCGGAACAGGGTCGACTTGCCCACACCGTTCGGGCCGATGATGCCGACAATCGCCCCCTTGGGTACGGAGAAGTCCAGACCCTGGTAGAGCTCGCGGTCGCCGAAGCCCTTGGTGAGGTTCTCCACCTCGATGACCTTGTCGCCCAGGCGCGGGCCGGGCGGAATGTAGATCTCGTTGGTCTCGGAGCGCTTCTGGTACTCCTCGGATTGCAGTTCCTCGAAACGCTTCATGCGCGCCTTGGACTTCGCCTGGCGACCCTTCGGGTTCTGGCGCACCCACTCGAGTTCCTGCTTCATCGCCTTCTGGTGGGCCGACTCGGCCTTCTCCTCCTGCTTGAGGCGCTTTTCCTTCGCCTCCAGCCACTGCGAGTAGTTGCCTTCGAACGGGATGCCCTGGCCGCGGTCGAGCTCGAGGATCCAGCCGGCGACGTTGTCGAGGAAGTAGCGATCGTGGGTGACCGCGACCACCGTGCCTGAGAATTCCTGCAGAAAGCGCTCCAGCCACGCGACGGATTCGGCGTCGAGGTGGTTGGTCGGCTCGTCGAGGATCAGCATGTCGGGGTTGGACAGCAGCAGACGGCACAAGGCAACCCGGCGACGTTCGCCACCCGACAGCAGGGTGACGTCCGCTTCCCACGGCGGCAGGCGCAGCGCGTCGGCAGCGACCTCGAGCTTGCGGTCGAGATCCCAGCCGCCACCGGCCTCGATCTGGTCCTGCAGCTTGCCCTGCTCTTCCATCAACGCCTCGAAATCGGCATCCGGGTCGGCGAACTGCTCGGAGACGGCATTGAAACGCTCAAGTAATCCGGCCATCTCGCCGACACCATCCATGACGTTGCCGCGCACGTCCTTTTCCGCGTCAAGGTCCGGTTCCTGCTTGAGATAGCCGATTCGGGTACCCGGCTGCGGGCGCGCCTCGCCGATGATGTCCGTGTCGACGCCGGCCATGATGCGCAGCAGGGTCGACTTGCCGGCACCGTTGTAACCGAGCACGCCGATCTTTGCGCCGGGGAAGAAGTTGAGATTGATGTCCTTGAGGATGTGCTTTTTCGGCGGGACGACCTTGCCGACGCCGTTCATGGTAAAGATGTACTGAGCCATAGATTCCGAGACGTTGTGTTGTTGCAAACGAAATGAAGCGGCACTATCCCGCAAGATAGCGACCGCGTTTGATCACAAGGATACCAGCACTGTGCCGCGACTTGATGCCCCCTGCCCGACAACCCGTCACGCCTGGCCTCACCGGTGGGTTCCGATAGCGGTTAGGGAAACCCGGGGCTTGCGCCGACTGGTCGGCTTCTGGGCCGTGCTCGTGTTTGCCGCGACCGTTCTGGGCGCTCCTGCCCACGCCGCCTCCGAGCCCGAACTGCACGTGCTGATCGATGTATCCGGCTCGATGAAAAAGACCGATCCCGAGAACCTGCGCGAACCGGCCCTGCGGCTGCTCGGGGACCTGGTGCCCGAGGAAAGCCGCGTCCGACTCGATCTATTCGGCAATCGCATCAGCGAGGTCCTGCCCGCCTCGCTTGCCACCCCGGAAACCAAAAAGGCGATGCGTGCCGCCGCCGCGCAAATCCGCTCAAACGAGCCCTTCACCGATATCCCGGCGGCGCTCGAGGCCGCCAACCGCGACTGGGCCGAGAACACCGAACGCAACATCATCCTGCTCTCCGATGGCAAGGTGGATATCTCTCCGGACGAGGCCGTCAACCAACGAGCGACAACCCGCCTGCGCGATACCGTCATCCCCGCACTGGTCGGTGCCGAGGTCCAGGTGCATACCGTGGCCCTCTCGGCTGCCGCCGACGAGTCGATTCTCACGGAAATCGCCGAGCGGACCGGCGGCCTCGCGCTCAGTGCGCGCAGTAATGAGGACTTGCAGCGCGTATTCCTCGCCCTGTTCGAAGCGACCGCCCCGCGTACGGGGGTGCCTCTGGTGGAGAACCGTTTTCGCGTCGACGACACCATCAGCGAGCTGACGCTGGTGGTCTTCCGGGAAACCGATGCCGAGCCCACCCGCATACAGATCCCGGACGGCGGGGAAATCGACGTCGAGACCGCCAGCGCGCTGGCCGACTGGCGCTGGGATGACAGCGCCGGTCGGGACCTGATCACGATCAGCAATCCACCGTCCGGCAGCTGGCGCATTCTTGCCGCCGAGGATCCGGACAACCGCGCCCTGGTGATCACCGACCTCAAGCTTGCCATGCCGGGCCTGCCCAGCCGTGTATTCCCCGGCGAGGCGATCGAGGGTGGGCTGCTACTGACCAACCGTGGCGAACCGATCGTCGAACCACGTCTGACAAAGGACCTTCAGGCACAGGTCGACGTCAACGACCCACAAGAAACGGTAATCGAGTCGATCGAGCTCAACGATATCGGCGCCGATCCTGACGTACTCGGCGGCGATAGCCGCTACGATTTCCGCCTGCGGCTCGACGGCGAATCGGGGATCTACACGCTCGAAGGCCGGGCAAGCGGTCCGACCTTCGAGCGAGTGATCCGCAAGAAGATCGCGCTGGCTCGCAACCTCCCCTTCGCCGCCCGTGTGGTCCGTCCTCACCTGGCGGCCCGCGGAGGCAATGGCGGTGGCAACGCCGACGGTAACGTCGACACGCGTGGACCAGCCGCCAGGCTGATCATCGAACAGGACGTGGCCCTGCTCGATCCGAGCGCCTCGCGACTCGTTGCGCAAGTCAATTGCGAAACCGGGCAGCCCACCCGGATCGAGGCATCGTTGTTGGAGGCCACCAACCGGATCGAACTGCCCCACCGCGATGGCAACGACTGCCGGGTAACCGGAACCATCCGTGGTGAGACCGACGATGGCCGCGAGGTGAGCTTGCCACTCGATCAACCCATCCCGGCACCGTCGATCGATACGCCAGCCGATGAACCCACCGCGGACGACGAGCCGAGCGAGTCCACGGCCACCGATCGGGAAGGCAACCCGCTTATCGCGGTGCTGATCGGCCTCGGCGGACTGACGCTCCTTGGTCTGCTGGGCTGGGCCTGGCGACTGGTTACCCGGCGACAGCGTCGCCAACTGATTGAGGCTGCGCGGAACTGAACCCGCCGACCATCACGCACAATCGACACATCACGGAACACGGACACATGCTCGATTACTTCCTGAGCTCAGACTGGGCCATTATCGCCACCGAATTACTGGCGGGATTCATCGTGATCTCACTGGTGCTCGCCATCCTGGTGTGGCGGGGACAGCGACGGCATACCGGGGCCGCCGAACGCCTGCTGGACGATCGCGACCCGATCATGCGCGCCTCCGAAGAAATGCTCGAACGCCAGATTCATCGCACCTGGCCCGAACTCACGGTCGGTGACGAGCAGCGCGAGAGCTATGCCGAACGCAGCCTCGATGCAATCGAGGCCATGGTCGAACCCTGGCTTGAGCCCAAGCGATACGAACTGGCGGCGGTCGCGCGGCGATTCCTGCAAGTGCGCCAGGCCGACCTGGACCAGCTGTTGACCCTCGCCCGCGCCCACGCCGAACAAAGTGCCGGCGACGACCCTCGCCTGGGTGAACTCGAACACGACGTCAAGGAACTGCGCGAACAACGTGACCGACAGGCCAAGCACCTCGCCGAAAGCCTGGAAACCGTCAACGTCATGGTTCGTGAATACGGCCGCAAGTTCGATTACAACGACGAACCGCATGTCGCTACCGTGCTCAAGGCCATCGTCATGATCCAGGAAATGGATGCGGGAGCCGACTGTGAGACCGCCAAACATCGTGCCGACGAGGTATTCAGCGAGGATCTGGTCGCCAGCGCCTCGCCGCCGGTAGACGAGAGCGACGCCTCTGTCCCTACGGGGGAGGACAGCACGGACGCCGCGACCGACCAACCGGCCGACCAACCGGCCGAAGAAACCGAGTCGGACACTGACACCCCCGCCCTCTCCGCCGAAGACGAGATGGCCGCCGCCATGGCAGCCGAAGGCGTGTCGAACGAGAAGACCGACGCCATGCAGGCCGCGGCACAGCAGCTCGAGGAGCAAGCCACCACCGTCGCTGCTTCCCAGGAAGAGGCCACCCGGCCGGACTCGGCAGACCACAGCGAAGCCGACGGTCGGCCCGCACAACCGACCAGCGACGAGACGGATGCCGAAACCGAAGAGCGGGCCGTTGACGCCACGGTCGAGCAGCAGGATGCCTCGCCGGATACCGGCGATATCGACCAACTGATCGAATCGGCCGCCCAGGCCCAACCCGAGACGATCAACACCCCGAACGCCGACGTGACCGCTCAGGCCGACAAGACCGCTCAGACCGACGAGACGGAAACGACCGGGGGCGCCGAGGAAAGTGTCACGCCGTCGGGTGGAGACGAACTCAAGCAGGAGCAGGCGCCCCCTTCGGCTCCCGATAGCGCAGACGAGGAGGTCGCCAGCGCCCAGCCCGCTGAGCCCGAGAGGCAGGACGAATCCGAATCAGCCGAGCCGACCGAAGCCCGGCAAGAGCAAAGCCGCGAGGAGGAGCAGGAAGAAGGTGAGAACGGCGTGATCGATCTCGATGACGTCGAAATCCCCAAGGAAGATGAAAAGGACAAGGAAGACGGCAAGGATGAGGAATTCGATCTCGACGACATCGATGCCCTCCTTGATGCCGAGATTGCCCGCAAACACGGCCAGGGCAGCGAGTAATCACGAAAAAACCCCGGAGAGTATCCGGGGTCGTCGCAATCGGGTCTTGGCGGTGCCTTCTTAGAGGGACTTCTCGCAGAAGTACCAGTCCTTGCACTCGTAGCCTTCGCTCAGGCGCTTTTCCGCCTCCTCGGTGGTGTTCGGCGGCGGCACGATCACCTTGTCACCCGGCTTCCACCCCTCGGGCGTCGCCACACCGTGCTCGGTCGACGTCTGCAGGGAATCGACCAGGCGGAGGATCTCGTCGATCGAACGACCATTGGTCTTCGGGTAATAGAGCATTGCCCGCAGGTTGCCGTTGGGATCGATGATGAAGGTCGCCCGGACCGCCGACGTATCGGATACCCCCGGGTGCACCATGCCGTAGGCATTGGATACCTTCATCGAAATATCCTCGATGATCGGGAACGGAATCGTCTGGCCGAACTTGTCCTTGATGTTCTGAACCCAGGCCAGGTGCGAGTGGATGCTGTCGATCGACAGGCCCAGCAGGTCGCAGTTGCGCTCCTGGAAGGCGTCGAAGGCACGGGCGAACGCCGTGAACTCGGTGGTGCAGACCGGGGTGAAATCCGCCGGATGCGAGAACAGCACCAGCCAGCGGCCTTCGTAATCCGACAGTTGCTTGATCCCGTGGGTGGTATTCGCCTTGAAATCGGGCGCCCGCTCATTGAGACGCGGCATGGCGAGTGTCGGTTGTTGCTCTTGGTTCTGTGCATCAGTCATGGCAGATTCCTCCATCTTTAAAGACTGTTGGGGATGCACCGGCCGGGCTCACCCGACCGACATGAGCAACTTTAGTTATGCTGCATTACTTTTACTAATGATTAATGGCGCAATGTTTGATAGAAGAAAACTATCACTCCTTACGACACGCTAACGCACTCCGGCTCAACCACCAGGCGAATACCGGTCACGTCTTCCACCCGATCGCGCACCGACTCGGCAAAGCGGAGGAATTCCGCGCCGGTCGCGCCGCCGTGATGCTCGATCACCAGGGCATGGCGTAATGACACCGCAACCGCCCCCTCGCGATGCCCCTTCAGTCCCGCCGCCTCGATCAGCCAGCCGGCGGGGATCTTCACCCCACCGGGAACATCGAACCGGGGCATGTCCGGCCAACGTCCCGACAGGCGATCGGCCACCTCGACGGTCACGATCGGATTGTGAAAGAAACTCCCGGCGCTACCGGGCCAGCCACGGCGCCAGTCGGGCAGCTTGGTACGGCGAACCGAGGTGATCAGTGCCGCATACTCCGACGGTGACATGGTCGAGCGCGCCCGACCGCTCTGCGCACTCCAGTCGCGCACGGCCTCGTCCACCCCCGGATAGGCGACCGGCGGCCAGTCAGCCGGTGGCGTTGTCGACAGAGACAGCCCCACCCGCAGGATCAGCCAGCGTCCCGGCTCGCGCTTGAAGCGACTGTGGCGATAGGAAAAATCACAGGCATCACGCGCAAATCGCTCGACGCGCCGTTCCCGGCGGTCCCAGGCCTCGACCCAACGCGTGCGCTCGGCGATTTCCGTTCCGTAGGCCCCGACGTTCTGCATGGGGGCCGCGCCGACCGTGCCGGGGATCTCGGCAAGTGCCTCCAGACCGAACCAGCCGCTCTCGGCCGTGGCGCGCACGAGGGCATCCAGCCCCATGCCCGCCTCCACGGACAAGTCGATCGTGTCCGCATCCGTGGGCTCGATTGACCAGCCGCACGCGGCGATCATCACGGTCTGGGAAATTCGGGGCGTGGCGAAGACGACGTTCGAGCCGCCCGCGGCGACCCGGGTGGCGCGATCGGCGAGCCAGTCCGCGACCACGGGCGTGGTCAAGGTACGCTCGGAGACGTCATTGAGGACCAGCATGCGCTCGCCCCAGGCCGGCAAGCGCAGCGTATTCGGCAAGGGGGCGTCTTCGACCCACTCAAAGGCCGGCCGTTTGGCGGTATCTGTCACCTGCTGCGTCCCCACGCTGGTCGATTTCATGACCGCTCGGGAGTGACCTCGACGCCTTCCGGGCTGGCGGGTGGTTCTTCCGGCAGTTCGATCGGCGCCTTGCCCTGGGTGATGACCTGGATGATCGATTCCACCACGATCTCCGCCTGGTTCATCGGCGGGTGATCGACATTGATCAGTTTCTGCCGCGAGCGGCGCGTGGTGATCACGCCCTCGTGCTTGGCCTCGCCATCACGACAGACGCACACCCCGGGAATGCCGAGGGCGGCCGCGAGCCAGCCGCAACGGTTGTTCCCGACCAGCACGTAACGGCTCTGCGTCAGCCGGCGTTGCCATTCCTCCATGTCGGCGGGAGGATGGGCCGAGACATCATCCAGGCTCACCCCGGTTTCGCCGAGACGGCGTCGGATCAACTCGATGCCCGCTGCGTCGAACGGCAGAGCACGGGTGTCGACCAACAGGTCCGTGACCACCGGCTCGGCCTCGATCGACAGCCCGTAATCCGGGTTGAGATCGTGCAGCGAATACTCCAGTACCGCCGCGAACAGCACGCGCACGGCCTGCACCCGATGCAGGTCGTCCGGCACCGGGTATTGCGAATCGTAGGGTTGCCGCCTCGGCAGGCGACCCTTGGTGGGCCGGGCGATACCCACCGAGGTGGCGGGGACCCGCTTTGCCATCGCCAGGGTCTCGGGGCGACCGAACGGGTCGATCACGTACTCGACCTGTTCCAATTGCGGGTGCGCACGCAAGGCCTCTTTCCATGCCCGACCCGCGCGCCAGCCGGCCGGCGTCCAGCGCGAGGCGAGCAGCGTCGTACCGTCGAACACCAGGACCTCGTCCACGTCGGGGTGACGGCGGAACCAGCCGGCCGCCTCGGGGCCGGTGATCACACTGAATTTCAGTCCCGGCCGGGCGCGGACCGCATCGGTCAGGGCGGGGAAGGTGGGGATGACCTCGTCCGGGAGGTCAGGGGCGACAATCGCAATACGCATGCACTCAGGCGTCCTGACGAAAATGGGCGGGTTTTCGGTGACACGGCACCGGAATCTGGCAACGTCGCTGCATGCTAAACTGCCGCGCCCTGAATAACCAATCGCCACCAATGCCGCCGCCGGGGCGCGCCCTTCGAGGCTGCCGCCTACCGGTCCGACAACCCCAACTATCAAGACAGCGCTCTCGCATGGACAAACAACGCCGGATTCTCGTTACCTCTGCCCTGCCCTATGCCAACGGTCCCTTGCACCTCGGTCACATCATCGAGACGATCCAAACCGACATCTGGGTGCGGGCGCAGAAGCTCTTCGGCAACGAGTGCCGCTACGTCTGTGCCGACGACACCCACGGCACACCGATCATGCTGCGCGCCAAGCAGGAGGGCATGACGCCCGAGGAGCTGATCGCCAAGATCCATCAGCTCCACGAGGCCGACTTCCAGGGCTTCGGCATCGGTTTCGATAACTTCGGCTCCACGCACACCGACGACAACCGCCGCATGGCCGAGGAGATCTTCGGCAAGCTCGACGCGGCCGGGCTGATCAGTCGCAAGACCATCAAGCAGGCCTTCGACGAGATCGAACAGATGTTCCTGCCGGACCGCTTCATCAAGGGCACCTGTCCCAAGTGCGGTGCCGACGACCAGTACGGTGACAACTGCGAGGCCTGCGGCGCGACCTATTCGCCCACCGAGCTCAAGCACCCGAAGTCGGTACTCTCTGGAACCACCCCGGTCGAGCGTGACTCCGAGCACTACTTCTTCGACCTGCCCAAGATCGGCGACCGCCTCAAGACCTGGCTCGACCAGGCCGAGGTCCAGCCGTCGATCAAGGCCAAGCTCAACGAGTGGTTCGAATCCGGCCTGCAGTCGTGGGACATCTCGCGCGATGCGCCCTACTTCGGTTTCGAGATCCCGGGCGCCCCGGGCAAGTTCTTCTACGTCTGGCTGGATGCGCCGATCGGCTACATCGGTTCGTTCATCGAGCTGGCGCGTCGCGAAGGGCTCTCGTTTGACGAATTCTGGAGCAAGGATGCCGACACCGAGCTGGTGCACTTTATCGGCAAGGACATCGCCTACTTCCACACCCTGTTCTGGCCCGCGACCCTGATGGGCTCCGGCATGCGTACGCCGAATGCCATCCACGCCCACGGCTTTCTCACCCTCAACGGCGAGAAGATGAGCAAGTCGCGCGGGACCTTCATCAAGGCCAAGACCTACCTCGAACATCTCGACCCCGAGGCGCTGCGCTACTACTTCGCCGCCAAGCTCGGTTCGGGCATCGACGACATCGACCTCAACCTCGAGGACTTCCGTTATCGCGTCAACGCGGATCTGGTCGGCAAGGTGGTCAATATCGCCAGTCGCTGCGCGGGCTTCATCAAGAAGCACTTCGACGGTCGGTTGGCCGCCCAACTCGAACGCCCCGAACTCCATCGCGAGATGACGGATGCGTCCGCCGGCATCGCCCAGCGCTACGAGCGCCGCGAATACAGCGCAGCGATGCGCGAGATCATGGCGCTGGCCGACCGGGCCAACCAGTACATCGACGAGCGCAAGCCGTGGGTACTGGCCAAGGACGAGGCCACCCGCGACGAGGTCCAGGCGATCTGCACGGATGGGATCAACGCCTTCGCCGTGCTGATGACCTACCTCTCGCCGGTGTTGCCCACGCTTGCCGCCAAGGCGGCCGAGTTCCTCAACATCGAGTCGCTGACCTGGCAGGGGTTGGATCAACCGCTGCTTGACCACCCGGTCAACAAGTTCAAGCCGATGATGCAACGCGTCGAGGAATCGTCCCTGGAGGCACTGCTCGAGGCGGCCAAGCAGGACGCGGCCGAGGAAGCCAAGACCAAGGCCGGGGCCGACAAGAACAAGCCCGCCGCCGAAAAGCGCGAGATCGCACCGATCGCGGAAACCATCGACATCGACCAGTTCGCCGCCGTCGACCTGCGCATCGCCAAGATCCTCGAGGCCGATCATGTCGAGGGCGCGGACAAGTTGCTGCGTCTATCGCTGGATATCGGCGAGGAAAAGCCCCGCCAGGTGTTCGCGGGCATCAAGGCCGCGTATGACCCGGCCACCCTCGTGGGGCGTCACACCGTCATGGTCGCCAATCTGGCCCCGCGCAAGATGAAGTTCGGCCTTTCCGAAGGCATGGTGCTGGCGGCGGGTTCCGGTGGCTCGGACCTGCATATCCTCTCGCCCGACGACGGTGCGACGCCGGGCACGCGGGTGAAGTAGCAACGGTTGTGTGACCCGGGGCCGGATTTGTGTATAATGCGTCTCGCGGGATGGAGCAGTCCGGTAGCTCGTCGGGCTCATAACCCGAAGGTCGCAGGTTCGAATCCTGCTCCCGCAACCAAATTCGAAAAAGCCCCGGGGCCTCGCCTCGGGGCTTTTTGCTGGGCGGCGGTCGTTGCCTGGCTCCCCGGTATCGATTGTCAGAGACGGATTTTGTCGACACCGTCCAATCATCCCTTGACAGCCCAACGCCGCTGCGTACAATGCGCGCCATACCAGACGCGGGATGGAGCAGTCCGGTAGCTCGTCGGGCTCATAACCCGAAGGTCGCAGGTTCGAATCCTGCTCCCGCAACCAGACAGGAAAAGCCCCGAGGCATTGCCCTCGGGGCTTTTTGTTTGTGCCGTCTCAGGCCGTCGGCGAGCGCCGCCGCTGGGCGATCCCGAGCACGCTCGCTGTCAGGGCCGGCAAAAAGGTCAGGGTGACGATGGTCGCGCCCAGCAGCCCGAACATCACGATCGCCCCGACCCCGCGATAAAGCTCGGTGCCCTCGCCCGGGATCAGCACCAGCGGCGAGAGCCCGCTGATGGTGGTCAGCGTGGTCATCACGATGGGCCGCAGCCGCACCGCGACGGCATCCATCACCGCCTCGACCGCGTCACGTCCCTCGGCGAAACTGCGCCGGGCCTGTTCGACCAGCAGGATCGGATTGTTGACCACCGTGCCCATCAGGATCAGAAAGCCGAGCATGGTGATCATGTCGAACGGTTGGCTGATCGCCTTCAGACCGATGACGGGCAGCAAGCCACCCACCAGGTTCATCAACGCCAGCCCGGCAATGCCCCCGGCGATGCCGAGGGGAATCGCGGTCATGATCAGCAACGGGTAGCGCCAGTGGGTGAAGATGGCGACCAGGAGCAGGTAGATGATCGCCAAGGCGATCACGAAATTGCCGGAGAGCGCCTTCCGGGTCGCGTTTAGCTGGTCTGACGCACCCGAGATGGACAGGCTGACACCGGCAGGAATCTCGCCCGCGGCGCGCATCTCGCCAACCAACGCCTCGCGCACCCGCTCGACCCCCGCCTCCAGGGCGACGGAATCCGGCGGGATGATGTCGAGTGTCACCATCCGTTTGCCATCGACCCGACGCACGATGCTGGTATCGACGCGGGTCTCGATGCGCGCCACCGATGACAGCGGCAGGCTGGCGCCCTGCGGGCTTTTCAGCAGGATCTCGTCGAGTCGTGCCAGACGCGGATCGCGTCCGCCCGCCCCGTAGAGGTAGATATCGATCTTGTCGTCGTCGAGAAAGAAATCATCCACGTAGGCCCCTTCCGTCAGGGCCGAGACGGAAAACCCGATCGCCTCCATGCTCAAACCCAGTTCGGCGGCCCGGTCCCAGTCCGGGCGGATCTCGACCAATGGCTGGGCGAGTTCAAGTGTCGACGGGCGTGTCTGGATACGGGGGTTGTCGAAGATCACCTCGGCCCGTTCATAGGCACGATTCGCCACTTGATAAATATCCGCCAGATCGGCCCCGGCGATGTCGAGCGAGATGCTGCGCGTACCCCCGTCGTTGCTGGAAATGATCGAGCCCTTGGCCGCAAACGCCCGCATCCCCGGATACTGCTCGTAGAACCGGGTGATCTCGTTCATCAGCGCGTCGATATGGTCGGGGTCGATCGTCTCGGAGATCACCCGGATCTGGGTGGGCTGGACCTGCATGACCAGGTTGCGCAGCGGCGGCACGGGGGTGTCGCCACGCTCGAAGGCCCCCGGGTCGGCGTCGACCGCCGGCAGAAGATGGGCCTCGACCTCCTCGGCGATGCGCGCCATCTCGTCGAGGTTGTAGCCCGGCGGCGCGTTCATCACCGCGAAGGTCTTGGGCTCTTCCCCCTCCGGCAGGTATTCGGCGGGCGGGGTGAGAAACGCGACAATCGACACGCTCAGCGCCAGCACCACGGCCATGGTGACCCCGCGCCGCAGCCGTGACCCGATCATGCCGCGCACCGCGGCTTGGATGGCCCTGCCCCATGCCGGGGTTCCGCCCCCCTCCTGGCCCGAGCGACCGAAATCCAGGCGCGCGCTGAGGGTCGGAATCAGCATCACCGCCACCAGCATCGAGGCCATGATCGCCGCGGCGATCGCGATGGCCACATCCGAGTACAACTGGCCCGCCTCTTCCTGGATGAAGAGAATCGGCAGAAACACCAGGACCGTGGTCGCCGTCGAGGCCAGCACCGCCGGCCAGACCTCACGTACGCCCTCGACGGCGGATTCCAGCCGGGCCATGCCCCGGCGACGCAATCGTTCGATGTTCTCCAGCACCACGATGCTGTTGTCCACGGTCATGCCGATGGCAAAGGCCACTCCGGCGAGCGAGATCACGTTGATGGTCCGCCCCGTGACCAGCAGCCCCAGAAACGCGGCGATCGCGCACAACGGGATGCCGATGACACCGACCAGGGTCGCGCGGGTCGAGCGCAGGAACAGGAACAGGACCAGGGTCGCAAACGCCGCCCCGAGACCCATGTTCACCCAGACGTTCTGAATCGAGGCCTCGACGTAGCGCGCATCGTCGGTGTTGAGCTCCAGGATCATCCCGGCCGGCTCGAGCACCTCCTGGTTGATGCGCTCGACCTCGCCGATCATGGCGTACTTGATGTCGATGACATTCGAGCCACTCTCGCGACGCACCTGCAGACCGATCACCTTCTGGCCGTTGGTGAAGGCAAGCGCCCGCTGACGCGACCCACCCTGCTCGACCTCCGCCACGTCGCCCAGCCGGATCACGGCATCGCCCCGCCGGGTGATCACCAGTTGCTCGAGCTCCTCGGCGCTGGCGAAACGGCCCACGGTGCGCAGCAGATACCGTCGTTTGCCCGCATCCACCTCCCCGCCCGAGATGTCCTGGTTGCGCGCGCGAATGGCATCACGCAGATCGATCAGGGTCAGTCCGCGGCGCGCCAGCTGGCGTTCGTCGACGTGGATCTGCATCTGCCGTTCGGCGCCGCCGCGCATGGTGACCTCCGAGACCCCGGGCACACTTTCCATGCGCGGGCGGACCTCGTCGTAGACGAAATCGCGCATCAGATCGATGTCCAGACCACGCGGGTTGTCCGGCAGCGTCGCGACCCGGAAGTACATGAAGGCATTGGAGGAAAACGAGGTGGCCGCGATGCGCGGTTCGTCGACATTGCGCGGGTAATCGGGCACCTGGCTCAGCGCATTGTTGACCTCGATCAGCGCCTCGGTGATATCGGTGCCGAAGGGAAACTCGAGCTCGATCTCCGCCGCATCGCTGGTGGCGGTGGCGTTGAGCTCCGCCAACCCGGGGATATTGCGCAGGTAACGTTCCTGCTCGATCAGGATGTCCTTCTCGATGTCCTGGGGCGTGGCACCGGGCCAGCGGGTCTCGACGGTGATGGTGCGCACATCGAGATCCGGGATCATCTGCACCGGTATGCGCCATGCGGCGACCGCCCCGAGGATGGCAATGATCAGGGTGATGACGGTGACCAGCGTGCCGTGACGGACAACCGCAGCGAACATCAGTTGCCCCCCGCCTCGGCATCGTCGTCACCCACACGCACCGCCATGCCCACCTCCAGCGCCTCGTTGCCGCGCACGACCACCTGGGCACCCGGATCGAGACCCGCCGTGACCACCACGCGGTCATCAAATCCCGGCGCCAGTTCGACCTGGCGCTCGGCCACGGTCTGCCCGGCACCGTCGTCGAGCACCCACACCGTCGTGCGCCCATCCGGATAACGCTGCACGGCATCACGCGCGACGGTCAGGCCTTCACGCCCCGTCGGCAATCGCAAGCGCCCTTCCACCGCCATCCCGGGCAGCAACGCCTTGCCCTCGGTCACCTGTCCCCGCAGCAAAAAGGTCCTCGAGGTCGGATCGGTCACCGGCACCACGGTGGCAATCTCGGCAGACTGCCAGTCCATGGACGAGCCATCGACGCGATAGTCGAGCTCGGCGCCCTCGCCCAGCAACGGGTAATACCGCTGAGGGACGGGATAATCGAGGCGCAGCGCCTCCCGATCGACCAGGTTGACCAATGCCTCGCCCGGGGCGACCCATTCACCCCGTTCTGCGTGCCGTTCGGTGACCACGCCGTCAAACGGGGCCAGCAGCCGGTGACGATCCAGCCGTGCCCGCCCGCTGTCGAGATTGGCGGTGAGCCGCGCCACGCGCGCCTCCGCCTGCCGGACCGTGCTGGCCCGGGCCTGAACCTCTGTTTCCGGGATATTGCGACCGGCCCCGACCGATCGGGCCTCATCGAGACGACGAGCCGCTTCCCGACGTGCCGCGACCGCCTCGCGCCGTTCGGCCTCGAGGCTGCTCACCGACAATCGCTCGAGTTCGTCATCCAGTTCGAACAGTGGCGTGCCGGCTGCGACCCGATCGCCGGTTTCCACCAGCACGGCCTCGACCAGGCCGGCAATTTCCACCGACAACGCGGCCGAGTGCAGGCTGCTCACCGTGCCGTCAAGTGGTACCACCGCGATGATCTCGCTCGGCGTGGCCGTTTCGGTCACCACGCGGGGCCCCTCGGCCGCCCCGGCGGGGACAGACAGGAAAAGGGCCCCCGCCATCGCCCAACCAAGGGCATGATCAACGGCACGGGGCAAACGAGTGCAAGGATTCATTTCGCTAGCGGGTCCAATGTGGGAACAGAGTTGTTTCCGCCTTCAATGGAGGCGGACGGCATGGATTCACGCAAACGCATTCAGCGTAGTCGCATACCCCACCACATGCCACGCAGCGGCCGGCCGAACAGGCAAAAATGCTAATCTGAGCGACCAATCGCTCAACCATTCGTCGAGAGTCACGCATGTCCAATCCCTTGCTGGATACCCCGGATCTTCCCGCCTTTGATCGCATCCTGCCGGAGCATGTCGAGCCGGCCATCGACCGCATTCTCAGCGAGAACCGGGCCGCCATTGCCGAGCGCCTGGACCAGGGCGCGCCGTTCAGCTGGGAGAACTTCGCCGCCCCGATGGAGGCGCTGGAAGACCGGATCGACCGTGCCTGGTCTCCCGTCAGCCACCTCAATGCGGTCGTCAACACCCCGGAGCTCCGCGCCGCCTACGAGGCCTGCCTGCCCAAGTTGTCCGACTACTCGACCGATCTTGGCCAGAACGAGGCGCTGTTCGCGGCCTACCGCGAGGTCAGCGAGCGAGCCGACTTCGAGACGCTTTCGGTTGCCCAGCGCCGCGTGGTGGAAAACGCGATCCGCGATTTCCGGCTCGCCGGCGTCGATCTCGAGCCGGCCGACAAGGCACGGTTCAAGGCGCTCAAGAGCGAGCTGTCCCAACTGAGCACGCGCTTTGCGAACAACCTCCTGGACGCCACGAATGCCTGGTCGCTGAACATCGCGGACGAGACACGCCTGGCCGGATTGCCGGCATCATCGCGTGCCCTGTTCCGCGAGGCAGCCGAGCGCGCCGAGGGCACCGGTTGGCGCATCACGCTCGACATGCCGAGCTTCATCGCCGTCATGACCCATGCCGAGGACCGCGACCTGCGCGAGACGCTCTACGAGGCATTCGTCACGCGCGCCTCCGATGTCGGCCCGCATGCCGGTCAATGGGACAACGGGCCGGTCATGGATCGCATCCTCGCCATCCGCCACGAACTGGCGCAGTTGCTCGGTTTCGACAATTACGCCCAGCGTTCGCTGGAAACCAAGATGGCCACCAACCCGACCGAGGTGCTCGAATTCCTGCAGGAGTTGGCCCAACAGGCCGTCCCCAAGGCTCGCCAGGAACTGGCCGACCTGCAGGCATTCGCCCGGCAAATCGATGGCCCCGAGACCTTGAAGCCCTGGGACCTGGCCTTCTTCGGGGAGAAGCTGCGCGAGGCCCGTTTCGCGATCTCCCAGGAGCAATTGAAGCCCTATTTCCCCGCCGATCGGGTGGTCGAAGGGCTGTTTACCGTGGTCGGGCGTCTTTTCGGCATCCGGGTGCGCGAACGCGACGACGTGCCCACCTGGCACCCCGATGTGCGTTTCTTTGCGATCGAGGACCACGATGGCAACCCGAGGGGCCGCTTCTACCTCGACCTCTACGCCCGGGCGCACAAGCGGGGTGGCGCCTGGATGGCCGGGGCGATCCAGCGGCGCCGGCTACCCGACGGGAGCATCCAGCAGCCGGCTGCCTTCCTTACCTGCAATTTCACTCCGCCGGTGGGCGATGATCCCGCGCTGCTGACCCACGACGAGGTCACCACACTGTTCCACGAGTTCGGCCATGGCTTGCATCACCTGCTGACCCAGGTGGACGCCGCCAGCGTATCGGGGATCAGCGGGGTCGCCTGGGATGCGGTGGAGCTGCCCAGCCAGTTCCTAGAGAACTGGTGCTGGGAGCGCGAGGCGCTCGACCTGTTCGCCCACCACTACCAAACCGGTGAGCCGCTGCCGGCCGAGTTGTTCGATCGCCTGCGTGCCGCGCGCCAGTTCCAGGCCGGCATGCAGATGGTCCGCCAACTGGAGTTCTCGCTGTTCGACCTGCTGCTGCACCAGGACTTCGACCCGGCCACGGGGGCCCGTATCCAGGAAACGCTCGATCAGGTACGCCAGTCGGTGGCCGTGATCCAGCCGCCGGCCTACAACCGCTTCCAGCACGGATTCGCGCATATCTTTGCCGGTGGCTACGCGGCCGGTTACTACAGTTACAAGTGGGCCGAGGTCCTCTCCGCGGATGCCTGGTCACGCTTCGAGGAAGACGGGGTGTTCAACGAGCGCGCCGGATCGGATTTCCTCGTCCATATCCTCGAACGCGGCGGCAGTGAAGACCCGATGGCCCTGTTCAAGGCCTTCCGCGGCCGGGAGCCGAGCATCGAACCGTTGCTCAAACAACACGGGATCGCCACCTCCGAGGGGGCGACACGATGACGCCGGATGCCTGCCAAACGTACAAGCCGAGCGCCCTGACCTGGCTTGTCGGGGCGGCGGCCGTGTTCATCCTGCTCGCCGGGCTCAAGACCGTCAGCCACATCGTGACCCCGTTCCTGTTGGCGGCCTTTCTCGCGATTATCAGCGCGCCGCCGATGGCCTGGATGCAGCGTCGTGGTGTCCCGGGTCTGGTAGCGATCCTGTTCCTGTTCTCGCTGGTGGGCATCGCCTTTTTCCTGCTCTTCCTCGCGCTGCAGGGAGCGGCCGAGAGTCTGGCAACGCAGGCACCCGCGTACCAGGCCAAGCTCGTCGGCTGGCTCGAGCAGATCCGCACGATGCTCGCCGAACGCGGTGCACCGCCCGAACTACTGCCGGCGCAGATCCCATTGCCGGCGACCAGCACCATCACCGGCACGGCCACGGGTATCGCGACTGGCCTGGGCCAGTTCACGGCCAGTACCCTGCTCGTCCTGCTGGCCTTCATGTTCCTGCTGCTGGAGGAACGCACCCTGGCGGACAAGCTTGCCGCGGCATTTCCGGGTCGCCGCCGGGCGCGCGTGCGTACTCGGCGTTTCCTGCGCTCGGTCTACCGTTACCTGCTGATCAAGACCGGCGCCAGTGTGCTCACCGGGCTGCTGGTGGGGGCAGGCTTGAGTTGGCTGGGTATCGATTTCGCCATTCTCTGGGGCATCCTTGCCGGGCTGCTCAACTTCATTCCCACGATCGGCTCGTTCATCGCCGCGATACCCGCCCTGCTGGTCACGGTAGTCAGCGGGTCACCGCTGGATATCCTGCTGGTCGGTACGTTGTACCTGGTGGTAAACATCAGTATCGGCAGCATCCTCGAGCCACGACTGCTCGGCCGCACCCTGGGCCTGTCACCGGTCATCGTGCTGATTTCGCTGCTGGTCTGGGGTTGGGTGTTCGGGCCAATCGGGATGCTCCTGGCCGTACCCCTGACCATGATCGCCAAGCTCGCCCTGGATTCCAGCCCGCAAACCCGTTGGGCAGGCATCCTGTTGAGTGACCGCGTTCGTCGCCAACCCCTTGCCGCGACCCGCCCCGATGACTGAGCCGGATGAGGCGACGCCCACTCAGGCCGACAGCGCCTTCGACACATCGGGAAGCCCGTCGCGGCCGGTGACCTCGAGCCAGACGGCACCGCACGAGGACCTTGAGCGACAATTGCGACGCCACGCGCGACGCCCCTTCGCCAAACCGATTGCCGCCTACAACCGCGAGGCATTCGATCGGGTGGCCACCCAGCTGGCATCAACCGAGCGCCCCCTGATCCTGGATTCGGGCTGCGGCACGGGCGACAGCAGTCGACTGCTCGCCTACCGCCATCCGGATCACTGGGTCGTGGGCGTGGACCGATCCGCCGACCGGTTATCACGACAACGCACGGACACCCCGGCAAACTGCCTGCTGGTAAGGGCGGATCTGGTCGATTTCTGGCGGCTGGCCCATGAGCACGGATGGAGGCCCGCCCGGCACTACCTGCTCTATCCCAACCCGGAACCCAAGCCCCGGCATCTCAAGCGGCGGTTTCATGCCCACCCGGTTTTCCCCGCCTTTGTCGCCCTGGGAGGGCGAATCGAGTCGCGCAGCAACTGGCGGATCTATCTGGAGGAGCTGGCGCAGGCCTTGGCGTTCCATGGACGGGCGTGCCACATCGAGTCCGTTCCGGCCGACGAGCCGGCCATGACGCTATTCGAGCGCAAATACCAGGCAAGTGGTCAATCGTTATGGCGATTGATCAGTATCGATTAATAAAGCCTTCCATTACGCACAAATGCCGGCACCTCATCTCCGATGTCATCAGCCACGCAATTTATGCGCAAATCTGCCTTTTCTATAGGCCGGCACGTTTGACAAGGCCGCTACCCTGTCCCGAGGCAGTCTCGACATGGCCCCGAATTCGCAGAGCTGCTGGCCTGTGCCTATACTCGGCCTGTCTTTGTGCCCCGCTGCCAAAAGCGAATCAATTTAATGGCACGGGCCGTCCATAAACGTTTCGTCCATGAAACGGGGCCGCAACCCTATTCATGGGAATTCCAGGAGGAGCCGATCGCATGTTTAACTCGATAATGGTCCCGGTGGATCTCGCGCATCTCGATGCGCTGGAAAAACCATTGACGGTGGCAGCCGACATGGCCCGTCACTACAACGCCCAGCTTTGTTACGTGGGCGTCACCACCTCTCAGCCGAGTTCCGTTGCCAGGACGCCCGAGGAGTACGAGCAGAAGCTCAAGACGTTCGCCCAGGAACACGCTCCGGATAACGGGCATCAGCCGACCGCTCGTGTCTACAACAGCCACGATCCGGTGACCGATCTCGACGACATCCTGCTCAAGGCGATTGACGACGTGGGCGCCGATCTTGTGGTGATGGGCACGCACCTGCCGCATCACATCGACGCGATCATGCCGGCCAATGGCAGCAAGGTCGCCGCGCACTCGGACGTCTCGGTCTTTCTCGTTCGGCCCTGATCACCGAACGACCGAAACGAACGAACTGGTCAACCTGAAATCGACGGAGAGACACACGTGGACAACAAACCCGACAATTCCCCGGACACCCATGAAGAGTCCGTCGGCGTTCCGGCGCCGGAAGGGGCCGCCAACCTGATCGATACCGATTACAAGATCGGCCAGGACAACTACCAGGCAAGCCCGATGGGCGTGAACATCGACCTCCACGGTGCGGTGTTCAGCTTCTCATCCCTGGTGGTTCTGGCCTTCGTGATCCTGACCCTCGCGCTGCCCGATCAGGCAGCCTCCTGGTTTGACGGCGCCAAGAACTGGATCAACGCGAACATGAGCTGGTTCCTGATCGGCGCGGCCAACGTGTTCGTGATCCTGTGCCTGGCGCTCATCGTCTCCCCGCTCGGCAAAGTCCGTATCGGCGGGGCCAAGGCCAAACCGGACTTCAGCTACCTGGGCTGGTTCTCGATGCTGTTCGCCGCCGGCATGGGCGTCGGCCTGATGTTCTACGGCGTTTCCGAACCCATGTCGCACTACGGCACGGCCCTGGGCGGCATCAGCATGGGCGAGGATGGCGCTCGGACCGACTGGGCCCCGCTCGGCGCGGCCGCCGACAATCCCGCCGCTGCCTATAGCCTTGGCATGGCCGCCACCATCTTCCACTGGGGTCTGCACCCCTGGGCGATCTACGCGATCGTGGCACTGTCGCTGGCCATCTTTGCCTACAACAAGGGCCTGCCGCTGACGGTCCGCTCGATGTTCTACCCGCTCCTGGGTGAGCGCATCTGGGGCTGGCCGGGGCATCTCATCGACATTCTGGCCGTATTCGCGACGCTGTTCGGGCTGGCAACCTCGTTGGGTATCGGTGCCCAGCAGGCAGCCGCCGGGCTGAACCATTTGTTCGACGTGCCGGGAGGAAACACGACGCTGGTGCTGCTGATCTCCGCGATCACCGCGGTAGCGATCGTTTCCATCGTGCTGGGTGTCGACAAGGGCGTTAAGCGCCTGTCGGAGATGAACATGGTGCTGGCGTTCCTGTTGCTGATGTTCGTGATCTTCGTCGGCCCGACGCTCTTGATCGCGACCGGCTTCTTCAAGAACCTCGGCTCCTACTTCGTCGAACTGCCGTTCCTGTCCAACCCGTTCGGGCGCGAGGACGCAAACTTCAGCCAGGGCTGGACCACGTTCTACTGGGCCTGGTGGATCAGCTGGTCGCCGTTCGTCGGCATGTTCATCGCACGGGTTTCCCGTGGCCGCTCGGTGCGTGAATTCCTCACCGCCGTGCTGCTGGTACCGTCCACTGTGTCCGTACTCTGGATGACGGCGTTCGGCACCACGGCCATCGAGCAGATGAAGAACGGCTTTGAAGGGGCCACGAACGCCGACCTGCCGGTCAAGCTGTTCGAGGTACTGAGCCAGATGCCGCTTGCCGAAATCACCTCGTTCATCGCCATCGTCTTGGTGATTGTGTTCTTCGTGACCTCGTCGGACTCCGGTTCGCTGGTCATCGACACCATCACCGCCGGTGGCAAGATCGATGCGCCGAAGCCGCAGCGTGTGTTCTGGGGCGTGATCGAGGGCGCCATCGCCATCGCCCTGCTCGTGGGTGGCGGTCTCGCAGCGCTTCAATCGGCCGCCGTGGCAGCCGGGCTACCGTTCACGGTGGTTCTGCTGGTGGGTTGTTATGCAATCGTGAAGGGGCTGATGAGCGAACCCCGCGGCAAATAATGAGCTGAGAGGCTCTGATTGACGGTGGGCCTGGACTCACCGTCATCCCATCAGCTCACACAGCAAAGGCGGCCAATCGGCCGCCTTTTTTCGTGGTCAGATGAAAATGCTCTCGGCCTGACCGCGCGTCACTCCCAGAGCTCGCCCACGGGCGTGTCGGGAGAGTAATGCCGGGCAATCTGTGCCTGTAGCAATTCGGCCGTTGCCAGGGCATCCACCTTGGCGTGGTGGGCCGAGTAGGCCGGCAGGCCGTAACGTGTCCGGCTATCCGGCAGCCGGACCGATGTGTGCGATCCCAAAAGCATCCCCTTGAGACGATTCCACCCGCCCTGGCGAACCTGGCGGGCCTCGATGCTCATGGTGTCGATCAACGGAAACAGACAGCGTTCACCACGCCGTGCGACCACGGCCGCATCCAGGAACGGCCGTTCGATTCCACGGAAGTGAACCACGACCACGTTCCCCGCGAGGGCAGCCAGCACCTCGTCGAGCACCTCGTCCAGATCCGGCGCCTGGGCGACCTCGGCATGCGTGATGCGGTGGAACCGGATCGAGGCTTCATCGAGGGGCCGTGGCGGTTTGACCACCCAGTAACGACCGGCCGAGGGACGGATTCGGGCCAGATCAAACGGCACCATGCCGATTGAGATGATGGCATGACGATGGACGTCCATGCCGGTCGTCTCGAAATCCAGCGCGATCAGGGGCACGTCGCGCAACGGGGTATCCGGGGCCGGCACCCCCGCGCCGTAGAACGCGCGCAGGGCCGAATCACGGCTGCGTCCGGCCTGGTCGGCAAAAAACGCCGCCCAAGTCGCTTCATCCGATTGTTGACAGGACATGGCCAGGCTCACCGTGTCGGCATCGGGTAGCGGAAACGCAGGAATTTCTGGGCGTTGCTCAGCACCTGGAAAGCATCCTTGAGGTTGTGGCGCTCGCCATCCGAGACGTTCTCCGGCTCGATGTTGTTGTCCGGGGCGTGGTGGTGCTTGAGGTCATACGCCTGGTGGCGGATACGCACCATGGAGATGAATTCCAACGCGTAGCGGAGCTTGTCCGCCTGCCCTGCCGGCAGCGTGTTCGCCCTGACGATGTCGTCGAGGCGGTCGAACGAGGTCTGCGAGCGCGAACCAACCGCCAGAGCGTGGACCCGGATGACGTCGACCAGTGGCGCGGTGCCACGTCGTTTGAGATTGATGGAGTTGTTGTGCTGACCGTCCTTTTCCATGACGAAAGTGCGAAAGAAGCCCAGCGGCGGCGTGCGATTGAGCGCATTACGCGCCAGGGCGGCCAGAAACAACGGGCTTTGGCTGGCGCGTTGCGCGACCAGATCCTGCAGCTGTTCGACAAAGCGCTCCTCCCCGTGCACGGCCTCGAGATCGAAGAAGATTGAACTGTGCAGCAGTTTTTCGGGATCGGGCTGATCGATCCACCCTTCGAAGTAGCGCCGCCAGACCGAGAGCGGTTGGCGCCATTTCTGATTGGTGCCCATGATCCCGCCGTTGCAATAGGGATAACCGCAGGCATGCAGGCCGTCGCTTACCCGCTTGGCCAGTGCCACGAACCAGGCATCGTGCTGTTCGGGGTCGAAGGAGTCGTCCAGGATCAGCGCGTTGTCCTGGTCCGTCGCGATGGTCTGATCGTTTCGCGCCATCGAGCCATTGACCATGAAGCAATACGGCACCGGCGGCGGGCCCAACTCGGCCTCGGCCAGTTCGATCAACCGTCGGATCAGGCTGCGTCCGATACTGGACATCGCCTGACCGATCATCTGCGAGGTCGCCCCGTCGTCCACCAACCGCACGAAGGCCGCCCGCACATCCGGCATCAACCGGGACAGCCCCTTGACCGACCCCTGGTTGAAGATATTACTGACCAGATACAAGCTGCTGTGCGTCTCGTAACGTACGATATCCGACAGGTGCACCACGCCCACCGGTCGACGGCGGTGCAGTACCGGCAGGTGATGGACGTTGTTGCGCAGCATCGCAAGCATGGCCTCATAGACCGACTCATCCGACTGGATGGTGATCAACCGGTCGTGCTTAATCTCGGTCAGCGGCGTTTCCCCGGATAGCCCGGCCGCCAGTACCCGACCGCGCAGGTCCTGATCCGTCAGGATGCCAGTCAGCCGCCAATGGCCGTGCTCCTCGCCGGCAAAAGCACGCTCGTCATCTGGTTCCGCGCGAGACAACAACAGGATCGACGAGACATGATGCTCGGTCATCAGCCGGGCCGCCTCATGCACCGTGGCGGTTTCCTCGATGTTGACCGGGCTTCGAGTCAGCAGTCGACGCACCCGACTGACCATCAGGTCGTTCTCGCGCTCGTTCTGTTCCACCGTGGACTGCAGGCGCGGACCGGACAGCTCGACGAAATCGGCGAACTGGTCGTCTTCCTCGCACAATTGATCGAACACTTCCGCCGGGATCAGGTAGAGCAGCGTGTCCTCGATGGCGCGCACCGGGAACCGCACCCGGCGATTGTGCAGCAGGCCGGTGTGGCCGAAGATATCGCCCTCGCCGATCCGGTTGTACAACTCGCCGTTGTGCCGATAGACCTCGACCGCGCCACTGCGGATGTAGCGCAGCGTGTCGATCGGTTCGCCGTACTCCTGAATCATGGAGCCGTCACGGTAATAGGCCACGTCCGTGCGGGCGGCGATCTGGTCAAGCCACTTCCGGTCAAGCCGATCGAACGGCGGGTAGTGACGCAAGTGTTCACTGATTTCCTGGACTTCCGCTTCCATCTACTGCCTCTGCCGGTTGGGTACGTGGCATCACAAGCGCACTCCGATGCGCCCCCTGCCCCGAGAGGTTGGCACAAAAAAGGCGGGCTTTCGCCCGCCTTGGTAACACTCAATTTCTCAAACGTCAGAAATAATAGCCGACGTTGATGTTAAACACGGTGTTGCTCTCACCGTCGCCAGTCATGCTACCGCCAACGAACGGCTGGTTGCGGCCGTTGATGATGTCGAAGTACGTGTACAGACCGCCGGCAGACACTGCCATGCCGGTGACGTTCATGTAGGTATCCTCGAAATCGTTGTTCTTGTCATAGATCAGGCTGTAGTCGTTGTAGAACGTCAACGAGGAAACCGGACCCCATTCAACCGGGAGCGTATAGGCCAGGTTGGCCGTAATCGCCTTAGCGGACAGCGGCCCGGTAAACAAGCCCGCGTAGTAGCCGTAGTTCATGAACTGAGCATTCGGATCATCCAGATCGTATTCCCAGTCGGTGTACTGCAGTTGCAGATTCCAGCGCTCGTAGTCCGCCACCAAGTGGGCTGCTGCCGCATAATAGTCGCCGTCTCCGCCGGAGTTTGCTCCATCCAACTGCCCATATTTCAGCGAGGCGCCCGGCTTGAGAGTGAGCTTGTCGCCAACCTTGTAATCATACTCAGCGCGGGCTGCCAACGTATTTACGGTTTGAGAATCTCGAGCCCCGTCCACCGCGTCGATGGCATCAGCATCGTCATAGTCGTAGCCCACAATATTCGCGGAATAGGATTCGAGGCTGGAACCACCACGCTCGTCATTCTTCATCAACGCCAAGTCGAAGCGCCAATCACCCGGCGTGTAGGTGGTGCCCACACCGAAATCGTAGTTGTCCTCCAGGCCTACGTAATAAAGCGAGGAGAAATAGAAGTTGTGGGAGTTGTATGGCAATACGCCGAACGGCACCTGGAAGATACCCGCCCGTGCCATCAAGTCATCGGTGAACTCGTAACCAACCCAGGCGTGGTGAATCACCGACATGTACTCGTACCAACGCCATTCAGCGGACAGGATCACGTCGTTGATCTCGCCGTCGAAGTTCAAACGGAAGGTATCGAACGCCAGGTCGCCGCCACGGTCCTTGCCCGCGCTATCGTTGTCAGCCACGGTGTAGTTGAACCGCACTGCACCACCGACATTGATATCCGGCTTGGCGGCTTCCGCCTTTTCTTCGGCCTTGGCGACCTTCTCGGCCTGCTCCGACTGCGTCTGCTCGATCTGATCGTTGCGCGCGCGCTCTTTCTCCAACTCGCCCTGCAGGTTCTCGACGCGCTGCTTGAGTGCCTCGAGCTCCTGCATGATGCGTTCGGCGCTGGCGTCGCCGGTGGCCGCCATACCGGAAAGCGGCGACGTTCCCAGCGCCACGCCGATGGAGATTGCCAATAACTGCTTCTTCATCATCGATCCCTCTTTCTTCGTTGTTTATCAACGGCTCTGATCGTTTTATTTTGTGGCCGTGGCCACGTTAACACGGGGTGCAAGCCCCTGAATCCGACGCTCACAGGAGCAGCCGACGTCACTTCCCATCTTCTGCTGCGCGATCCGGTGCACACGGGTCCGGCCGGGACACGGCCGGCATGATCAGTCGCAGGTCGAACGCGTCGTCCGCCCCCGGGGGATCACTCAGATGGTTTAGCGGCACCATGCCGACGGACAACACCTCCGGACGCCTCTTCTCGGCGACCCGTGCCAGCCAGTAGCCAACACCCCGGTCAAGTCGCGCGTGCTGATTGCCCATCACGGCGACGATCTGGTGGGCGGGAAAGGATTCCCGCGCGGCCATGATCGCTTCGGCCATCAACACATCGCGTGCCACCTGCGCCCGAACCATGCGGCTCGACATGGCGGGCGGAATCGCCTGGCAATGCGATTGCTCGAGGACCTCGACCAGCCCACGCTGCTGTGCATCCGGCAAGGACAATGTCGGGGCAATCGAATCGATCCATGCCCGTGCGTCGGCGTCCAGTTCGTCCCGCCAACCGGCATCATCTGCAATCGCCACCGCCATGGCCTTCTCTCGCGACAGGTTCAATGGCCAAAGCGGCACCCCGTGCTCCGTTGCCCAGTCAAACAACGGGCCGTAGTGTTGCCATCCCCACCCCTCGAAATCGAAGCCGCCCGCGTGGGCTCGTGCTCGACCGTTCTCGAAACGCCCGGCGTTTAGCCGATCGATCCTGCCCCCACCACCACGATCGAGCTGCTCGAGGGCAAGCACAAGCGGACCATCGAAGGCATCGAACAGCTCGACCTGGCGCCGATGGATGGCCTCGGAATCATGCACCTCCCCCAGCAGAATCACCGGGGCATCACGCAGGCGATCCAGCGCCTGGTCATTGGTCACGGCATGACCGCGGGCATCCCACCAGCTACCGACAAGCGGGGCGGTCTCAGCCCGAGCGGTGGAGATCACCAGCAAAACGGCAAGTCCGCCCAGCAGACCACCGATTCCGGGCAGCGTCCGACCATGCCGAACCACCAACGGAGTCATTTTGTTCGGGGATGCCATCGGGTCCATGCGTGACAGGTCGACTCCTTCTAGCTGGGGCATACGGTGGGCGGCCAAACCCGGGATGAACCGGAGCTTAGTAAAACGAGGGCGATTTGCCTCCCGCTCAAAACTCCATGCTGGTTGAAGGCGGTGGCGCCCGATACACGACCTCGATGGCTTCGAACGCTTGCTTGCCCTCCCAGACCCCCGTTTGATGCGCGTTTCCCATCGCCAGACGGGCATGGCGAACGCCACTGACCCGGGCTAGCGACCTCCCGTCAGAGTGATGGAAAACACTGCTTGCGTTCACGCCCGAATCGTTTACTGTCAATCCAATGAAGGGCCCGGCCCCTGCCCAGCACAAGTTTGGTGAGGCGAGCTGGTTACCTTCATCCGACCGGGGTGGATGCGTGCTGAACACCCCGTCCGGTCGCCAGATCAGCACGGTTTTGAGAGTTTGTTTTCGAGATGATCAATATTTACGTGGGCAACCTGCCCTACTCCCAGGATGACCAGGGCCTCCAGGCCGCCTTCGAAGCCTTCGGCGAAGTCAAATCCGCCAAGGTGATCAAGGACATGGCTACCGGTCGTTCCAAGGGCTTCGGTTTTGTCGAGATGACCGACAAGGCCGCCGGCGAACAGGCCATCGAAGCGCTTAACGATACCGACATGGACGGCCGCACCGTTCGTGTCAACGAAGCGCGTCCGCGCGAGCGTAGCAACGATCGCGGTGGTTTCGGTTCGCGTTACTAAGACGCTCTCCGGGAGATGACGAAAAGCCGGCCATTGGCCGGCTTTTCTGTTTCTGGATGGCCGGAATGCGCCGGTCGCTGACGAGCGTCCGCCACCATTACTCGGAATCAGATACCACCGACTGCCGCGGCAGTCGTGGATAGCGGAACAAATCGAACCGCCCCGCACCGATCAACGACTCGGCCTGAATTCCCGGCACCTCGAAGGCCAGCGAGTACAAGCCGCCCCCCTCGGGCAACTCGCGCTGACACTTGCGCCAGATACGCAACATCGGCTCAGGGGAAAGGAAGGTAAACACCGCCTCCTGATCACGCCAGGACACGCGCCAGAAATCACGAAATTTCACCTGGCAATTCGACAGCTGACGACAGCGCCACCAAGCCACGACATAGAGCAACGGCGCGGTCTCAAAGCCGGTGAATTGCGTCCCGGGAAACCGTTTGGCCAAGGCCGTGATCACGTGGCCGTCCCCACAGCCCACATCGGCCAGTTGCCGAATCCGGCGTGTCCGGATCTCCTCGGCCAATACCTCGATCACCGCCGTCCCCGAGCGATAAAGCGGCACCCGGTGGCGTATCGCATTGAACTGAATCAGCAAGAGGATCAAGGCCGCGGCGAGAAACCAGCCCGGATGGATCTGTAGCCCACCCCACATCACCAGCGGGGCGACCAACAGCACCCCGCGCCACCACGGCGGCAACAAGCGCCACCCCATCAGCATGGCCAACACGCCGGCTACCAACGCGATCAGCCACGCGTCAGGCATCTCGCCCTGCCACTGCATCCAACTGCGCGCAATCAGGAGACTCGCCAGTATCGCGAGTGCCAGAACGGCGAACCCGATCAGCAGGGCCAGATGGCGACGCATCGTGAGGTTATCGGCTGGCTTCGGTGTCGATCGGCGTGCCGGTGTCGGGGTTGTCCGTCGCCCCGGCTCCTGGATCGGTCACGCCCGTCGGGCCCTCGAGTAGATCCTCGACATTCATTCCGCCCCCGCGGGAGGGTTCAAGGATGCGCCGGGTTGCGGATTCCTTCATCACCGTCATCGATATGCGCCGGTTCTGCGGATCGAGCGGGTCTTCCGCGACGAACGGCAAGGCGTCCGCCATCCCGATGACCTGCAGGAACTTGTCCGGCTGATAGCCATACTCCGCCAGTGTTCGACGGGCCGAGTTCGCTCGCTCGGCGGACAGCTCCCAGTTGCTTCGCTCCCGACGATCGAAGGGACGGGCGTCGGTATGCCCCTCGATCGACAGGCGGTTGGGCATGTCGTTCAGGACCGGGGCGAGCGAATGCAGAATCTCGACGGCATACCCCTGCAGGTCATCGGAACCCAGCTCGAACATCGGCCGATTTTCCTTGTCGATGATCTGGATGCGCAGCCCATCGCGGGTAATGTCGAGCTTGATCTGATCCTTGTAGGCCTTGAGGGCCGGATCGACCTCGATCAAGGACTCCAGGCGCTCCTTGAGCTCTTCGATCTGCTCCCGCTCGAGCGCCTCGATCTGCTCCTGGATCTGCTCCTGGGTCATTTCGGACGGATCGGCCGTCTTGTCCTCGGATCGGGTATCCCGCTTTTCGGGCGTGGGCTTGTCGCCCGCCTGCACCTGCCCTTCCTGGCGGGTGAGGTCGTCCCCGCCCCCGTCGATCAGGCTTTCGCTCATGCCGGCACTGCTGCCACCTTCCAGGGTGACCTTGGTCGGGTTGGCGAAATATTCCGAGATGCCCTTGAGATCTTCCTCGCCCATCGAGCCCAGCAGCCACATGAGCAGAAAGAACGCCATCATCGCGGTCACGAAATCGGCGTAGGCAATCTTCCACGCCCCACCATGGTGACCACCATGGCCCTTCTTGACCTTCTTGATGACGATCTGCTGGTTTTGATCCGGTTGTTCGGCCACCGTCTTTCTACCCCGTATTCAACCGGTTCACTTGTTTTCCTTGAGGAAGGTCTCGAGCTCCGTGAAGCTCGGTCGATCCGAGGAATACAACACTTTGCGGCCGAACTCGACGGCCACCTGCGGCGGGTAGCCGTTCATGAACGCAATCAGCGCGGCCTTGATGCTTTGCTGATACTTGGTGCCGTCATTGATCTTGTGCTCGAGATTGTTGGCCACCGGATTGACGAACGCGTAAGCCGCGAGGATACCGAGGAAGGTCCCCACGAGAGCCGCGGCGATCAGTTTGCCGAGTTCCGACGGCGGCAGGTGGACCGACTCCAGGGTGTGCACCACCCCGAGGACCGCCGCAACGATACCGAACGCCGGCAGGGCCTCACCCATCTTGGCAATCGCTGATCGGGGCAGATCCGCCTCTTCGTGGTGGGTATCGATGTCCAGGTCCATCAGGTTGTCGATCTGGTGCACATCCAGCGTGCTGGAGACCATCAGCCGCAGATAGTCGGTGATGAATTCGACGGTGTGATGGTCCTTCATGACGGTCGGAAAACCATTGAACAACTCACTGTTTTCCGGATCGTCGATGTCTTCCTCGATCGCCATCAACCCCTCCTTGCGCGCCCGCGTGAACACCGCATAAAGGAGTGCAAGGGTCTCCATATTGAGTTTCTTGCCATACCGAGAGCCCTTAAAGGCGGTGCCGAAGCCACCGAGTGTTGCCTTCAGCGTCTTGGGCGAGTTGCCGGCAATCAGGGCGGCACCGGCCGCGCCGAAGATCATCAGGTACTCGATTGGCTGGAACAGGATGATCAAATGACCACCCGCAAGCATAAAGCCGCCAATTATGCTGCCCGTCACGATGAGCCAGCCGATTGCAACCATCATGGCGCGTTCATCTCCAAATAGTCATTCATTATCTTTTTATTTCAATGCCTTGCCGGCAATCTCGGCGAGATCGGGCGAGCAATCGACGCGATCCAGCATGCGCTCGAGTTCCCCTCGCATCCGATCGGCACGGCCGCCATCATATCGGCGCCAGCGACTGAACACCGTCGCCATTCGGGCGGAGATTTGCGGGTTGAAACCGTCGATCTCGATGATCTTGTCGGCAACCCAGCGATATCCTGAACCCGTCGCGGCATGAAACGCGACCGGATTGCCCCGCGAGAACGTACCGATCAGTGAACGCACCCGGTTCGGATTGCGGATCGAAAACGACGGGTGCGCCTCGAGTGCGGCCAACGTCTCCATGTCATCCGGCTCGACGATCCGCGCCCGCAAGGCAAGCCACTTGTCCATGACCAACGGGTCGTCCTGCCACTCGCTGGCGAAGGACTCGAGCGCCTCATCCCGCTCATCCGTCGCCCGCAGAGACAGCGCCGTCAGGGCGTTGAAGCGCTCGGTCATGTTGTCGGCTTCACGGACTTGCTCGACCGCGAGGCGGCGCCATGCCGGATGATCGAGCGCATTCAGATACGTCAACGCTTGAGCGCGCAAGGAACGGCGACCGACATCCACGCCATCGAATCGGTAACCGCCATCGACGGCGAGCTTTTCGAACACCAGGACCAGGGTCTGGGACCACTCGTTGGCCAGCTGCTCGCGCAGTTCGACACGCGCCTGGTGGATGGCGTCGACCGGTACATCCTGCGTGAACTGCTCGGCGATGTAGTTTTCGCTCGGCAGCGTCAGGCACTCGGCGACAAAGCGTGGATCGGCGCCTCCCTGCGTGCCTGCCGCCGAGTGCAGCAACCGTCCGAAGGCCTCGCTCAAGCCGTCCGGCAACCGGGTTTCCGGCCACTCGCCGTGTGCCTCGGCCTCACCCACCCGTTCGACCAGTGTCTTCATCACCAGACGCTGGTAGGCATCCCAGCGATTGAATTCATCGGTATCGGCACTGGCCAGCAAGGCCAGATCCGCGGCATCGTAGTCGTGCTCGATCTTGACCGGCGCGGTGAAACCGCGATTGAGCGAGAGCACCGGCAGATCGGACCCGGCCGGCAGGGAGTAACGACGGCTTTCCTCCGTCTTCGCGAGCACCAGGGTCAATGCCTGTTCGCCGTTGCCGTCCGGGCCGCCCAACGCCACCGGATGGCCGTCACGGTCAAACGCCGCCAGCCCGAGCGGAATCAGGAACGGCTCGTCATCGTCCTGCCCGGCGACCGCCGGCACCTCTTGTCGAAAGTCGACCACCAGCTCGTCGCCTTCCAGGCGTTTGCTCACGTGCACGTTCGGCGTGCCCGCCCGATCGTACCAACGGCGGAACTGGGCGGTATCGAAATCCGCCTGTTCGGCCATGGTGTCGATGAAGTCCTCGATGGTGACCGCCTGGCCGTCGAAGCGCTCGAAGTAGCGATCCGTGCCGCGGCGAAATGCGTCCCAACCGAGCAGGTTATGCCACATCCGCACCACCTCCGCGCCCTTGTTGTAGACGGTCGCGGTGTAGAAATTGTTGATCTGCTCGTATTCCTTGGGCTGCACCGGATGGGCCTGCGGGCCGGCATCCTCGGGGAACTGCACCTGGCGGAGCAGGTTGACCTCCTCGATGCGCTTGACCGCCCGTGAGCCCATGTCCGCCGAGAATTCCTGATCGCGGAACACGGTGAAGCCTTCCTTCAACGACAACTGGAACCAGTCGCGGCAGGTCACCCGGTTGCCCGACCAGTTGTGGAAGTATTCATGGGCGACCACCGATTCGATGCCCTCGTAGTCATGGTCGGTGGCGGTTTCCGACCGGGCCAGGATGAACTTGGAGTTGAAGACGTTCAGCCCCTTGTTCTCCATCGCGCCCATGTTGAAGTCGTCGACCGCGACGATGTTGAACACGTCCAGGTCGTATTCGCGACCGTAGGTTTCCTCGTCCCAGGCCATCGACTTGATCAACGAGCGCATCGCGTGATCGCAACGATCGATGTTGTGGGGTTCCACGTAGATCCCCAGATCGATCGTCCGGCCCGAACAGGTCGTGAACTGATCGTGGATCGACTTGAGGTCACCGGCAACCAGGGCGAACAGGTAGGACGGCTTGGGGTGCGGATCTTCCCAGATGGCCAGGTGACGGCCGTCCTCGAGATCGCGGGACTCGACCGGATTACCGTTACTGAGCAGCACCGGGCAGGTCGACTTGTCGGCAATAAGCGTTACACGGTAACGGCTGAGCACGTCGGGCCGGTCGGGGAAGAACGTGATCCGTCGAAACCCTTGCGCCTCGCACTGGGTGCAGAAATTGCCGGAGGACTGGTAGAGCCCGTCCAGCGTGGTGTTGTCGACCGGATCGACGCGGCAGACAACGGTCAAGCGGCACTGATCCGGCAGGCCGCTGATCGACAGGCCGTTTTCGCGTTGATCGACCTGCTCCTTGGCCAGCGACTCGCCGTCCAGCGCAATCGACTCGAGCGTCAACTCGTCGCCATCCAGCCACAGCGGCTCGTCGTGGGAGCCGTTGCGCCGGACGGTGAGCGTTGATTCCACCCGAGTCCCGCGAGCGGCCAGCTCGAAGGTCAGGTCGACATGGTCAATCAGGTAATTCGGCGGGCGGTAGTCGGCGAGGCGGACGATATGCGATTGACGTTCGGTCATGGTGGCCTTGTAGATAACAGCAAAAAAGAGAATTCCAAGTCTCGTGAGCATATCAGGAACCGGATGGATTCCGTGCCCGCGGGCCGCGAGCAATGCCCCCATCCATCAGGCATAATGCGCCGGTCCTGAACTGGGTGGGCGTGGGAGGATCTGCACGCATCCCATGCCACCGGTTCGTCATCCGCCAACCGTTTATCGGAGTCGCCGACGCCATGCTCTTTTCCCAGATTGCCGCCTTCGACCTGGCCGACTGGCCGGAACCGTCGCTGGATACGCTATCCGAACAGCTGGCCGAGAAGCGCTTTGCCCCGACCCTGTCGCAGCAGGTCGAATCCATGGGTTGGGCCCCGGTGGTCGCCGAGGCGCTTGCCATCGAGACCGACGGTGCCTTCGGCCTGCTGTTCCGCCGCGAAGAACGCGCCGTGCCGCCGCGGGTGGTCCAGGACCACGCGGCCAAGAAGCTGGCCGAGGCCGGTGAGCGCGAACCCTCCCGCGACGAGCTGCGCCAGGCCCGCGAGAATGCCCTGCTGGAGCTGTTGCCGCAGGCCTTCCCGCGGCAGGCCGAGACCCGGGTGATCATCGATGCACGCAACAAGCAGGCGTGGCTGGCCAACGCCGGCGAAAAGCGCAACAGCCAGATCAACTCCCTGCTTCGCGAGACCCTTGGCCAGTGGCGCGTCACCCCCGCGTTCGGGTCCGAGGAGCACGGCAGCCGACTGTCGCGCTGGTTGCTCGAAGGGCCGCCGGCCGGATTCGAACTGGGCGATTCGGCCAAACTGCTCGAACCGCGTGACGGCGGCAGCATCACGGTCACCCGGCTGGGATTGCCCGACGAGAATGTCCTCGCCCACCTGCGCGACGGCATGACGGTCGAACAACTCGAACTCGTCTGGCGCGATCGGCTGCGCTTTACCATGCGGGCCGACGGCGCCCTGACCAAGGTGAAGGCGCTCGACACCCTGGATGACGAGTTTGACGACGATGGCCTGGATGATCCGGCCACACGCCTTGAAGCCGAGCAACGCCTGACACTCGACGTACTGCGCGAACTGACCCGGGTGCTGCACGAGGCCCTGGCCCGGCCGGAGACCGCCAACTGATCGGCAAGGGAAATCCGGGCGCAACGACTGAAAAGCCCGATCCAGCCCCAGGCCGGCGCGCACCGCATTTGGCTCGCCCGGCCGCCAATCGCATAATCACGAACCAACCCGTTGAATTCGAGCCCCCTGCCCGGCTCGACCAACCGATTTTTTTACAGGAACGCGCATGACTGACTCCGCCCAAGCCGCCTTCGCCCTGACCGCCGTCTCGCCGCTCGACGGCCGCTATGCCCGCCATACCCGCGCGCTGACCGAATGTTTCAGCGAGTACGCGCTGATCAAGTATCGCGTGCTGGTGGAGGTCGAATGGTTCAAGGCACTGGCCGACGAGCCGAAGATCGCCGAGGTGCCGGCGTTGAACGACGAAGACCGAGCCTCGCTCGATGCCATCGTCTCGGAATTCCGGGTCGAATCGGCCATGCGCGTCAAGGAGTTCGAGGCGACCACCAACCACGACGTCAAGGCGGTGGAGTACTTCCTCAAGGAACAGGTCGCCGATCATCCGCGCCTGGCTTCGATCAGCGAATTCTTCCACTTCGCCTGCACCTCCGAGGACATCAACAACCTCGCCTACGGCCTGATGCTCGCCAAGGCACGCGAGGACGTCGTCCTGCCGGAGATCGACGGGCTGATCGACACGCTGCGCAAGATGGCCCACGAATGGGCCGCCGTCTCGCTGCTGTCGCGTACCCACGGCCAGCCGGCCTCGCCGTCAACCATCGGCAAGGAGATCGCCAACGTGGTCGCGCGCCTCGAGCGCCAGCGGGCACAGATCGCCTACGTGAAGCTGATGGGCAAGATCAACGGCGCGGTGGGCAACTTCAACGCCCACCTGGCCGCCTACCCCGAAATCGACTGGCCGGGCTTCTCCAAGCACTTTGTCGAGGGGCTGGGGCTGACCCACAACGCCTACACCATCCAGATCGAGCCACACGACTACATCGCCGAGCTGTTCGATGCGATCGAGCGCGCCAACACGATCCTGATCGATTTCGCCCGCGACATCTGGGGTCAGATCGCGCTGGGGCACTTCAAGCAGCGCCTGGTCGAGGGCGAGGTCGGCTCGTCGACCATGCCGCATAAGGTCAATCCGATCGACTTCGAGAATGCCGAGGGTAATCTCGGCGTGGGCAACGCGGTGATGGGACATCTCGCCCGCAAGCTGCCGATCAGCCGCTGGCAGCGCGACCTGACCGACTCCACTGTGCTGCGCACCCTGGGTGTAGGTATTGGTCACTCGCTGATCGCCTATCGCTCGATGGCCAAGGGCCTGTCCAAGCTCGAGATCAACGCCGAGCGGCTGGCCGCCGAACTGGACGGCAACTGGGAAGTGCTCGGTGAGGCCATCCAGACGGTCATGCGACGCTATGGCGTGGAAAAGCCCTACGAGAAGCTCAAGGCGCTGACCCGTGGGCAACGGGTCGACGGCCCGGCCATGCGCGCCTTCATCGAGGGCATCAACGAGCTGCCGCCCGAGGCGCGTGAACGGCTTGCCGCCATGGCACCGGGCGACTATGTCGGCAACGCCAAGGCAATGGCCGAGCGCATCTGAACCAGGCCGACCGGCAGTGCACATGCACGGACGGCGGCTTCGGCAGGATGCCCGGTCTCGGTTGGGTCAAAGCCTGAGTAACGCACCGGGTATTGCGCACGGCAAAAAAAGCCCGCAATGTAGCGCTGATGGCCAGGGAATGACGTCCAGCGACTGGCGTTGAGGGACTACGTGGGGGAAGTCGGCATGACGCTGCCCGAGAACTGGAGCGAGTACCTGCTCGATCACCCGTTGCCTGTCCGACGGGCGATTCACCAGGGCATGTGCCGGGAATTGCTGAACGAGTCGCCCGATTTCCCGCGGCTGGTCGGCTGGCTGCGGCGTGATCCGGCCGCCGCCAGCGTGGTGCTGGGGGCCGCGGCCAGCGGCCAACGCAAACGCGAACGCAGTGCACCACACAACCTTGAGCACGCCCTCTCGCTGCTGGGTAGCAACTGGGCGCGCAACCAGTTGCCACAACTCCCGATCCTGGAAAACACCCTGACCGATGAGGCGCAGCGGGCCGGCTATCTCGCCGCGTCCTCCCGGGCCATGCGTGCCGCCCGGATGACCGAGACCTGGCTGATCGAGCGCCGCGAAACCGGCTTCGAGATGGTCTCGGTCGCCGCCCTGCTCCACAACCTGGTCGAACTCGCCCTGTGGCGGGATGCCCCGGAACTGGCCAGACAGGCGTTGGCGATCGCACGCAAAAGCTTGATCGATTTCACGCAGGCACACGCCGAAAACGGCAGTCTCGACAGCTGCTTCTCGGTCGGCCGTGCCTTCGAGATGGTTCTGGGGGAGGCCGGCATCGATCTGCACCAATTGGAGACCACCTTGACCGAACGGTATTACCTGCCGGTCATGCTCCTGGCCGAGGAGGCGAGCATTCCCACCCTCGGCGCCCACCACGAATCCATTCTCGTGCTCGCCCGCCGGCTCGCCTTCGCCAGCGAATTCGGTTGGTATCACCCCGTGATCCGACGATTGACGGTCAGCATTGCCGAGCAGCTCCACTTGTCCCCCCACGCCGCCTGGCGGGTGACGGTGAAAAAGACCCTGGCCGATGCCCGTGAATTCACCGAGGTCCCGCTCTACCACCCCGGTCACTTGCTCGTTCAGCAGGAGGACGGCCGCGACCTGCTCTGGCCCCTGACAGCCGACTATGGGCTCGACGATAGCGACAATGGTTGCCACGCCAGTGGGGCTGCCACTCGAACCGCGCCGCCGGCCACGCCGGGACGTCAACTGGGCGATACCATCCGGCAATTGACCCGGCTCGACGGCGTCGAGGAGATCGCGCTCTACGAGAACAGCGGGGACAGCCTGGTGAAGCACCGTTTCCATTGGAGTCGCAACGGGGAGACGGCCCTTCCAGAACGGCTGGCGTTGGCCCAATCCCCCTTGCTGTCCCGTCTCCAGTCGCGTTTGGAAACGCTGGGAATCGATGCGGGGAATCTCGAGCGCCTGGCCCCGCATCTGGACCCGAACCTGGGCCAGGCCGCGAAAGGCGGGCTTGTGATCGCGCCGCTGGCGGTCGACGGTACGTTGATCTCGACCCTGTTCGTGCGGGGCCCTCGGGGCGACCAGCAGCGCGAGATCCTGGCGACACTGGACCGCAGCTGAGGACCCACGGCATGCGTGTTGCCGCGGCGGATTACCTCGCCAGTCGTGCCAGCGCCCAGTGAATGTGTCGATCAACCTGATCGCCCGCCTCACCCAATCCACCCTGTAGTGCCGCCAACGCGGCCGGGATGCGCGGATGCCCTGTCGGGAGGTTTCCCAGCGCGACGGCCAGGTTGCGCCGCCAGCGGCGCCAGCCGATTCGTCGAATGGCCGAGCCTTCCGTGCGCGCCAGAAACGTCGGTTCATCCCAGCCGAACAGCTCGACCAGATCGGGGGCCTCCAACCCCTGCCTGGCGTGAAAATCCGTGTCGTTGGTCTTCCGGGCGAACCGATTCCATGGGCAGACCAACTGGCAGTCGTCACAGCCATAGATCCGATTGCCCATCAATGGACGCAGCGATTCGGGTATGTCGTCGTGCGACTCGATGGTGAGATAGGAGATGCAGCGACGCGCATCAACCACGCCGTCGGCGACGATCGCCCCGGTCGGGCAAACGTCCAGGCAGGCCGTACAACTGCCGCAATGTGGCTGGACGGGCTCGTCGACCGGGAGATCGATGTCGAGAAACAGCGCGCCGAGGAAGAACCACGACCCGCCGGAGCGGTTGAGCACCAGCGAGTGTTTGCCTTTCCAACCCACCCCGGCGCGTTCGGCAAGACCGGTCTCGTAGACCGGTGCGGAGTCACAGAACGCCCGGTAGGTAAACGGGCCGACCGACTCGCTGATCCGCTGGGCCAGTTGCGCCAGCCGCTTGCGCACCAGCTTGTGATAATCCCGCCCCAGCGCGTATCGGCTCACGTAGCCCAGCGCCGGCTCGCCCAGGACTTTCGACGGCCCCAGAGATTCGGGTGGTAGATAGTCACGCGTGACCATCAGCACCCGGCGGGTTCCGGGCACCAGTTCCTCCGGATGGAAGCGCATCAGACCGTGACGCTGGAAAAAGCCCATCGTGCCGGCGCACCCGTCCTCGAGCCAACGCTCGAAGCCGGCCTCATAGGCCGAGAGATCGGTATCGGTTACCCGCGCTTCGGTGAATCCCAGTTCGGCTGCCCAGTCCTGGATCGATTCCTTGAGTCGCTGCGGCGAGGTTTGAGTCGTCATGTCGTCTCGAGCATCGGTCATCCGGCGAGGCGCTCGCCAAGCAACATCCCACCTCGCGCCGCCGCCAGGCACAGGATCACGGTCGCCGTCACGTACAGGCCCGCCCAGAGCCACGCCTGGCGCTGCATCAGGGCCAGCGTGTCGATGGAGAACGCCGACATGGTGGTAAACGCCCCGAGAAAGCCGGTCAGAACCGCGAGCCGATACTCGATTGGCAGCTGCCAGCGCGTCAGCAGCCACACCCCCAGAAACCCCATCAATCCCGAGCCGATCACGTTGACGCTCAGCGTGCCCCAGGGGAAGGCACGCCCGCCAAACTGCATGATCGCCGCCGTCAGGCCGTAGCGAGCCATGGCGCCAAGACCACCGGCCAATCCAATCAAAAGATACAGTTTCATTCCGACCAGCTTTCTCTAGGACGAACGGTCAAACGATCGGGGGCGACCGATCGCTAACGGGACAGCCGCTTCCAGCACAACCCGTCGTCGTGGGCGTCAGGTTATCACGCGCGATCACCTCACCTGGCAGGCTCGCTCAGCCTCTGTTCGAATCCAAGCGCCCGTTGTCGCGACGACCATCCTTGCAACAGCGGGCAAGTGTCCTAAGCTCCATCCCATACCGGTAAGCCAGGCACGGGACACGGGCTTCCAAACCCAAGCCGCCCCCAAGCCGCTTGGCCGTCGAACGTTTTCAACCAAAGCACAGTCAAGGAGAACGCATGAAGAAATTGCTACTCGCCAGTGCGATTGCTGGGCTTTCCGTAGGTATGACCACGCCGACGATGGCTGCAGACGACAAATATGAAGCGTATCAAGCCTCAATTCAGGAGCGGGGAGACTCCGGCGTTTCCGGCACGGCGATCTTTGATCCTGAAAATGGCCGGATGGCCGTCGTGGTCAATGCCGAAAATGCCAACGGTATGTCCGCGGGTATTCATCGGGGGATTTGTCGTTACGCTGAAGACAGCGAGGGAGCGCCGGAAGACTTCGCCTTCAACAAGGAGCCGGAGTTCCAGTGCACTCCCTTCCAGGACGGTAAATCCATGACAACCATCGACGTAACAGTCGAAGAGTTGATGGGGCAACCGCGTTCAGTCGCGATCTACGACGGCGACACCGTCGTCGCCTGCGGGAACATCCAGTAACCCGCATCACTTGGTCGGCCAACCGACCGAACACAAGAACGCCCCGCAATGAATTCGGGGCGTTTTTTTATTGGGTCATCCCCCGTCGGGGTTTTCTGGGACCGCGATCCGGCTCAACGACCAGCGACCTTGTCGCGCAGATAGCTCGGCACGGCCGCATCGGGAGAGATACGCTCGTTTTCCGGCAGTCGGCGAATCAGGTCCAGCGCATCCCGCGCATGTGGCAAGGCCTCCGGTTCCACTCGTATCGCCGCCGGGCCCTCGCCGAGCTTCGGGTACCGACCGAAGCCTGTGCCGCAGGCTACCACTCGGTTTTCCTTCGCTGCCGGGAACGTCGGCTCGGTCACCGCCTCCTCCACCAGCGTGATCAAGTCACCTGAGTCGCCCAAACGATAGACCGCCCGGTAAATCTCGCCCATGCGGGCGTCGATTGCGACCTGCACCTCGACGTCCCCGGTGTACTCGCCAGATTCCTCCAACCGCCGGAAAGCCCCGGCTGCCAGACACGCGAGCGACGAGATCCCGACCATGGGCAAGTCGCGCGCGATGGCAATACCCTGAGCCATCGCGGTGGCAATGCGCACGCCGGTGAACGATCCCGGCCCGCGCCCGAAACCGATCAGATCCAGGTCCTCGAATTCGATCTGTGCCTCTTCCAGCAGCCCTTCGGCCATTGGCAGCAGCTTTTCGGCATGTCCCCGGGGGGCGACCTCGAAGCCGGTGACCACCCGGTCGCCAGCGAGGACACCGGCGGTACAGGCCTCCGTGGACGAATCTAGATAGAGAATGTTCACACTCACCCCTGGGTGATGAAGGCAATCCGCCAACCGTCGGCCTGGCAGCGCGACCATGGATCGGCGGTTTTTATGGCGGGGATTCTATCGGAAACCGCCGTGAAATCGCGAGGCGGTCATTGCCAGGACGCCAGTTGGACTCAGCCTTCCTCGTCGCCACTCTGCTCGGCGGTCCAGTGCTGGCGAATCTCGTCGAGAAGCCACCGGGTGGAACCGTCGAAGTCATCGTCCGCCAGATCGCTGCCGACGAAGGGCTCGAGTTCGTTGGCCATCTGCTTGCCCAGCTCCACCCCCCACTGGTCGAAGGAGTCGATCTGCCACACCGCCCCGGCCACGAACACCCGATGCTCGTAGAGCGCCAGCAACGCGCCGACCGCCTCCGGGGTCATCTGCGGGAACAGGATGGTATTGGACGGCTGGCCACCGGGGCAGACCCGGTGCGGGGCAATCCGCGCGATGGTCGCTTCATCCGCGCCTTCGGCCCGCATTTGCGCCTCGATGTCCTCGCGCTCGCGCCCCAGCATCAAGGCCCGGCTCTGGGCGACCAGGTTGGCCAGCAGCTGCTGTTGCTGGCTACCAATCGGGGAATGGGTGCGGATCGCGCTGATGAAATCCGATGGGATAAGCCGGGTACCCTGGTGGAGCAGCTGGTAGAACGCGTGTTGGCCGTTGGTCCCCAGGCCACCCCACAGCACCGCGCTGGTGTGCGAGTCGACCGGTTGGCCGTCGATGCGCACCCGTTTGCCATTTGACTCCATCATCACCTGCTGGAGGTGGGCGGGCAGGAAGCCGAGCCGCGTGCCGTAGGGAAAGACGGCCAGCGAGTCCGAGCCGAGGAAGTCGGCATTCCAGACGTCGATCAGCCCGAGGATCAGCGGCAGGTTGTCCCGCCCCGTGTTGAGCCGGAAGTGCTCGTCGAGCGCATGCGCCCCATCCAGCAAGCGCTTGAATCGATCCATGCCCAAAAACAGCGCGATCGGCAAGCCGATGGCCGACCAGAGAGAATAGCGCCCGCCGACCCAATCCCAGATGGGGAACATGTTGTCCGGGTCGATGCCGAAGTCACGCACACGCTGGGTGTGGGTGGAAACGGCGACGAAATGCTTCTTGATCGCCTCCTCGTGCGGCGCACTCTCGAGAAACCAGCGCCGGGCCGAGCGGGCATTGGCCAGGGTCTCCTGCGTGCCGAAGCTTTTCGAGGCGACCACGAACAGCGTGGTCTTCGGGTCGAGCACGGCAAGCTTGGAGGCCAGGTCACTGGGCGCGATGTTGGAAACGAAATGCACCCGGATGCCGCGATCGGCGTAGGAACCCAACGCCCGGCACACCATACGCGTGCCCAGATCAGAGCCGCCGACACCGATATTCACCACGTCGGTTATCGGGTCGCCCGCATAGCCCCGCCATTCTCCCGATTGGACCGAGTCGACGAATGTCTCCATGTGATCGAGGACGGCGTTGACCTCCGGCATCACGTCCTTGTCATCGAAGCAGATCGGTCGGTTCGACCGGTTGCGCAGCGCCACGTGCAGCACTGCCCGGTCCTCGCTGCCGTTGATGTGCACGCCGTTGAACATGTCGTCGCGCAACTCCAGCACGCCGCGTTCCTCGGCCAGCGCCAGCAGGCCATCGATCACGTCATCGGTGACGCGTTGCTTGGAATAGTCGATCGACAAGCCGGCCGCGTGCCCCGAAAGACGAGCGGCCCGATTGCCATCGGCCTGGAACCAGTCATTCGGGTGGCGACGCATGTGTTCGGTCGCCTTGACCTCGAGCAACTGCCAGATGGGACTCATCCGGCCGACATACCGTTCCTGTCGCATCAATCCTCCCCGGGGATCTTGAGATTGTTTCGCCAGCGGTGGGAATCGGCATCGAACAGCCGGTCGGCTTCCGGCGGCCCCCAGCTGCCCGCCGGGTACGTCGGAATATAGTCACGCTCGACCGCCCAGTTGCGCAGGATGGGATCAACCACCCGCCAGGCCCAAGACACCTCATCATACCGAAGGAAGAGCGTCTGATCGCCGTTCATCACGTCGAGAAGCAGGGTCGCGTAGGCATCGAGGTTAGGCGGCTCCTCGCCGGTGTAGGTGGCATCCATCTGCACCGTGCGGGTACGCATTTCCAGCCCCTCGGTCTTGATCTGCATCTCGAAGCGGAAGTTTTCCTCCGGCTGGATGCCGATCAACAACCAGTTGGGCGCGGTGTTGGCAACCTGGGTCTCGCGGAAAAGCTGCTGTGGCGGCTCGCGAAAACGAATCGAGATCTGCGAGTGACTCTTCGACATGCGCTTGCCGGTGCGCAGGTAGAACGGCACGTCCCGCCAACGCCAGTTGTCGATGTAGAGCTTGAGGGCGGCATAGGTCTCGGTGACCGAGTCATCCGGCACGCCCGGTTCATCCAGATAACCGGATTCGTTCTTCCCTTCGACCACGCCGCGGGCGTACTGAGCGCGAAAGGCCTGCGCGTGCACGCCCCGGTGGGAAACCGGGCGGATGCAGCGCAGCACCTTGACCTTCTCGTCGCGGACCGCCTCGGCGTCCATCGATGCCGGTGGCTCCATCGCCGTCAGCGCCAGCATCTGCATCAGGTGACTTTGCACCATGTCGCGCAGCGCCCCGGCCGAGTCGTAATACTGCCCTCGCCCTTCGATGCCCTGTTGCTCGGCGTGTGAAATCTGCACGTGATCGATGTAATTGCGGTTCCACAACGGCTCGAGCAGCAGGTTGGCAAAGCGCATCACCATGATGTTCTGCACGGTGCCCTTGCCCAGGTAATGGTCGATGCGGAAGATCTGGTGCTCGTCGAAATACTGGTGCAGCAACCCATCGAGGGCATGCGCACTCTCGATGTCGTGCCCGAAAGGCTTCTCGATCACCACGTGCCGGCAACCGAGGGTCTCGTCGGTCAACCCGCAGGCACCCAGGTTGCGGCAGATCGCACCGAAGGCCGACGGCGATACCGCGAAGTAGAACACCACGCAGTCCGGATATTCGGCGTGCATCAACCGGTCGGCGAGATTCTCGAAGCATGCCGTGTCGTCGAGATCGCCGTTATGAAAGTGCAGCTTGGCCAGCAGCCGTTCGATCCCCTCATCGGCCGAGCAACCGTCTCCCTCATCGCTGCCGGCCAGACACAGTCGACGCACCTCTTCCCGCCAGGCGGCATCATCCCAGTCCCGACGACCAAAGCCGACAATGCGGCTGCCCTCGGCAAGGCGTCCGGCCACCTCCAACTGGAAGAGCGCCGGCAACAGTTTCTTGCGAGACAGGTTCCCGGTCGCCCCGAAAATGACGATCGTGACCGGCCGCGGCGGCTCACTACGGGTTGGCTTACGCATGATGATTCCGTTCGTTATCTGAGTGCCTCATGACTCGTCCCGGCGCTGAACCACGTGTCCGCCGAAGGCGTTGCGCATCATCGCCAGCACGCGGTTGCCGTACCCTTCATCATCCTGGCTGGCAAAGCGCATCTGCAGGGCCAGCGTCATGACCGGTGCGGCCACGCCCAGATCGATCGCCGCGATCGCCGTCCAGCGGCCCTCGCCGGAATCGGCAACGTGCGGCTGGATGGCCTCGAGTCCCTGCCCTTCCTGTTTGAGCGCGTCGGCCGTCAGGTCGAGCAACCAGCTTTGCACCACCGACCCCTCGCGCCACAGTTCGGTCACCTGGGCCAGATCGAGATCGAACTCCGACTTCTTGCGCAGCACGGCCAACCCCTCGGCCATCGCCTGCATCATCCCGTACTCGATGCCGTTGTGGATCATCTTGGTGAAGTGCCCCGATCCGGCCGGCCCGACGTGGCCCCAGCCTGAATCGGGCGTCGGCGCCAGCATCCGGATCGCCGGCTCGATGTGGGCGAAACCGGCCTTCGTGCCACCCACCATCAGGCTATAGCCATTCTTGAGTCCCCAGACGCCACCGGAGGTGCCGCAATCGAGGAAATGCACCCCGGCCGCCTCGACACGCTCGGCGTGCGCCATGGTCTCGCTGTAACGCGAGTTGCCCCCGTCGACCAGGACATCACCGGGGCTCATCTGTGGCAGCAGGCGCTCGATCGCCTGGCTGGTGATCTCGCCGGCCGGCAACATCAGCCAGATCACGCGCGGGCCGTCGAGCTCGCGGAACACGTCGGCCTCCTCGTAGGCCGGCACGATATGTTCCTCCTCGCGCAGCAACTCGTCGATGGGCCCTCGACTGCGGTTGTGCGCCACGACCGTGATGCCACCACGCGAGAGGCGCCGTGCCATGTTGGCGCCCATGCGCCCCAGACCGAAAATCGCGAGTTTCATCGCCTCACACTCCTGTAATCGTGCAACGGTTACCCGTCCAACGGTTGAAAAACGGCGGATTACCAAACAACTCGACGCCCGCGGCAAGCGGTCAATCGCGTCCTGACGGCGCTCTGCCACGTCTCTGACCTTGCGCGTGGATCGATCAACGGTCAATCATTGATCGCTCCAGTGATCGACCTGGGAGACCAATGCCCGGTCACCGCCCCTTTGCGTTCGTTGAGAAAACATCGCCCAACAAAAGGCAGCAAACTTCGCGCCATGTCGGCGTGCCGACATCAAGATCGACTGATTCAAGCGTAGCCAACGCGGATTCGATTTCCATGACGCCATGACCAAAACAGGCCAGCCACAAGCCAACGAGCACGACATATGGAGCCCGCCATGACGGGCCTTGCGGTGCCAACCGGCAAGAGAGGCCAGAAATCGATATAATGCCCGCGATTTTGCCCGACGATCCCGATCCCCTTCCCACGGGCCAACCCCAGGGTCCCCGCGGTCGGGCGGGCCACTCCGAGCCGGGGCAATCCCCGATCTCGGAGCCGCAACCATCAATCCGCGAGAACTCATACGCGATGACGACAAGCAAAGACAAGGATAAGGCCCTGCGCGCCCGAGTGCGCCTTTTCGGCAACCTGCTCGGTGAAGTGCTCCGCGAACAAGCCGGCGAGGCGGTCTTCGATACCGTCGAAAGCCTGCGTCGTGGCTTCATCCGCCTGCGCAAGAGCTACGATCCCGAGCTCTACGGCGAGCTGATGGACGAGATTGAAGCGCTCGACGCCGACAGCCTCAACCTGGTCGTGCGTGCCTACGGGCTGTACTTCAACCTCGTCAATATCGCCGAGGAAGACTATTCCCATCAGCATCGTCGCCGCCAGATTCGTCGCGGTCTGCGACTGTGGCGCGGGTCGTTCTACGACACCATCCGAGGCTTCCACCGCGAGGGCATGACCTCGGAACAGCTCCAGGGGCTGCTCGACCAGCTGGTGTACATGCCGGTTTTCACGGCCCACCCGACCGAAGCCAAGCGCCGTACGGTCATGGATCTGCAGCGCCGCATCTTCCTCCTGTGCGGCGAACTCGACCGTCCGGAGTCCACCGGGGTCGAGCGTGAACGCCTGCTGGATGAAGTGAAATCGATCATTCTCGCCCTGCTTCGCACCAACGAGGTGCGCACGACGCGTCCCGAGGTGTCCGACGAGATCCGTCTGGGCATGTACTACTTCCGCACCTCGATCTTCGCGGCCGTGCCCAAGGCCTACCGCTACCTCGAGCGGGCCGTCAATCTCAATTACAACGCCACCAACCCCGACCAGCCGGTCACGGTGCCCAGCCTGTTCAAGTTCGGCTCCTGGATCGGCGGTGACCGGGACGGCAACCCCTACGTCACCCACGACGTCACCATCCAGGCGGTCTGCCTGGCCTCCGAGACCATCCTCAAGGAGTACCTGGATCGCCTCGAGACACTCAAGCGCATCCTGACCCACTCGCTGCAACTGGTGCCGGAAATCGACTGCCAGCAGCTGCAATTGAAGGCCGATGCCGAGGCGCTCGGCATGCTGAAGGCCAACCAGCACAACGGCGAGTTCTTCCCCGAGGAACCCTATCGCCTGAAACTGCGCGCCATCCGCCAGCGGCTGCGTTACAACCTTGCCTACATTCACAGCGAACTCGATGGCAAGCCGACCGAGCTCGATCCGCGCGCCTACCAGAGCAAGGATGCCTTCCTCGACGACCTGTACCGCCTGCGCGATTCGCTGGTCGGCATTGGTGATCGGCTGCTGGCCGAGGGCGACCTGAAGGACCTGACCCGCCTGGCCGAAACCTTCGGCTGGCATCTCGTGCGCCTGGACATCCGTCAGGAATCCACCGAGCACACCGAGACCGTCACGCAGGTCCTCAAGCAGCTTGCCCCGGAAATCGATTACGCCAACCTGGCCGAGGACGACCGCACCCGCGTGCTGGGCGAACTGATCGAGGCCGGCAAGCACCGGGCCGAGGCGCTGGCCGCGGACGGGTTGAGCGAGAAGTCCCGCGAGGTGGTCAAGGTCCTCGAGGTCAAACGCCAGCTGATCGATCACATCAGCCGCGAATGCTTCGGTACCTACGTGATCTCGATGACCCACTCGGCCAGCCACGTCATGGAGGTGATGTATCTCGCCTCGCTGACCGGCCTGGTAGGCAAGACCGAAGACGGGGCCTGGTTCAGCGACATCCAGGTCTCGCCGCTGTTCGAGACCATCGAGGACCTCAAGCACATCGAGCACGTGCTGGGCACGCTGTTCGACAACCCGACCTACCGGGGTCTGGTGCGCGCCTCGGGCGAACTCCAGGAAGTCATGCTCGGCTACTCGGACTCCTGCAAGGACGGCGGCTCGCTCGCCTCGGTCTGGAGCCTTTACAACGCCCAGAAGCGCGTCATCCGCCTGACCCGCAGCCACGGCATCCAGTGCCGTCTTTTCCATGGTCGGGGCGGCACGGTCGCGCGCGGCGGCGGTCCGACCCACGAGTCGATCCTCTCGCTGCCACAGGGCACCGTCGAGGGCCAGATCAAGTTCACCGAACAGGGCGAGGTGCTGTCCTCGAAGTACAGCAACAACGAGACGGCCATCTACGAACTCACCATGGGCGCGACCGGCCTGATGAAGGCCTCGCAGCACCAGGTCGTCAACGAGCACCCCGTACCCGAGGAATACGAGCACGTGGTGGGCGACCTGGCGCGCTTCGGCGAAGAGGCCTATCGCGATCTGACCGACCACACGCCGTTCTTCTTCCACTACTTCCACGAGGCCACCCCGGTCCGCGAACTGGGGCTGCTGAACATCGGGTCGCGACCCACCTCGCGCAAGAAGGGCGATCTCTCCAAGGCATCGGTCCGCGCGATCCCCTGGGTGTTCGGCTGGTCGCAGTCACGCCACACCCTGCCGGCGTGGTATGGCATGGGCTCGGCGCTCAAGCGCTGGCGCGAGGAGAATCCGGGCCGCGAAGAGCTGCTTCACGACCTGTTCGACCAATGGCCGTTCTTCCACAGCATGCTGCGCAACACGCAGCTGTCGCTGACCAAGGGCGAGATGAACATCGCTCGGGAATACGCCGGCCTCGTCTCCGACCAGGAACAGGCTCAAACGGTCTACGAAAAGATTCGTGCGGAGTACGACTGCGCCGTCGAGCAGCTGCTGGAAGTGGCCCACGCCGACTCGTTGGTGGAAATCGACGAGTACATCGGCACGTCGATGATGCGACGCAACCCGTATCTGGACGTCCTCAACCACATCCAGATCACGCTGCTGTCACGCCATCGTGACGAAAGCGTGCCGGAAGGCGAGCGCGAGAAGTGGTTGCCACCGTTGCTGCGCAGCATCAACGCCATTGCCGCCGGGATGCGCAACACGGGGTGATCGACCACCGTTAGCAGCCCATCGAGGCCACCCCCGTGCGCGGGCGGTGGCCTTTTCTTTGGCTCCTCGCGCTTTATCGGGGGGCTTGCAGGCGGCGTCGGTCAAGCAAGACGATCGTGCCGCGCGAGCCGGACACGCATTTCTCGGGCGAGCTCGTCATCCAGGGCGGCGGCGGGCAAATGCCAACACCAGTTGCCCTCCCGAGTGCCAGGGACATTGATGCGCGCCTCCGACCCCAGGCCCAGCAAATCGCCGATCGGCAGGATGGCGAGATTCGCCGGGGAGGCCAATGCCGAGTCGATCATTGCCTCCGGCATGGGCGTGGCCGGGTCGATGCCCTGCATCGCCTCGAGCCACCGCCTCACGCGCGCCCTCATGGCCTCGTCGAGCGAACGCCACCAGCCCAAGGTGGTGTCGTTGTCGTGCGTGCCGGTGTAGACCACGCAGTTGGGTCGATGGTGTCTGGGCAGGTGAGGATTGTCCTCGTCACCGTCGAAGGCGAAATGCAGCACCACCATGCCGGGCAGACCGAAATCATCGCGCAGCGCGATCACGTCGGGGGTGATCACGCCCAGGTCTTCCGCCACCAGGGGCAAGTCGTCCCCACCGACGGTTTCCAGCGCTTCGAGCAGCGCCGCGCCGGGTCCAGGCACCCATTGCCCCCCGGTGGCGTCGGGATCGTCGACGGGGATCGCCCAGTAGGCGGCAAGCCCGCGGAAGTGGTCGATCCGGACCCAGTCGTACAAGGCCAGGTGACGGGCCAACCGCTGCTTCCACCAGGCGAATCCATCCTCGGCCATTTGCTGGAAATCGAACAGGGGATTGCCCCAGCGTTGCCCGGTCGCCGAAAAATAGTCCGGTGGCACGCCGGCCACCACGCTCGGACGGCCGCTGGCATCCAACTGAAACAGGGGTCGATGCGCCCAGACATCGGCCGAGTCACCGGCCACGAAGATCGGCAGATCACCGAACAGGCAGATCGACCGCTCGCGCGCCTCGTCGCGCACCGACTGCCATTGCCGCTCCAGCAGAAACTGCTCGAAGGCGATCGCCTCGATACGCGTCGCATGCTCCTGTTCGAAGGCCTGCATGGCCTGGGGGTCACGATCACGAAGACCGACGGGCCAGTTCAGCCAGCAACGGCCGTGCTGGGCTTCGCGAATGGCCATGAAACGCGCGTAGTCTTCGAGCCAGTGCGATTCCCGGTCGCGAAATTCCGCAAACGCCGCACATAACGCCTTGCTGACCCCTTCTCCCCGCCGGCGCGCGCTCACCGGGGTCGAGATCTGGAAGGCTGGGTCGGCGGCCAGATCGCTTTCATCGAGGTACGCCGGCTCCAGGGCGAACGACGACAGGCACTGGTAGGGACTGTTGTCGGGATGGGTGGGGCCCAAGGGCAACACCTGCCAGACGGACAGCCCCGACCGCTCCAGGAAAGCCAACACCTCGTGGGCATCCCTGCCGAACCCGGGCGAGGCCAGGCTGCCGATGGGCAGGAGCACGCCCGCCCGCCGACGCGTCGCCGGGGGTTCGTGGGGCTCGATGCTCACGCCTGTCCTCGACGCATCGTGCCGCCGCCGCTGACCCGCCCGGCCGCGTCGCTCGGCACGCTGATGGGCTCGTCCAGACTGGCCGGTACCGCCACGTCGATCAGTTCATACAGGCGCGCCAGTTGGAGGCGAAACAGCCGGTCGAAATCGCGCGTCGCCTCGGCGGGATTGTCTTCCCCGAACCACCAGAACCAGTCCGAGCCCTCGCAGACCGCCAGTTGCTGGGCGTTGCGAGCCCGGGTGGAGTGATCCCAGTCCCCGGCGGACTCGGCGTCGACGTAGGCCTGACGGGCCTCGACCAGCCGATCCCAGGCCCGGTTCTTGGCGGGCTCGCCGACCCAGGTGGCAAGGTTGCCGTAGACCCAGCTGCCGGCGACCAGCGCCTTCAATTCCACCGCCTGCGGTTCTTTCTCGAGGAAAGCCGAGAAGGTGGTCATCTCGATGCGGGAATGAGCCGAGAGGTGCTTGTAAAGCCCGTCGAGCAACCAGAAACCGTTGTCCGGATAATGCTCCCAGGCATTCTCGCCGTCGAGGATGATCGGCACCAACGGCATGTCGACGCCGAGGTGGTCACAGGTTTCGGCGATCGAGACCAGGTGATGCACGAGATCGTCGACCGCATCGTCGGCATGCCAGTTCTGGTAGTCGAAGCCGATACGATCGGAAAGCCCGTCGTCGCGGAAGAACAACCGCAGCCCCTGCCCCGGCCGACCATAAACCTGGTGATCGCAGTGCAGTGTCTGGTGGGCCTGGTTCAGGCTGTTTCTCAGCACCTGCTGGCCACTGGCCGCCCAGGCAAAGCCGGCCTGATCGAGCAGACGACAGGTGGCATCGGAGATGGCCCCTTCGGCCGGCCAGCAGCCGGCGGGCTCACGCCCCAACAGACGACGGAACACGGCCCGTCCCCGTTCGATGTGCCAGCGGCTGCGCTGATCACCGTCGGGGTAGTCCTCGGCCTGCGGTTGCGGAGCACCGGGCTCGGCCTCCCGTCCGGCGCGCAGATCCTGCAAGAGCGGTGTGATCGGGTGCGCGTAGGGCGTCATCGACAATTCGATCTGGCCACGATCGGCCAGGGCGGCAAACCGATCGAACAACCCGCCAATGGTCTCGCCGATCACGCCCAGCAGCGAACGACGTGATTGGGCATCAAAGCCGCCCTCGTACTCGAGCAGACCGCTGATGGTGGGGTTCGTCTGTCGCAGGGTCTCGCCGCACCAGGCCAGGTGGTACCATACCGACAAGTCACCGATGAACGCATCGCTGGCGTAACCGGCCGGATCCCTGGATTGCAGCAGCGCCTCGGCCGTCTCGACCAGCCGCGCCAGTGGGGCAAATCGCTCGATCATGCGCTCGCGGTTGGCGCGTAGTAACGCCTCGAGCACGCCCAGACGCTGCTCGCCCGTGAGTGCGCCCGGCTCGGCGAGACTCACCAGCAACGGATCGCGAAGCTCGCTGATATCCCCGTCACGCCGGTAGGCCTCGATCTGAGTGGCGTAATCCTCAAGTTGCTCGAGGAGTATCGGAACGAAATTGACCACCACCCGGGCATCGGGCCAGCGCTCGAGGTGCGCGGCCATGTCGGCGTAATCCTTGATCGCGTGCAGGTAGGTCCAGGGTTGCTGGTAGACCCCGTCACGCGGGTCGCGGTACTCCGGCTGATGCATGTGCCAGAGAAACACGACCGGCAGCGGTCTCGAGGGGAGCGTGGTTGGCATGCCGAATCACCCAGCTGGGCGCCCCAGGCGCCCGGTTATTCGCGAAAGACGCTGTCCCGGCATCGCCCCGGGGAATGACCCGGGGCGATCAGGATCGATATCAGCGCACCATGTGCAGTTTCTGTCCCAGCATTTGCGGCGTGACCAGCACCACACCCTCGGGACTGACCTCGAATCGTTCCCGATCGGCCTCCAGGTCGACCCCGATCTGCATGCCCGGCGGAATCAGGCAGCCCTTGTCGATCACCGCCCGACGTACCTCGGCGCCCTCGCCCACCTGCACGTTGGGCAGGATCACGGCATCCTCGACGTAGGCCTGTTCGCGCACCATCACGTTCGAGAACAGCAGCGAGTGGCGCACGACCGCGCCGGAGATGATGCAGCCACCACTGACCATCGAATCGATGGCCATGCCCCGGCGACCATCCTCGTCGAAGACGAACTTCGCCGGCGGCAACTGTTCCTGGTAGGTCCAGATCGGCCAGTCGGTATCGTAGAGGTTGAGATCGGGCTGGACCCCGATCAGCTCGAGGTTCGCCGACCAGTAGGCATCAATGGTGCCCACGTCGCGCCAGTAGGGTTGATCGGTCAGTCCCGGCTCACGGAACGGGTAGGCATAGACCTGGTGCTCCTCGATCAGGCGCGGGATGACGTTCTTGCCGAAATCGTGCTCGGAATCGGGGTCGTCGGCATCCAGAATCAACTGCTCGAACAGGAAATCGGTGCGAAAGACGTAGATCCCCATCGAGGCGAGCGACGTGTCGGGCGAACTCGGCATGCGCGGCGGGTCGTCGGGCTTCTCGACGAAGCTCTCGATCCGTCCCTCGCGATCGATCCCCATCACGCCGAAAGCGCGGGCCTGCTCGACCGGCACCTCGATGCAGCCGATGGTCAGATCCGCGCCCTTCTCCACGTGATAGGCGATCATGGGACCGTAATCCATCTTGTAGACGTGATCGCCGGCCAGGATCAGGGTGTATTCGGACTCGTGCGCGCGCAGGATGTCGATGTTCTGGTACACGGCGTCCGCCGTGCCGCTGTACCAGGACTGGTCGTTCATGCGTTGCTGTGCGGGCAGCAGCTCGACAAACTCGCCGCGGGCGACGTGGTTGCCACCCCAGCCAAGCTGGACGTGCTTGATCAGCGAGTGCGCCTTGTACTGTGTCAGCACGCCCATGCGGCGAATGCCGGAATTGACGCAGTTGGATAGCGGGAAGTCGATGATGCGGAACTTGCCCCCGAACGGCACGGCCGGCTTGGCACGCCAGTCGGTCAACTGACGCAGACGCGAGCCACGTCCACCGGCAAGGACCAGGGCCAGTGTGTCCCTGGTGATTCGACTGACCAGTCGCTTGGGGCTGTCGACAATCATCCCGAGTTTCCTCTCGCGTTCCATGTGGTCGAAACCAGCGGCTAACCGCCAATCAAAAGCCTAGCGCATCCGTGTTTCCGGGGTATAACAATTTTGAGTCATGAAGCCCCGCACCGGAAACGCCAGGCCGTGCAAATGATCCTGTTTCCCCAAGTCGTGCCGGTAGGTGGAAGCCCGGCAACGCGGCCTTCGCACCTGTCACCCCGGAACGGGAGCCTCGCTGCGGGCTCGCTGCGACCCGGCGCCTATGCCATAGTCGGGGCAGCGAATCCGCCAGGCATCGCCGACAGCGCGCACCAGCGCCAACTACCGGGATCGAAACCGCATGGAAAACGACCTTCAAGCCATTGTCGATGCGCGCCACCACGACCCGCACCGGGTGCTGGGCGTGCATGCCACCGATAACGAAACCCTCCGGCTACGTACCTATCAGCCTCACGCCGCGTCGGTGGAGACCGTCGATCAGGACGGCGAGCCGATGGCACTGACCGCCCACCCGGAATGCCCGGGCCTGTTCGAGGCGACCCTGCCGCGGGCCTGGGCCCCCAAACATCCGGCGTATACCGTCATCATGCCGGACGGGCACCGATACGAGATCGTCGATCCCTACAGTTTCCTGCCCACCGTCGGTGAACTCGACCTGCACCTGTTCGCCGAAGGCCGCCATCTGCAGTTGTGGCAGATGCTCGGCGCCCAGGTGCTCTCGGTCGACGAGGTGGTCGGCACCCGCTTTGCGGTGTGGGCACCCAATGCCGAGCGCGTCAGCCTGGTCGGCAGCTTCAACGACTGGGACGGCCGTCGTCATCCCATGCGCGTGCTCGGTGACAGCGGCGTCTGGGAACTGTTCGTTCCCGGTGTCACGGTCGGCGATCTCTACAAGTTCGAGATCACCAGCCACCTCACCGGCGAAACGCAACTGCGCACCGATCCGGTCGGCCGCGCCTTCGAAATGCGCCCCGACACCGCCGCCATCGTACCGGCCTTCCAACCCTATGAATGGCACGACGACGACTGGATGGCCCGCCGCGAGCAATGGCAATGGGACCAGGCGCCCATGGCGACCTACGAGGTGCACCTGGGCTCCTGGCGGTTGCCCGACGGGCAGTTTCCCAGTTACGACCAACTGGCCGACCAGCTGATCCCCTACGTCCAGGAACGGGGCTTTACCCACATCGAGTTGCTGCCGGTCACCGAACATCCCTTCGATGCCTCCTGGGGCTACCAGACCACCGGCTATTTCGCCCCCACCAGTCGCTTCGGCAGCCCGGTCGCCTTCTGCCGTTTCGTCGATCGGGCGCATGCCGCCGGCATCGGCGTGATCCTCGACTGGGTTCCCGCGCATTTCCCGCGTGACGAGTTCGCCCTGGCGCGGTTCGACGGTAGCGCCCTCTACGAGCACGACGACCCCCGCCGCGGCGAACATCGTGACTGGGGCACCCTGATCTTCAACTACGGCCGGCGCGAGGTGCAGAACTTCCTGATCGCCTCGGCGCAGTACTGGGTCGAGCAATTGCACCTCGACGGGCTGCGGGTCGACGCGGTGGCATCGATGCTCTACCTCGATTACTCCCGCCAGGCCGACGACTGGCTGCCCAACCGCCACGGCGGGCGGGAGAACCTCGAGGCGATCGATTTCCTGCAGCGGCTCAACCACACGATCCTGTCGCGCAACCCCGGCACGTTGATGATGGCCGAGGAGTCCACTGCCTGGCCGATGGTCTCCCGGCCGCCGGAGCACGGCGGGCTGGGCTTTTCCATGAAGTGGAACATGGGCTGGATGAACGACTCGCTGGCCTACTTCAGCGAGGATCCGCTGCACCGCCCGTATCACCACAACCTGCTGACCTTCGGCCTGCTGTACGCCTTCTCGGAAAACTTCGTCCTGCCGCTCTCCCACGACGAGGTCGTGCATGGCAAGCGCTCCCTGCCCAACAAGATGCCGGGTGACGAATGGCAACGTTTTGCCAATCTGCGCCTGCTGCTTGCCTGGCAGTACACCTTCCCCGGCAAGAAGCTCCTGTTCATGGGGACCGAATTCGGCCAGGGCAACGAGTGGTCGCATGCCCGAGAGCTGGACTGGTGGATGCTCGACTATCCGTTGCATCAAGGCATCCAGGCCCTGGTCGACCAACTCAATTTCCGCTATCGGCACGAACCGGCGTTACACGAGCGCGATTTCGACGCCGGCGGATTTGCCTGGATCGACTGCAACGACCGCAACCAGTCGGTGATCAGCTTCTGTCGTCACGGCCATTTCGAAACCGTGGTGGTGGTCTTCAACTTCACGCCGGTCGACCGCCCCGGCTACCGCATCGGTGTCCCGGAGCCCGGGCGATACCAGGTGCTGTTGAACACCGACAGCGAGGGCTTTGGTGGCGCGGGCCACAACCCCTCGCCCGGCACGGCCGAGACCACCCCATGGCATGATCAACCATGCAGCCTTACCCTCGACTTGCCCGGCCTGTCGGCGATCGTGCTCAAGCACGGCGGCGAGGGGTAACTCCCGCTGTGCCGAACCACGGCGTTCCGATAACATGCGATACTTGGCGGTTTGGGAAACACATCCCACGTTGTCCCGGGGCGTGACGCCCGTCCGGCGTGGCCCCACCCGGCCGCCGCAACTGATATCAAGGAGATACCGACGTGTCGCTGTCTGTGCTGTTTGCGACGAGTGAAGCCTATCCCCTGATCAAGACCGGGGGGCTCGCCGACGTCTCCGGGGCGTTGCCCGCCGCGCTGACCGAGTTGGGCGTCGACGTGCGCCTGGTTCTGCCGCGCTACGGCGACCTGGCCCTGCGCGAGGACCAGACCACCGAGCATCTCGCACGTCTTGACGTGCTCGGTCAGCCGGTCGACATCCTGCACACCGTCATGCCCGACAGCGGCGTGCGCGTCTACCTGGTGGACCACCCCACCTTCTCCGCCCGCCAGGGAAATCCCTACATGGGGCCGGACGGCAACTCCTGGCACGACAACCCGGACCGGTTTGCCCTGTTCGCCCGCGCGGCGGTCGCCGTCGCCACCGGCGAGGTCGATCCCGACTGGCACCCGGACGTGGTGCACGCCAACGACTGGCAGACGGGCCTGATCCCGGCCCTGCTCCACGAGGCCGAAAAGCCGCAGACCGTCTTCACCCTGCACAACCTCGCCTACCAGGGCGTGTTCGACCGTTCGACCTTCGAACGCCTCGGGCTGCCCTGGAGCCTGTGGCGACCCGACGGAGTCGAGTTCTGGGGCAACATGTCCTTCATCAAGGGCGGCATCGTGTTCGCCGACCGCATCACCACGGTAAGCCCCAACTACGCCCGGGAAATCCAGACGGCGGAATTCGGTTACGGCCTGGATGGCCTGCTGCGCCATCGCAGTGATGCGTTGGTCGGCATCCTCAACGGCATCGGGTCGGACTGGGATCCGGAGATCGACCCGGCCCTGGTCACGCCTTACTCCCACGACAATCTCGACGGCAAGGCGACCAACAAGGCCGCCCTTCAGAAAGAGCTCGGTCTGCCGATACGGGATGACGTGCCCCTGATCGTGCACGTCGGTCGGCTGGTGGAACAGAAAGGGATCGACCTGGTCATCCAGGCCCTGTCCATGCTGGGTCAGCGCGACGTGCAGTTTGCCTGCCTCGGCAGCGGCGAGCGCCGCTTCGAACAGGCGCTGCGGGCACGCGCCGAGGCCGATCCCGAACGTATCGCCGTGCGCATCGGCTACGACGAGGGACTGGCCCACCGACTGGAGGGGGGTGGCGATGCGTTCATCATGCCGAGTCGTTTCGAGCCCTGCGGGCTCAACCAGCTCTACAGCCTCAAGTACGGCACCGTGCCGATCGTCCACAGCGTCGGTGGCCTGGCCGACACGGTCACCCCGGTCACCCCGGCCACCCTGCGTGACGCCACCGCCACCGGCATCGTGATGAGCCACGTCGACGTCACCTCGATCCTCTGGTCGATCGACGAATTCGCCGCGTTGTTCAAACGACCCGACGACCTGATGCAGGTACGCCAGCAGGCCATGGCCCAGGAGTACGACTGGGGCGCGAGCGCCCGCTCGTATCTCGAGCTCTATCAAGCGATATCGAACGCTGAAACGAAATGATGAATCGATTCCAGACCAGCCCTGCCCAGGTCCGCAACGAATTGGCCCGCCTGATGGGGGCCGCGTTGCACGAGGGCGTCAAGCGGCTGTTCGCCCAGGTCGAGCGGCGACTGTTCGACCAGGCCTCGACCGAGACCGACAACGATCGGCGGGCCGAGGCGTTTGAGGCCATCGCCCAGTCTCGCAGCGAGCAGGAGGACTTCTACCGCGCCTTTGCCCAGACCCTGCTGGAGCCGGCGGCCGACTGGCAGCAAACCGAATGGCATCAACTGATCGGCGATCGCACCCGCGCACTGGCGTTTGAAGACAAGCTCGCCGAGGCCGGCCAGCGCTGCGGCATCGAACACACCCAATTCGAGGCCCGCATCGGTCAGCTGCACGGCGATGACCCGGAGAACGTCCCCGCCGGCCTGTTCACGCTCGAATCGATCAGCCGAGCGTTTCTCGCCCGGACCCGCGACTTGCCGGCCGCTGTACGGCACCGACTGATCGCCCACTGGGCCGACCAGGTGCTGTTCCGGCTCACCCCGATCTACTCGGTACTCAATGATTACCTGATCCAGGTCGGCGTCCTGCCCGGCATCAAGCGACTGCGCGACCCGCTGGCCGACGCGGTCCCGCTCGGCGCGCCGCCGACCGCCCAACCGACCGTGCCCGATGTGCCGCAACACGCCGGTCCCTCGCCCGACGCACTGGCCGATCGGTTGGTACCGCTGGTGCGCGCCAGCATTGACGGCGACGACCAGTACCAGTTCCGCTTCGAGCGCGACCAGGACTGGCGTGCCGAGGATTTCGCCGCGTTCATTCAGGATCGCCTTGAGCCCACCCTGCCGGCCGCCAACTGGCCGACCCGCAGTCGGGAAGTGATTCGTCTGGTCGGCATGACCTTGAGCGACGTGCTCAACGACGGGCTGATCGATCCGCGTCATCGCCGCCAGATCGCCACGCTGCAACTGGCGGTATTGCTGCTCGCATCGAGAGATCGGCACTTTCTCTCCGACGCCGATCATCCGCTGCGCCGCATCCTCAACCTGCTCGCCCTGATCGGCTCGGACCCGGATCTCAAGCCGGATATCGAGTCGACCGCGTCCATCCTCGGCCCCATCCAGCAGGCCGTGCTGGACAACCCCGCCGAGCTTGACGCCCTCGCCGAGCGCCTGCGTGACATCTCGCGCGGCAAGCCGGTCGAATCGCCGGAGCCGGCCGTCACCCCAGCGCACGAGCGCCTGGCCCAGATCGAGGAACGCTGCCGTCTCCGTGTCAGCAAGATCCTCGCCGGTCATGTCAACGACACGCCGGTGCGCGCGCCCACCAGCGCCCTGCTCGACGAGGTATTCCAGCCGTTCATGGTCCGCACCATGATCAACCAGGGTCGGCAAAGCGCCCCCTGGGCCGGGATCATCGGTCTGCTCCAGGATGCCCTGACCCTGCAGCTCGATCCCACGCTGGGCCCGGACGACGTCAAGGCATTCGCCCGCGAGGCCTCGCGGGTATTCAACGACACGACCAGCGACGGCCTGCTCGGCGAAGAACAGCAGGCCCTGGATGCCTTCATCGAGTATCTCGACCACCAGAGCCGCGACAGCCTGGACCTGCCCGAGCCGCCTCGGTCGACACCGGTGGCTGCCGAACAACCACCGACGAGCGCCAACGACGACAAGCCGGCGGCCCAGTCCGAGCCGGTCGATACCCTGACGATTCCCTCGCCGGTTGCCGAGACGGACACGGCATCGGCCCACCCGAGCACCGACGGCACCCGGGATGACAGCGCGGATAACACCACGGACCACGTGCGCGTCGCGCCGGATGCGCCGGATGCGCCAGATGCGCCGGAAGACGCGGGCACCAGCGAGCCGGCAGCCACCGCGAGCCACATCCCCACCGACGGGCTGCTGCTCGCCTCGCTCGCCGTCGTTCAGACGTTTTTCGATCAGCAGAGCGCGAGCGAGGAATGGTTCGAGGTATACACCGGGCCCGGACGTGCCCTGCGTCGCCTGAAGATCCGGGATCTCGACACCGACAACGGCGTGATCAACTTCGCCAACCGCACCGGGCAGGCGAAGCTTAGCCTTCCGGTCGGGCAGGTACTCGATGACCTGTTCGCCGATCGCACACGGCTGGTGTTCGGCAACCCGCGGTTCGCCCGCTCGCTTGTCGAACTGCGCGGCCAACTGGAGGAGCATCGCGATGAACATTGAACGCGCGACCCGCCCCAGCGACGAAGAGCGCCACCGCGACCGCCGCGATTTCACGCGTCTCGACAAGACCGGCACCGGCCTGCTGCGCCTGGCCGGCGAATCCCACCCCGTGGGCAGCGGACACATCATCGACATCAGCGCCAACGGCCTGAATCTGTGCTGCGACGCCGGCTGGGCCGACCGGGTAACCCCCGGCATGTCCGTCGAGGTGGTCGCGCGCCTGGAGGAAAACACCGAGCCGTTCTACCTGCTTGGCGAGGTGATCTGGTTTCGCCCCCTCGGCAATGGTGAATGCCAGATCGGCATCGAGCTGCCATTGCCCGGAGTAAAACCCGACCTGCCGCGCAACGACAACCGCGACTGGCGGGCCCTCTTTCTGGCCTGAGAACGGCCAGGCGATCTGAACGGCCTGCCTGATTCGCGGTCAGCCGGGCCCCGCGACACCCCCTCGGCCGGCACCCAGGCGATCAGCCCACCGTCCGCCCCCAGAGCCTGCCGTGGTTGTCGACAGGCTGTTGTACAATTCACGCCCTCAGCACGCGCCGCCCTGCGACCGCCTTGCGCGCCCCGTGCCTGCCACCCGACACACACCGACCCAGGCGACACGCCCGACCGACCTATGCGAATTATTACCGGCAACGCCGCTCGATCCCCGTTTCGACTCGCCAAGCTCCAGCAGCGACTGGCCGCCATACATCCCGGGATCGAGGCCGTGCACGCCCGGTTCGTGCACCTGGTCGATACCCACGACGGCGGGCAGATCGACGAGGCCCGCCTCGAGGAGCTCCTCGACTACGGCGAGCCGGTGGAAGACTGGTCGGACGTCTGGCCGCGCATCGTCGTCGCGCCCCGGACCGGCACCATCTCGCCGTGGTCGAGCAAGGCCACCGACATTGCCCGCATCTGCGGTCTCGACCGCATCGATCGCATCGAACGCGGCATCGAGTTCGCCGTGTCCGGGCACTCGATCAACGCCGATGACTTCGACTGGCGCCCGGCACTGCTCGAGGTGCTGCACGACCGCATGACCGAGTCGGTCTACACCGACGAGGCCTCGCTCGAGGCCCTGTTCACCCACGCGCAACCCGCGCCGCTGTCACGCATCGCCCTTGGCGATGACGCCCAGGGGGCGATCGCCACGGCCAACCAGCGCATGGGGCTGGCCCTGAGCGATGACGAGGTGGAATATCTCGCCAGCGCCTACGCCCGACTCGAGCGCGATCCGACCGACGTTGAACTGATGATGTTCGCGCAGGCCAACTCCGAGCACTGCCGCCACAAGATCTTCAACGCCGACTGGACCATCGACGGCGAGGAGCGCGACCTGTCGCTGTTCGCGATGATCCGCAACACCCACCAGCGCCATCCCGACGGCACGCTGTCGGCCTACAAGGACAACGCCGCGGTGCTCCAGGGCCAGGACGGCACGCGCTTTGCGGTCAATCCCGTCACCGGCAACTACGAGACGGTCGACGAACGCATCGACTTTCTCGCCAAGGTCGAGACGCACAACCACCCCACCGCCATCTCGCCCGACCCGGGTGCGGCCACCGGCGCCGGCGGCGAGATCCGCGACGAGGGCGCCACCGGTCGTGGCGGCAAACCCAAAGCCGGCCTGAGCGGTTTTTCGGTCTCCAATCTGCGCATCCCCGAACTGCCGCAGCCCTGGGAGGCGGCCACCGCCGACATCGGTCGGCCGGACCGCATCGTCAGCCCGCTGGAGATCATGCTAGACGGCCCGATCGGCACGGCGGCATTCAACAACGAGTTCGGTCGCCCGGCACTCGGCGGCTATTTCCGCACGCTGGAGATGAACACCGGCGAGGACGAAGGCGCGCACCAGCGCCACGCCTGGGGTTATCACAAGCCGATCATGATCGCCGGCGGCGTCGGCGTGATCCGCCCCAACCTGATCGAAAAAGAGCCGATCGCCCCCGGCCATCTGCTGATCGTGCTGGGTGGCCCGGCCATGCAGATCGGGCTGGGCGGCGGTGCCGCCTCCTCGCAGGATTCCGGCGCCGGCCACGCCGAGCTGGATTTCGCCTCGGTGCAGCGCGCCAACCCGGAGATGGAGCGCCGTGTCCAGGAAGTCATCGACCGCTGCATCTCGCTCGGGGATACCAACCCGATCGTCTCGATCCACGACGTCGGCGCCGGCGGGCTGTCCAACGCCCTGCCCGAGCTGATCAACGATGCCGGCATGGGCGGCGACTTCGACCTGCGCCAGATCCCCAACGACGAGCCGGGCATGACGCCGCTGGCGATCTGGTGCAACGAGTCGCAGGAGCGTTACGTGCTGGCCATCCAGCCCGGCGACCTCGAGCGTTTCGCCGCCCTGTGCGACCGTGAGCGCGCGCCCTTCGCGGTGGTCGGCACGGCCACCGCCGAACAGCACCTGCGCGTCGCCGACCCGCACTTCGGTGATAACCCGGTCGATCTGCCGATGCAGACGCTGTTCGGCCACCCGCCCAAGATGCATCGCGACGTCAAGCACCAGCCGCACAGCAGCATCGATCTCGATCTCGACGGCATCGAGGTCAACGCCGCACTCGATCGCGTACTGGCCCTGCCCGGCGTCGGTGACAAGAGCTTTTTGATCACCATCGGGGATCGCTCGGTCGGCGGCCTGGTCGCCCGCGACCAGATGGTCGGCCCGGCCCAGGTGCCCGTGGCCGACAGCGCGGTCACCTCGACCGATTTCTACCATCATCACGGCGAGGCGATGGCCATGGGCGAGCGGGCCCCGGTCGCCCTGCTTGATGCCCCGGCTTCCGCCCGGCTGGCGCTGGCCGAGGTGGTCACCAACCTGGCCGGTACCGCCATCGACGGCACCGACCGCATCAAGCTCTCGGCCAACTGGATGGCCGCCTGCGGCCATGACGGCGAGGATGCGCGCCTGTTCGACACCGTGCGCACCGTGGGCATGGAGTTCTGCCCGGCACTGGGCATTGCCATCCCGGTGGGCAAGGACTCGCTGTCGATGAAGACCCGCTGGCAGGACGGCAAGACCGAAAAGACGGTCACCTCGCCGGTCTCGCTGGTGGTCACCGGCTTCGCCCCGGTCAGCGACGTGCGTCGCACCCTGACCCCGGAACTGGTCTCGGACGTCGACAACCGCCTGTTCCTGGTCGACCTGGGCCTGGGGCAGAACCGCCTGGGCGGCTCGGCACTCGCCCAGGTCTACAACGCGACCGGGTCAACCACACCGGACATCGCCCCGGCCCCGCTCAAGGCCTTCTTCGACCTGACCCAGGAGCTCAACCGCCTGGGTTATCTCACCGCCTACCACGACCGCAGCGACGGCGGCGCGATCACCACCCTGCTGGAGATGGCCTTTGCCGGCCGCTGCGGGCTGGATCTCTCCATCGACGGCCTGGGCGGCGATCCGATGGCCGGGCTGTTTGCCGAGGAGGTCGGTGCCGTCTTCCAGGTCAAGGCCGGCGATGCCGAGTTCATCCGCGAGCAATTCGAGGTCGCCGGGCTGGGCGAGGCCCTGATCGAGCTGGGCCGCGCGGTCGCCAAGCCGCAGGTCCATGTCGACTGGCGCGGCAAGACCCTGATCGAGCGCCCGCTGACCGACCTCAAGGCCATCTGGTCAGCGACCTCGTTCCATCTGAGCGCCCTGCGCGACAATCCGGAAACCGCCGAGCAGGCCTATGCCGCGGCAACCGACCTGGACGACCCGCAACTGGCCGGTGCCGGGGCGAGCTTCGATGTCAGCCAATCCGTCGCTGCCCCGATGATCGCCACGGGCACACGCCCACGGATCGCGATCCTGCGCGAACAGGGTGTGAACGGCGAGGTCGAGATGGCCGCCGCCTTCACCGCCGCCGGATTCGAGGCCGTCGACGTGCACATGGCCGACCTGATCGCCGGCCACCACGATCTGACCGACATGAAGGGGCTGGTCGCCTGCGGTGGCTTCTCCTTCGGTGACGTGCTCGGCGCCGGTTCGGGCTGGGCCCACGCGATTCGCTACAACGCCCGGGCCAGTGACGCCATGCAGGCGTTCTTCGAGCGCGACGACACCTTCGGTCTGGGCGTATGCAACGGCTGCCAGATGTTCTCGCAGCTGGCCGACCTGATCCCGGGCGCGGCCCATTGGCCGCGATTCCTGCGCAATCGCTCCGAGCAGTTCGAGGCACGACTCTCGCTGGTCGAAGTGCCGCAGTCGCCCTCGATCCTGCTGGCCGGCATGGCCGGCAGTCGCCTGCCGATTACCGTCGCCCACGGCGAGGGTCGGGTGGCCTACCGCCGTCCCGAGGATGCCGAACAGGCCTTCACCGCCCTGCGCTACGTCAACGGCCACGGCATCGCCACCGAACAGTATCCGGCCAACCCCAACGGCTCGGCCGCCGGCGAGACCGGCTTTACCACCGAGGACGGCCGTTTCACCATCATGATGCCGCACCCCGAGCGGGTCTGGCGGGCGAGCCAGTTCTCGTGGCGCCCGGACCGCTGGTCGGCCGATCAGCGCGATCCGGACACCGATCGCGGCCCGTGGCTGCGTCTGTTCGAGAACGCCCGCGCCTGGGTCGGCGGCTCGTGACGCCCGACATGCAACCCCACCGCCTGCCGCGCGCCTGACGTGTCGCCCGCGATGACAGCGGGCGCGCGCATCCCGCCCACGCTCATCCTGATGTCGGGCTCCACCCTGTGGGGCCTGACCTGGATCTGGCTGAAATACGCCCACGCGCTGGGCATCGGCCCGATCCTGCTCACCGTGATCGCCTACGCGGCGCAATGGTTGATCATCCTGCCGTTTGCCTGGCGTGCCTGGCACGACCCGGCACGCCCACCGATCACCCGGCTGAACTGGGAATGGCTCGCCCTGTTGGCCTTCGCCGCCGGCGTATCGGGCACGGGTTTCACCATGGCGATGGTCTACGGCGACGTCGTCCGCTCGATGATGCTGTTCTTCCTGATCCCTGCCTGGGGCGTGCTCTTCGGCCGTTTTTTCCTCAAGGAGCCGCTGACACCCGCCCGCGTCCTCGCGGTCATCAGCGCCCTGGGCGGGGCGTTTTTGATTCTCGGCCCGGACTTTGGTGACGGCTTGCGTGCCGCGGACCTGTTCGCGCTGGTCGCCGGCTTTAGCCTGGCCGCGGCCAACACCCTGTTCCGGTTTCTCCACGAGCAGCCCATCCCGATCAAGCTCAGCCTGATGCAGGGCTCCACGGTGGCACTCGGCCTGATCGCCTGGTCCCTGTCCACCGAATTCGGCGTGGCACCGACGCTCTCGGCGGTCGGCAGCAGCGCGCTCTACGGGGCGACCATGCTGCTGGCCGCCGTGCTGGCCACGCAATACGCCGTCGAACGCCTGCCCGCCTCGCGCACCGCCATCCTGATGACCCTGGAGCTCTTGGTGGCCGTCGCCTCGGCGACCTGGCTGGGGGATCGCATCCACGGGGCCCACGTCTGGACCGGGGGGGCATTGATCCTCGCCGCCGCCCTGCTCGAGGCGGCAACCGCCCGTCACCACCGCCCACCGGTCGCGCCATGCAAGGGCTGAACCCCCAGCAACAGGCCGCGGTTCGCCACATCGACACGCCGCTGCTGGTGCTCGCCGGCGCGGGGTCGGGCAAGACGCGCGTGATCGTCGAGAAGATCGTTCACCTGATCGAGTCCAAGGGCACACCCGCCCGGGCCATCTGGGCGGTGACCTTCACCAACAAGGCCGCGCGCGAGATGGGCGAGCGGATCGGCCAGCGCCTGCCCGCCGAGCGCCGTCGCGGCCTGAATATCTCGACCTTCCATACCCTCGGGCTGAACCTGATCCGCCGCGAGATCCGCACCCTCGGCCTGCGCCCCGGTTTCACCGTGCTGGATGCCGAGGACAGCCTCAACCTGTTCAAGTCGCTGCTGCAGCAGAACGACTCGGCCGCGGGCATGATCGAGCCCAAGGAGGCCCAGTGGCAGATCTCGCAGTGGAAGAACGACCTGCTCACCCCGACCCAGGCGGCCGAGACCAGTGCCGACGAGGTCGAGGCCGCCTGCGCGTCGCTGTACAGTGACTACGCCCGGCAACTGACCGCCTGCAACGCGCTCGATTTCGACGACCTGATCAAGCGCCCGGTCGAGCTCTTGCGCGACGATCCCGAGGCGCGCGAACGCTGGCAGAACCGGGTGCGCTATCTGCTGGTGGACGAGTACCAGGACACCAACGCCAGCCAGTACGAGCTGGTCCGCCTGCTGGTGGGCAAGCTCGGCCGACTGACGGCCGTGGGCGACGATCACCAGTCGATCTACGCCTGGCGCGGGGCGCGCCCGGAGAACCTCTCGCAGCTTGCGCGCGACTTCCCCAATCTCACCACCATCAAGCTCGAGCAGAACTATCGCTCGGTGAACACCGTGCTCTCGGCGGCCAACCAGCTGATCGCCAATGACCCGACCACCCAGCCCAAGACCCTCTGGAGTGCGGTCGGGCCCGGCGAGGCCCACCGAGTGCTGGTCTGCGATACCGCCGAGGACGAGGCCGAGCGCATCGCCACCGACATCCTGCACCGGCACTTCAAGGACGATTCGCCCTACCGCAACTTCGCGATCCTGTTCCGCGGCAACCACCAGGCGCGCCTGATCGAGCAGCAGCTGCGCAAGCTCTCGATCCCCTACATCCTCACCGGCGGCCAGTCGTTCTTCGAGCGCGCCGAGGTCAAGGACGCCATGGCCTACCTGCGCCTGATGGCCAACCCGTCCGACGATGCCGCCTTGCTGCGCATCATCAACACCCCGCGGCGCGGCATCGGCCCGACCACCCTCGAGCGCCTGGGCCAGATCGCCCGCGAACGCCACGTCCATCTGGCTGCCGCCGCCCGGTCCGTGACCGCCGCGCAACGGCTCGATACCCGCGTGCATCACCAACTGACCCAGTTTCTCGACTGGCTGGATGCCACCCGGGCGCGCATGGACGAGCAACCGGCCAGCGATGCCATGCGCACCATGCTCGAGGAGATCGACTACTTCGGCTACCTGCGCGAGCAGGAGAACAGCGCCAAGGCGGCCGAGCGTCGCTGGACCAACCTGCAGGACTGGCTCGAATGGACCGAACGGATCGCCGTGGACAACGACAGCGGTGAATCCCTCTCGCTGACCGAACTGGTTCAGAAGATGAGCCTGCTGGGCATCCTCGAGCAGAAGACCCGCGACCAGGACGACAACGCGGTGCGCCTGCTGACCCTGCACGCCGCCAAGGGGCTGGAGTTCCCGCATGTCTATCTCACGGGCATGGAGGAGGACCTGCTGCCCCACCAGGACTGCCAGGAAGACGATCGACTGGCCGAGGAGCGACGCCTGTGCTTTGTCGGCATCACCCGCGCCCAACGCAGCCTGACCTTCACCCTGACCCGGCGACGGCGACGCTACGGCCAGTGGCGCGATATCCAGCCCAGCCGTTTTCTCGAGGAGGTCGAATCCGACCTGCTCCGCTGGGAAGGCATCGGCGTGCAGAAAAGCGAGGAGGAAAGCCGGGCGACCGCCGCCGAGGCGATGAGCGCGATCCGTGCCATGCTGGGCAAACCGTGATGCCGACACCCGGTCGATTAGTTTTACTGATTTGGCATTAGTGCCGCAACGCAAACCCCGGGGCGATTTGCTATGCTTCGGGCGCCTGATTCCGTGACCCGACACCCGGTCACGCCCGTCCAGTTGCCTGCGCGAAGGACCAGCGGAACACCATGCAGCCATCCGATACCCCCTCCGATACCCCGTCGCGTTCCTCCCGACCGCGGCGCTGGCTGTTTCGGTTCCTGCTTCCCCTGCTGATCCTCGCGGTCGCGATCGCCGCCTTCCTCGCCCTCAAGGCCAGTCGGCCCGACGCCCCTCAGGCCACGCCCGAGGAGCGCGCCTGGCTGGTCGAGACCATGATCGTCGACCCGGCCACGCGCCACCCGGTGCTGACGCTATACGGCGAGATCGCCAATCCCGACCGGCTCTCGATCAACGCCCCGCTCTCCGCGCGCGTCGCCGCCGTACCGGTCGAGGATGGCCAGTCCGTGACCCAGGGCGAGCGCCTGGTCGAACTCGATCGCCGCGATTTCCAACCGGCCCTATCACGCGCCCGGGCCAATCTCGCCGATCTCGAGGCGCAGATCCGCGAAGTGCGCGCGCAACACCAATCCGATCGCCAGGCACTGGCCCTCGAACAGGAAATCGTCCAGAACGCCGAGACGGCCCTGTCGCGCAGCCGCGACTTGCGGGCGCGCAACCTAGCCTCGCAAGCCGATGTCGACAACGCCCGCGATACCCTCAGCCAGGCCCGACTCGCCCTGAACACCCGGCGCGAGCGCCTGTCGACGTTCGATGCCCGCCTGGCCGGTCTCGAGGCCCGCCGCGATGCCGCCGAGGCCGACGTGATGGCGGCCGAACGCGATCTGGAACGCGCCCGCGTCGACGCCCCGGCCGACGGCCTGATCGGCAACGTCGAGGTCACCGCGGGTGACCAGGTCGGCGCCAATGCAACCCTCCTGACCTTCTACCCCTGGAACGGCTTCGAGGCGCGCGCGCTGATTCCCTCCACGCGGGTCGGCTCGATGCTCGAGGCATTGCAGGCCGGTGATCCGCCCCGGGCCCGCACCCACGAGACCGGGGCGTTGCTCGAGCTCGAGCGCATTGCCGCCGAGGCCAGCGGCCAGGGGGCGACCGGACTGTTTGGCTTTGTCGATCCCGACCACTCGCTGCGCGCCGGCCAGGTGCTGACGATCGAGCTCGACATGCCGGCGGTCGAAGATGCCGTCGCCATCCCGCACAGCGCGCTCTACGGCAACGATCACGTCTACCGGATCCGCGACGGACGACTCGAGCGCGCCCAGGTCGAGCGGCTGGGCGAATACCGCGGCGATGACGCGATGGGCGGGAAAGGCGCCCTGCTGGTACGCGCCCCGTCCCTGACCGTCGGCGATCGCCTGGCGACCACCCAGCTGCCCAATGCCGTCGACGGGCTGCGGGTGCGTTGGGAGGACGCCAGGACCGAGTCCGGTGATACCTCCCCCACCGGGACCGCGGAATGACCGACGGGCAACCGCGCGGCGTACTGGAGCGCTTTGCCCGTCACCGGGTGGCCGCCCACCTGGTGATGCTGCTGATGATCCTCGGCGGGCTGTTCGCCATCTCGCGGATGAACATCCAGTTCTTCCCCAATTTCGCGGTGGACATCGTCAGCGTCTCGGTGGTCTGGACCGGCGCCTCGGCCGAGGACGTCGAGCGGGGCATCACCAACCCGCTCGAGGAACGCCTGCGCGCCGTGCCGGACGTGGACACCATGACGTCCACCTCCGCGCAGGGCATCTCCACCATCACGCTGGAATTCCTGCAGGGCACCGACCCGGTGCTCGCGCTCAATGACGTCCGCGAGCAGGTCGATACCTTCCGCAACTTCCCGGCCGACGCCGAAAATCCGCAGATCAGCCGGGCGCCGAAGTTCGATCCGGTCGCCCGGCTGCTGGTCTACGGCGATGTCGAGCGCGGCGCCCTGCGCCAGTGGGTCGATCGTTTCGAGCGCGAACTGATCGACCGGGGCATCGACCGGGTCAACGTCAACGGCGTGCCCGAGCAGCAAATCTCGATCGAGGTGCCCTCCGCCTCGCTGGTGGCCCTGGGCCAATCCCTGCCGCAGCTCTCGGAGACGATCAACGCCCTGTCGCGCGACGTGCCGGCGGGCGAATTCGGCAGTGCCGACGGCGGACGGGAACTGCGGGCCGTCGAGCAACGCCGCCGACCGCTGGAGTTCGCCAACCTGTCGGTGATCAGCAGCCCGCAGGCGCGGCTCGACCTCGACCAGATCGCGCAGATCCTGCAGGAGCCGCGGCGCGATTCGCTGCTGCTGCGCTTTGAAGGCATGCCGGCGGCCGAACTGGTGCTCCAGCGCGCCGAGCACGGTGACAGCCTCGAGTCGGCGCGCGCCCTGCAGCAGTGGGTCGACGAGACCCGCCCGACCTTGCCGCCCGGCCTGCACGTCAAGGCCTATGACCAGTCCTGGCAACTGATCCGCGACCGCATCAACCTGTTGGTCACCAACGGCGCCGGCGGCCTGATCCTGGTGCTGGTGCTGCTGTACCTGTTCCTGCCCGGGCGCGTGGCCTTCTGGGTGGCAGCGGGCATCCCGGCGGCCTTTCTCGCCGCCCTGGCGATCCTGTGGCTGATCGGCGGGTCGATCAACATGATCTCGCTGTTCGCCCTGATCATGGCCCTGGGCGTGATCGTCGACGATGCGATCGTGGTCGGCGAGGACGCCGATGCGCATTTCCGCCATGGCGAGGCGCCCCTGCTTGCCTCGCAGGGGGCGGCGCGACGGATGTTCTGGCCGGTGATGGCCTCCTCGCTGACCACCATCGCCGCCTTCATGCCGCTGCTGGTGGTCGGCGGTACCATCGGCCAGATCCTGCGCGACATCCCGGTGGTGATGATCTGCGTGATCGCCGCCTCGCTGGTCGAGGCGTTCCTGGTCCTGCCCGGCCACCTGCGCGGCGCGTTCAGCGGTCGCCACCGCGACGACCAGCTCCAACAACGACAACCCGGGCGCATGGCTCGTTTCCGCGCCGGGTTCGATCGCCGGTTCGACCACTTCCGTCAGCGCCACTTCCGACCCGCCGTGCGCTTCGCCATTGGCCACCGCGCCGTCACCCTGGCGACCGCGGTGGCCACCGTGATCCTGGCCGTCGGCCTGTTGGCGGGCGGGCGACTGGGCTTTACCTTCTTCCCGACCCCCGAGTCTCAGATCGTCTACGCCAACGCCACCTTCGTCGCCGGCACCGACCGCGAGCGCATGGCCGGGTTCATGGACGAGCTGGAACGCAGCCTCAACGAGACCGAAGCGGAACTGGGCGAGACGCTGGTCCAGACTGCGATCACCCGCCTGGGCGGCACCATCGGGGCCGAAAGCGGCACACAGGGCGACCAGCTCGGCTCGATGCTGATCGAGCTGGTCGAGCCGGATGCCCGCACCACCCGCAACGCCGAGTTCATTCGCACCTGGCGGGAGAACGCCCGCATGCCGCCGGGCATGGAAAACTTCTCGATCAGTTCGCGCCAGGGCGGGCCGCCGGGCGCCGACCTGACCGTGCGCCTCAAGGGCGGAACCACCGATGATCTCAAGGCCGCGGCCGTCTCCCTGGCCGAGACCCTCAAGGGGGTGCCGGGGGTGGTCGATGTCACCGACGACCTGCCCTACGGCCGCCAGCAGATCACCTTCTCGGTCAATGCCCAGGGCCGGGCGCTGGGCCTGACCACCAGCGATGTCGGCAACCAGCTGCGCGCGGCCTACGACGGGGCGCTGAGCCAGATCTACCAGTCCGGCCCGGACGAGGTGGAGGTGCGTGTGCTGTTGCCGCGCGCCGAACGCCGCCAGATCGGCTCGCTCGACGACCTGAGCATCCGCACCGACGACGGCAGCTTCGTGCCGCTGCGCCAAGTGGTCGATCTCGGCTCGCAACGGGGCTTCGAGGCCATCCGCCATGCCGAGGGCGTGCGCGCCGTGGAAGTCTCTGCCGAGATCAACCGCGAATTGGCCAACGCCGAAAATCTGCGCGCCGCGCTCGAGCGCGACACCCTGCCGGAACTGGCCAGCCGCCATGGCATCGGCTACAGCTTCGAGGGCCGCCAGGCCGATCAGCGCGAGACCATGGCCGACATGAAATTCGGTCTCTACCTGGGCCTGGCGTTGATGTACGTCGTGCTGGTGTGGGTGTTCTCCGCCTGGACGATGCCGCTGATCGTGCTCACGGTGATCCCGCTCGGGCTGGTCGGGGCGATCTTCGGCCACTGGGCGATGGGCATCGAGCTGACCATCCTGTCGCTGTTCGGCCTGTTCGGCCTGTCGGGAATCGTGGTCAACAACGCCATCATCCTGGTCGCCTTCTACCGCGACCAGCTCGAGGCCGGGCTGCCTGTCGACGAGGCGCTGGAGCAGGCCGCCGTTCAGCGCCTGCGCGCGGTGATGCTGACCTCGTTGACCACCATCGGCGGGCTGACCCCGCTGCTGTTCGAGACATCCTTGCAGGCGCAGTTCCTGATCCCGATGGCCACCTCGATCGCCTTCGGCCTGGGCTACTCCACCCTGCTGGTGCTATTCGTCATCCCGGCCCTGCTCTCGCTGCGCGAGAGCATCAGCCAACGCGTCATGCCGGCGCAAACCGCTGCCTGAGCCCGGTCCGCAATAGCGTGATTTGTCGGGCTAAAGCCCGACCTACGGGCGATGTGGCCGCCGTGCCCCTTGTAGGTCGGGCTTCAGCCCGACACGCTGAGACCCGATCGTGCTCGGGTCGGTGACGCGGACGGGATGTCGGGCTGAAGCCCGACCTACGGAGTCGATTCGGTATCCATGGCTTCTGTAGGTCGGGCTTCGCCCCGACACAACTTCAAAGCCAGACCGCATCCCAATGCGGATAATCTCCAATGCGCTCCACCAGTCCCGCCCGCACCGGGTTAGCCACGATATAGGGCGCCACGTCACGACGCGCCTGGTCCTCACGCAAGGCATGATCGTGGTAGTTCGGTTGCCAGAGTGGCCCGTGCCTGCCCAATTGCCGATTGATCCGGCGGGCACTGACGCCGCGCACCCGTTGCATGACGTCCGCCAGGCTCGATTGCCGCAGCCTGAGCAGGGCATGGAAATGATCGGGCATCACCACCCAGGCCAGCCAGTCGGCACGATCGGCGACCTCACTCTCACGGAAGGTGGTGATCAGCAGACGAGCCAGTTGCCAGTCCTTAAACGTGGGCCTCCGCCCACGGGTCACCGCCGTCACCAGATATTCCCGACCGGGCTCCGAGCATCGACCGCGACGCAAGTCGCTGTAACTCATGCACCAACCCTCCTTGGTTGATTGCGTTCCACAATAACTTTCTGCGTTTTGTCTGGATTCGCCTTGCCTGTCCCTTCCCGCCAAGGGTTAGAGCACCGACAGCAGATCCCGCACCGGCAGCCGTCCCTTGGGCGACACGCGGTCCTGGCACAGGGCCGAATGCAGTTCGGCGGTCGCCAGCGCGTCGATCAGGGCGTGGTGGGCGTGGTAGCGCGGCAGGTGGTAGCGCCCACGCAGGGCATCCAGGCGCAGCTCGCCCGGGCCGTGATGCAGGTGACGCCGCTCGAAGCCCTGGCGGGCCAGCTGCAGGGTGTCGATTACCGGGATGGCCAGCCCGGCGCCGAATTGGCGCCGGCAGGCGGCATTGAGAAAGGCGATCTCGAAGCGTGCGTTGTGCGCCACCAGCACGCGCCCGGTCAGCGCCTCGAGCACCTGCTCCAGCGCCTGGCGCTCCGGCACACCCTCGGCGGCGGCATCGTCGGTGATGCTGTGGATCACCGCGCTCTGCTCGGGGATACCGACCATCGGGTTGATCACCTCGTGGTGCGCCGTGGCCAGGTCGATGGTTGGCCCCCGCATCACCACCCACCCCACGCTCAGCAGGCGATCCTGCTTGGGATCGAGTCCGGTGGTCTCGAAATCGAGCACCAGGAAACCACCCTCGCGCCAGTCGGCATCCAGATCCGCCACGGGGCGGTCGAGGAAGTCGGCAAGGAGCGAGCCATCCGCCGCGCGCCGACGATGGTAGCGGCGGCGCATGGCGAGCCAGGTGACATGCGGAAACCAGGACAGGCGCAGGCGGGCCATCTCAGCGGGTGCCGCTGACATCAAAGTGGGCGCGTACCCAGCGCTGGTGGTCATCGACCACCCGGAAGGCATCGCGCAGGTGATCGCGCTCCAGGCCCGAGAGCTGGTCCGGGTCGAGCCGGTTGTCCAGCGGCTCACCGCGGCGGGCCTGGCGGGCCTGATGGCGGGCACGCAGCACGTAGAACAGGCGCCAGGCATCCGCCAGGCCCGCCGCGGCCTGGTCCGACATCCCCCCGGCCCGCGCGACGGCCTGCAGGCGCCGCACCGTGTGCAACTCCGGCAACCCCAGACTGACCGCCTGCAGGCGGGCGAGATCGGCAATCGGCATCAAGCCGTACCGCTTGAGATCCAGCCGCTCGTCGTGCTGCTCGTCATCGACGACCACCAGTCGGCGGAAAAAGCCCAGCGGCATGCGGATGGCCAGCGCGTTGTTGGCCAGACGGCGCTGGAAGATGGTGTTGGATTGCGCCATCGGACGCACCGCCGCCCAAAGCCGGTCGAGCAATGATTCGCGCCCGGCGACCACCCGCATGTCGAAGAAGTTGGTGGCCAGCATGATCGAGTGCGATTCCGGTTGTTCGATCCAGTCATGAAACGTTTGCGTCCAACCGATCAACGACTGACGCCAGTCCGGGGTGGTGGCCATGGTGCCGCCCGGGCAGGGTTCCAGGCCGGCCGCAGTCAGGCCGTCGGTGACAAAGCGCGCCAAGCGCTCGAACCATTCGCCATGCCGGTCCGGCTCGAAGGCGTCATCGAGTATCAGGGCATTGTCCTGGTCGGTGAAGGCGGTCTGCTCGCGCCGCCCCTGGCTGCCCAGGGCCGCCCAGGCCCAGGCGACGGGTGCCGGACCCAGGGTCTTACTCAGCTCCTGCTCGGCCAGTTCGGTCAGGCGGCGGGTCATGGCATCGGTGACCGTGACCATGGCCTCGCCCAGCGGCTCGGCCTCCGCGCCGATCGCGACCAACTGGGCTTCCAGATCCGGCAGGCGCGAGCCGACACGCGCGATGGCCTCGACGTCCGGGGCCGCCATCGCATCGCGCACCAGGTGAATCGAATGGGTGCCCTGGTGGCGCAACAGATCGGAGGTCGACAGGATGCCCACCAGCGCCCCGTCCTCGGCGAGCACCGGCAGGTGGTGGATGTTGTGCCGCGAGAACAGCAAGGACGCCTCGAAGGCCGAGCCTGTCGGGGCGACCGTGATCAGGGTCTCGGTCATGATCGCGCGCAGTGGCGAGTCGACCGACACGCCCGCGGCAAGGCAACGCCGGCGCAGGTCCCGGTCGGTGACCAGTCCCACCAACCGGTCGTCCTCGAGCAGCAACAGCGCCGAGACCTGCGCCTCGGTCATGATCTCGGCGCCCTGGCGGATGGGGGTATCCGGCGAGGCGGTGATCGGCTCGCGTCGCAACAGGGCCTCGACCGTTGCCGCCATCAGCCCCTCCGGACGACCGCCCTGGCCCAGCTCGCTCAGGGCGCGCTCGAGGCGCTCGCGCCGCGTGCGTTCGAAACGCCAGGCGAACACGGGGTGCGCCGCGAGCAGCTCCTCAAACGCCGGCAACGGCAACTGGTAGAGCAGGCTGTCCTCGACCACGGCCACGGTGGCCGCACCGCCATCGTCGTCCGCGCGGGTATCGTGTTCGGTCGCATCGGGGGCATCGAGGTACAGGTCGGTCTCGCCGAGCTTTTCGCGCAGGCGACCATCGGGTTCGCGCACGGCCAGCGCACCACTGCGCACGATCCACAGGCCGGGCTCGGCATCGGGTGGCGGGAAGGGCCGGCCACGGCGCAGGTAGCGCACCGTCAGGCGGCGCGGCAAGGCGTCGAGCACCGCGGCGGGCAGCTCGGCGAAGGCCGGCACGCCGGCGATGAAATCGCGTATTTCCCAGAGTTCCGCGGCCATCTTGGCTCCTTGCCGTCCGGGCCGCCCACCGGCGGGCCCAACGTGGCGATTCGATCAGCGGGGCGCGACGCGGGTCGGGCCCTCAGACCCCATAGTAGCCGCGATACCACTCGACGAAGCGGGCTACGCCCTCCTCGACCGGCGTACTGGGCGCGTAGCCGACGTCGGCCTTGAGGTCGTCGACGTCGGCGTAGGTGTCCGGCACGTCGCCCGGCTGCATCGGCAGCAGGTTGAGATCGGCCTTCTTGCCGGTGGCCTCCTCGATCAGCTCGATGTAGCGCAACAGCTCGACCGGCCGGTGGCTGCCGATGTTGTACACCCGCCAGGGGGCGAACGAGGTGCCCGAATCGGGCTCAGCGGCGCTCCAGTCGGCATTGGGCGTGGCGACGTGGTCGAGCGTGCGGATCACGCCCTCGACGATGTCGTCGATGTAGGTGAAGTCGCGCCGATGATGACCGTGGTTGTAGACGTCGATCGGCTTGCCTTCGAGGATGTTCTTGGTGAACTTGAACAGCGCCATATCCGGCCGGCCCCACGGACCGTAGACGGTGAAGAACCGCAGCCCCGTGGTGGGCAGGTCGTAGAGCGAGGCGTAGGTGTGCGCCATCAGCTCGTTGGCCTTCTTGGTCGCGGCATACAGCGACAGCGGGTGATCGACATTGTGATGCACCGAGAACGGCATCGCGCTGTTCGCGCCGTAGACCGAGCTCGACGAGGCGTAGACCAGGTGCGCGACTTGCGTGTGCCGACAGCCCTCGAGGATGTTGGTAAAGCCCACCAGGTTGGAATCGATGTAGGCATGCGGGTTCTCGATCGAGTAGCGCACCCCGGCCTGGGCGGCGAGATGCACCACGCGCTCGGGCCGGACGCGCTCGAACAGCGCGGCCATGCCGGCGCGGTCGGCGACGTCGAGCTTCTCGAAGGAGAAGCCGTCGCGATCGGTCAGCCGGGCCAGGCGGGCCTCCTTGAGGCTGACGTCGTAGTAGTCGTTGAGGTTGTCCAGCCCGATGACCGTGTCACCGCGGTCGAGCAACCGCGCCGACAACGTCGAGCCAATGAAACCGGCGGCGCCGGTGACCAGAATCCGCATGCCTACTCCCTTGAACTGATGGGGCGGCCCGCGCCGCGCGCGAGCTCGCCATGGCCGTGATTATGCCTGCCGCGACACCCCCCTCCAACCGGGCACGCACGCCGCCCAGAGAGGGCCGCTTCCACCCCGGCAACGGCGCGGGGTTTTGCCCTACCCCCAAGGCTGGAAGACAAAAATTTTTTTCCTCCCCGATGGTTTTGTTGATGACGACCCCGGCCGGTCGGCGGACAGCCGTGCGGGGACGCGGGGTTACCGGTTTTCCCACCGGGTTTATCCACAGGCTGTTCACCGCTTGCCCAGAACCTTCCCCCAGCCTGCCCACCAACTAATACACAGCATATAGTGGTATTGACTCCATCAGAGCACAGTATTTGCGATTTTCCCAGTTGACTTTGCTCGACCAGCGACCACAATCAAGGCCTTCGAGGGGGCAGCGATCGACCCGGTCGCCACCCCCGGATTCGCACCGGCAACGGCCCATCGGCCGGCCGGTCGACCAGACAAGGGCCGGGCTGACAGCGCGGCCCGTCGCGTTCCGGTTTGCCGGAGCGCGGGACGGACCACCATCGACACAGGGAATCGGCGACCCGCACGCAGCGGGCCTTCGAACCAGAACACAGAGGACGGACCAGCGGCATGAGCACCAGTCAAACAGTAGAAACCCCGACCCAGGCCTACCACGAGAACGCCGGCGGCGCGGCCAGCAGCATCGAGAGTGCCGTGGCCGCTCCGGGCCAGGTACGCGTGATTCGACGCAACGGCAAGCTGACCGCCTATGATCCGTCCAAGATCAAGGTCGCCATGACCAAGGCCTTCCTCGCCGTCGAGGGCGGCGGTGCGGCGGCCTCCTCGCGTGTGCACGAATCGGTCGAGTCGCTGGTCTCGCTGATCGACCAGGCGCTCAAGCGTCGCCTGCCGGGCGGCGGCACCGTCCACATCGAGGACATCCAGGACCAGGTCGAGCTGGCGCTGATGCGCGAAGGCCACCACAAGGTTGCCCGTGCCTACGTCCTCTACCGCGAGAGCCAGGCGCAGAAGCGTGCCGCCGAGATGGACGAGCAGGCCGAGGCCGCGCCGCAGACCAGCCTCAACGTGACCCGCTACGACGGCACCACCGAGCCGCTGGACACCGTTCGCCTGTCGCGCCTGGTCGACGAGGCCTGCGCCGGTTTGGAGAGCGTCGATAACCAGCGCATCGTCGACGAGACCATCCGCAACCTCTACGACGGCGTCGCCGAGCACGAGGTCAGCACCGCGCTGGTGATGAGCGCGCGCACCCTGATCGAGATCGACCCGGCCTACTCCCAGGTTGCCGCCCGCCTGCTGCTCGACTCCATGCGCACCGAGGCGCTGCGTTTCGTGCACAACCCGGTGACCGCCTGCACCCAGTCCGAGATGGCATCCATCTACCCGGCCTACTTCAAGGAATACATCAAGGTGGGCGTCGAGCATGAGCTGCTCGACCCGACCCTGCAGCAGTACGACCTCGATCGCCTCGGCCAGGCACTGGATCACGAGCGTGACCTGCAGTTCACCTATCTGGGCCTGCAGACGCTCTACGACCGTTACTTCCTGCACCAGGACGACGTGCGCTTCGAGCTGCCGCAGGCGTTCTTCATGCGCGTCGCCATGGGCCTGGCGATAAACGAGATCGACCGCGAGGAGCGCGCCGTCGAATTCTACCGCCTGCTGTCGTCGTTCGACTTCATGTCCTCGACCCCGACGCTGTTCAACTCCGGCACCCTGCGCCCGCAGCTGTCTTCCTGCTACCTGACCACCGTGCCGGACCACCTCGACGGCATCTACGGCTCGATCCGCGACAACGCCCTGCTCTCCAAGTTCGCCGGCGGTCTGGGCAACGACTGGACCCGCGTCCGGGCGCTGGGCAGCCACATCAAGGGCACCAACGGCAAGTCCCAGGGCGTCGTGCCGTTCCTCAAGGTGGCCAACGACACCGCCGTGGCGGTCAACCAGGGCGGCAAGCGCAAGGGCGCGGTCTGCGCCTACCTGGAAACCTGGCACCTGGACATCGAGGAATTCCTCGACCTGCGCAAGAACACCGGTGATGACCGTCGCCGCACCCACGACATGAACACCGCCAACTGGGTGCCGGACCTGTTCATGAAGCGGGTCGCCGAGGAAGCCGACTGGACGCTGTTCTCGCCGGCCGAGTGCCCCGACCTGCACGATCTCTCCGGCACCGCCTTCGAGAAGGCCTACACCGCCTACGAGGAGAAGGCCGAACGGGGCGAGATCAAGAACTTCCGCAAGATTCCGGCGGTCAATCTGTGGCGCCGCATGCTCTCGATGCTGTTCGAGACCGGTCACCCGTGGGTCACCTTCAAGGACCCCTGCAACCTGCGTTACACCAACCAGCACGCCGGCGTGGTACACAGCTCCAACCTCTGCACCGAGATCACCCTGCACACCAACGACTCCGAGATCGCCGTGTGCAACCTGGGCTCGGTCAACCTGGCGCAGCACACCACCGAGAACGGCATCGACGAGGAGAAGGTCCAGCGCACCATCAAGACGGCGATGCGCATGCTCGACAACGTGATCGAGTACAACTACTACTCGGTGCCGCAGGCGCGCAATTCCAACCTGCGCCACCGCCCGGTGGGCCTGGGGATCATGGGTTTCCAGGATGCGCTCTACAAGCAGAAGATCGCCTACGGCTCGGATGCGGCGGTCGAGTTCGCCGACCGCTCCATGGAGACGGTCAGCTACCACACCATCTCCGCCTCCAGTGATCTGGCCGCCGAGCGGGGTCGTTACGCGAGCTACGAGGGCTCGCTGTGGAGCCGCGGCATCCTGCCGATCGACTCGATCGAGCTGCTGGCCGAATCGCGTGGCGAGTACCTCGACATGAACACGGATCAGACCCTGGACTGGAACGCCCTGCGCAAGAAGATCAAGAAACAGGGCATGCGCAACTCCAACACCATGGCGATCGCGCCGACGGCCACCATCTCGAACATCTGCGGCGTGTCGCAGTCGATCGAGCCGACCTTCGAGAACCTGTTCGTCAAGTCGAACCTCTCGGGCGAGTTCACCGTGGTCAACCCGTACCTGGTCCGCGATCTCAAGGATCTCGGCCTGTGGGACGAGGTCATGGTCAACGATCTCAAGTACTTCGACGGCTCGGTGCAGGCGATCGACCGCGTGCCGGACGAGCTCAAGCAGCTCTACGCCACCGCCTTCGAGATCGACCCGCGCTGGCTGATCGAGGCCGGTTCGCGCCGCCAGAAGTGGATCGATCAGGCCCAGTCCCTGAACCTGTACATGGCCGAGCCCTCGGGTCCGAAGATCGACAACATGTACAAGCTCGCCTGGGTACGTGGCCTCAAGACCACCTACTACCTGCGTGCCGCCTCCAAGACGCGGATCGAGAAGACCACGATGAACAAGCTCGACGGCAAGCTGCGCGGCGTGTCCGCCGACCCGCAGGCCGCCGCCGGCCCGCAGGCCTGTTCCATCGACGATCCCGAGTGCGAGGCCTGCCAGTAAGACCGGCGATCAAGGTCGGCGCTCAAGGCGAGCCCCGCAAGGCGTACCCCGATTAATTGTGAATAGCGCCGGGCAGCCGCCCTGCCCGGCCCGGTGACCCACCGGAGAAAAAGGAGAAAGACATGCTCGATTGGAATGATCCGCTCAAGAAAGGTGACGACAACCCGCAACCGGCCGGCCAGCCGCAGCCGTCGCACGACGCGGCCAGCGTGATGCCCGCCGCCTACGACGATGGTCAGGAGCATCACTTCGACCCGTCGCTGGCCGAGGGCGCCGACCAGACCGGTCTGGGTGGCATCGAGGCCAACGCCGGTCGCGTCGACGTCTCGGAAAAGCGCATCATCAACGCCACTGCCGACGTCAACCAGCTGCTGCCGCTGAAATACCAGTGGGCCTGGGAGAAGTACCTCGCCGGCTGCAACAACCACTGGATGCCCACCGAGGTTTCCATGCAGGCGGATCTGGCCCTGTGGAAATCCAAGGACGGCCTGACCCAGGACGAGCGCAACATGGTGATGCGCAACCTCGGCTTTTTCGCCACCGCGGAGTCCCTGGTCGCCAACAACATCGTGCTTGCCGTCTACGAGCAGGTTACCAACCCCGAGTGCCGCCAGTACCTGCTGCGACAGGCGTTCGAGGAAGCGGTGCACACCCACACCTTCCAGTACATCGTCGACAGCCTCGGTCTGGCCGAGGGCGAGCTGTTCAACATGTACCGCGAGGTGCCGTCGATCACCGCCAAGGACTCCTGGGCACTGAAATACACCCAGGACCTGTCCGAAGGCACCTTCAACACCTCCACGCAGGAAGGCGCGCAGAACTTCCTGCGTGACCTGGTCGCCTTCTACGTGGTCTTCGAGGGCATGTGGTTCTACACCGGGTTTGCGCAGATCCTGTCGCTGGGCCGTCGCAACAAGATGACCGGCATCGCCGAGCAGTACCAGTACATCATGCGCGACGAGTCCATCCACCTGAACTTCGGCATCGACCTGATCAACCAGATCAAGATCGAGAACCCGGAACTGTGGGGCGAGGCCTTCCAGCACGAAGTCCACGAGATGCTGCGCGAGGCCTGCGAACTCGAAATCGACTACGCCCGCGACACCATCCCCAACGGCCTGCTCGGCCTGAACGCCGAGATGTGCGAGGAGTACATGCACTTCATCACCAACCGCCGCTGCAGCCAGATCGGCCTGGCCGAGCTCTACCCGGGGGCTACCAACCCGTTCCCGTGGATGAGCGAAGTGGTCGATCTGAAGAAGGAGAAGAACTTCTTTGAGACTCGGGTTACGGATTATCAGACTGGGGGTGCGCTGACCTGGTAAGAGCTCGGCCGGCAGCTTGAAGATGTGAGAAAACGCCCCGCTAGCAAAGCCAGCGGGGCGTCTTAATTTCCACTTCTGGTTGACTAACACGCACGGCCAGCTTTTTGACAGCGCACATTAGGGCATATTTATGAACTTACTTCCCGATTTGCTTAGGAACTTCGATCGCGGACCCACCACTATATTTAGAGGACATGCAGATTCCTCATGGCAAGCAATCCCATCCATTGGACGAAGCTTTAGTGGCGACTGGGAGAAGGTGCTCGATAAAGAAAAAGCCATATTAGAAGAGTTTAAAAATAGAAGTATTGCTTCTCTTTCAGTTACGCCAAAATCGGATATCGATTGGCTTTGCTTGATGCAACATCATGGGTGCCCGACACGTCTGCTGGACTACACGCTAAACCCTCTTATAGCTATATATTTTGCCTCAGACCCAACAATAGAGGCAGATGGAGAAGTCATAATAGCCAAATACAAACGTTCAGAAGCGAGTGTACCCAACGATGGGCTTTTTGACATAGAGTTCCCTTTTGCATATCACCCTCCTCACATCACAGAACGAATTGTTGGACAGGCTGGTTGTTTTGTATGCTCAGCGACTCCTAACCGAGAATTAGTAGGATCCGAGCAGAAAGGTATAAAGATTCCCGCCGGACACAAAATAAGACTTCGAAAAGAACTTAGCGTTCTTGGCATATCATACTCCAGTATCTTTCCCGGCTTGGACGGAATTTGCGGTGATTTAAGGGACACCATTGAAAGCGATCTTGAACTCGAGGACTTGTTTTAATTTAAATCAAATCGGAGCAGAAGAATTCGCGCTTAGGTAAAGTTTCGCACGCTCCAGAAATAGAGCGTTCATCTCTATGCCACCATGCCAAGCGCGCGAGGCACTTTCTCTTGCTTGCCCAAGAGAAAGTGCCCAAAGAGAACGGCACCCCTCGCCTTGGCCCTGCGGGCTTCCCTCCCGTCCGAGGTGCCGCGGACGGGTCGGTTCGACGCGACGTCGTGTCGCGGCGAACCTCAGCGCCACGTCCATGTGGCGCTGACCCTGCGGCACCCCGGCCGCTCGGCAAGGGCGAAGGGGATCGACGAGTCTGGTAATTCGGTGCCAAGAACAACTTGATTGGTGCTGCTTTGGGTTGGGCACGCGCTCTTGGCGCGTTTCGCGAGCGGGGCTCGCTCCCACGGGGGATCTGGTGGTTGTGGGAGCGAGCCCCGCTCGCGAAAGCCGCAGTGCGGCTGTCCTGCGTTCAGGTCGGCAACAAAGGCCGTTCTTCACCTAGGAAGGTTCGGTTAGCAATCCCCGGGGCCCCTGTGCCTTCCCTCGTCATCGCTGGCTTGCCGGGTCGGCGCCACATGGACGTGGCGCCGAGGTTCGCCGCGACAGGAGGTCGCGTCGAACCGAGCCCTACAGCAAGCCAGCGCTGACGAGGGAAGCCCGAAGGGCCAAGGCAGCGGGGTGTCCTTGTCTTTGGGCCCTTTCTATTGGACAAGCAATAGAAAGGGCCTCGGGCGTTGGCAACGCGTTACAAACGAAGTTGCCAAACCCAACAAACGCCCGAAACCCGAACCACCTCCCCCCGAAGGCATCCGGCTCCCCCAGCGACACCCCATAGGTGGCGCTTGCGCCGACATACTGCTTACCGGCATGCTTCTACGCGGGATCAGACGGCTACACAGGACGTAATCGACACTGATCTCGCCTTCAAGGACGAAAAACAGGACAAGGAGAACGTCCCATGTGGATGCTGCTCGCTGGCGTCATCGCGCTGATCGGTCTGACCGTGTACTTCTATCGCCTAAGGCGCGACGACCGCTGGAAAGCCAAACCCCTTCTCTCCAGGCGCCAACGCAAGCGCGAGCCGTTTCAGACGCCACCGGAAGGCACGCTGTACTCCTTTGCTGCCCGACCCAGTCGTAAAACCATCGAGCGGCTTGGCTACGAGAAAGCACCCGACATCCACTTGCGCGTGAAGCGCAAGCGCTGGTGGGATCGCCTTTTCAGTGCACTGGGCATCTCGGTCGCCTGCCGCAGCGATAACCCGAAGTTCGACCGCACCCTCCATCTGGTTACGGACGCAGCCCCTGTCTGCCGGGCCATGCAGACAAGCCCCAAAACACAGGCGCTCATGCTACGCCTCGCGGATTCGTGCGAACCCAACGGGGTCCGGTTCCGACAATTCGTCGTGCGTCGCGGTCAATTGTGGATCGAAGTCGTCGCCAAGAAGCGGAAGAAAGGGTCACCCCCCATGGTGCTGGCCGACACCTTCGTGCCGGATCTGCGCGAGCTTTCCGAGGCAATGGAGCAGGAGATACCGGAAACCGCACGGGGTGTCGAGGATCAAGTGAACAAAAAGGCCGCTCTGATCGGGAGCATTTGCGTTGCCCTCTTTCTAGGCGGATTCCTATTTTTTTCCCGCCAGATACTCTTCCCCATTCCAGCGCCGCTCGAGATCTGGCCCCTGGTCGAGATGGCGTTTGTTACCGCCATCGCGGTATTTGCCGCACTCGTGGTGTTCACGTTTGCCTGGATGGGTCGGACCACACGCACTCACGTCGTACTGATTGAAGTGGTTCTCACCGGCATCCTCGGCGCGGGGCTGACCAGCTACTCGGTCCTGCGCGAAGCCAATATGGCGTTCGACTCCTCATCGGGCGAACGGCATGTCGTCGAGGTACTAAAAAAAGAGATATCTCACGGCCACCGGAGCACAAGCTACTACCTCCATCTGGCCCCATGGCACGAATCGCAGGGGGACACGCAATTGGAGGTCGGCACATCGCTATTCAACGCCGTTCGCTCCGGCTACCCGCTGTTAGTCGAAGAACATCCGGGCGCACTCGGAGTCAGCTGGGTTCGCCTGATCCCACCACGTTTTCGATATGTCGATGAATCCGGAAATCCGGTATCCGAGAATACGACCCCGTAAGGTTCAAATAGCTGATAAACCAAGGATAAAGGGGTCAGAAGTATTTAAATCGCTTCTGAAATTTCGCACGCATGCTACTCACCTCACGGTGCCACGCGCGCGAGCGCACTTTCTCTTGCTTGCCCAAGAGAAAGTACCCAAAGAGAACGGCACCCCTCGCCTTGGCCCTGCGGGCTTCCCTCCCGGCCGGGCTGACGCGGACGGGTCGGTTCGACGCGACGTCCTGTCGCGGCGAACCTCGGCGCAACGGTCCAGCTACGCTTGCGCTCCGCGTTCATCGGGCATGCGGCGTGCCACTGGCACGCCGGTCCCGATTCACCCATGTTGCGCCGACCCTGCGGCACCCCGGCCGCTCGGCAAGGGCGAAGGGGCTCTCGTGGCTGATGACTCCGTGCCACATCTTTGTAGGTTGGGCTTTAGCCCAACAATCCATACGGATGAACAGTCGCCCTATCGGGCGACGTTGGACTGAAGTCCAACCTACGCGGGGCTCTGTGGGGGCGACCCCTGGCCGCGAAAGCGGCTGTCCTGTTCCCGGATTGGCAACTCAATACATTTCCCGGCAAACATGCCTCGGCCGGCACACCCGGGGCCCCTGCGCCTTGCCTCGTCGCCGCTGGGTTGCAGGGTCGGAGCGGCATGGGTGAATCGGGAACGGCGTGCCAGTGGCACGCTGCAGCCCGGTGAACGCGTAGCGGTAGCGGAGCAGGACCGCCGACCAGAGGTTCTACGCGACAGGAGGTCGCGTCGAACCGACCCGTCCGCAACCCGGCGGTGACGAGGGAAGCCCGAAGGGCCAAGGCGCCGGGGTGTCCTTGTCTTTGGGCACTTTCTATTGGACAAGCAATAGAAAGTGCCTCGGGCGTTGGCGATGAGTTACAGACGAAATTGCCAAACGCAACAAACGCCCGAAACCGTCCCACTCCCACTCAATTGGCCCACACCCTCAGCCTCAAAGCGGGACACACGCCGTCGGCGCGTTTCGCTTGCGGGGCAAGCTTCCACAGTGGGGTTGGTGAGCGTGCGGGGATGCAGCGGATTTCGCGCCTGAAGGCGCTCCTACGGTTGCCGGGGTGAGCGGGTTGGCCCGGTCTCCGTCGGGCCGACGATACCGTCGATTGATCGCCCGCCCTGCCCCAACCGCCCAAATCCGCTAAGGTGACGATCAGTCTCGACGAACCCATCCGCCGTCACGGACAGGCCCCATGAACAAGTTCCAACTCCTCTACGGCCGCCTGCTGGGCGACGTCGGCACGGTCTTCTATCTCTCGGTGATGATCATCGCCGTGTTCGTCACGGTGGCCGCGCTCTACCCCGCCGACGTCGAGCGGGTCGCCAACCAGGTGCTGGATTACACCGCGAACAAGATGGGCTGGATGTACCTGCTGGCGACCAGCGGGTTCGTGATCTTCATCCTGTTCCTGGGACTGTCGAAGTTCGGCAACATCCGGCTGGGACCGGACGACGAGCCGCCGGAGTTCAGCTTCAAGAGCTGGCTTGCCATGATCTTCTCCGGCGGCATGGGCGTGGGCCTGGTCTTCTGGGGCGTGGCCGAGCCGATGATGCACTTCAACGAGCCACCGCTGGGAATCGCCGAGCCACGCTCGGTGGACGCGGCACAGACGGGCATGCGCTATGCCTTCTTCCACTGGGGGCTGCACCAGTGGGCGAACTTCGCACTGGTGGGGCTCGCGATCGCCTACATCCGCTTTCGCCACAATGCGCGCGGCCTGATTTCCGAGACCTTCCGCCCCATGCTGGGCAGCCGCGTCGATAGCGGCTGGGGCGTGGCCATCGACACGCTGGCGGTGGTGTCGACCATCTTCGGGGTGGCCACCACGCTGGGCCTGGGTGCCCTGCAGATCAACAGCGGCATCGCGCGCTTCGAGGGGATCGAGTACGGCACCTCGACGCAGATGCTGATCATTGCCGGGCTGGGCGTGCTGTTCACGCTCTCGGCGATGACGCCGCTCAAGCACGGCATTCGCTATCTCTCGAATCTGAACATGATCCTGGCGATCGCCCTGTTCACCTACGTGATCCTGTTCGGGCCGACGGCGTTCATCTTCCAGGAGTTCACCCAGACGATGGGCGAGTACCTGGGCAATATCGTGCAGATGAGTCTCGTGACCACGCCCTACTCCAGCGAACACTGGGTCGAGCAGTGGACGATGTTCTACTGGGCGTGGGGGCTTTCCTGGGCGCCGTTCGTCGGTTCGTTCATCGCGCGGATCTCGCGCGGGCGAACGATCCGGGAGTTCGTGCTGGGCGTGATGGTCGTGCCGGTGGGCCTGAGCATGCTGTGGTTCGCCGCCTTCGGCGGCAGCGCGATTTACATGGAGCTCTACGAGGCCGCCGGCATTGCCGATGCGGTGGCCCGCGAGGTGCCCGCCGGGCTCTACACCACGCTCGAGCAACTGCCCTGGGGCACCTACGCGGGGCTGCTCGCGATCACGCTGGTGAGCGTGTTCGTGATCACCTCGGCGGATTCGGCCACCTTCGTGCTGGGCATGTTCACTTCCAAGGGCGTGCTCAACCCGACGCGCTTCGTGCGCGTGCTCTGGGGCATGCTGCAGCTGTCGATGGCGGTGGTGCTGCTGTTGAGCGGCGGGCTCGAGGGGCTGCGCACGGTGTCGATCGTCGCCGCCTTCCCCTTCATGCTGCTGATGGTGCTGATGGCCTTCGCCCTGCACCGCGACCTGACCCAGGAGTTCTGGCAACGCGAGGAAAAAGAGCGCGTGATTCGCCAGCGGATCGAGAATCTGCTGTTGCGTGAATCCGAACGCGAGGCCGAGCGTGCCGCCGCCGAGGAGGTCCACCCCTCTGCCCCGGACACGGTGCTCGGGCCGGATGAGCCGCCGCGCACCGGGCTTGGCGAGCACAGCGAGGCGCCAGACGCGGACGCGTCACCGAAGGCGAACTGACACCGGGCGGGACCGCCAGAGCCACCTCGGCCCTTGACCGGGCCGAGACCGGAAAGGCGGCCCGTCGTTGACCGTGAGGGCCGCGCCTTCGACTACGCGCTTTCGCTGTCGACCGGTGCGTAGCGGCAGGCGCGATTCCGCCCGCTTGCCTTGGCCTGGTACATGGCCTCGTCGGCCTGCTTGAGCAACATCTCGTCGTCGAGCTCGCTTGCCTGCGGGTAGAAGGTGTAGCCGATGCTCGCCGTGACCTGGATCGATTCCCCGTCGATGTGACGTTCACGGGCCGCCTTCTCGACCAGGCGGGCAATGATCGGCTCGGCATCCGTTTCGCGCTCCAGCCCACCCAGAATCATCACGAACTCGTCACCGCTGATGCGCGCGAGCGTGTCCGTCTCGCGTAGTTGGGCGCCCAGGTCCTTGGCCACCTCGACCAGGAGCTTGTCGCCCATGTCATGGCCGTGCTCGTCGTTGACGGTCTTGAAACCATCGAGATCGAGGAAGGCCAGCGCCAGGGTGCCGTGGTTGCGACGTACCGTGGCCATGGCCTGGCGCAGCCGGTCGGCCATCAGCACCCGGTTGGGCAACCCGGTCAGGGCATCGTGGTTGGCCCGATGCTCCAGCTCCTTCTGGTATTTCTTGATATCGGTGATGTCGGAGGCCAAGGCGATGTAATTGCGGGGCCGCCCCTCGGCGTCGTGCACCAGGCTGATGGTCAGGCGCTCGGCAAACAGCTCGCCGTTCTTGTGGCGATTCCACAGCTCGCCGCTCCAGTAGCCCGCCGAACGCAGGCGTGCCCGCATGTGCCGATAGAACTCGCCGTCGTGGTGGCCCGACTGCAGGAATTTCGGTGTGTGACCGATCACCTCGTCACGGCGCCAGCCGGTCATCTCGGTAAAGGCGGCATTGACGTCGATGATGCGCGCCTCGAGATCGGTGATCAGGATGGCCTCGCGGGCATGGACGAACACCGAGGCGGCCAGCTGGAGGTCCTGTTCCATCTGCTTGCGGGCCGTGATGTCCTGGTGCGTGCCCCACATGCGCAGCGGTTTTCCGTCGCTGGTCCATTCGAGGATACGGCCACGGTCGAGCACCCAGATCCAGTGGCCATCGCGATGCTGCATGCGCACCTCGACCTCGTAATAATCCCTTTCCCGACTGAAGCATGCCTCCAGCGAGCGCTCTGAATGCAACAGGTCGTCGGGGTGGGCAAAGTGCTTCCAGGTATCGATGGTGGTCGGTTCGAGTTCATGCAACTCGTAGCCGACCATTTCCGCCCAGCGGGGGTTGAAGACGGTCTCGCCGGTCTGGATGTTCCATTCCCAGGTGCCGACATTGGTCCCCTCGATCACGTTGCGCAATCGCTCCCGTTCCCGATTGAGGGCCTCCTCGGCCCGTTCGCGCTCGGTGATGTCGTGGACGATCACGAACATGCGCCCGCCCTGGGGATGGTCGTTCATGGGCGTGACGTGCACCTCGACCCGACGCTCCTCGCCGGAACGCAGGCGATGCGTGTGCAGGTGACATTGGCCGCCGGCCACGCCGCCGTTGCTGAACTCGTCGAACTGCTGGCAACGGTGAGCCCAGAGCCGGTCAACGGGCTGGCCGATCAACTCCTCGCGTGACCAGCCATAAAATGCCGCCGCGGCGTCATTGGCGTCCAGGATCTCGCCCTTCTCGAAGTCGAGCAGCAGGAGTACCGACGCATTGTCTTCAAAGAAACGCCGAAACCGCTCCTCACTCCGCCGCACGGCCAGGTGGCGCAACAGCAGCGCAAGCGACAACCCGGCGATCAGGAGGACCGACACACCCAGCACCATGATGAGGACGCGGTGCTGCGTCCAGATATCGGTCAACGTGATCTCGGGCGGGGTGTCGAACGGCGGCAGGCCGAGACGACGGCTGAGCTCCTCGACCGGCGCGTAGTCGCCCGGCGGGCCGAAACCGGCGATCCCCGCGAGCATCGAGGCCGGATCACTGGTATCGAGCGAGAACAGCGCCGCCCCGATCCGGCGTTCCAGGTCGGCGCCCATGTGCTGCATGGTCACCATGGGCCATTCGGGGTACAGCCGGGTGGAGACCGCGAACGGATAGCTGCCCACCGACTGCGGATTGACCACCCGCAGGTTGTCGATATGCGACGCCCCCAGCCCGCGCAGGTTCTCGAGCACGCCGGTCCGGATAAAACCGACGTCGACCTTGCCGGTCAACACCGCCTCGATTACCGCGTCGTGGGTGCCGACGAAACGAAAGCTTGCCGTCTCGCGCAGGTCCACGCCGGCATCGAATACCTCGTACAGCGGGGCACGGTATCCCCCCAGGAATTCGGTACCCGGCGCGGCGATCGTCTTTCCCGCGAGGTCCTTGAGCGCCTCGATCCCGGTCTCGCCCTTGCGCGTGATGATCACGCCCCCGAGGCTGCGGGTGGTGGTGCCCTGATGACGCGCGACCAGGGTGGCCAACACCCCGGAGAGCGTGTTCTCCGACCGAACCATCACGTAATGGGTCGGGTTGGTCAGCAGCAGGTCGACCTGATTGCGCCGGATAGCATGGTCGAGCTGATCGGGCGGCAGCACCTTGAGGCGGAAGGTCACGCCCGAGATGTTGTCGTTGAGGTAGTCGACCAGGGGTTGGAAACGCTGCTCCATGATGGGTGCCGGGCGCATGCCGAATACGCCCACCAGCACCTCGTTCTCGGACATCAGCGCCTGTGCCCCGCCGGTCCAGAGGAGCAACGCAAGCAGCGACCAGGCGATTGGCAGGCGCCGCCTCACGGGGTCTCCTCGCGCGGCAGGTAGTCGGCCGTCACCCAGTGGTCGATGGCGGCCATTGAAGGCGGCGGCTCACCGTTGGACAGCCGTGAATGGAGGGAGCGTATGGCATCAAACAGCCGCGAGTTTCGCGACAGGTAACGGCGGTTGGCCTCGAGCCCCGGCAGAAGAACCCCGGCGATCGACCAGGTGACGGTTCGCTCGTCGATTTGCTGGGCGTCCGCGATTCGGTAGACGGCATCCTGACGATTCGTGCGCAGGTGATGCAGCCCGCGGAAATGCGCACGGATCAGGTCGGTCAGCACCTGGTCGACCTGACCGATGCGGTCGCGACGGACGGCGAGCACGTCGAAGATCAGGTCGGGAAAGTCGCGACTGTCGATCAACCGTTCGGCGCCCGCGGTCTGCAACTGCGAGGCGGTCGGCTCGTAGGTCACCACCGCATCCACTTCGCCACCCCGCCAGGCGTTCAGGTGCTGGGTAGCGGGGCGATCGACAATGGTGACGTCATCCCAGTCGAGTTCGGCCCGGGCGAGCACGCGATCCAGCAACGTCTCGCCGACCCCGTCCACCTCGACCGCGATGCGCTTGCCGGCCAGGTCGGCGAGCGAATCAATGCCCTCGCCCACCAGCAATACGTCGCCCCCCGAGGAGACATCGAATACCAGCACCACCACGAGATCGAGACCAGCACGTCGTGCGCGAATCACCTCGTCGAGGGTCAGGGTGGCCGCATCGATCTCGCCCCGCTGCAAGGCTTCAAGCGACAGGCTCGCCGACCCCAGCCGGGTAAGCGAGACCGTCGCCGGCAACCAGTCGAACTGCGAGGCGAGCATCAGCGTCTCGTAGCCAATCCAGGGATGGTAGGCAACGCGGATGGACTGGTCGGGTGTGAGGCACCCTCCCGCGAGCGCGGCGCCGGCCAGCGGGGCGAACATCAGAAAGCGGCGTCGTTGCATGTGCTGCGTCGTGTGCTGATCATTCCGTTGTGGCGACTCGATCCCGCCGTTCCCACCGTCAAGCACGCCGCATTCTGTCGGCGTCGTCACTTGTCATGGCCGTTGGGCACAAGCTATCCAAAATCGAGGCAAAAGGCCACATCCGCGCCGGTTTTTTATCTTCCCACCCATATATTTTTCATCGTTGGCTATCAACGGCCTATCGAAACGAAAAACGACCGGCACCTGGCCGGTCGTCATATGGCGGACGAGGATGGGAAAGACGGGTCAGGAAGGATCCACCGTCGTCAGGCCCAGGGTGTGCCACAGCTGCATGCCGCCCCGGTACCAGTAGATCTTGTCGGCCGGGTAGCCCAGCGCCACCAGCGCCTTGATATTGGTGGGCGACTGACCGCACCAGGGGCCATTGCAGAACAGCACCAGCTTCTTGGCCTGGCGAAAATCGAACAGACCGCCGTCCTTCTTCACGCCGAATTCGTCGAGCAGCAATGTCTCGGCCACGAACGGATCGAAGGTGGACGACCCCGGATAGAGCTTGGTCCAGGGGATATTGACCGCGCTGGGAATGGTGCCCTTGTTGAACCAGTCCGGGGTGCGCGAATCGATCAGCAGGAACTCGTCTTTCTCCATGGCCCGATCGGCGAGCATGTTGAGCAGCTCGATCTCGCCAATCGTGTGCACCCCCGGCAGCAGCTGGATGGGCTGCACGCAGAACGGTGGGCATTCCCGACTCGTCTGTTGGTAGTCCTCGGCGATGCGGTTGTCGGGATCCTGGTTCCGCTTGATCTCGACCTTTTCGTCTTCGTGCATCACGGTGACGGATTCGAGCTCCGGCGTGACCTTGACCTTCATTTCCTCGGCGCCGGCCACGCCGGCGGCCGCGAGCAAGGTCGCCCCGATCATCCAGGCTGACTGTTTCATGACACGCCTCCCTTGGTTCTTGTTTGAATCCAACCGGAGTCTAGGCCGCGTTTGTCATCCCTGCAGGCGGATGAACGGCTAGGTGTCGCCGCGCACCGTCTCGCCGCGACCGATGCCGTAGTAGTGCCAACCGGCCGCCTTGAGCCGTTCGGGATCGTAGAGATTGCGCCCATCGATGATCAGCGGTTCGGCCAGCGATTCGCGCATCAGATCGAAGTCCGGCGCGCGGAAGGCCTTCCACTCGGTGCAGATCACCAGGGCATCCGCGCCCTTGAGGGCGGCATCGCGGGTGCCGACCAGGGAGAGGTCGTCACGGTGGCCGTAGATGCGCTGGGTTTCCTCCATCGCCTCCGGGTCGAAGGCCTGCACGCGTGCACCGGCGGCCCACAGCGACTCCATCAGCGTGCGTGACGGCGCCTCGCGCATGTCGTCGGTGTTGGGTTTGAAGGCCAGCCCCCACAGGGCGAAGGTCTTGCCGGCCAGCGCCTCGACGCTGCCGTAATGGGCGACCAGCATCTCGAACGGGCGGTGTTTCTGGCGGCGGTTGACCGCCTCGACCGCATCGAGCAGCAGCGGCTCATGGTCGACCGAATGGGCGATCCGCGAGAGGGCCTGCACGTCCTTGGGAAAGCACGAGCCGCCATAGCCGCAGCCCGGGTAGATGAAGTGGTAACCGATGCGCGGGTCCGAGCCGATCCCGAGGCGAACGTGCTCGATATCCGCCCCGAGGCGCTCGGCCAGGCTGGCCAGCTCGTTCATGAAGCTGATCTTGGTCGCCAGCATGGCGTTGGCGGCGTACTTGGTCAGCTCGGCCGAGCGCAGGTCCATCACGATCACGCGGTCGTGATTGCGGTTGAAGGGCGCGTAGAGCTCGCGCATCACCGCCTCGCTGTGCGGGTCGCTGGTGCCGACGATGATGCGGTCGGGCTTCATGAAGTCGTTGACCGCCGCCCCCTCCTTGAGGAATTCCGGGTTGGAGACGACATCGAAGGCGAAATCCACCCCGCGGCGTGCCAGTGTCTCGGCAACCACCTCGCGCACCTGGTCACCGGTACCTACGGGCACGGTCGACTTGTCGATGATGATCTTGGGCGCGTCCATGTGCTCGGCGATGGTGGCCGCCACGGCGCGCACGTATTGAAGGTCGGCCGAACCGTCCTCGTCCGGCGGCGTGCCGACGGCAATGAATTGCAGTTCACCGAAGGCCACGCCCTCGGCCGCGTCGGTGGTGAAGTGCAACCGGCCCTGGTCGTGGTTCTCGCGTACGATCGGCTCGAGACCGGGCTCGTAGATCGGGATCACGCCGTCGTTCAGGCGCGCGATCTTGTCGGGGTCGACATCGACGCAGGTGACCTCGTGACCCACCTCGGCGAGACAGGCGCCGGTGACCAGGCCGACGTAGCCGGTGCCAAAAATCGTGACCTTCATTCGTCGTTCATTCCTTGTTCGTTCATCTCGCCGGCGGCCTCGATCACGGCACGCACCTCGAGAAACAATGCCCGGCTGGCCTTGCCGTATTCCTCGCGCGCGGATTCCGCCCGGGCGCCGCGTTGCAATTGACGCAAGTGCTGGACGTCCACGGCCGGGTAGCTGTCCACGAACCGGGTGATTGCCGCCAGATCCTCGATCAGCGCATCCCGCCAGGCCTCGGCCTGCATCTGCCGGCGCTGGTTTTCCGGCGAATTCGGATCGAGCCGGTTAAGCGCTACCTCGATGGCCTCGACATCCTCTTCGCGCATCAGGCGACCGATGTACTGACGCTGGCGCTTGGCCGCCCCGCGCGAGCGCGTCGCCTTGAGCTTCTCGATGCCATCGCGCAGCCGGTCGGTGATCGGCAGGCGATCCAGGGCATCGGCATCCAGTTCGGCCAGGCTGACGCCCAGGTCCTGGGCGGCATGCGCCTCGCGCTTGACCTGGGACTTGCTCGGGCCGAGGTCTTCCTCGTCGTGCGCCTCCGACGAATCGGGCGGCAGGTTGTGCTCGGACATGGTCGCTCCCGGGTGTGGCCCCGTTGATAGCCCCGTTGGTGGCCGATGGGTGCCACTGTGGACGTCAAAGCCGGGATTCTACCCAATTCTGCCCGTCGGGCGTCGCGAGACGACCAATGCACGACCAATGAACAGGCTGATGGTCAGCCGTGACGCGGTGATGACTCGAACGGATTGAGCTTCCAGATGCGCGCGTTGAGCAGCGCGGCGAAGGCCACCCAGAACCAGTAGGGAATCAGGAGTGCGGCGGCAAGGCTGCTGACCTGGGCGAACAACACGACGGTGAGACTGAGCACCATCCACAGCAGCAGGATGTCCACCAATCCCGCCACGATGCGCCGGCGACCGAAGAACAACCACGACCAGGCGGCGTTGAACACGAGTTGCAGCCCATAGAGGATCAGGCCGGCGGTGCGAGCGGTCGACTCGTCGGCCATGAACACGCGCCAGGCGGCGATGGCCATCAGCAGATAGAGCAGCGCCCAGGCGATGGGAAAGACCTTGTCCGGCGGCGTCCAGCCGGGCTTGGCCAGGGATCGATACCAGCCATCGGGACGAAAGATGCCGCCGGTCAGGGCCGTCAGCGCCACCAGAACGATGGACCCCATCAGGACCGCGATCGATTCAACCATCGGAAACTCTCCTCACGTGTCGGACTGCAGAGAGCCTAGTCGGGCGGGCCGCGAGATGCTGCCGGCAGCGCCACGCCGCCGCGCCGTTACTTCGTCACCATGGCGTCACCTTGGCGGCAAACAGTTCGGCCACCAGCTCGGTGGCGTAGCTGCCGGGCGGCAGGGAAAAGGCCAGTTCGACCCGATCGCCCTCGACGCGATAGTCGAGATCGGGCACCCGGACCGCCAGGGGGCGGCGGTCGGCGGCAACCCGCCAGTCGGCGAGCCAACGCCGCCAGATCTCCTCACCGAAGCGCGTCAGCATTTCGTCGGCCAGGGCCGTCTCACGCTCGGCGACCGCGCCTTCGGCCTGGGACAGCCCCTCGCCCCACAGTGGCCCGGTGGGGGTGACATCCCCCTGTTCGAGGCGCGCCTGCAGGGCATCGAGCTCGTCGGGCTCGGCCAGGAACCGACTGCGCGAACCGGCCAGCTGCAAGAGATCACCGGGTTCGACGCGGTCAACGGTGCCGGCCATGAGGCGCTCGGCGAGCACGTGATCGAAGATCGACGAGCGCAGGGTGGAAAGCAGCCAGTTGCGGGCCTGGCGCTTGGGGCGTCCGGTCCGGATGCCCTGGCCCCACTCGACCAACCCGCGCAGGTTGCCGAACTGGCGACCGTAGCGCTGTTCGCCGAAGTAGTTGGCCATGCCACGCGATGCCAGGCCCGGGGCGCGTTGCGCGAGATAGGCCGACAGATCGCCGTCCGTGTCCGCGTCGACGGACTCGACGTGGTCGAGCTGCAAGCGAAACCGGTTGCCACGATGGGTGCCGCGACGCAGCTTGCGGTCGTGGCGATCGATCTCGAGCAGGCCGACACCCGCCTCCTGGCAGGCGCGCTCGAATGCCTCGGGGTCGAAGGACTCGTGCGGGATGCTCAGCCACTGGGTGGTGATCGCCTGACGGTCCTTGAGACCGGAAAAGCCGATGTCGCGGGCCCGTGTGCCCGTCACCTTCGCCATCCAGTCGACCAGCGCGCCGGTGGTCATCTCGCGCTTTTCCAGCCGCAACAACCAGTGATTGCCGGCCCCGCTGGGTGCAAAGCCCAGGTCCTCGTCGACCCGGAACGATTCGGGCGTCTGCTTGATCGCCGCCTGCCACAACGGCGGACCCGACAGGCGCGGGCGCGCCGAGCCCGGCGATCCCGACCAGTCGAGAGGTGGCTGAACAACGGGGTCAGGGGTGCTCGTGGGATCAGTCATCGACAAGCGAGGCCGTCCACTCGATCGTCTCGCCGCTCAAGAACGGCACCACCACGTCACCGCCGCAGTCGAACGGCGCCGGCACGACCTGGACCTTTCGCTCCAGCCGCAGGCGGCGCTCGTTGGCCGGCAAGCCGTAGAAGCGCGGACCGTTGAGACTGGTGAAGGCTTCCAGGCGGTCGAGCGCACCCAGCTGGTCGAACACCTGGGCGTAGAGCTCGGTGGCCACCGGGGCGGTGAACGCCCCCGCGCAACCGCAGGCGGATTCCTTGGCGCCCTTGGGGTGCGGGGCGCTGTCGGTACCCATGAAGAACTTGCCCGACGGGTCCACCGCCGCTTCCAGCAGTGCCTCGCGGTGCTTCTCGCGCTTGAGGATCGGCAGGCAGTAGTAGTGCGGGCGAATCCCGCCGGCCAGCATGGCATTGCGGTTGAACATCAGGTGATGCGCGGTGATGGTCGCCCCGAGGCGTTCGCCCTGGGAGCGCACGAAGGCGACCGCCTGGGCGGTGGTGATGTGCTCCATCACCACCCGCAGGTTCGGGTAGCGCTCGAGCATGGGCGCGAGCACCCGCTCGATGAACACCGCCTCACGATCGAAGATGTCCACCGCCGGATCGACCACCTCGCCGTGCACGCACAGCGGCAGCCCGGTGCGCTCGAGCGCTGCAAGCACCGACTCGATCGCCAGCGGATCGGTCACCCCGTTCTCGGAATTGGTGGTCGCCCCGGCCGGGTAGAGCTTCACGGCGTGGATGTGCGGATCGGCCGCGGCCTGCTCGATCTCGTTGGCCGTGGTGCGGTCGGTGAGATAGAGCGTCATCAAGGGCTGGAAATCACGGTCCGGCCCCACGGCGGCCAGGATGCGATCCCGGTAGGCCCGGGCCTCGGCCACGCTGGTCACCGGCGGCACCAGGTTGGGCATGATGATCGCCCGAGCGCACTGTCGGGCCGACAAGCCGGCGACCGCGTCGAGCATGGCACCGTCGCGCAGGTGCAGGTGCCAGTCGTCCGGCTGGCGAATAATCAGTTCATCCACAGACAATCCTTAGTGGGATCAATGGGTTTCAATCGGTAGTTCGCGTGGTTTTCGACATCGTTACCAGGCGATGTAGGCGTAGCCGTCTTCCTGGTATTCCATCAGGGCCGCGGCTCCGACCTGTTCGATGCGGGCGAAATCCCGGATGTCATCCGCGCTGTAGCCGACGGTATCCATGGTGTTGCCACAGGCAATCCACTCGACGTCGTAGTTCTTGGCGAACCCCTCGACGCGGGCGTAGATCTCCTCGTCCACTTCGCGCATGGGTTCCTTGGCAAGGATGTGGATGCCCTTGGCGAAGCAGGCCACGGCGATCTTCACGTTGCCGCCGTACTTGCCGATCATGGCGTTCATCGAGTTGAGCACGTGGGTCTGGTACTCCACGTCGCCGTGATTGAGCTGGTAGATGACCTTGTGCGCCGGCTCGTCACCCGGGAAGAACAACTCCTCGTCACCGCCGCCGTCCTGGGCATGCGCGCGGCCCAGGCCGAATACGGCGCCGACACCGGCCATGGCGGTCATGAAACGGCGTCGATTCTTGAGAAAATCCTGCATACCTCTACCTCTCTAACCAACAGGCCGCGTCGAGTGACGCCGGGCCTGTCATCGTGGGTCTGAACGGTCCGTCGATAGCGCTTCCATGGCCTTCACCTTAGGTCATGGTAGCGCATTAACGATTGGCCGTCGGGCGCCGCGCATTGTGGCGGGAGCGCGGTGTCAGTTGCTGGCTCCGACCCGCATCAGGACGTAGCCGCCCTTCGCGTACAGCACCTCCCCCGGCGTGCGCTCGGCGCGTTCGCTGCGGGTCAATAACAGATCCCCTTCGCGCACCTCGCGCCGCTCGACCACCTGTTGGGCGTAGACACCGAAGCTCGGCACGTTCATGTCCCGCATGACCAGCGGCCCCGGCAGGTCACGCGCCATCATCCCCGCGTCGCGTACCGGCCCCTGCTGCATCTGGCCGACGGCGTTGAGTACCAGCGCATTGACCACCAGTGAACAGGACAGGGCGACCGGGATCATCACCTTGGGCAGCGACCACTGTCGCGCGAAACCGGCGGCCATCACCAGCAGCAACGTGCCGCCGACGATCAGGTACCACGACATCCCGAAGAATCGATCACGCTCGGCCAGCATGTCCTGCACGTAGGACGGCTTGATCTGGTCGAAATTCACCTCGATCAGCCAGGGCAACAGCAGCACGAACAGCAGGAACAGCGCCGGCGGCACCAGGTGCAACCAGCGATTGCGGATGTGCGGCAGGTGGGAGGCCATCACCAGCATCAGGCCCACCAGGCCGTAGTTGAGGTAATGCGGCAGCTTGGTGCCGGAAAACGAGAACAGCAAAAGCGTCAGGCCAAACCAGATCCAGCCAAACCGCCGCAACGCCAGCGGCAACGAGGCCGGCTTGCCGTAGGCGCCCTGCCAGTCGCTGGGCAGGTAGCGCAACGCGGTCAGCACCGCGCCGGTGAACGGCAACAGGGCGATCAGGGTGACCAGCGGGTAATACCACAGCCCCCCGGAATGCCCCTCCATCGGCTCGTCGAAACGGCTGACGTTGTTCTTGAGGAAGAACTCGTCGATGAAATGCTGGCCGTGTTCGATCCAGACGGCCACGTACCAGGGCAGTGCCACGGCCAGGAAGATCACGATCCCCTGCCAGTCGAGCACAGCCCGCCACCAGTCACGCCCGCGCGCCGTGACCAGGTAGAAGGCGAAACTGGCCGCCGCCGGGATGACCACCGCCACCGGCCCCTTGGTGAGAAAGCCCAGCCCCATCGCCAAATAGGCCCAGCGCACCCAACGACGCTCGCCGGTCGCCCAGTGATTGAAGGTGGCGAACACCGCGCCGGTCAGGAACAAGAGCAGGACGGCATCGGAAATCGCCGCCTTGCCGACCACGGTGGTCATCAGCGAGGTGGCCGCGATCAAGCCGGCGAAAAACGCCGGCCGCGCGCCGAGATAGCGATCGGCAAAGACGTAGATCAGCCCGACCCACGCCGCCGAGGCGAGCACCGACGGCAGGCGGAAGGCCCACTCGGTAAACCCGAACAGCCCGACGGGCGCGGCCTGCAGCCAGTAGATCAGTACCGGCTTGGCGAAACGCGGCTCCTCGTTGAGGTACGGCGTCAGGAAGTCGCCGCGCTCGAACATCGCCCAGGTCGCGCCGGTAAACGCGCCCTCGTCGAGATCGAACAGCGGCAGGCTGCCAATGCCCCAGACGTAGCCGATAGCTATCGCGACGGCGAGCACGGATAGATGGACCCCACGCGAATCCAGCCAGGCAGAGGGCCGTTGGGCGGATGAATCGGGCTGGGTGGTCATGGGCATTCCGGCGGCGGTGTGATTTGTCGAGACGTCCGACCCGGCGGTCGGACGGTGATTGTATCAGTGGCGCCCCGCCTGACCAGCCGCCATCAAGCAAGGTAACGCTTGTCCGGCGGCGGTGGCCGATTGACGACTAGGCAACTCGCCATGATGTCGTGCAATCCCTGCTTCCGACGCGTGAACGCGATCATGAGAAAACCGATCAACAATATGAACGCGGAGAGAATCTTGCCGAAATGCCGGCCGGTCGCTCGCCAGAATCCGATTTGCGCGCCCTGCCGGTCGACCACCTTCATGCCAAGCAGCCGCTTGCCCGGCGTGGCCTGCCACGCCGAGCTTTCGAAAAACGCGTAGTAGAACCATCCGCCGATCAGGCCCACCACGTTGCCGAACGGACCCGCCCAGCCCTCCGACGCACCGCCGGCGACCAGCAGTATGGCGCCGAGCACGGCGACCACGACCACGATGACCACCAGGACCAACCAGTCGACCAGGTAGGCCAGCAGCCGTTTCCAGAAACCGCCGTAGCCATTCGGCACGACCTCGTTTGTCGGTGATTGCTCCATCCGGGCATCCATGCCTCGCTGTTCCATCTTCTTTCTCCGTATGTGGCGGGGGAGGTCCGCACGAACGCTAGACCGCTCTGTGTGCCGTGAGCCGGGGCAGATGCAAGGTGATCCCCCACCGCGGAAGAGCCATTTTCTCTCTTGTCCTTGGACGACAACGCCGCAGGTGCCTGGCTCAAGGCGCAACCGGCAGGAGTTGGCATTGGTGCGGGGCGGCCTAAGGATAAGCGACCCGGGCAACCCCGGCAACGAGGTGTGTGATTCGCGTTACCATGGCGTTCAGCCTGCCGCGGCGTCACGCGCGTCAGACGTCTCCACCGCAACCGACGACCAGCGATGAACCTCTATCCCCTAGTCCGTCCCCTGCTCTTCCGCCTCGACCCGGAGACGGCCCACCGCGTCACACTGACCCTGCTCGATCTGGCGGCCCGCACGCCGTGGTGCGGGATGCAGCGTCGCGGGGTCTCGGCAGACCCGATCACCGTCATGGGCCTGGAATTCCCCAACCGGGTCGGCCTGGCAGCCGGTCTGGACAAGAACGCCGCGCACATCACCGGCCTGTCCTGTCTTGGATTCGGCTTTCTCGAGGTGGGCACGCTGACCCCGCGCGCCCAGCCGGGCAATCCCGCACCGCGCCTGTTTCGATTGGCGGATGCCGAGGCACTGATCAACCGGATGGGCTTCAACAACGACGGCATCGAGTCGGCGCTGGCAAATATCGCCGCCGCGCCGCGCAGCGTGCCGCTGGGCATCAACCTGGGCAAGAACTTCGACACCCCGATCGAGGCGGCGATCGACGACTATCGTGCCGGGCTGGCCGCGGTGTATGACCAGGCCGACTACGTCACCATCAACATCTCCTCACCCAACACCGCCAACCTGCGCAACCTGCAGGGCGGCGAGGCCTTCACCGCGCTGCTCGCGGGTCTGGTCGAGGAGCGCGAGCGCCTGCGCGAAGACAGCGGACGTCAAGTACCGCTTGCCATCAAGATCGCCCCGGACATCGAGGACGAGGAATTCCCGGCACTGGTCGACGCGCTGGTCGCCCACGGGATCGACGCGGTCATCGCCACCAACACGACCACCGGCCGCCCCCTGGTCTCCGGCCTGCCCCAGGCCGACGAGGCCGGCGGGCTCTCCGGTCGCCCGGTGCGCGAACGCTCGACCGAGGTGATCGCCGCCCTGCGCGAACGCCTGCCCGAGGACTTCCCGATCATCGGCGTTGGGGGGATCGACTCGGGTGAAGCGGCAGTGGAGAAGATCCAGGCCGGGGCCGACCTGGTGCAGGTCTACACCGGGCTCATCTACCACGGCCCGCAGCTGATTCGCGACGTGGCATGCGCCCTGGCCGAATCCGACGACTGACGAACTCGCCGGACCGCGTCTGGCTCAATCGGCGCGGCGAGCGGCACACACCGGGCAGTCCGGGTCCTGGCGATATTTGACGGTGCGCCACTCGGCGTCCTTGAGATCAAACAGCGCCAGCCGACCGACCAGCGGGCGCCCCGCCCCGGCGAGCACCTTGATCGCCTCGGCGGCCTGCAGGCTGCCGATCATGCCCACCAGTGGCGAGAGCACGCCGGTCTCGGCGCAGCGCAACTCGTCCTCGCCCTCCTCGCGATACAGGCAGCGGTAGCAGGGTGTGTCCGGATCACGATGGTCGAACACCGTCACCTGCCCGGCCCACTGGATCGCCGCACCGGACACCAGCGGCACGCGCCGTTCGGCGCAGGCGGCGTTCAGGGCAAAGCGCAACTCGAAGTTGTCCGAGCAGTCGACCACCAGATCGACAGCGGCCACCGCCCGGTCCAGCCGCTCACCTTCCAGCCGGGCCTCGACCGGCACCAACCGGACCCCGGGATTGATCTCGCCAAGGCGCGCGCTGGCGGAGGTCACCTTGCTCTGCCCCACCCGCGCCTGGTCATGGATGATCTGGCGTTGCAGATTGGACAGGTCGACCTGGTCGAAGTCGGCAAGATGCAGTTCACCCAAGCCGCTCGCGGCGAGATACATTGCCACCGGCGAGCCCAGCCCACCCAGGCCGACCACCAGCACCCGGGCGGCGAGCAGACGTTCCTGGCCCTCGTAGTCGAGGCCGTCGAGCATGATGTGGCGCCCGTAGCGCAGCAATTGATCGTCGTTCATGGTCTCGTCGTGGTTGGTTTTCTTTGATGAGGTCTGCCAACGCAAATGCCCGGCGTGAGCCGGGCATTGTTCCCCCATCGCGTCAGCGCGAGGTGTTCAGAGATAATGACGCCAAGGGTCGTCGGGACGCTCGGCGCTCTCCTCGGGGTGGCGATCACGGATGACACCCGCCTCGCCGGTGGCACGGTATTTCTGCAGCGGCAGGTTGCAGCCGTCCAGCCCCAACGCCTCGCGCTGGTTCTGCTCGGTGTAGTCGACCAGCGCGCACTTGAGCTTTTCCAGCAAGGCGGCATCCAGATGAAGGCCGGCTGCCTGCAGCGCCTGCCGAATCACCTTGAGACAAATGACGGAAAGGTCGTACTCGACCTCCAGGCACAGCGGCCCGCGGCGCTTGGCGGCAATCACCCCCGGCAACCACCGGGCGAACGACTCCGCGGCTCGTGCCGGCTCCCCTTCCTGGTGCGGGCCACGAAACCAGATTTCGTGCATCTTGATCAGTTGCTTGTCTTCCATGCCGGCGCCTTGCCTTCCCCACTGTACGGATCAAGACTAGCGCAGTTGCCAGGGCGAACCAAGAACGGCGTACCGCGCGACGACGGGTATCAGCCCGGGCGCCGCCCGGCGGTGACGCGGGGGTGTCCGGCCACGTCCCGACGCGTATCGATCGTCTCGAATCCGGCCTGGTCGAGCAGCCCGCCGACCGCTTGGGCCTGCTCGAATCCGTGCTCGAGCAGCAGCCATCCCCCCGGTCGCAGCACCGTGCGGGCCTGAGCGATGATCCGCCGGTAGTCGGCCAGCCCCGCCTCGTCGGCCACCAGGGCCTCGATCGGCTCGTGGCGCAGGTCGCCGGCGGTGAGATGCGGATCGCCGGCGGCGATGTACGGTGGATTGCTGACGATCAGGTCGACCGAGCCTGGCGCGACCGCGTCGAGCCAGTTGCCCTGCCACAGGCCCACCTTCACCGAGGCGCCCTGCTCGGCCAGGAATTCGCGATTGCGCGCCGCGAGTCGGATCGCCACCTCGGAGCGGTCGACGGCATGCACGTCGGCGGCGGGCCGCTCGGCGGCAATCGACAGCGCGATCGCGCCGCTCCCCGTGCCGAGATCCAGCACCCGCGACCGCGTCGTCCCGGGTAGCAACTCGAGGGCGCATTCGACCAGCAGCTCGGTGTCCGGTCGGGGAATGAGCACGCCGGGCGCGGCGTGGAAACGATATCGCCAGAAGCCGCGCTCGCCGATCAGGTAGGCGACCGGCTCACCCGCCGCGCGCCGCTCACAGAGCGACTCCAGCCGGTGGTGACTACCCGGCTCAAGCGGTCGGTCGCCCTGCAGCATCAGTGCGGTGGTATCCAGGCCGGTGACGAAGCCGGCCAGCAGACGAACCTCGAACAGCGCCTCCGCGCGCTCACAACCACGCCCGGCCACGATCCGTTCACCACAGCGTCTCAGCAGCGCATCGAGGCACTCGTCGGTGGACGCCGGGTTCACGGCCCCTGTCACGTGCCTTCCTGCGCGAGCGCCTCCAGTTGCGCGGCCTGGTCGGCCTGACGCAACGGCACCGCCACCTGGGCGAGATCGCCGGCGAGGATCTTGTCGATCTGATGGAGCGTGAGGTTGATGCGGTGGTCGGTCACGCGCCCCTGCGGGAAGTTGTAGGTGCGGATACGGTCGGAGCGGTCGCCACTGCCGACCAGGGCCTTGCGGTTGGCGGCCGTCGCCTCGGCCTGCTCGCGGCGCGCCTCGTCGGCAAGTTTCGCTGCCAGCAGATCCATGGCCCGCGCCCGGTTCTTGTGCTGCGAGCGCTCTTCCTGGCATTCGACCACCGTGCCGCTGGGCAGATGGGTGATGCGGATCGCGGAATCGGTCTTGTTGACGTGCTGACCACCGGCCCCGGAGGCACGGAAGGTATCGACCCGCAGGTCGTTGGCGTTGATCTCCGGGGCGTCCGCCGCGGGGATGACCGGCATGACCGCCACCGTCGCCGCCGAGGTATGGATGCGTCCCTGGGTCTCGGTCACGGGCACCCGCTGAACGCGGTGGGCACCGGACTCGAACTTGAGCCACGAGTAGACCCCGTCACCACTGACCCGCGAGATCAGCTCGCGGTAGCCGCCGTGCTCGCCTTCGGAGGCCGACAGCACCTCGACCTTCCAGCCCTGGGACTCGGCAAAGCGACCGTACATGCGGAACAGGTCACCGGCGAAGATCGCCGCCTCGTCGCCGCCCGCGCCGGCCCGGATCTCGAGGAACACGTCGCCCTCGTCATTCGGATCCTCGGGGAGCAACTGGCGCTCGATCTCGGTGTCCAGTTCGGCGTATCGCCCTTCCAGATCGGCGAGTTCCTCGCGGGCCATCTCGGCCATGTCGGGGTCATCCCCCTCGACCAGGGAGCGCGCCTCCGCGAGCTCCCGCTCGGTGCGACGATAGGTCTCGACGTTCTTCACCAAGGCCTCGAGTCGGGCGTATTCGCGCGACAGGCGCTGGAAGCGGACCTGATCGGCGATCACATCGGGATCGGCGAGCAGTGCGGTGATTTCCTCGAAACGTTCGACCAGGCTGTCGAGCCGGGCGACCAGGGCGTTATGCATAAAAGATTCGGGTACGAAAAGTGAGGGGAACGATCAGCGGTTGGAGCGCCGCCCGACCGGATAGCGGGCGAAGGGAATGCGCTAGCGCTCGCGGTCGTCGTTCGGGTTGCGGTTGCCCCATTGCCCGACCGGCAAGGCACGTTGGGCAAGCGTTTCGGCGTCCTCGTCGAGACCCACCACGTGGGAGACGCTCTGCACCGTGGCGAGGTCGCCACTGACGCAGGCCTGGCGCAGTACCACGGTCGGCTGGTGGATCAGGCGGTTGGTCAGCGTGCGCGCAAGATAATCGAGCGCTTCCTGCGGGTCGCGACCGGATTCGATCATCGAGCGGGCCCGTGCCAGCGTCTCGTCACGCATGTCCTCGGCGCGCCGGCGGTAATTGCGGATCAGTTCCGCGCCGGTCTGCAACTGCACCCATTGCAGGAAATGCTCGACCTGGACGTCGATGATCTCCTCGGCCTGCTCAGCCGCCTCACGACGGCTGCGCTGCCCCTCGTCGATGACGGTCTTGAGATCATCGACGGTATAGAGGTAGACGTCCTGGAGCTTGCCCACTTGCGGCTCGATATCGCGCGGCACGGCAATGTCGACCATGAAGATCGGGCGGCGCTTGCGCTCGCGGATCGCCTGCTCCACCGCGCCCTTGCCCAGCACCGGCAGGGAGCTCGCGGTCGAGGAGATGACGATATCCGCGCGGTGCAGGTGCGCCGGGATGTCGCCCAGGCCGATCGCGCTGCCGTCGTACTGCTCGGCGAGCATGTGGGCCCGCTCGATCGAGCGGTTGGCGACGATCACTCTCGAGAGCCCCGCCGACTGCAGGTGTCGGGCACACAGCTCGATGGTCTCGCCCGCGCCGATCAGCAGCGCGGTCTTTTCCTCGAGCGAACCGAAGATCTGCCGGGCCAGACTGACCGCCGCGAAGGCGACCGACACCGGCGAGGCACCGATCTGCGTGTCGGTGCGCACCTGCTTGGCCACCGCGAAGGTGTTCTGGAACAGGCGACCGAGAATCGGGCCCAGCGCATTGGCGTCCTGCGCCAGCGTGAAGGCGTCCTTGATCTGGCCGAGGATCTGCGGCTCGCCCAGCACCATCGAGTCGAGACCGCAGGCCACCCGCATCAGATGACGAATCGCCGACTCGTCGGTGTGGGCGTAGATGTAGGGGGCCAACGCCTCCGGCGACATCTGGTGAAACGTCGCTAGCCACTCGACCAGTTCGTCGGTGACGCATTCGGCGTGGGTATAGATCTCGGTGCGGTTGCAGGTGGAGACGATCGCCGCCTCTCGCGCCCCACCGTCACCAAGCAGTTCCTTGAGGGCGTTGTGCACGCGCTCGGGGCCGAACGCGATGCGCTCGCGCACGTCCACCGGTGCGGTCTTGTGGTTAACCCCGAAGGCGATCAGTGACATGGCGGAATTATAGCCTCGCACACCCGGTTTTGACGATCCCCGCGACAGCCATCAGCGTCCACGCGACCCCAGTCGACCCAATCGACGATCCAGCGACCGGCTCAGCCGTCCCGGCCAGTAGCGCAGCGTGCCGACAAACAGCGCGGCCACCCCGATCAGCGCGACCAGCCAGTTGGCCCAGAGCCCCTGCGGATACCCGACGTCGACCCAGGGCGCCCCCAGCGCGCATACCGCACAGACGAACACCGCCACCGGCACCGGCCAGCGGGCGTGTCGGGCCGCCGGCCAGCGATCGACCAGCCAGACGGCCACGGCCACCGACACCAATCCGACGATTGCCCCGGCAAGCACGTCGGTGGGCCAGTGCACACCGGCCACCATCCGCGAGATGCCCATGATCGAGGCGACCGCCAGCAGCAGTGCCACCCACGGCCAGCGCGGACGCAAGCCCAGGATCAGCAACCCGGCAAAGGTGAACGCAGTCACCGTGTGCCCCGACGGGAACGCCTTGGAACTGATCGAGTGCCCGATCAGGTTGAAGGCATCGGCCTCCAGCACACCCGGGGGGCGGAGCACGTCGAGCAGCGGCTTGATGCTGTGGGTGATGGCCGTGGCGATAATCGCGGCGAACAGCAGCAAGATCGCCAGGCGGGGACGCCAGAGCACAAACGGCAGCAGCAGGCCCAGCGTCAGCCAGGTGTCGGCCAGGGCGTTGACGCCGGCCCAGAACGCTTGGGTCGATTCGATGCCGCCCAGGACATTGAAGACATGAAACAGGGACTCGCGGGCACCCGGCCAGGCGAACACGCCCAACAGCAGGACGACCGCGGTCAGCACGAAGGCCAGCACCAGCTGGTTGGCCGGGGCCGGATCACGGCGAACGGCAGTCTGGCCGGTCATGCCCGGTCCCCGTGGGCGGACACACCGCCGTCGGCCTCGTTGCCGCGCTTGCCGGCCGACGGCATGCGGAAGGCATCGTTCTCGCCTGCCAGGTCAAAGCGTGCCGGCAGATGGTAGGTGCGCACGTCACGCGACTCGTAGTAGGTCCGGGAAAGCATCTCGGAGAGCACGCCGGTGGTCAGCATCTGCACACCGATGAGGATGAACAGGATCGAGACCAGCAGCAGTGGCCGGTCGCCGATGTCGTGCCCCAGGATCTTCTCGATCAGCAGGTAGAACATCCCCAGCCCGCCCAGCAGACCGAACCCGGTACCCAGCAGGCCGAAGAAATGCGCCGGTCGCGCCGAAAAGCGCATAAAGAAGTACACGCTGATCAGATCGATGATCACGCGGAAGGTGCGCGACAGGCCGTACTTGGAGGTGCCGGCCGTGCGCGGATGGTGCGTCACCACCTCCTCGGCGATCCGGCTGGGGGCGGTCTGCGTGGCCAGCCAGGCGGGGATGAATCGGTGCATCTCGCCGTATAGCCTCACGCCCTTGATCACCTCGGCACGAAAGACCTTCATGCTGCAGCCGTAGTCGTGCAGGTTGACGCCGGTCAGGCGCCGGATCAGGCGATTGGCCAGCCATGAGGGCACCTTGCGCAGCCAGTTGTCCTTGCGATCGCGCCGCCAGCCGGCCACCAGGTCCAGGTCCTCGCGCAACAGCCGGTCGACCAGGCGCGGGATATCGATCGGATCGTTCTGCAGGTCGCCGTCCATGGTCACGATCACCTCGCCGCGGGCGAGATCGATACCCGCCTGCATCGCGGCGGTCTGGCCGAAGTTGCGCGTCAGCGGGATCGGCCGGACGTGCGAGCCGAAGGCCTCACGCGCCTCGCGGATTCGGGCAACCGTGGCATCCGAGGAGCCGTCGTCGACCAGCAACAGCTCCCAGGCTCCGGTATAATCCGCCAGCGCGTCGTGCACCCGTTCGACCAACGGCGAGACGTTCTCCTGTTCGTTGAACATCGGCACGACGATGGAAAGCGGCGCGGCAAGCTGGGTTGTCATGGCGTGGAGCACCCCGTGGTAAGGCTTGATGAGGGCGTGATTGGCGGGAACGCGGATTCCCCGCGTGCGCTAGCGGCCCGTGGGTCGGTAGTGCAAGGCATCACTGGCGTCGATTCGGCATGGCAATCCGGGATCGACAAAAGCGCGGGCAGTGTACGGCAGGTACGCCCGCGACCGCCACCACCCGCTAGTGCCGCGACGACACGAGGCCATCGCCGACCACTGCCCACTCGCCGCCCGCGGCCCGATACCGACTTGCCAGCAAACTTGACCCCAACCCGTGACGGCTTGATCCTCTCAACCACATGAGCCACCACCAACCCAGCCCTAGAACGGCGCCTTCCGCCCTGCCTGCGCCGTCGGCGCCACGGCCTTTCCGACGGCAGCCGGATGCCCCCCGCGCCGCCACGCCGCGCCTCCCATGACCTCGACGACGGTCCAGCGACTCGAGGCCATGGCCCGCTCGCTTGGCGAGCGGCTGCCTCGCGACGAGGCACTCGGCGCCCTGCTCGAGACGATTGCCGCGTGCTATCCCGCCCTGTCACGCAGTGCCGTGTTCCTGAGCGAGGATGGTCGGCTGTTGGCCGCGAGCCATGACTTCGACCCCGCTCTGCTGCCGGATCCGGGCGTGGCCAGCACCCCGGGTGATCCCTCTCATCCAGCCGCGGCGATCGAGGACATCGAGGAACGCCTCCTCCTGCAGGCACTCGGCGCGGAAGACGGCGCGCTGGGCTACTGGGCGATCGAGATCGTCGAGTCCCTGCCCGAGACGGAAACGCTCCAGGCATTGCACGCCAGCATCGACCAACTGTTCGCCAGCACGCAGGCGGATGCCGCGGAACTCAAGCGTCGTCAGCGCCAGCGGATCGAGCGACTGGAACGCGACCAGGCACTGATGCAGTCGCTGCTCGCCCAGATCGACACCCTGATCCTGGCCGATGACGAGCAGCGCATGCTCGATGTCGTTTGTACGCAGCTGGTGGAAACCGGCCTATTTCTGGGCGCCTGGGTCGCCCCGGCCGAGCACGGCATCACCCCGATTGCCACCGGTGGCGACAGCGAGATCATCGACCGGCCGAGTGCGGAGGTGAAACGTACGCTGGAAGACGGCATCCGCCGTGCCCACGCGCTGGTCGACAGCGGCCGACGCCTGGTGATCGACGAGCGCATCGCCGCGCCCTTCGCACAGCTGAACTGGTTCGACACCCCGCCGCTGGCCGCGCTGGTGCCGTTATCGCGCGGAGGCCGGCTCTGGGCCTTCCTGGTGGTGATCGCCGCGGCCGAGTCGGACCTCGATCAGCAGGTAAGCGAGGTGCTGGTGCACTTGGGCGAACTGGTCAATCGCAGCCTCGAGCAGCTCGACCTGCGCGATCGACTCGACGAGGAACAGCAACGCAACACCTACCTCGCCTATCACGACCCGCTGACCAACCTGGCCAATCGCCGCGCCGTCGACGCCGAACTGCCCAAGGCACTGGCGCGGGCGGACCGGCACCAGCAGATGCTGGCGGTCGCACTGCTCGACCTGGACGATTTCAAGCCGATCAACGACCGCTTCGGTCATGCTGCCGGCGACGAGATGCTGATGACGCTCGCCGCGCGCCTGAAAAACGCGATTCGGGATACCGACACCGCCGCCCGGCTTGGCGGGGACGAGTTCCTGCTGATCCTGGAGGACATCGAGGGTGACGAGGGGCTGGCGCGGGTACTCGATCGCGTGGCCACCACCATCCGGCAACCGATTTCCCTGGAAGACGGTGTCGAGGTCCACGCCAACGGCTCAATCGGGGTCACGCGCTATCCACTCGACGACAGTGCGCCGCAACAGCTGATCCGGAACGCGGATGCCGCGCTGTACGCCGCCAAGAACAACAAGTCGGCCCGCCGGCAGGACTGGGTGATCTGGGAGCGGGAGACCACGCAACGAGGCCAGGACCTTCCCGAGATGAGCGAGACGGTTAAGGCGTATGGCCCGGCCGCGAAGATGCTTCTCGAGCGGATTCAACCGGAGGTGGATCGTCTCAGCGACGATTTCATCGATCGATTCTACGCCGAGCTATCCAAGCAGGAATCGATCCGTACCGTACTCGACCGCCTGTCGACCGCGGAATACGCGACGTTGCAGACTCAGCAGGCAGCGCATCTGGCCTTCCTGCTCGATCCCGATCTGAGCGAAGAGGCGCACGTCAATCGTGCCCGTCAGATCGGCCACGTCCATGCCCTGGCGGGTGTTTCGCCCAGCGACCTGGTCCGCGCGATCACGGTCTACATGCACGAGTTCAACGACACCTTCAATCGCGCCCACCTCAACCAGCGTCACCAGAACCGGCTCGAGCGCGTCTTTACCGAACGACTCAGCATGGAACTCTCCCACCAGCTCACCGCCGGCCAGGCGGTGGACGACGAGTTCCATGCCGGCCTGGTCGAGATGGACCGGCGTCGTCGCGACGAGCGCAACTGGCCGGACTTCAACGAGCACCTGCTCGATACCCTGTCCGGTCTGCCCGGCATCGATGGCGTGGCGATCCTCTCGCCCAATGCGGACGGCCGCTTCGTTGCCAACTATGCCGAGGGCGTCGACCTCTTCAATCGCCCGGACGGACGCAGCGACCTCCATCCCACGCTGGATCTCAAGCGCCCGGAGTCGGATCATCCGGTTTCGGTCGCCTATCGGCAGGCCCGCGTGACCAGGATGGACAACACCCTCGCCGATCCCGCGGGCGCCCCCTGGGCCAAGCCGGCCGAGGCACTGGGAGTGCGCAGCTCGGTGGCGATCCCGATCCTCGACAACCGCGACCAGCCGATCGCAGTGATTTGTCTGCACGGTCGCATCCCCGGCATGTTCGCGAATGCGAGGCTGCAAGGCTTTGCCGGCCAGTTGATGGCGTTGGTCAGTCAGGCCTGGCGACAGATCCGCAGTCCGACCGCCCTGCTCTACGCCAAGGGCGATTATGACCGCTGGCGACAGGCCTTCTATGACGGCGGACTGGAAATGATCTTCCAGCCGGTCATCGACGTGCAGACGGGCCGCCTGACCACGCTGGAAGCACTGGCCCGCCTGTACCTGCCGGATGGCGAGGTGATCCTGCCGAACATGTTCATCCCGTGGCTCAATGACGGCCAGGTCATGCGGCTGTTCGAGCTGGGCCTGGAGCAGTCGCTGATCTGCCTGCGCGACATCGAGGCACGCCACGGCCCGTCGCTGTCGGTCGCCATCAACCTGCCGGTGGGCGTACTGATGGACCCGGCCACGCCCGGGCACGTCCGCGCGGCGCTCGACCGCCATGGCGTCAGCCCCCACCGGGTCACCCTCGAGTTGCTCGAACAGGGCGATACCGGCTTCGAGCCGAGCGACCTGGCCGAACCGATGCAGCGGCTCGGTGAGCTGGGCGTCAACCTCGCCATGGACGATCTCGGCTCCGGCTACAACAACCTGTTGCGGCTGCGCAGCCTGCCGTTCAACACGGTCAAGGTCGACCAGGGCATGGTGCGCGCGGCCCAGCACGAACCCGGCCGGGTTCTGACCTTCATCGCCTCGATGATCCAGATGGCTCAGGCCCTGGAGTTGCGCACCGTGGTCGAGGGCCTGGAAACGCCCGACTTGATCGAGGCCACCGCCCTGCTCGGCGGCCAGCTCGGCCAGGGCTACGCGATCGCCCGACCGATGCGCCGCAACGCCCTCGCCGGCTGGATGACCCGGTTCGATTTCGCGACCCACCCCGCCCGGCCGCGCACGGCACTCGGCGCCATGGCCGCCCTCTGGGGGTTGCGTTCGCTGGGACGCGCCCACCTGGAGCAATCCGAGCGCCATCACCAACTGCGCGCCGCCGCTGCCTGGTGGGCGACCGAAAACCTCGACCGCCATCGCCACCTGGCCACCGGCATCCTGTCACTGCTACAGGAATTCCGCGACGGGACCATGCCGGGCGAAACCTTCGAGGCCCGGCTGCAGGGCTACATGGGCACTCTCGATCAGCTGATACGCTCCACGGCAACCGACGAGGTCAGCGCGGCGACGGCCGACGAATGAAAAGCGCCAATCCCGCGGCGAGCAGCGCGGTACCCAGCACGAACAGATGCAAGTTGACCGCCGCGGCCAGCACCTTGCGCGGCTCGTCGACCAGCGGGGCCAGCAGGAGGGCCACGCCGGCCTCGTAGGTGCCAAACCCGCCCGGGGCGTGTACCGGTAGCACCGTGGTCAGATCCCCACCGATCGCCCCGAGCACACCCGCCGCGAAACCGACCGGCGCCAGGGCAGCTAAGACCCAGCCCAGGGCCGTCAGCTTGACCAGCCAGTTCACCCAGGTCCAGAACAGCGTGCCCATCAACCGCATCGGGCGATCGGGCAGGCTCGAGAGCATCGTCACGCCCAGTTGCGCCAGTCGCCCATCCCGCCGGGCAAGCACCCCGTGCAACCAGTGACGCAGACCGTAGGCAACGATCGGGGTCAGCAGCAGCAAGACGAACAGCACGCCCAAAATCCCAGTGGAAAGGCCGAGCAGATGCCCGCCGGCCGCAAGTCCGATCAGCAGCACCACCTGCAGGTCGAGCAGGCGAAACCAGAACAGCACCGGCATGCTCTCGAGCGGGGACAGTCGATAGTAGCGCTGCATCAGCACCGGGAAGGCCAGCTCACCGGAGCGCATCGGCAGCAGGTTGTTCATCAGGTTGTGCCAGCTCGACAGGCGGAAGGCCGACCAGAAATGGCCGGCCAACCGATCCGGAAAATAACGGGTGATGCGCAGGGTGCGAATGAGGTAACTGGCCATCATCAGCACCATCGCCACCAGCAGGGCCCAGGGGTCGATCGAAAGCCAGGGCGCAATCAGGCGTGCCGGCCCCACCCAGGCGATCGCCAGGCCGAGCAGTAGCAGCACGGCCACCCAACCCAGCATGGACGGCAGACGACCCTTGCGCGAGATCAAGACGCCCTCCCGGAGCCGTTGGGGTCCCGGCGCGCGCCCACAGGTCGGCAGGCCATCGTCAGGTCGATTTCCGGGCCAACTTCTGGGCCAACTTCTGGGCCGATCGCCTTGGGCGACATGGGGTAATTGGGCATAATGCTCGTTTGCTCCGTGGCGTGGCCGTCGGCGGCCCCGGTTACCGATATCCGACCGACAGCATACCGACTGATCGCCACCATCGCAGCACCCCCTAACCCGGACATCGACCACGCCCGAAGGCCCAGATGAGCGAGATTGTATTCCACCTGATCGACGACCCGGCCGAGGATGCCTTTTGGTACTTCGCCGCCGAACTCTGCGCCGAGCAGGCCGAAGCACAGCGCCCCACCTACGTGGTTTGCGCCAGTCTCGCCCACGTGGAAGGGTTCGACGACTACCTCTGGTCGTACCGAGATGACCGCTTCGTGCCGCATACCGCCGACCCGGAAGACGCGGACCACGCCCCGATCTTCATCGGCTGCGACCCGGAGGCCGGCGGCTTTGCCCGGGTGATCAACCTCACCGGCGCCCCCATCCCGCGCCCGACCGACCGCGAGCACGTCGACGAGGTCATCCCGGCCGGCGAGCAGCCTCGCGCAGACGCCCGTGCCCGCTGGCGACAATACAAGAGCGCCGGTGCGACCATCGACCACCACCGCATCGAGTCGGTCCGCCCCAGCGGCGAGTAGGCCAGCCATCACCGCCGGCGGCCCCGATCCGACCCTCCCGACCCGACGACAAGCGAACCTGAAGAACGGCATGGACAAGACTTACGACCCCCGACAGATCGAACAGGACTGCTACCAGCGCTGGATGGAGGGTGATCACTTTCGCCCCGACATGCAGGCCGAGGGCAGCTACTGCATCATGCTGCCGCCGCCGAACGTCACCGGTCGCCTGCACATGGGCCATGCCTTCCAGGACACCCTGATGGACACGCTGACCCGCTGGCACCGCATGCGCGGCGAGGCCACCCTGTGGCAGCCGGGCACGGATCACGCGGGCATCGCCACCCAGATGGTGGTCGAGCGTCGGCTGGAGTCGGAAGGGGTCTCGCGCCATGACATCGGCCGCGAGAAATTCCTCGAGAAGGTCTGGGAGTGGAAGGAGCAGTCCGGCGGCTTCATCACCGAGCAGATGAAGCGCCTGGGCGCCTCCTGCGACTGGTCGCGCGAGCGCTTCACCATGGACGATGGCCTATCCGAGGCGGTCCGCGAAGTCTTCGTCCGCCTATACGAGGACGGCCTGATCTACCGCGGCAAACGCCTGGTCAACTGGGACCCGGTGCTGCGCACGGCGGTCTCCGACCTCGAGGTGGTCAGCGAGGAGGAGGCCGGCCACCTCTGGCACATGCGCTATCCGCTCAGCAACGGCGAGGGGCAGCTGGTGGTCGCGACCACCCGCCCGGAGACCATGCTGGGCGACTCGGCCGTGGCCGTGCATCCCGAGGACGAGCGCTACCAGCACCTGATCGGCGAGACCATTACCCTGCCGCTGGTCGGGCGGCGCATCCCGATCATCGGCGACGACTACGTCGACCCGGAATTCGGCTCGGGTTGTGTGAAGATCACCCCGGCGCACGACTTCAACGACTACGCCATCGGCCAGCGCCATGACCTGCCGATGCTCAACGTCCTGACCGAAACCGCCGCGATCCGCGAGGCGGCCGAGTGCGTCGGCGAGGCGGCCCGCGACGTCGACCCGCACATCCCGGAACGCTACCGGGGTCTCGACCGCTACGAGGCCCGTCGCCAGATCATCAGTGATCTCGAGGCCGAGGGCCTCTTGGTACAGATCGACGACCACAAGCTAATGGTGCCGCGCGGCGATCGCAGCGGCACGGTGATCGAGCCCCTGCTGACCGACCAGTGGTTCGTCGATCTCACCCGTGACCAGACCGCCACCGGCAAGCCAGGCGGGAAGAAGGCCATCACCCAACCGGCCATCGATGCCGTGCGCTCGGGCGATATCCGCTTTGTGCCCGGCAACTGGGAGAACACCTACTTCCAATGGCTGGAGAACATCCAGGACTGGTGCATCAGCCGCCAGCTGTGGTGGGGCCACCGCATCCCGGCCTGGTTCGACACGGACGGCAATCTGTTCGTCGGCCGCGACGAGGCCGAGGTGCGCAAGAAGTACGACATCCCCGCCGACGTCGAATTGAACCAGGACGAGGACGTGCTGGATACCTGGTTCTCCTCGGCGCTGTGGCCGTTCTCCACGCTGGGCTGGCCGGAACAGACCGCCGAGCTCGAGCGCTTCTATCCCACCAGCGTGCTGGTGACCGGTTTTGACATCATCTTCTTCTGGGTCGCCCGGATGGTGATGATGGGCAAGTACTTCGGCAAGGACGTGCCGTTCCGCGAGGTGTACGTGCATGGTCTCGTGCGCGATGCGCACGGGCAGAAGATGTCGAAGTCCAAGGGCAATGTGCTCGACCCGATCGACATCATCGACGGCATCGACCTCGAGGCGCTGGTGGAAAAACGCACCACCGGCCTGATGCAGCCGAAGAAGGCACGGCTGATCGAGAAGCACACCCGCGAGGAGTTTGCCGACGGGATCGAGGCGCACGGCACCGACGCGCTGCGCTTCACCTTCGCCGCCCAGGCGACCACCGGCCGCGACATCAGCTTCGACCTCGAACGCGTCAAGGGCTACCGCAACTTCTGCAACAAGCTCTGGAACGCCAGCCGCTTCGTGCTGATGCAGTGCGAGGGCGAGGACACCGGGCTGGGTGACGAGCCGGTCACGCTGGGCACCGCCGACTGCTGGATCATCGGCGAGCTGCAGGCCTGCGAGGCCACGGTCACCAAGCACCTGGAGACCTACCGCTTCGATCTCGCCGCGCAGACGCTCTATGACTTCACCTGGAGCACCTACTGCGACTGGTATCTCGAGCTGACCAAGCCGGCGATCAAGCATGGCGACGCGGCCGCCCAGCGCGGCACCCGCCGCACCCTGGTGCGCGTACTCGAGACGCTGCTGCGCCTGGCCCACCCGTTCATCCCCTACATCACCGAGACCATCTGGCAGCGGGTCGCCCCGCTTGCCGGCACCAAGCGCTCGGATGACGACACCATCATGACCGCGCCGTTCCCGGTCGCCGACGAGTCGAAGATCGACACGCAAGCACGCCAGGCGATCGACTGGCTGCAGGGCTTCATCCTGGGCGTACGCCGCATCCGCGCCGAAATGGACATCGCCCCCGGCAAGCCGCTGCCGGTGCTGGTTACCGAGGCCGCTGATACCGACCGGGTCCGCATCCGCGAGCTCGAACCGCTGTTGACCACGGTTGCGCGGATCGAGTCGATCGAGGAAGTCGACGGCGAGCTGCCGGAATCGGCGATGGCGCTGGTGGGCAAGATGCAGGTACACATCCCGCTGGCCGGCCTGATCGACGTGACCGCGGAACTCGAGCGCCTGAACAAGGCAGTCGAGGGCATCGAGAAGCAGATCGAGAAGGCGCGCGGCAAGCTGTCGAATGCCAACTTCGTCGAGCGCGCCCCGGAAGCGGTGGTCAACCAGGAGCGCGAGCGTCTGGCCGGCTTCGAGGCAGAGCTCGAGGAACTGGCCGCCCAACGCGAGCGGATCCGCCGCCTGGCCGACTGATCGTCCACTTCGATACGGCCCCCGGCCAGCGGGTAGGCCCGCCGACCTCAGTCCGGCCGGCGGCCACAGCGGTTGCCGGCCTGCCGGGCCTGCTTGTGAGCGGCACGCTCGTCGAAGCGCTGCGGGCGCAGGCCCTCGGCCAGATCCCGCGGCAACGGCGAGGGGGTTTGTTCGATTTGCGCGGCCAGGTATTCGCCGAGCCATGCCGACCAGGTCAGCCCACGCGCCCCGTGTCCGGTCGACACCCACAGCCCGTCGGCAACTTGGCCGACGATCGGCAGACGATCCGGCGTGGTGGCACGCAAGGAGGCCCGTCCCTGCAGGCCATCGCGAGACAGCGGCAGCTCGAGTGACGGCGCGATGGCGGCAAGCCGGTGCCGGTTCCCCTCGTGCTCGTCTTCCCGGACCGCCAGTTCGGTATCGCCGGGGAGGAAGCTCGCCCCGAACAGGCGCTCACCACTGGGCAGGTCAAGCGCATAGCCCTCACGCATCAGCGGACGACGACTCACCACGGGGTCACCGGACCGCTCCCCTCCGTGCCGCCCCCAACTGACCTGCCCCCGACATGGCTCGATCCACGGCCGCAACGCCTCGATCAGGGCCCCGCTCGACGGGCCGGCCGCCACGATCACTTCGGCAAACGGTCCGTGCGTCCGACCGTCGGTCGTCTGCACTCGCCATGCACCCGCCGCACCCAGCAGACGCTGCACCGACCGATCAAGACGCGTCTCGATACCGGGGGCGGCAAGCCAATGGGCAATGACCGGCCGCGGACGCAGCCAGCCCGCGGTCGGGAAGTACCAGCCGGGGGAATCGATATCGGTCACCCCCGTCAGCCCGCGCAACGAGGCGGCCTCACACCACTGAGCGAAGCCCGGATCCGGTTGCAGCTCCGCGGCAATCCCGGCCTGACGTGCGACATGCCGCTCGCTGCGCGCGAGCTTGATCACGCCATCGAACGCGGCTGTCTCGCCATCGACCAGTTCAGCCAGTTCGGCGCGCATGAAGCCCATGCCGGTCGCGGTCAGTTGTGACAGGCGGTTCCAGTCGCGACTGATCACCGGCGCGACCAGGCCGGCCGGGTTGCCAGACCCCCCACCGGCGGGGGCCGATCCCGCCTCGAACACGACCACCTCGCGTCCCCGTCGGTTGAGCGCTCGGGCCACCGTGGTCCCGGCCATCCCAGCCCCCAGGATCGCGACCGGGCCCTCGGTCCGCCTCGAGGCCACCCCGCTTGCCTCTGGCCCATCATGGCGACGGGCGCTGAGCATGGCCTCGTCGCGAGCAAACCCCGGGGGCTGCTGGACCACGAAGCCTGCCGCGGTCAGCCGCTCTCGCACCCAAGGTGCTGCATGAGCCACCGCGGCTGTCGCCCCCGGTGCCGATAGCCGGCCCAGCTGCTGGATGACCGGCTCCTGGGGCGACTCGGGATTGCCGTCGGGGCCGTATCCATCCAGGTAAAAGGCGTCGAAACGGCCGTCGATGCGCGGGGTCTGGATGGCGGGATCCCCCCAGACCAGCGTCAGACGAATACGCCCATCCGCGAACAGACGCCGGTGAAACCCGGGCACGGGGTCGGGCCACTGCGCGTGCAGCGCGGATTGCAGATCAACGAAGCGCTCGTGGGCGTCGATCGGGAACCGCGGGTGATCGGCGAGCCACTGCTGTGCCGCGCGTTGCTGAGCGCTCCCCAGGCGCGGGAGATCGACCGCCGCGACGGGATGCGCTTCCAGGCTGACGAAATCGAGGGTGGCCTGCGGCGGCGCCAGTTCCAGGAACAGCAACGCGGTGGCGAGGAAATTGCCCCCCGTGCCGAACCCGGCCTCGAGGATGCGATTGCACTGATACGGCTTCTGGCCCTGCGCTTGGCCCTGCTCTTGGCCCGGATCCTGGCCCGGATCCTGGGCGAAGCGCGCATAAAGATCGTTGCCGGCGAGGAAGACATGCTCACTCTCGGCAAAGGCGCCGGCGCGGGGAAAATCGAGACCACCGAATGCCTCGCTGTGCACGGTGCCGTCGTCACGCCAGGCCAGCTCCGCCGGCACCAGCGGCCCGCCACCGGCGATCGGGGTCATTGCCGCTCGGGCAGTTGGGTGATCACGATGCGGCGCCGGTGCGGGTGCGCCCGATGCTCCCACAGGAAAACGCCCTGCCAGGTGCCCAGCATCAGGCGGCCCGCGTCCATGGGCAACGACAGCTCGTGACCCGCCAACAGCGTGCGAAAGTGGGCTGCCATGTCATCCGGCCCTTCGTCGTCGTGACGATAGGCGGGATCGCCATCCGGCGCCGCGCGGCCGATCAGGGTCTCCAGATCCGTCCGCACCTCTGGCGAGGCATTTTCGGTCAGGATCAACGAGGCACTAGTGTGCTGCAGGAACAGATGGCACAGACCGCTGCCGGACAACTCGGCCTGGACCTGAGCGGTGATGTTGGTAAAGCCCCGTCCGGGGGTGCGGATCTCGATCACTTTTGGCATGGTGGGTATTCTATCAGCCCATCGAGCACGTCCAGCCACCAACTCGGGCCCGCGCTGTGGCGCTTGACGCCCGAAGACAGTATGCTTGCTGTCACTTGCGGCTCAGTGCAACCCAGACGGCCAGGAGCAGGACAACGGAATGATCACTCAACGCCGCTTCGCCCGAGTCGAGATCCCGCTGCCGGTGCGCATTCGCTGCCCGAAGGCAACGTTGCGCGGCACCATTCTCGACGTCTCGCTCAAGGGTGTCCTGATCGAGCTCGAAACCGCAGGCAGCCTCAGCGACGACTGTGTCGCCGAATCGCTGAACATCGAGATCCTCTCCGATCCGGACCAAACCGTCCTCGTCGAGCTCACCGCCCGCATCGTCCGCGAGTCGAACCGGACCCTCGCGCTGGCATGGTCCAGTATTGAACTGGATGCCCTGACCCATCTACGCGAGCTGTTGCAGGCGAACGGCGTGGAAGAGCATCAACTCTCGCGCGAACTGTCCGAATTGCTGGACGACTGAGACATGCCGTCGCGTCGACGCCCGGTGGCAGGCCCGACGCAATAGGACAACACACCTCGCCCCCTGCGGCGCAAAAGACCGGAACGTCACATGTTCGATTACACCCACGACCGCGGCCAGGCCAGTGAAATCATGCGGATGGTGCTATCCCAGCTCGCCGAGCTGGGACTGCCACCGACCCCGGTCTACATCACGCTGTTCTACGAGCGCGCCCTCAAGCGCGACGCCAGCCTCACCAAGGACATGGACGACGCGATCAACAGCAGCAATGGCCTGACCCAGGAAGTCGCCCAGGACCTGTTCGACACACACGTACTCAATGGCGCACTCAAGCAGATGTCTCGCGCCCAGGACATCATGCTGCGCGTGATGCGCAACATGATGTTGCAGATGCTCAATACCGGGAACGAGTTCTCCAACTTTGCCTCGACCCTGGGCGACTTCGTGCGCCAGATCGATCGCAGTGATTCGGTGGAGGCCCTGCGGACGCTGACCGAGGAGGTGATGGAGGATACCCGTCACGTCGAGAAGAGCGCACTGGAATCCTCCGACCAGATGAACAGCGCCGGCGACCAGATCGCCAAGCTGCGCAAGGAACTCGAAAGCGCCCGTCGCGATGCCCGCACCGACCCGCTCACCGGATTGCCGAACCGCCGTGGCCTCAACGACATGCTGCAAAAGCAGATCACCGCCGCCCTGTCGGCCGGCGAACCGGCGGCGTTCCTTCTGGCTGACATCGATCACTTCAAGCAGATCAACGACAACTACGGCCACCTGGTCGGCGACAAGATCCTGCGCTTTATCGCCCGCACCCTGCGCGAGCACGTCAAGGGCCAGGACCAGGTGTTGCGTTACGGTGGCGAGGAGTTCGCGATCGTCCTGCCCGACACCCCCACCGACGGCGCGATGGCCGTTGCCAACAAGCTGCGCAATATCATCTCGCAGTCAAAGCTGCGCCTTGCCGAAAGCGGCCGTGAGCTGGGCGAACTCACCATCTCGATCGGGCTCACCAATGTGACCCCTCAGGATTACGCCGACAGCATCATCCAGCGTGCCGACGACGCGCTACTGGCCGCCAAGCGCAAAGGTCGCGACCGCGTGATCCACAATCCCGCCGACCCCGACGCGACCGGACCGGACACCCTGATCGACGAGCAGAACAACACCACGATCTGACCACCTCCACGGGTCGCGCCCCGGGGTCGCCCCGCGGTCGCCAGGACCGGCCATCAAAAGGCGTTCGTGACGTCCGACTCGACGCATAGATCCTCACGGGCGACCACCGTTCCCTGCCCGAGGCGGTACAGCGCCAGGCAATCGGTCTCGGTGACCAGTGGCGCGGAAACCCCCTCTTCCCGGATCAGCACGACCGGATAGTCGCGGTCGCGCAGCGACGGCAATGCAAACAGCCGGCTGATCAGGCCCGGCATCCGACTGATATCCGAGAGATAGATCACCTCACCGCTGATCAGCCGGTCACCGACAACCGATTCCAGGACCGGGGAAAGCGTTTCGTCCGCCTGCTTGGAGCTCGAGAAGACGATGGCTTGTGTCGTGTCACCGGGGAGTCGATGGGTTTGGTCGTGCTGGTCGGTCAGTTCCCACCGCGGGAAGGGATCGCCGATCTGGATGGTCGACGTTGCCGAATCCGGCGTTTGCGCCGCAGCGATCGAGACCACCCCCACGCTTGCCGACAGGCAGGCAGTGGCGAGCGGCGTAAAAAGACGAAGGAGGCGAGGGACGGGCATGATGCGTTCTCCGCAGGGGCAAGGGAATCGCCATGTTACCCCGTTTCCCTTATGCCGGATACATCCCGATTATGACTCGGCCTCGCGTCGCCCCTTGAGCGCCAGGCTCAGCGTGCTGGCATCGATGTACTCGAGCTCGCCACCCATCGGCACGCCCTGGGCCAAGCGCGTGACACGCAGCCCTCGTGAACGCGCCAACTCGGTCACGTACCCCGCCGTCGCCTCACCCTCGATGGTCGCACTGGTGGCGAGGATCACCTCTTCGATCCCCGACTGGTCGAGACGTGCGGCAAGCTGATCGAGCTTCAGCTCGTCCGGACCAATCCCGTCCAACGGCGACAGTCGACCAAGCAGCAAGAAATAGCGCCCCTGATAGGCCCCCGAGGACTCGATCGCGATCCAGTCGGCGGGCGACTCGACCACGCACAGCAGACGGTCGTCACGCTGATCGTCGGCACAGATCGGGCAGATATCGCCCTCGGTGAATACCCGGCAGGAGCGGCAATGCCCCAGCTTTTCCAGCGCCTCGCCAATCGCCTCGGCCAGGTGCCCTGCCCCGGCACGATCCCGTTCGAGCAGGTGCAGCGCCATCCGCTGCGCTGTCTTCTGCCCCACGGTAGGCAGGCAGCGCAGGGCATCGATCAATTGCTGGAAACTGGGCGAGAATTGCACGATTCACGTCTCCCGAACGAGAAACGCCCGAACCGCAACGGATCGGGCGATGGGACCAGAAAGGGCCGGTTCAGAACGGCATCTTGAAGCCCGGCGGCAGATTCATGCCGGAGGTCATACCGGACATCTTGTCCTGCTGTTCCTGCTCGATACGCCGGGCGGCATCGTTGATCGCCGCGGCAATCAGATCCTCGAGCATGTCCTTGTCGTCTTCCAGCAGGCTCGGGTCGATCGAGACGCGTCGCGCCTCATGCTTGCCGGTCATGGTCACCTTGACCAGGCCACCACCGGACTGGCCTTCGACCTCCATCTTTGCGACTTCTTCCTGCATGCGCTGCATGTTTTCCTGCATCGCCTGCGCCTGTTTCATCAGGTTGCCCATACCACCTTTCATCTGCGGTCTCCTGCTGGCTATTGCTCATTGACTGTGTGGTGCCCGTCGATCGGGCGCACGGATTCTCGAATCAGTTCGGCCCCGGCCCGCTCGCCGATCACCCGGGCGGCCGGATGGTCGCGCAGCGATTGCTCCCGCGCTTCGGCGGTCGCTTGCTCGTTGCGCTCCCGAATCTGTGCCGGGGTTTCGACCGGGACGTCCGGTGACGGTGACGGCTGTTGCGGTGCACCGCTGGGCGTCCCTTGCACCGGGGCAGCCACGGCCGAGGTGTCACCCACCTCGAATCGCACCGGCTGATGCACGCCCAGTCGCTCCAGTTGGGCGACCAGCCGTTCCTGCGTGGCCTTCGAGGCCATGGAGAGGAAACCCGGGTCGATCACCAACACGACCGAGTCCTCGTCGTTGACCGCGTGACAGCGCTCGGCGAGGCTTCGGGCCGGCATGGACAGCTGCGCCACGATCTCGAACCAGTTCTCCGGCGTGATCGTCCAACCACCGCCCGGCTGGCTCGCCTGGCCCGGCTGGCTCAGCTGGCCCTCCCCCACTTGGGGTGTCTCGACGTGACCCACGTCGGGGGCGGCACGATTTCCTTCCTCAGCAGAAGCAATCGCCGGCGTTGCCTCGTTGGCAGCGGCGGTCTCGGCAAGATAGCCGGCCGGCTCCCGATCCGCGACACCCACGGGCGCCCAGGCGGTTTCTTGATCAGATGCCGGGGCGGGCGCTGGGCGCGACGGCGCGTGACCGGTCGCGGGGGATGCCGCCTGGCGCGCGGGCGGGCCATCGCCTCCCCGGCCGGCGCCCGGCTCGAAGGCCAGCATGCGCAGCAAGGTCATCTCCAGGCCCACGCGTGGCGAGGGCGCCCAACCGATATCACGACGACCGGACAAGGCAATCTGGTACCAGAGCTGCAGGGTGGCGGCATCCGCGTCCAATGCCGGGGCGTCCGTCGGCAGCCATTGCGCCAGCGCCGCCTGATGGACCGCCTCGGCCAGTTCCGCCAATAGCCGTGCCGGGTCCACCGATCGCTCCAGCGCCTGGTCCACCAGTCCGAACACCCCGTCGGCGTCGCCGGCGGCCAGCTGTTCGAGCAATCCGTGCAACAGTCGTCGATCGGTGACACCGAGCATGTCGGCGATCGCGTCGGTCTCCAGGCGCCCGTCGCAGAACCCGATGGCCTGGTCGACCAGGCTCAGGGCATCGCGCATCGACCCGCCGGCCGCATCCGCCACCAGGCGCAGGGCCTCCGCGTCGGCCTCGAGGCCTTCGCGATTGAGGATGTCGGCGAGATAGGTCTGGATATGCGCCTGGGGCAGCGCGCGCAGGTTGAATTGCAGGCAGCGCGACAGGACCGTGACGGGGAGCTTCTGCGGATCGGTGGTCGCCAGCAGGAACTTGACGTGCTCTGGCGGCTCTTCAAGCGTCTTCAACAGGGCGTTGAAACTCGCCTGGGAGAACATGTGCACTTCGTCGATCAGGTAGATCTTGAAGCGGCCTTTGACCGGCAGATAGACGACGTTTTCCAGCAGGTCGCGGGTGTCGTCGACCTTGGTGCGCGAGGCGGCGTCGACCTCGATCAGGTCGACGAATCGGCCCGAGTCGATCTCGCGGCAGGCGGCGCATTCGCCGCAAGGCTGGCTGGAAACGCCCTGCTCGCAATTGAGGGCCTTGGCGAAGATGCGAGCAACCGTCGTCTTGCCCACGCCGCGGGTACCGGTGAACAGGTAGGCGTGGTGAAGACGGTCGCGATCCAGCGCGTTGGTGAGTGCCTGGAGCACGTGACCCTGGCCGACCATGTCGTCGAAACGCCGGGGTCGCCACTTGCGTGCCAGTACCAGATAACTCATAGCGCAGGATCCAATTGGGTGGCACCCTGCATCCGCCGATCTCCGGCGCCCGGATCGACCGCTACCGTTGCTCCCTTCCGGGCCTGGCGGAATTCACGGAGATCCGTCGCGAAGGGACGAACACAGGGCACCATTGGGTGGCGTCGTGGCCGGCCTGTTGCTGGCCAGAACGCGAGCGAAGAATAACACGCAGATCGAGCCGAAAACAGGCCGCAAGGGAAGATCCGCTCGACGATCCAGGGCACATCACCCGTCGACGAGGATCTCGTCGAGCGCAGCGAGCAGCGCCGCGTTCTGCCCCTCGCTGCCGATGGTGATCCGCAGGTGATCACCGATCCGCGCCCGATCGAAGTGGCGCACGATCACCCGACGTTCCCGCAGCCCGGCGGCAAGGCTCGCCCCGCCACGTTCGGCGTGACGGGCCAGCAGGAAGTTGGCGGCCGACGGCAACACCTCGAAGCCGCGCGCCTCCAGGTCCGCGCCGAGCTGATCGCGCATGGCAATGATCGCGCGACGCGTCTGCTCGAAATACGCCTCGTCCTGGTAGGCGGCGATGGCGCCGGCACTGGCCAGGCGGTCGACCGGATAGGAGTTGAAGCTGTCCTTGACCCGCGCGAGCCCCTCGATCAGCCCGGCGTCGCCGACGGCAAAACCCAGTCGCAACCCGGCAAGCGAACGCGACTTCGACAGCGTCTGCGTGACCAGCAGGTTCGGGTAGCTATCGATCAGGCCAATCGCGGACTCGCCGCCGAAATCGACATAGGCCTCGTCGATGACCACCGCGCAGTCGGCAAAGTGTGCCGCGAGTCGCTCGACCTGGTCGATGGCCAGCAGCCGACCGGTGGGCGCGTTCGGGTTGGGCAGGATCACCCCGCCGACGCTCGACGGGTCGATGGCGCACATCGCCTCGACGTCCACGGCCAGCTCCTCGTCCAGGGCAACGGTGCGCGGCTCGATCCCGAACAGCCGGCAGTACACCGGGTAGAACGAATAGGTGATGTCCGGAAACACCACCGGCCGACCACGCTGGAACAAGGCCCGGAACAGGAAGCCCAGCACCTCGTCCGACCCGTTGCCGACAAAGACCTGTTCGGCCATCACGCCGTGGTACTCGGCGAGACATTCGCGCAGCGCCAGACTGGTCGGATCCGGATAGAGCCGCAGGCCATCGTCGGCCGCGGCGCGAATCGCCTCGATCACCCGCGGCGATGGACCGAACGGGTTCTCGTTGGTGTTGAGCTTGATCAGGTCATCGATCTTCGGCTGCTCACCCGGCACGTAGGGCGACAACGCGCCCAGATCGTCCGACCAGAACCGGTTGGGGGTCGCATCGGCCATCGCTCAGCCCTCGGCCTCGACCCGATAGCGAGCCGACTGGGCGTGGGCTTCGAGCCCTTCGGCACGGGCAAGCCGGTCGGCGATGCGGCCCAGTTCCGCGGCGCCGGCCGGGGAACAGTGGATGATGCTCGAGCGCTTCTGAAAGTCGTAGACCCCCAACGGCGAGGAAAAGCGCGCCGTGCCCGAAGTGGGCAGGACGTGGTTGGGCCCCGCGCAGTAGTCGCCCAGGGCCTCGGCGGTGTAACGACCGACGAAGATCGCCCCGGCGTTGCGGATCTCGCCCAGGCGCGCCTCGGCACCCTCGAACGAGAGTTCCAGGTGCTCGGGGGCAACCCGGTTGACCAGCTCGATCGCGTGATCGATATCGGCCACCTCGATCAGCGCGCCACGGGTTTCCAGCGCCTTGGCGATGATCTCGGCACGTGGCTGGTCGGGCAGCAGGCGCTCGATCGAGGCGGCGACCGTGTCGAGGAAATCGGGATCGTGCGCCAGCAGGATCGACTGCGCCTGCTCGTCATGCTCGGCCTGCGAGAACAGATCCATCGCGATCCAATCGGGATCGGTGTGACCGTCGCAGACGATCAGGATCTCGGAGGGGCCGGCGATCATGTCGATGCCCACCTGGCCGAAGACCTCGCGTTTCGCGGCGGCGACAAAGATATTGCCCGGGCCGACGATCTTGTCCACCGCCGGGATCGTCTCGGTGCCATAGGCCAGCGCGCCCACCGCCTGGGCGCCGCCGACGGTGAACACCCGATCCACCCCGGCGATACGCGCCGCGGCCAGCACGGTGTCGTTCTGCACGCCGTCCGGGGTAGGCACAACCATGATCACCTGCTCGACCCCGGCGACCTTGGCCGGGATCGCGTTCATCAATACCGACGACGGATAGGCCGCCTTGCCGCCGGGCACATACAACCCGACCCGGTCGAGCGGCGTGACCTGCTGGCCCAGCACGTTGCCGTTGGCTTCCGTGTACGACCAGCTCTCGCCCTTCTGTCGTTCGGCGTAGGCGCGCAGGCGCTCGGCGGCCAGCTCGAGGGCCTCGCGCACATCGCCCGGAATGGCCGCGAGGGCGGCATCAAGCCGCTCGGCAGACAGTTCCAGTTCGCCCGCCGCCGTGACCTCGAGCCGATCGAGACGCCGGGTGTGCTCGACCACGGCGGCATCGCCGCGCTGGCGCACATCGGCCAGGATCTCGCGAACAATGCCCTCCACCCGATCGTCGGCCATGCCTGACCAGTCGAGGAGTTCACCCAGCTGGCGATCGAAACCCGCGGCGCGGGCATTCATGCGACGGATCATCACTTGCCCTCCAGGTACTGCTCCACCCGCTCGACGAAATCAGTCACCCGCGCATGCTTGAGCTTCTGCGCCGCGCGGTTGACGATCAGGCGCGAGGAAATCTCGGCGATGTGCTCGAGCGGCTCCAGCCCGTTGGCGCGGAGGGTATTGCCGGTGTCGACCACGTCGACGATGCAGTCGCCCAGGTCCACCAGCGGCGCGAGCTCCATCGAGCCGTACAGCTTGATCAGCTCGATCTGCCGGCCGCGATCGGCAAAGTAGGACTCGGCCGAGCGGGTGTACTTGGTCGCCACGCGGATACGGCCGGCACGCTCGAGCGCCCCCGGCTTGCCGGCCACCATCAGCTTGCACTGCGCGATCTTGAGGTCGACCAGCTCGAACAGGCCCTCGCCCCCGTGTTCCATCAGCACGTCCTTGCCGGCCACGCCGATGTCGGCCGCGCCATGCTGAACGTAGGTGGGCACGTCCGAGGCGCGCAGGATCAACAGGCGCACGCTCGGGTCGCTGGTCTCGAGGATCAGCTTGCGGCTCTTGTCCGGGTCCTCCAGCGGTTCGATACCCACGGAGGCCAGCAGCGGCAGGGTTTCCTTGAAAATGCGCCCCTTGGAGAGCGCGACGACGATCTGGTCGGATTGGGACATGGCGATCAGCTCGTGATCCGTTGGATATTGGCGCCGAGGCGGGAGAGTTTCTCTTCGATGGACTCGTAACCCCGGTCGATGTGATAGATGCGATTGACGACGGTTTCGCCATTGGCGACCAGGCCCGCCAGCACGAGGCTGGCCGAGGCACGCAGGTCGGTTGCCATGATGGGCGCGCCCGACAGGGCCTCCACCCCGCGAATGATCGCGGTGTTGCCCTCGATATGGATGTCCGCGCCCATGCGCTGGATTTCCTGGACGTGCATGAAACGGTTCTCGAAGATGGTCTCGACCACCGTCGAGGTGCCCTCGGCCACCGCGTTCATCGCCACGAACTGCGCCTGCATATCCGTGGGAAAGCCCGGGTGCGGCGCGGTGCGGATGTCGACCGCCTTGGGGCGGCGCCCGTGCATGTCGAGCCGGATCCAGTCCTCGCCCAACTCGATCTCCGCGCCGGCCTGCTCGAGCTTGGCCAGCACCGCATCAAGGAGCTCGGGACGGGTGTCGCGCACCAGGATGCGACCACGGGTCATCGCCGCGGCGACCAGGTACGTACCGGTCTCGATCCGATCCGGCAGCACGCGGTAACGCACGCCCTGCAGGCGCTCGACCCCGTGAATGCGGATCACGTCGCTGCCCGCCCCGCGCACGTCCGCGCCCATGGCGTTGAGGAAGTTGGCCAGATCGACCACTTCCGGCTCGCGGGCAGCGTTCTCGAGCACCGTCTCGCCCTTGGCGAACACCGCCGCCATCATCAGGTTCTCGGTCCCGGTGACCGTGACCTGGTCGAGGACGATGCGCGCGCCCACCAGCTGTTCGGCCGCGGTCTCGATGTAGCCACCCTCGACGCGCACGTCGGCCCCCAATGCCTCGAGGCCCTTGAGGTGGATGTCCACCGGGCGCGTGCCGATGGCACAGCCCCCCGGCAGCGAGACGCGCGCCTTCTTGAAACGGGCCAGCATCGGTCCGAGCGTGAGGATCGAGGCGCGCATGGTGCGCACCAGATCGTAGGGCGCCTCGAGCGTGTCGACCGTGGTGGTATCAACCTCGACACTCATCTGGTCACCGACCGTCAGCGTCGCCCCCATGCGGCCGAGCAACTCCATGGTGGTCGTGACGTCCTGCAGGTGCGGGACGTTCTCGATGATGACCGGCGAATCGGCCAGCAAAGAGGCGGCCATCATCGGCAGCACGGCGTTCTTGGCGCCGGAAATGCGAATCTCGCCATCGAGCGGCGTGCCGCCGCGGATCAGGAGCTTGTTCATGGAATCGGATCGGGTCTCGGGCCGTGGGCTAATCCAGGCCGGAATCGACGGGCATCAGCCCCTCGAGACCGTAGACCGCCAGCATCTGGCGCATGGCCTGGGGCGCGTGAGTGTATCGCAGACGGATGCCTTTTGCCTCGGCGTCGGCCTGAATGGCAGCCAGCCAAGCCAGCCCGGCGGTATCAATGCGCCCGACCTGGCCGAGGTGCACATCGACCGTCGGGCCCACCGCGTCCGCCGGGAGGTCGCCCGGTTGGCGATCGAGTTCCGCGCGCAGCAGCGATCCACTCACGCGGATTACCCCCGGTTCGACGCGCAGGCTCCAGCCGCGTTCAGCTGCGGCCGTCTTCATTCTGCTCTCGCAGGGTCCGGATCAGCCCGTCGATGCCGTCACGCTGGATCTTCTGCGCGAAGCTGCCGCGATAGTTGTTGACCAGGCTGATGCCGTCGACGATCACGTCGTAGGACTTCCACTCGCCGTCGACCGGCGCCATGCGGTAGGCCACCGGCACGGTACCCAGATCGCCCCCGGAGACCTCGGACTCGACCACCAGTTCATCGTCCGCCCCACCCGGCTTGGTGCCGACGATCTCGATTTCCTGGTCGCCCAATTCGGAGAGCGGGCCGGCGTAGGTGCGGACCAGCAATCGCTGGAATTCCTGGTTGAACTGCGCGCGCTGGGACGCCGTGGCCTGTCGGTAGTAACGCCCCAGGACCAACCGGGTCATGCGCGCGGAATCGACATGCGGCAACAACAGCCGATCCACGATTGCCAGCAACGCCTCGGGGTCGGCCTCCACGGCCGCCTGGTTGGCGCGAATCTCGGCGATTACTGACTCGGCGGTCGACTCCACCAAATGGCGGGCATCCGCTTCACTCGGCTCGGCACGCGCGGTCATGGCCAGACCGGCCAGCAGCAGGCCCAGCAGAGCAAGAACGGGCCGGGAGGCACGAGGGGCACGGTAAAACAGGGAGGATGCAAAGCTCATACGGATCTCACAATTGAATGTCATTGGCGACAACGCCACGCGGCGGTCCAGATGTCATGGCCCCACCGAGGGGCCCCGGCCTCACTGGGGATAGTCACCCGTGGCGATCGCCAACTTCGCCACGCTCATGTTGTAGTCATTGATGAGGCGGAAATAATCAGCCTGCACCTCGGTGTTGGCCTTGACCGCTTCGGCCAACTCCTCGCCTCCCGCCAGGCCCGCCTGGTAATCCATGAAGGTCGAAACCATCCACTTGCGGCTGTTGTCCTTGGCCGCCTCCAGCGCCTGGATCTGTCGATCCAGACCATGCGACTGGTGATAGGCCTCGGCCACCTGAAACGGGATGCCCTGGCGGGCCAGCTGCGCCTTGGCGACCACACCCTGGAGCTGGGCCTCGGCATCACTGACATTCGCCCGCATCACACCGGGATTGAAATCCCACTGCAGCCCGACCACCGGCGCGGCATACGCCTGGTTGAGAGGCTGGTTGATGTAGGGGTTGTTGAGTCGATCGCGCCCCGGCGTATACGTCGCCCCGGCAACCACGCCGGCGTACAGGTTCGGGTAGCGTTCGCTCTTGCGCGCCTCCACGTAATGGCGCATTGCCGCCTGACCGTTCTCGGCCATGGCCATTTCCGGGCGCTGCGCCAGGGCCCGATCGGCCAGCTCGCCGAGTTCGCCATCGGGCAAGGTGATCGGCTCGATATGCGTATCCGCCACCTCGATGCTCGAATCGATCGGCACGCCGATAATGGTCTTGAGCCCATCGATCGCGATGGCCTCGACGCTGCCGGCCTCGGCCAGGTAGCGATCCAGCTGGGCCGCCCCGCTCTCGAGCGCGTACAGCTGGCTCATCGGCACCTCGCCGGCCTCGGCGTCCTTGCGCATGTCCTCACGAGTGCGATCGACCTGGCGCTTGACCCCTTCGAGCATCTGGCGCGTGTCGCGCGCGGCCAGAAAGCCCCAGTAGGCGCGACGCACCGTGAGCCAGGTCTCGCCCCGCGCCAAGGCCACCTCGGAGGCTTTCACGTCGCGGTTCAGGCGGGCCGCATCGCCGTAGTTCTCCAGCTTGCCGAAGGTGTAGAGCGGCTGGATGATCGAGGCGGTCAACCCAGAGGTGACGGTCAAGCCCTCGTCGAGCTCGTTGCCATCGTCGCGTAAGGTGCAGGACTCACCTGCGGGGCAGGAATTGGTGCCATTGGTGAAGATGCCGTCCTCGGCCTTCGGCGCCAGCCCCGCGTAAAGGTTGGCCGAGACGCGCGGCCCGCCCTCGCCTTTCACCCGTTCGATCAACGCCTGGGCCCGCGCGACGTTGGCGCGCTGCTCGTCGATGCGCGGGTCGGCATGCAGGGCCATCTCGGTGGCCTGCTCCAGGGTAATCGGCTCGTTCGGGGCCATCTCGGCCCGGACCGTGCCGCTTGCCAGGGCGACCAGGGCCGCCATCAGGACCAGCGCCCCGCCACGCTCTATGATTCCGTCTCGATTCTTCATTCTTTTGCCTTGTCGAACAGGAATTTGGAAACCACGCTTTCGAGGATGATCGCCGACTGGGTCATCGTGATCCGGTCGCCATCCTCGAGCGACTCAAGCGCACCACCGGGCGAAATCTCGACGTATTGCGCCCCGAGCAACCCGGCAGTGTAGATGTTGGCGAAGGAATCGGTTGGCAGATTGTCGTACTTGTCGTCGATCACCATGCGCACCTCCGCCTGGAACGTCTCGGGATGGATCTCGATCGAGTCCACTCGGCCGATGGTCAAGCCGGCCAGCTTGACCGGCGATTGCACCGACAGCCCGCCGACGTTGTCGAACCGCGCGGTGACTTCATAGCCGGCTACACGACTGGCGCCGAAGTTGCTCCATTGCAGCGCCATCACCATCAGCGCGGCGATCCCGGCGAGCACGAACAGCCCCACCACCAGCTCGACTCCGCGTTGCACATTCATTCCATCACGCCCCAAACATGAAAGCCGTCATTACAAAATCCAGTCCCAGCACGGCAAGCGAGCTCAGGACCACGGTCTGTGTCGTCGCGCGAGCCATGCCGCTGGCGGTAGGCTCGGCCCGGTAACCCTCGTAGACGGCGATCAGGGCGATCACGGCACCGAAGGCCAGCGACTTGATCGCGCCGCCGCCGACATCGTCCCAGGCCTCCATCTGCTCGCGGATCTGGCCCCAGTATGAGGCCTGGTCGACCCCCAGCACCACGACCCCGATCAGGTAGCCCCCGACGATGCCGACCAGCGAAAACATCGCCGCCAGCAGGGGCACCGCGATCATCGCCCCCCAGAAACGCGGGCCGATCACCCGCCGCAGCGGATCGACCGCCATCATCTCCAGCGCAGCGAGCTGCTCGGTGGTCTTCATCAGCGCGATCTCGGCGGTAATCGCCGAACCGGCCCGTCCGGCGAACAGCAGCGCGGCCACCACCGGCCCCAGTTCGCGTACCAGCGAAAGGGCCACCATCACCCCGAGCGACTCGCTGGCATTGAAATTCGACAGGATGTTGTAGCCCTGCAGCCCCAGCACCAGGCCGACAAACCCACCGGCGACCAGGATGATCACCAAAGAGAGCACGCCGGCGGCGTATATCTGCTGGAGGATATCCCGCGGGCGCGACCAGGTCGGGATCAGCACCCAGGCCAACTCGATCGCAAACAGCGCCATCGATCCGGCGTGCTGGGCCCCGTCGAGCACCAGCCGGCCCAGGCGGGCGATCGCGTTCAGCACGGCATTCATTGCCCGCCCCCCAGACCGAGGTCGGCAGACAGCGGGGCCTCGTCCTCGGCCGCATTGAGCGGACCGTCGGCCGCCCCGTCGAGAAACTGTGCCAGGGCCGGCTCCTGCTCGCGCTGCGCGCGCACCTCATCCGGCGTGCCCTGCCCGATGACCCGGCCACCGGCGATCACGATCACCCGGTCGGCGATACTCATCGCCTCCTTCACGTCATGGGTCACGACGATGCTGGTCAGGCCCAGGGCATCGTTGAGCCGCCGGATCAACCGCAGCAGCACGCCCATGCTGACCGGATCCTGGCCGGCGAATGGCTCGTCATAGAGCATGATTTCCGGATCGAGGGCCATGGCGCGGGCCAGCGCGGCACGGCGGGCCATGCCGCCGGAAAGCGCCGCCGGGTACTTGTCCCGGGCGGAGCGCAGCCCGACCGCCTCGAGCTTGAACAGCACGATGCGGCGAATCAGCGCCTCGTCCAAACGGGAATGGGCGCGCAGCGGAAAGGCGACGTTCTCGCCCACCGTCAGGTCGGTGAACAGGGCCCCGTTCTGAAACAGCACGCCCATGCGCCGCCTCAGGGCGTACAACGCCTTGCGGCGGGCACGCGCCACCTCGATGCCGTCGACCATCACCCGACCACTCGCCGGGCGTACCTGTCCGCCGATCAACCGCAGCAGCGTCGTCTTGCCGGTACCCGAGGGCCCCAGGACCACGGTGACCTCGCCGCGGCCGAAACGCATGTCGACGCCGTCGAAGATCACCTGGTCGCCCCGGGAGAAATGCACGCCGTCGAGCTCGATCATGTCGGTCGTGTTACGAGGATCGTTCACCGTCCCATCAACTCCGTCAGGGTGCGCAACCGATCGACGGTGGCCACGGAGGGCGGCTCGCCGTCGACGAACAACGCGGCCTCGGCCGGCGCCTGATCCAGGAAGGCCGACAGCCAGCCATGCAGATCGGCCGGGTTGTTACTGGCCGGCACCAGCCCCACCACCGCCGCCGCACTGACGGCACCGGGGCGCCAGACCGGCGTTTCGTCCGTCAACCGCACCACGACGTGGCGGTCGGCATCGGCCAGCGCCTGCCACGCCGGCGACCAGGCCGACGCTTCGACCACCACAAAAACATCCGTGGGGGCTTCTTCCAGCTCCGCGAGCACGGTCTCGACGTCCGGGTCGTCTCCGGCCACCCACAAGGCGTCCTGTTCGTTGAGCAGGAAGGCCACACGCCAGTCGGCCGGCATCTCGGGATCGAAAAAGCTCGATTCGAGTGCCGGCGAACGCCGGTAGCGCAGACCTAGATGTATCGCCTTCATGGCTGGTGGCCACCTCGGAACGTCAATTGGCCGCCCCTGAACGGGGCAAATCGGACCTTCAGGATCGCTATCGGATCGCTAAATGCGCCGCGCATGATACACGTCGCTCAGGCCCCGATCTCGCGCACCAGGCGAAAACCGAGGTTCAGGTCGAATTCGTCCTGATGACGGCGCGCCCGCGATCCGCTTCGGCATGCCCCCGGGGGATCGAACCACGACCCACCCCGCACCGCGCGCAGATAACGGTATTTCTGGTCGATGCCTTGATAGGCGCGATCACCCGGACGCGGCCCGCCGGCATAGGCATCGCGCCAGTGGTCCTGGGTGAATTCCTGCAGGTTGCCGTGCACCTCGAACAACCCCCAGGCATTGGGCGGCAGACTGCCCACGGGCACGGGCTTGCCCACCCCGCAGAGAAACAACCCGCGGGTGCAGTGCAACCCGCCGGCGCAATTGACCTCCTGGCGGCGAATCCGGTCACCGAAGCAGAACATCGTGTCGGTGCCCGCACGGGCGGCGTACTCCCACTCGGCTTCCGTGGGGAGGCGATAGAGGTGACCGGTGATCTCGCTCAACCATCGCGCGTAGGCCTCGGCATCGCGCGCCGAGACGTTGTACATGGGGAATTCCGGGTGATTCCAGCTGTAGGGGCGTGGCCGACGGTGCCCGCTCGCCGCGAGGAAGGCGAAATACTCGCGGCGGCGGATCGCCCCACGGGTCATGGCGAAAGCGCGCTCGAAATGCACCTCGTGGCGCGGCTGCTCGACGGGCCGGGCACCATGTTCAGTGGCCCGGCTGCCCATCCAGCACCCACCCGGTGGAATCACGGCCACCTCGGGCGCCGGCTCGCCGCCGGCATCGCCGTCCCGGAAGACCACCTCCAGATGATGGCGCCGTGCCGCGTCGCGTTGTCGCTCGATCACCGCATCGGCAGGATCGACCTGAATGGCAGTAGCTCCCGGCTGCATTCGCTCACCTCCAGGACAGGAACAAGGGATCGACCGACGCCGGAACCGCAGGAATCGCCAAGGCAGCGTCTGCCACGGGCGGCCCGCGCGCGTCGGACTGATATACTCCGAAACCCGAAAATCTTAGCACGCCAACCGGACACGCCATGGAGCACAACGCCCTGCATCCCGACAACCTGCTGCGCATGGCCCGCGAGGTGGTCGACATCGAGCGCCAAGCCATCGACGCGCTGCCCGCACGCCTCGACCAGACCTTCGTGGATGCCTGCCGCCTGATGCTTGATTGTGACGGTCGCGTGATCGTCACCGGCATGGGCAAGTCCGGGCATATCGGTGGCAAGATCGCCGCCACCCTGGCAAGCACCGGCACCCCGGCCTTCTTCGTCCACCCGGGCGAGGCGAGCCACGGCGACCTGGGCATGATTACCGAGCGCGACGTGGTCATCGCCCTGTCGAACTCCGGCGAAACCGGCGAGATGCTGGCCATCCTGCCGGTGATCAAGCGCCTCGGTGTCGGCCTGATCGCCATGACCGGCCGCGCACAGTCAACGCTCGCCCTGTCGGCCGACGTGCATCTGGACGTCGGCGTCGACCGCGAGGCCTGCCCGCTCAACCTCGCGCCAACCGCCAGCACCACCGCCACGCTCGTCATGGGCGATGCCCTCGCCGTTGCCCTGCTCGACGCCCGCGGCTTTCAGCCCGAGGACTTCGCACTCTCCCACCCGGGTGGTTCGCTGGGCCGGCGCCTGCTGCTGCACGTGCGTGATGTCATGCACACCGGCGAGCAGCTGCCACGCGTGGGGCCCCGCCAGAGCGTCAAGCAGGCCCTGCTGGTGATGTCCTCGGGTGGACTCGGCATGGCGGCGATTGTCGACGAGGACGATCGCCTGCTGGGGCTATTCACCGACGGCGACCTGCGCCGCCTGCTCGATCGCAGCGATTTCGATCTCGACTGCCCGATCGAGCGCGCCATGACCCCTGACCCGCGCACCTGCCCGGCCAATGTGCTCGCCGCCGAGGCGATGGCGATGATGGAGCGTGACAAGATCAACGGGCTGTTGGTCGTCGACGAGCAACACCACCTGGTCGGCGCCCTGAACATGCACGACCTGCTGCGGGCGGGGGTCGCGTGATGGCCAACCGCGACACGACATGGATCGAACGGGCGCGACAGGTCCGGCTGCTGGTGCTCGACGTCGACGGCGTGATGACCGACGGGCGCCTGCACCTGACCGAGGATGGCGAGGAACACAAGATCTTCCACAGCCGGGACGGCCATGGCATCAAGCTGATCCAGGAGCTGGGCGTGGATGTCGCGATCATCACCGGGCGCTCATCGCCGGCGGTCAGCCGACGGGCCAAGTCACTGGGCATCCAGCATGTGGTACTCGGCGCGACCGACAAGGGCCAGGCGATCGAGGAACTGGCCCAATTGCTCGAGATCGGCCTCGACGAGATCGCCGCGATGGGGGACGACGTGCTCGACCTGCCGATGCTCAACCGCGCCGGACTATCGGCCACGGTCAGCGATGCCCCCATGGTGATCCGAAGCCGAGTCGACTGGATCAGTCCGGTCCCCGGTGGCTGCGGCGCGGTGCGGGCGTTGATCGACACGCTGATCGACGCGCGCGACCAGTGGGGTGACGTACTGGCGCGGTACCGTTAGGCATGCGCTGGCGGCTCTCGTCCCGGGCCAACCGCGGCCTGCTCGCCATCGCGGGGCTGGGCCTGCTCGGCTGGCTGACCTGGCAGAACCTTGCCGACGAACTGATCCCGCCGACGGGTACCGCCGGTGGCTATGCCCAGCGGCTCGACAACGCCACCAGCTGGCAATACGACGAGGCGGGCCAACTCGCCTATCGGCTTGACAGCTCGCAGGCCATTCAACTCGACCAGGCGGCGACCGGCGACCGCTACGAGCTCGATTCCCCGCGAGCCACCCTGCTGGATGCCGACCCAGCCGCACCGCCTTGGACTTTGCGTGCCGAACACGGCACGGTGACCGATCGAGGCGAGACGGTGGAACTGACGGGATCGGTTCACGCCCAGCGCGTACCGTACCGGGAACGCGGGCAACTGGAGCTGACCACCGAACAACTCTGGCTCTACCCGGCACAGCGCCAGGCACGCACCGAGGTTCCCGCTCGACTCAGCGAAACCGCCCCGGACGGCACGCCGCGCTGGCACAGTAACGCCGAGCGGATCGCCCTCGACTGGGGCAACGAGGTCCTGACCCAGACCGGGCAGGTCCAAGACGAAATCCAACCCGGCACGACGGGTAACACCGACTAACCCACCCGCCCCGGCACGGCAGGAATGCCGCCCGGCGCCGGCGAGAAGGCAGGAAGACCACACCATGCATATTCCGACGCGTTTCATCCGCGCAAGCCGCCCCCACGCCCCCCGACTCGCGACCCCGCTCACGATACTGGGCCTGTCACTGATGATCGGCCTCGGCGCCCAGCCCGTCCTCGCCGCCCAGGCCGACCGGGCGCAGCCGGTCAAGGTGCAGGCGGACAAGAAGGTGACCAAGTACCAGGAAGGCACCAGCGTCTACACCGGTGACGTGGTAATCGACCAGGGCAGTCTGCATGCCACCGGCAATCGCGCGACGCTCTATCTAGAAGATGGCGAGCTGATTCGGGCCGTGCTCGAGGGCCGCCCCGCCACCTTCCGCGAACGCGATGACGAAGGCAACTGGGTCGAGGGCGAAGCACGCGAGGCCGACTACCGCACCGCCGAGGGCTCGGTCGTTCTGACCGGCGAGGCGTGGCTCAAGCGCACGGGTGACGAGATTCGCTCCGATCGCATCACCTACGATCTCGGCACCGAGGTGGTCGAAGCCGGCGAGGAAGGCGGCAACGCCCGTGTCGAGATGACCCTGCAGCCGCGCAACACGAAAGACGCCAACAGTGGGGACTGAGGCAACCATGACCGAGGCGACCGCCCACTCGCGCCCTGAGGCTACCCCAAAGCGGGCTCCGGCCCTGCTCGAGGTCCACAGCCTGTCGAAGAGTTACGGCGCTCGCCCGGTGGTGCGCGATGTGTCGTTGAGCGTCGAGGCAGGCGAGATCGTGGGCCTGCTCGGTCCCAACGGGGCCGGCAAGACGACCAGCTTCTACATGATCGTCGGCCTGGTCGGCGTCGATCAGGGCGCGGTCCATCTCGATGGCCGCGACATCACGCACACGCCGATCGACCGGCGCGCCCACCTCGGGCTGGGTTACCTGCCGCAGGAACCCTCGGTATTTCGCAAGCTGACCGTGCGCGAGAACATCCTCGCCATTCTCGAGCTGCGCCGCGATCTCGACCGCGCCACCCGCCGACGCGCGCTCGACGAGCTGCTCGAAGAACTCCACATCACGCACATCGCCGACTCCAAGGGCCAATCCCTGTCCGGGGGCGAGCGTCGTCGCGTGGAGATCGCCCGGGCGCTCGCCGCCAACCCCCGCGCCATGCTGCTCGACGAACCGTTCGCCGGCATCGACCCCATCTCGGTGATCGATATCCAGCGCATCATCGAGCACCTGCGGGATCGCGGGATCGGTGTCCTGATCACCGACCACAACGTGCGCGAAACCCTCGGCGTGTGCAAACGGGCCTACATCGTCTCCGACGGCACGATCCTGGCGCACGGCACGGCCGAGCAATTGCTGGCGAACCAATCGGTGCGCGACGTCTACCTCGGCCACGATTTCACCCTGTAATCACCCCGAGACGAACCGGGACGAAGCGATTTCGTGGGCGGCACTCCGGGCGAAATCGCTGGCACAGTGCGCCTCCGATCGGCTAAACTCGATCTTATGCAAATTGCGTGCGCACACCCCTCTCATTGCCTGTTGCCGGGCTCGGCAATCCCCATGGCAGCCATTCCCCTCGCTCGCCACCAGCTCGGCGTTTTTGCAACCGCGGGAGGCCCGACATGGCCGGCATGAAGGCAGGACTCGAGCTTCGCCTGGGCCAGTCGCTGGCGATGACGCCGCAGCTGCAGCAGTCGATTCGGTTGCTGCAGCTCTCCACCCTGGAACTGAGCCTCGAGATCCAGCAGGCACTCGACAGCAACCCGCTGCTCGAGGTCGCCGAGGAGGAGCACCCGGAAGAAGACACCGCCGAGCCGGACACCGCCGAGGAGCAGGACCCTGGCGCGCAGGCGGGCGAGGAACTGCTCGAGGACCGCAAGGACAAGTCGGCGGACGACGACCTGGTCGTGGACTCATCCTGGGAGGACTACTACGAGTCAGACGGCAGCACCTCCCTGAGTGCCAACACGCCCGGCGATGACTACGACCCCTTCGCGACCCAGTCGACCGGGGAGGACAATCTGCGCGATCACCTCCTGAGCCAGATCCATCTGGCCACGCTGTCGGAGACTGATCGCCGCATCGCCACGGCACTGATCGAATCGATCGAACCGTCCGGCTATCTCGAGGAATCACTCGAGGAGCTCGTCGCCCTGCTCGATAAGGAACTGCCGGGCATCGATGTCGAGGAAGTCGAGGCCACGCTTCACTACATCCAGCGTCTCGACCCGGTAGGCGTCGGTGCCCGCTCGCTGGCCGAGTGCCTGGTCATCCAGATCGACCAGCGCCACGGCGACGACCCGGCCGCCGCCGATGCCCGCGCCGTGCTGGAGGGCGACTGGCTCGAGGCAATCGCACGACGTGAACTGCCGCAGGTCACCAAGGGCCTGGGCATCAGCCGCGAACGCCTCGAGGCGGCGCTGAGACTGATCCAGATGCTCGATCCCCGCCCGGGGCTGGCCATCGGCGACACGGCAGCCGACTACATCAAGCCGGACGTGGTCGTGACCCATCGCGAGGATGGCTGGCATGTCGACCTCAACCCGGAAATCGCGCCCCGACTGCGAGTAAACCAGACCTACGCCGGACTGATCGACCGCTCCAGCCGGGGCAAGGATGCCACCTACATCCGCAACCACCTGCAGGAGGCGCGCTGGTTCATCAAGAGCCTCAGGAGCCGCAACGAATCGCTGCTGAACGTGGCCCGCGAGATCGTGCGTCGGCAGATCGAGTTCTTCGAACAGGGCGAGATCGCCATGAAACCCCTGGTCCTGCGCGAGATCGCCGAGACACTCGAGCTGCACGAGTCCACGGTCAGCCGGGTGACCACCAACAAGTACATGCTCACCCCCCGGGGCGTGTTCGAGTTCAAGTATTTCTTCTCCAGCCACGTCGGCACCAGCGACGGCGGCGAATGCTCCGCCACGGCCATCCGGGCACGCATCAAGAAGCTGGTCGAAGAAGAAAATCCCAAGAAGCCCTTGAGCGACGCCAAGATTGCGACCATGCTTGGAGACGAGGGGATCGACGTCGCGCGACGGACGATCGCCAAATACCGCGAGGCGATGGGGATCGCCTCATCAACCGACCGCAAGCGACTGATATAACGCACTTATAAGGAGCGGCACATGCAGATAGACATCACCGGTCATCACGTCGACGTTACCGAGGCCCTCAAGGCCCACGTCCACGAGAAGTTCACTCGTCTTGAGCGTCACTTCGACAAACTGGTGGATATCCACGTCATTCTGACCGTGGAGCGCAAGGAAGCGCAGAAGGCCGAGGCCAACCTGCACGTCAGCGGTCAGGACATGCACGCCGAGGCGGTCACCGACGATATGTACGCCTCCATCGATGCCATGATCAACAAGCTCGACCGGCAGATCGTCAAGCACAAGGAAAAGCTGACCAGCCACCGCTGAGCCGCCCCCGCCGGCGTGATCGCCGGCGGATGACGAGAGAAGCGCACGAATTGCTCCCGTCACCATGTCGGAATCGGTGTTGCACAGCCGGCGCAACACGCTATGATGCGCGCCGATTCAACCATTCCCGCCCCGACCCGTGAGTGATCCTCGCGGCCAGTCGACCGACAGGGTGCTTAATGAATACTGCCGAGCTGTTTCCGATCCATCACATCCGGATCGACGAGCTGTACCAGAGCCGCAAGCGTGTCCTGGAGGTACTCTCCGGCCTGCTGGCCGACGACGAACTGGGCGGCCAGCAGGCCACCCGCATCTTCGAGGCCCTGGTTGCCCGTGAACGGCTGGGCTGCACGGCCATCGGGCATGGCATTGCCGTGCCTCACGGCCGAGTCGACGACATCCTCACCCCGCGAGGCGCGCTGATACGGCTGCGCGAAGGCGTCGACTTCGGCGCCCCCGACGGCGCCCCGGTCACGCTGGTGATCGGCTTGGTCATCCCCGAGGACTGCCCGGAGCAACACCTGGAAATCCTCGGCCGACTGGCTCGCCACCTCAATGATCCCGACGAGCGGGACACGATCATGGGGGCCCAGAGCGCCGAGCGCGTCCAGGCGCTGATGGTAGAGTGGCTCAAGGACAGCGCGGAGGCGACTGCCGGCTAGGGAAGGTCGTGCAGACCTTCCCTAAACCGGGCTTTCGCCCGACCATCGAGCCTTGATCGGCAAACGGGCAGGCCATGATCCCGAGCTTCACCTACCAACACCTTCCCTCCAATGCCGGCGACGGCGACTGGCAGCAGGCGCTTCCCGACAGCTGGGACACGCCCGTTGGCGACGACCAGCGCCTGGTCGGCCCGGCGAACCCCTGGATACCCACCCGCGTCGCGCTGATCTCCCCGGCGCTGCGCCACTACCTGCAATGCGGTGAAGAGTGCCTGCAGCGGGCCAATGGCCCCGTCGCGACGATCGCTTCACCGCGGGTGATCATTCTCAGTCGGGCACACGCCGACGTGCTCGCCGACTGGCTTGATCGGCACGCCACGGCCCCAAGCGCGTCGGCCGATATCCATATCCTGAGCAGCAGTGAGGATGACGAGACTATCGCTCGTCGGCTGCGGCGGCTGTGTGGCAACACCAACGAGGACTGGCGCCATGGCGTGTTCATGGAAGTCAGCGGGCTCGGGGTGCTGATCCGCGGCTCGGCGGGCATTGGCAAGAGCGAGGTGGCACTCGAACTCCTCAGCCGCGGGCATCGCCTGATCGCCGACGACGCGCCGTGCTTTACCGCACACGGTGAAGAGGTCACCGGCTCGTGTCCCGATCGCCTGTTCGGCCTGCTCGAAGTCCGAGGCATCGGTATCGTCGACATCCGGGAACTCTTTGGCAGCAACGCCCTCAAGACCCGCAAATATCTTCGTCTGATCGTCGACCTCTATTCCTCCGATGCCGGCCGGACGATCGGCGCCGAGGAACGGCTGTTCGGCGACCGCGGCAACGAGCGGGTCGCCGGGCAGACGATCCCCGTCTGGCGCCTGCCGGTGGCACCGGGGCGCAACCTGGCGGTCCTGTTGGAAACCATCGTCCGCCAACGCAATCTGGAACGTCAGCGGGGCGGCCAGCCGGCCAGCCCGCAAATCACGCGGCTGTTCGCCGACGGCGAGATGCCCCCACGACCCGACGAAAGCCCGGAGCCCTGGTCATGACCAGACCGTTACCGCGCTTGATACTCGTCACGGGGCAATCCGGCTCCGGCAAGTCCGTGGCCCTGGCCGCGCTGGAAGACAGCGGGTTCTACTGCATCGACAACCTGCCGCCGGACCTGCTCGACCATCTCGCCGAAAGCTACCTGGAAGGCGGCATCGTCGCCCGGGGGATCGCAATCAGCATCGATGCGCGTGCGCCCGAGCAATCGCTGGCCAACCTGCCCGACCGAATCGACCGACTCAAGGAGCGCCTGCCGCAACTGCAGATCAGCAGCCTGTTCCTGGAGGCCGACCGTCAACGCCTGATCACCCGCTTTTCCGAGACACGTCGACGCCACCCACTCTCCTACCAGATCGACAACCTGGTCGAGGCGATCGCGCGCGAGGGTCAACTGCTGATGCCCATCCGCGCCTACGCCGACCTGGTCATCGACACCAGCCTGACAACCGTCCACCAGCTCCGCGAGGACGTGCGTGCGCGCCTGATCGGTGAAAAGGAGTCCGGTCCACGCATCCTGATCCAGTCGTTCGGCTTCAAGTTCGGCATCCCGCTCGATTCCGACTTCCTGTTCGATGTGCGCTTCCTTCCCAACCCGCATTGGGCGGCAGCGCTGCGTTCGCACAGCGGTCTCGACCAACCGGTCGTGGACTACCTGGAACAGCACCCCGTGACCCACGAGACCCGCGCGCGCATCGCGGACTTTCTTGCTCACATGCTGACCGAGGCAAGCCACAGTGATCGCAGTTATCTGACCTGCTCGGTCGGCTGCACCGGCGGCAAGCACCGCTCGGTCTACATCGTCGAGCAGATCGCCTGCGATCTGCGGCCGACCTTCGCCAACCTGGTGGTGCGGCATCGTGATCTCGGCAACCACTGAACCGGCACGCCGTCCCCTGTCTCGAACCGGTTTTTCGGTATGATGCCCTTTTTGCGAAGGTCTGCACGAAGCCGATGCCACTCTGGCCTGGCGAGTCGTCCGTGCTCAAGGGGCGCAGAGCGGTATCGGATTTGTGCAGACCTTCCTTTGCCGACCGCGACCGAGGAAGCATCCCCGCAATGACCGTCGGAATCCTGCTGATCTGTCACAACGACATCGGCGGCCAGTTGATCGAGACGGCCACCGACATGCTCGAGCGTCTCCCCACCCGGCTCGACCACCTCGACGTCCGTCAGGACGACGATCCGATCGATCTGCTCAACGCCGCCCGGCGACGGGTCGCGGACCTCGACAGTGGCGAGGGGGTACTGGTGATGACCGACATGTACGGCTCGACCCCGTCGAACATCGCCCATCGCTTGCGCGACCAGCACGACGTGCAGGTGCTGTCCGGCGTGAATCTCCCCATGTTGGTCCGCGCCCTGAACTATCCGCGTCTGCCGCTCGAGCAGATGACGGCGAAGGCCTGCAGCGGGGGACGCGAGGGCATCATCCAGGAAGGAGCGACCGACCGGTCATGAACGACAGCGCCCCATCAGTCGCCCAGCGGCAATTGACCCTGCGCAATCGTCGCGGCCTGCACGCCCGAGCGGCCGCGCGTTTTGCCGCGAAGGCCGAACAATTCGAAAGCGAAGTCGAGGTCGAATTCAACGACCGCCGGGTCAATGGCAAGTCGATCATGGGCCTGATGATGCTGGCCGCCGCCTGTGGCAAGACGATCAGCGTCACCGCCACCGGCGACGATGCTGCCCAGGCCATCGAGGGGATCGCCGACCTGGTCGATGCCCGTTTTCACGAATCCGAATAAGAGAAACGGAGTACAGCATGCAGCGTAGAGGCAACTCAGCGAAAGACGGTTACGTCGGGATCGACAACGACCGAGATGGTGGCATGACCTTCCACGGCCGCCTGGTGCTCGACGCCCGCGTGTTCGGACTGATCCCGGAAGACGAGACCTGCGAAGGCTGGGAACTGGGCCGCCTGCAGGGACTGGCCGACCGGGTCAACGCCGAGTGGGACAAGCATGGCGGTGGCATTCCGAGCCTGCTGCCCGACGATCTGCGCCGTCGCCACGCGGAGATCTACGAGAAGCAGATGGAGAAGGCGCGCGATGCCGGCTGGAACCCGGACGCGAATCTCGAGGACGAACAATAAGGCGATCGGGCACGAAGCATCCCTTCGCCCCGCCCTAGACGTCAAAAGGCCGCCGGACCCCCTTCCGGCGGCCTTTTTTACTGCCCGGAGACCCGCTAATCGCAGGCCCCGCCGGGTATTCAACCTGCCATGCGGGCCAGCACGCGCTCGGCGGCGCTGATCGTCGCATCGATCTCCGCCTCGCCGTGGGCCATCGAGACGAATCCCGCCTCGAACGACGACGGCGCAAAGTACACGCCCTCGTCGAGCATGCCGTGGAAGAAGGCCTTGAAGGCCTCCTTGTCGCAGGCAGTCGCGTCGTTGAAGTTGGCGACGCGGTCCTTGTCGGTGAAGAACAGCCCGAACATGCCACCCACGTTCTGGGTGATCATCGGGATGCCGTGCGCCTTCGCGGCGGCCGACAGACCATCGCAGAGTGCCTGGGTGCGACGGGTCAGCACGTCGAAGAAACCCGGCACGCTGATCAGCTCGAGCGTCTTTACGCCGGCCGCCATGGCCATCGGGTTACCCGACAGCGTGCCGGCGTGGTAGACCGGCCCCATCGGCGAGATCATCTCCATGATCTCGCGCCGGCCGCCGAAGGCACCCACCGGCATGCCGCCGCCGATCACCTTGCCCATGGTGGTCAGGTCCGGCTTGATGCCGTAATGCTCCTGCGCCCCGCCCAGCGACACGCGAAAACCGGTCATCACCTCGTCGAAGATCAACACCGCGCCGTACTCGTCGCAGACGTGGCGCAGCCCCTCGAGGAAACCCGGCTCCGGCGGGATGCAGTTCATGTTGCCCACCACCGGCTCGACGATGATCGCGGCGACCTCGTCACCCACCTCGGCAAACACCTCGCGCACCTGCTCGAGGTTGTTGTACTCGACCGTGGTGGTCAGATCGGCGAACGCCTTGGGTACGCCCGGGGAGCTCGGCACGCCGTGCGTGAGCGCCCCCGAGCCGGCCTCGACCAGCAAGGAGTCGGAGTGACCGTGGTAGTTGCCCTGGAACTTGACGATCCGGTCCCGGCCGGTAAAGCCGCGAGCCAAACGGATCGCGCTCATGGTGGCCTCGGTGCCCGAGGAGGTAAGCCGCACCATGTCCATCGACGGCACCAGCTCGCAGAGCAGATCGGCCATGCGGGTTTCGCTGACCGTGGGGGCACCGAAGGACAGGCCGCTCTTGGCGGCGTCGCGGACCGCCTCGATCACGTCGGGGTGCGCATGCCCCAGGATCATGGGCCCCCAGGAGCCGACGTAATCGATATAGGACTGGTCGTTCTCGTCGAAAAAGCGGGCGCCCTCGGCGCGCTTGACGAAGACGGGATCGCCGCCGACCGAGCCAAAGGCACGCACCGGCGAATTCACCCCGCCGGGGATGTGGGTCTGCGCGCGTTCGAACAGCTCGTGGTTGGATGCGGTCATCTAGGGATTCTCCGGATCGTGGTTTGTGCTTGAAAGGGATTCGATCGGGCCGGCGGCCATGGCTTGCGCCATGGTCTCGGCGGCGGCCCGGATGTCGGGGGCGGCGAACACCTCGCTGATCACCGCGATCATGTCGGGCCGATGCGGCATCAGGTCGCCCACGTTGGTCGCCGTAATACCGCCGATGCCGCAAACCGGACGACCGAGCCGCTCCCGGGCCCAGCCGAGCACCTCCGCGGGGGCGCCGGGCGCATGCGGCTTGGTTGGCGACGGGAACATCGCGCCGAAGGCCAGGTAATCGGCACCTTCGGCCGCGGCGCGTTCGGCCCGAAGCCGGTCAGCATAGCAAGACACACCGATGATCGCATCGAGCCCCGCGGCCTGAAAGCGGGCCCGCGTGTCGGTCAACGGGGCATCCTCGCGGCCCAGATGCACCCCGTCGGCGCCGACCTCGGTCGCCAGTGCCACGTCGTCGTTGACGATGAAGACGCGACCATGATGCCGGCACAGCTCGCCGAGGGCCGCGGCCTCGTCACGGCGCCGCTCGGCATCGCCGCTCTTGTCCCGATACTGGACGATCCGTGCCCCACCCTGAATGGCCTCGCTGACCGCCTCGACCAGCGCCTCGCGCTGAAATCGGGTGGTATCGGTGATCACGTAAAGTCCGTTCAGCTCGCCCCGCCTCATCACGCTCCCCTGCTCGAGTCCATTGCCTGCTCGGCACGGTCCCGCGCAGCCAGTTCGCGCGCGCCGGCCAGGCCGAGTCCGCCATCGGCAATCACCCACAACGGCAGACGACCGAGCATGGTCGCAAACCGCCCCTTGTCGAGAAAGCCCTCGAGCGTCTGCTCGCGCAGGAACGGCAGGATGTGCCCGACAATGGCGCCGGCGAGGAACACCCCGCCGGTGGGCAGTGCCTTGAGCGCCAGGTTGCCGGCCTCCGCGCCAAGAATCCGCGCGAACAGCCGACAGGCGATCACCGCGCACTCGTCCTCGCCGCGATTCGCCCATTGCGTGATCAGGGCATTGGGGTCGGAAGCCGCTGACAGCTGTCCATCGGCGCCCGGGGCCGGTCGCCCAAGTTCCGCGTGACGCGCAAAGGCATAGAGCGAGGAAAAGCCGTCACCACTGAGAATGCGCTCGTAGCTGACATGCCCACCGAACCGCCCACGCAGGTAGCGCAGCAACGCCATCTCGCGCTCGTCGTTGGGGCCGAAGTCGCAATGTCCGCCCTCGCTCGGCATCGGGTTGTGGTCATGACCGTCATGGAAGAACAGGGCCTCGCCCAGCCCGGTACCCGGCGCGATCACCGCCGCGTGCCCCTTGCCCGACGCGGCCTCGGGATTGAGGTTCACCCGCCGGTCGATCGGGCTTGCCAGCGCGCCCAGGCCCACGGCGATCAGGTCATTGACCAACCGCACCGGCGCGCCGCCGAGCGCCTTGCCAATCATCGCCGCCGACAAGGTCCAGGGCAGGTTGGTCGCCTGTACCCGGGCATCCGCGCCCTCACCCTGCACCGGGCCGGCGATACCGAACGCCGTCGCCTCGATCGGCTCGCGGTCATGATGTCGCCCGGCAAGGTCGAGAAAGGTCGACAGCATGGCGGAAAAATCCGCGTATTCCCGACTGGACAAGGTCTGTTCGAATCGCGCCACCGGCTCGTCGTCGGCGAACAGCGCCAGGCGTGAGCGTGTTCCACCGATGTCACCCGCGAGAATCATCGCCGACCTCCTCCGTCACACCCGCCGAATCGGCATCGGCCATGAGCAAGTAATCAAGCGCCGCGCCCACCCAGTAGGCAACGGCCTGAGGGGGCCGATGGTAGAAGGCCTGCCAGGCATCTGCCCGCGACTCGTCGTAAAGCCCCTCTTGTTCGGGATGATCCTGGAGCCAGGCCAGACGCACGGCGTGCCCGATTACCACGTCGAGTACCAGCGGTTCCTCGATCGACAGTCCCGGCGCCTGCGCCACGATCTCGATCAGCGCAGCGATCGCCTCGACGTTCAACTCCCGGTATTCAGGCGCCTCGATTCGATTGAGCCGATGTTCGACGGCCAGGGCGAAGTTGTGCTCGCGGGCCGTGGACTGGCCACGATAAAGCGCGCTGTCGAGCACATTGCGCGGATCGAACCGGTTGCCGATCACCAATGTCGGGACATGGCCGAGCAAACCCCAGACCCCCTCGTAAAAGCGTTCGGGCAACCGACTCATGGCCCCGCCGATCTCGCGATGGTGGTACCAGTCGACCGAGCGACCCGCCTCATGGGGCGACTCCGGGTGACTCGACCCATATCGAGCCAGCACCGAGGCCACCGCCGATTGGGTCATTTCGTCCCCGACAGACACGGGGGGAAGGCTGGCGCTGTCGCGTCGATGCAGCGCCTCGAGCCGCTCGGGTTGATCGCGCCAGTCGATCGCCTCGCGCAATCGATCGCGCAGGGCGTGCGGCGTCATGTCGACGAGATCATCCAGCGCCTGCGACGGCGGGATCGCTGCCTCCCGGGCGCGCAGGGCCACCAGGATCTGCAGCAGCGGGCCGGTACGCAGGGTGATCACGTTGCAGAACAGCTCCGGCTCGGCGCGCAGCCAGGCACCGAGGTGAATCACGAGTTCCTGGGTCAGGCAACGCTCGCGCGGATCGTCCCCGCAATAGGCGTGGATCCGCCGCAGGATCTCGCGGTTCGAAATCGGTGCGTCGATCACGGCCGAACGGCTGTAGGAACGGCCCACGGCCAACCGCTTCTGGCGCACGACCAGGTCCATCAAGGCGACCTCGAGGAACCCGTCGACCACCCCGGCCAGATCAGCAACCAGGCGCATCACCCGCCAGGCACCCACTCGCTGGGCCAGATGCAACAGGGCGAAACAGTGACCTTTCCAGTCGCGCCATTCACCGTTGACATCGGCGAACGTCCGCTCAGGGGGCAGCGCGCTCCGCGCCAGCCAATCGAGCAACGCCAGCCGTTCATCCAGCGCGGTGACGCGCCCGAAGGCCGCGATCCGCTCGTCGACCGAAGGCGCCTCGCCCAGCTCGGCGGCAATGGCATCGACGTCACCACCCCACTCCCATGGTCCGTCGGTGACGGGCGGTTCGGCGGGCGCCTCGGGGAGCTCGCCGGGCAATCGCCACCGGGATGCCGATTCCGCCAACGCGTCCAGGGCCTCGACCCGAATCCCGTCAACCCGGCCGCTCGCCAGCTTGTCGAGGAATGCCAACAGCGCCTTGCCACCCGGCCCGTCGAGCATCCAGTCGAAAACCGGAATGGCCCACAGCGGCTGACCCGGGCCACGGGCATACCGGGCCAGGTAGGCAAGGCTGGTACGAATCTCGTGGACCAGCAATTCGGTATCCCGGCCAAGGAGGAAGATGTTCGTGTCGAACAGGGCCGGGGCCACCGCACAGTCGCCCTTGTCGGTGGCGATCAGACGGCCCGCCGAGAGACCCAGCAGGCGGCGCTTGGGACGCCCGCTCAACGCGAGGCGCGCATTGGTACCGACCGAGGCCAGTCGCTCGACCAGGACGTCGGCCGGAATCACGGCCGTGCGGGTCCGATCCGGCCACGAGACCGGTGCAATGCCCGCCGCCTCGAGCCGCTCGCCCACGGAGGGCGTCTGGGCCAGCAGGGTCACGCCGATCGCGGGATTAGCGGTATCCCGCCGGGAGCCATGACGGCCGATCGGGTCCACATCATCCGGTTCAATACGTCCCGCCAACAACAGCCGGCCGACCACCCAAAGGCTCTGCGCCCAGACCAGCGGTCGGTTTTCATTCGCCAGCCGATCGGCGGAGCCGGGGGCGTGACGCTCGGTCGCGAGCGACTCGATCGGCACGTAATAGAGTTCGGGCAACACCGGGGCGCCACATTCGCAGACCGCGACCCACTGGATCTGCCGTTGAATCGACACGGCGGTGGCGCGATCCCCGGAAAAACAGGCGTTGATCAGCCGATAGGTGAAAAACAACGGCCACTCGCACTCGATGCGGGCAAAGGCCTCGAGCTCTTCGGGCTCGTAGTGGAGCTTGGTGTCATCCTCGATCGCCGTCTGGTGTCCGTCGCGCAGAAAGCGCTTGTAACCGTAACGCCCGGCCAGCCGGGTCTCGATGCGTTCACCCACCTCCTCGGCCTTGTTGCCGGCGGCAAAGGCCGGAAAACCGATCACGGCGAGCAGGGCCGAATCGATCTCCTTGGAGGCCGATTCCCGCGGGAGGATGGAGTCCAGGCACTGCTGTACCCGGGCGATATCGTCGGGCACCACCTGCAATCGACTGCTGTCGTCGCCCTGCTTGCCGAACAGATCGAATTCGTCGGCGGCCTCCAGCGCGGCGAGTACCAGGCCAAGCGAACTGGCATTGAGCTCGCGCACGCCGTGGTTGATCTTGTTGCCACGCTCCCAGATGCCGTAGTCGGGGATCACGTAGGCCCGGGACAGGTACCAGACCAGGTTCTGGACGAAATCCACCTCGTCACGCCCCTGCACGATCGTCAGTCCGCCTGCGGTCATCTGCACCAGCATCAGCACGAACAGCGAGGTGGCATCCAGTTGCAGGTGCCCCCACTCCTCGTCGCCCACCACCGCCTCGCCGCTGGCGGTGTCGTACTTGGCATGCAGGGCGTCGATCGGGTCGAGGCTGTGCTTGAAGCGCTCGACCCGGTCGGCCTGGCGCATCATGGCGAGCAGCAGCCCGCGCATGTTGCGAACGACCGCCTGTTCGAGCTCGAAGGCACGGGTCGAGTGCCCGGCGCGGCGGCAGGCGATACCCAGCGCCCAGGGGCCGAGGATGCTGTAGACGTTGTCGCGCACCCAGGCGTCCGTGTAATCGCCGTGGGCGGTCACGGCGGTGCTGGCCGGCAGGAGCCCGGAGACAGGGTGCTGCCGATCAAGGATGTGCCGGCGCACCTCGCCGAACAGCGCATCAAGCGACACCGCGTCGATCGAAGGATCGACGGCGGCGTCGGATGAAGGGGAAAGGACGTGACCGGACGTCATGCGATATACCGGGTGGTCGTTACGGGCAGGCCGGGGACAGCGTCTAGGGAAACTCTGCACGATTCGAGGGCGCCTCTGCGAGACCGCCAAGGGGGTCAGTTGCAAGGCGCAGTCCGCCGTGACTGCGGCGCCCCTTCACACGGGCTGCAACGTCGACAAATACCCCCTTGGCGACCCGCCCGGCCGGGCGGGGCTTGCGGGTCTGTCCGCACTCGGCGTTCCCGCCCCTCGCCGGGCAATGAGCCCGCCTTCGGCTCGGCGCCTTGATTGCGAACAGACCCGCGAGCCAGAGGCACCATCGAATCGTGCAGCGCTTCCCTAGTATGGGGGCGATGGCGATTTCCGACCAGAGGTCGGCGGCATCGAATTCAGTGGCGGGTAGACTCGGGCGGCTCGACACTGTCGCTGGTGAGCAATTGCTCGACGTCGACCCGATCGAAGCGGTACAGGCTGCCGCAGAAGTCACAGCGAATCTCGACCAGTCCCGGCGTCTCGTCACTGTCGATCGTCGCCTCGAGTTCCTCTCGTCCCAGGCTGGCGAGCATCTGGCCGACACCCTCACGGGTGCAGCCACAATTGAACGAGACCCGCGCCACGTCATGGATGCGCAACGCCTCCTGGTGGAACAGGCGGTGCAGGAGCTCCGGGGCAGAGATGGCAAGCATCTCGGACCGGCCCTTGTCGCCCACGAGGGTATCGACCAGCTTACCGACGTGCTCGAACCCGCGGGCCGCCACCCCGGAAGCCGGCGCAATCCCACCGGTCTCGGGCATCTGCTGGACCAGCATGCCCGCGGTCACCTCGCCGTCGGCCGCCAGGACCAGACGGGTCGGCAACTGCTCTGATTGCTGGAAATACCCCTCGATGGCGTTTTCCAGGCCGGCACCGGCGATCGGCACCAGTGACTGGTAGCGCGCGCCCTCGTCGGGCTCGATCGTCAAGACCAACTGCCCGCGCCCGAGCTGATCCTCGAGATGGGCGCTCGTGCCCTCAAGACGCTCGTCCTCCCACTTGGCCATGCAGCGAAAGCGACGATCGGAGGTGACCTGCACCACCAGCAGGCTGATCGGACCGCGACCGGCGAACTGCAGCACCAGGCGCCCTTCGAACTTGAGACTCGCGACCATCAACACGGCCCCGGCAACGGCCTGCCCCAGCAGACTCGCCACCGCCGGCGGGTAGTCATGGTTCTCGATCGCCGCCTGCCAGGTGGGCTCCAGGCGCAGGGACACCCCGCGCACCCGCCCATCCTCGAAGGAAAAGCGGAACAGTTCGTCGCCCTGCGGCAGGTTTTGCCAGTCGATCGATTCCGACTTGCCGGTCATCTCGCTCATGGGATTCCCCCGGGTTGCTGCACGACGGTTCAGTCGCTCTCAGTTGCCATCGAGGCGGCGCTTGAGCACCTCGTTGACCGCCTGCGGATTGGCCTTGCCCTTGGCCGCCTTCATCACCTGGCCGACAAAGAAGCCGAACAGCTTGTCCTTGCCGCCCCGGTAGGCCTCGACCTGCCCCGGGTTGGCGGCGATCACCTCGTCGACCATCGCCTCGATCGCGCCGGTGTCCGAGATCTGCTTGAGACCACGTGCCTCGATGATCTCGTCGACCGATCCGCCCTGCTCGGCCAGCGCCTCGAACACCTCGCGGCCGAGCTTGTTCGACAGCGTGCCGTCGGCAATCCGCTCGAGCAGGTCGGCCAGCTTGTCGGCCGGCACCGGGCATTCGCCAATCTCGCACTCGAGCCGGTTCAAGAGCGCGGCGACCTCGCCCATCACCCAGTTGGCGGCCAGCTTGGCGTCGCTCCCCTCGCGGGCGATCACCGCCTCGAAGTACTCGGCGGTCGCGCGGCTGGCGGTGAGCACGCCGGCATCGTAGGCGCTCAGGCCGTACTCGGACTGGTAGCGTTCGGCCTTGGCATCGGGAAGTTCGGGCAACTCGGCGCGCCAGGACTCGATCGTCTCGTCGTCGATGACCACCGGCAGCAGGTCCGGGCACGGGAAGTAGCGGTAATCGTCCGCCTCTTCCTTGGTGCGCATCAGGCGGGTCTCGTCGCGGTCCGGGTCGTACAGGCGGGTGGCCTGCACCACCTCGCCGCCGGTCTCGAGCAGGTCGACCTGGCGCTCGATCTCGAACTCGATCGCCCGCTGCAGAAAGCGGAACGAGTTGACGTTCTTGACCTCGGTGCGGGTACCGAAGGCCTCGTCACCCTCGGGACGCACGGAGACGTTGGCATCCACCCGGAACGAGCCTTCCTGCATGTTGCCGTCACAAATGCCCAGATACTGGACGATTGCGTGCACCTTGCGGGCGTAGGCGACCGCCTGCTCGGGACTGCGCATGTCCGGCTCGGAGACGATCTCGATCAGCGGCGTGCCCGCCCGGTTGAGATCGATGCCCGACATGCCGTGGAAGTCCTCGTGCAGCGACTTGCCGGCATCCTCCTCCAGGTGGGCACGCGTCACATGGATGGTGTGCTCTTTGGCCTGCTTGCCCTCGCCGGTGGTCACGGTCACCGAGCCACCCACCACGATCGGGCGAGCGAGCTGCGTGGTCTGATAGCCCTTGGGCAAATCCGGGTAGAAGTAGTTCTTGCGGTCGAAGCTCGAGACCCGCGAGATGTCGGCGTCGATGGCCAGGCCGAAGAGCGAGGCCATGCGCACCGCGCCCTCGTTGAGCACGGGCAGCACGCCCGGCAGGCCGAGATCGACGGCACAGGCCTGCGCGTTGGGCTCGGCACCGAAGGCGGTCGATGCCCCGGAAAAGATCTTGGAACGGGTGGCCAGCTGGGCGTGGATCTCCAGACCGATGACCGCTTCCCAGCCCGAAGGGATTGCGAATTGACTCATGAGTGCTGTCCTTACCCTTCGCGGTTGTCGTTGGCGGAATCGGCAGCCATGGACGGCATCCGCTCGTGCCAGTCCACGCGCTGCTGATACTGGTGCGCGACGTTGAGCAGGCGCGCCTCGTCGAAGTGGCGGCCGATCAACTGCAGGCCGACCGGGCGCCCCTCGACGAAACCGGCCGGCACCGACATGCCCGGCAGGCCGGCGAGGTTGACCGGGATGGTGAAGATGTCCTCGAGGTACATCTTGGCCGGATCGGCGCTGTGCGCACCGCGATCGAACGCCGGGGTGGGCGTCACCGGCCCGGCGATCACGTCGCACTGCTCGAAGGCGCGCTGGAAGTGTTCGGTCACCAGCCGGCGCGCTTTCTGTGCACGACGGTAGAAGGCGTCGTAGTAGCCCGCCGAGAGCGCGTAGGTACCCACCAGGATGCGGCGCTTGACCTCCGAGCCGAAGCCCTCCGAGCGGGTGCGCTCGTAGAGGTCCTGCAGATCCTTGGGATCCTCGCAGCGGTAGCCGAAGCGCACGCCATCGAACCGCGACAGGTTCGAGGAGGCCTCGGCCGGCGCGAGCAGGTAGTAGGCCGCCAGGGCAATATCCGCGTCCGGCAGGTCGATCTCGACCGTTTCGGCGCCGGCGGCGCGCAACTCGTCGATCGCCGCCGAGACGGCATCACCCACCGCCGGCTCGAGCGCATCGGAAAACCATTGCTTGGGAATGCCGACCCGCAGACCGCTGATCGACTCGTCCAGCCCGGCGACGTAATCCGGCACGGGGTGGTCGGCCGAGGTGGAATCGCGCTCATCGAACCCGGCCATCTCGCCGAGGACCAGCGCGCAGTCGGCGGCGGATTTCGCGATCACCCCACCCTGATCGAAGCTCGAGGCGTAGGCGATCATGCCGTAACGCGATACCCGCCCGTAAGTCGGCTTGATGCCGGTCACGCCACAGAAGGCGGCCGGCTGGCGAATCGAACCACCCGTGTCGGTCCCGGTGGCAAACGGCACGAGCCGCGCGGCAACCGCCGCGGCCGAACCGCCCGACGACCCGCCCGGCACCGCGTTCGCATCCCAGGGGTTGGCAACCGCGCCGAAGTGGCTGTTCTCGTTGGACGAGCCCATGGCGAACTCGTCCATGTTGGCCTTGCCCAGCAACACCGCCCCACTCTGGGTCAGGCGCTCGTGGACGGTCGAGTCGTAGGGCGCGACCCAATCGGCCAGCATGCGCGAGCCGCAGGTGGTGCGCGTGCCCTTGGCGCAGAAGATGTCCTTGTGGACATAGGGAATGCCGGCAAGCCGGCCGTTGGCCGATGCCGGCTCGATCGCCGCGACCCGACTGACCAGGCTGTTGAGGGACGGATCGATCGTCTCGATGCGCTCGGCAAAGGCAGAGGCCAGGTCGGCGGCGGTGTACTCGCCGGCCGTCAGCGCGTCGCGCAACTGGGCAATCGAGGCATTGATCAGGGCGGCATCCCCGCCGCGGTGCGGTGTATCACTCGTGGACACGAAAGGTGTTCCCCTTTGCAGGCAATGTGGGCGTCGATCGGGACAGCGCCGGGCGGATGCCGGCGAGATACGACTTACTCGATGACTTTCGGCACCAGGAAGAGACCCTGCTCCTGCGCCGGCGCACCATCCATCAGGGTCTCGCGCTGATCGCTCTCGGTCACCGCATCGGGGCGCAGCCGCTGAACCTGGTCAAGCGGGTGGGCCATCGGCTCGAGGTCGTTGAGCCTCGGGTCGTCCAGCCGACTGGCCTGGTCGAGAATGCCGTTGATATCCGAGCGCAGCGCCTCGGTCCATTCCGGCTCGACGGCAATCCGGGCGAGATGGGCCACGGTTTGCAACTGCTCATTGGTCAACGACATCGTCGTCACCCCTCATGGAACGTGGTTGGCAAATCAGGTTTTGCTGGGCGGGTCTCGCCCACCCGCCGTGATCCGACGGGAACCCAGCGACCAATGCCCTGTCGAAGGGCGCCTGCCGGTGGGCGGAAATTCGGCGGAAAGCCTATCACAGCCGCGCCTGCCTGCCGAGTCCGGCACTTGCCTGAACGCGCGCATGTTGCTACCTTAACCGCTTATTTTTACGCGGCACCACGGCAGCGGTTACGGACCCGCTTGCCGTGGGGACGAGCCCGGCAAGGGCAGGCGACTCGGGCCGCGCGAACGGGAAAGGACTCAGGCGCCGCCGCCCGCCGCGGCAGCGCGACAACGGACCGCCCACCGGTCCGACCACATACAGCAGACATTATTCGGTTATAACCCCCATGTTCAAAGGCTTCCGCGGCATCTTCTCCACAGACCTCTCCATCGATCTGGGGACGGCCAACACGCTGATCTACGTTTCGGGACGCGGCATCGTGCTCGACGAACCGTCGGTGGTGGCCCTGCGGAACGACGGTGGCCAGACGGTCATCCAGGCCTACGGCAATGAGGCCAAGCAGATGGTCGGGCGCACGCCGAAGTCGATCCACGCCGTCCGCCCGCTGCGTGATGGCGTGATCGCCGACTTCCACGTCACCGAGAAGATGCTGCAGCACTTCATCAAGAAGGTGCATTCCTCGCACTGGTTCCGCCCCAGCCCGCGCGTGCTGGTGTGCGTGCCGGTGGGAGCGACCCAGGTCGAGCGCCGCGCGATCCGTGAATCGGTGCTATCCGCGGGCGCCCGTCGCGCGTTCATCATCGAAGAGCCGATGGCCGCCGCGATCGGCGCCGGTGTCGACGTCGACGAGCCGCGTGGCTCGATGGTGGTCGACATCGGCGGCGGCACCTCCGAGGTGGGCGTCATCTCGCTCGACGGCATCGTCTACTCCTCGTCGGTGCGCATCGGCGGCGACAAGTTCGACGAGGCGATCATCGCTTTCGTCCGTCGCCACTACGGCATCCTGATCGGCGAGGCCACCGCCGAGCGCATCAAGAAGGAGATCGGCTCGGCCTACCCGGGCAAGGAACTGCGCGAGATCGACGTCAAGGGCCGCAACCTGGCCGAAGGCGTGCCGCGCAGCTTCACGCTCAACTCCAACGAGATCCTCGAGGCACTGCAGGAGCCGCTGTTCGGCATCGTACAGGCGGTGCGCGCCGCCCTCGAGCAGACGCCGCCGGAACTCGGTGCCGACATCGCCGATCGCGGCATTGTCCTGACCGGCGGTGGCGCGCTGCTGCGCGACCTGGACAAACTGATCATGGAAGAGACCGGCCTGCCGGTCGTGGTGGCCGAAAACCCGCTCACCTGCGTGGCACGTGGCGGCGGCAAGGTCCTTGAGCTGATCGACCAGCGCAATAACACCCTCTTCGCTGACGAGTAACGGCGCCGGTCATGGCGCTTTTCGATTCCCACCGTCCCGGACTCAACCTGCTCCTGGTCCTGGCGGTGGTCTCGATCGTCCTGATGAGCCTCGACCGAATCGGCACCCGCTGGGTCAGTCAGCTCGATCAGGGACTCGGCGGCGCCACCGACGGCATCGTCAAGGCCATCCACCAACCGGTGGTCATGGCCCGCGGGATCGGCCAGTGGTTTGTCGAGCGTCGCGAGCTCCATGCGGAGGTCGACCGCCTGCGTGAGGAGAACACGCTGCTCCGGGGCCAGATGCAGCAGTTTGTCGCCTTGCAGCGCGAGGTCGACGAATTGCGCGACATGCTCGACGGCGAGGCCAGCACCATCCCGGGCGTGCTGCTTGCCCGTCGCGTCGGCCATCCCCCCAGCCAGCAGGGCAACCTCTTCACCATCGGCCGCGGACACGGTGACGACGTGCGTCCCGGCGACCCGGTCATCGATGCCCACGGGGTGGTCGGTCAGATCCTGCGCAGCACGCGCAACGGCGCTACCGTCATTCAGCTGACCTCGCGCGACCACATCCTTTCGGTCGTCCTCGGCGATACCGGCCGCACCGCCCTGCTCCGCGGCACCGGCAACCGGCAGCTGATTGCCGAGCGCGTCCCCGAACGCACCGCCGTCAAACCGGGCGATCTGCTGACCACCTCCGGCATCGACACCGCCTTCCCGCGTGGCTACCCGGTCGCGCGTGTCACCGCCATCGAGATGGACGAGGCCCAGGGCTTTATCCGGCTGATCGCCGAACCGGTCGCCGATCTCGAGCGTCTCGATCACGTCCTGGTGATCACCGAGGCACCGGACGCAGCGGCCGGCGCGGAATCGGGGACGGAGACCACCCTGGAGCGTCCAGCGATCGTGCCCGCCGCCGATGGCGCCGCCGACGGGACCACGCCATCCGATGCCACGACGGGCACGGGAGCGACCGATGACGACTAGCTGGTTCGCCATCATCCTGACGAGCATCGCGGCACTGGCACTGACCCTGCTGCCCCTGCCCGCGAGCATGCAGGTGCACAACCCGCAGTGGCTGCTCCTCACGGTAATCTTCTGGTCACTCTACCGCCCGGCGCAGGCGGGGCTGATCTATGCCTGGATCGCCGGGCTGATGCTCGACGTGGCCACCAATGGGCTGCTGGGCCTCAATGCCCTGCTGTTCACGATGACGGCCTTCCTCGTCCTGTCGTTGCGACAGCGGCTCGGGGTGGCCCCCCTGCTCTCTCAGGCCCTGCTGATCGCAGGCTTCACCCTGGTGTACCTGATCGTGGCGCTGTGGGTGGAAGGCGTGGCCACCGACCTGGTGTCCATGGCCACCTACCTGTCTCGGGCGCTGAGCAACCTGGCCGCCTGGCCCGTGGTGTTCTTCCTGCTCAGCCGGTTGGCGCGCATCTCGGAGCGTTGAGAGCGGCCTCAGTCGAACAGCAGCAACCCCCAGACCACCGCAGCGATCACGATCGCCATCAGGACCGCCGCCGATCCGACATCCTTGGCGCGCCCCGAGAGCTTGTGTGGATCGTGGCCGATGCGATCGACCACCGCCTCGATCCCGGTGTTGATCAATTCCACCATCAGCACCTGGAGCACCACCGCGATCAACACGGCTCGCTCCAGGGCGCTCTCGCCGACGAACCACGCCACCGGCACGGCCACCATGGCGACCACGACCTCCTGCCGGAACGCCTCTTCCTTTCGCCAGGCCGCGTGCACCCCCTGCAGGGAATAACGCAGCGCGTACCAGACGCGCCTCAGGCCGTAGTTGTGTTCGGATGCCATGGGTTGGTCTCCCGGCTCAGGGGCGAGCGAACCACCGAGGGCGGCCCGCCGGTTCAGTGGCCATGGTGATCAGTCGGTCGCCTCGAGCATCCGGCCGTACTCGTCCGGGTCCATCCACTCGGCCGGCTCGCCCTCCATGCGGATCTTGAGGATCCAGCCCTCGTCGAGCGGATCGTCGTTGATCAGCTCCGGGCTGTCCTCGAGCGCCTCGTTGATCTCGAGCACCTCGCCATCGACCGGGCAGAGTACGTCGGACGCCGCCTTGACCGACTCGAGCGTGGCACAGGGCGCGCCCTCCGAGACCGCCTGACCCACGTCCGGCAGGTCTGCGAACACCACGTCGCCCAGCATTTCCTGGCCCTGCTCGGTGACCCCCACCGTGATCACGTCGTCTTCCACCGTGTACCACTCGTGGGTTTCGCCGTAGCGCCGATCCTGCAGAATTTCCATGGGCGACTCCTTCGTCAGGTAAAGCGGGTAAACAGGCCCGCGATTCTGGCACAAACCGCCAACCTTCTCGATTGCCCGTTGCTGCCCGGCTGAGGCAAATGCCCCACTGGCTGCGGCATCTGCCTCATTCCCCGGCGCCTCGGCGTCGTTGAATCAACGACTTGCGGATGGCCCGTTTCCTGCTGTGCAGGGTGTCAACACGCCACACCCTACCGACCACACAGTGAGGAACGATTCCCGCATGACTGCCGCTCGCCCGCATCGCCGCCCCACCCGTCTCCATACCGCCATTCTCGCCAGCTTGGCCACGATGGCAGCCGGTGCCCAACCCGTCGCCGCTCAGGGCCTGGATACCATCCTGATTACCGCCCCGGAGCCGATGGCCATCGATCAACCCGTCACGCTGACGGCCGACGACGCCGCGCCCCGCGCGGATCTGGCCGAGGTGCTGCGCGAGATCAGCGGCGTGGAGGCAGGACGCATGTCGGGACACGGCCTGGACCCGGTCATCCGTGGCCAACGGGAACACCAGCTCAACGTACTGCTCGACGGGGCGGCCATCGCCAACGCCTGCCCGAATCGCATGGACCCGCCGACCAGCTTCGGCAACCTGGCCGGCTACGACGCGGTCGAGGTGCGCAAGGGCGTCACCACCCTGACCCGTGGCCCGGGCGGCAGCGGCGGCAGCATCGAGCTCACCCGCAATACCTTCGAGCGCGCCGCCGAGCCTGGTGTCCAGTCGCGCTTCGGTTTTGCCACCAGCAGCAACGGCCTGACCGATCAGAGCAGTGCCGACGTGCTGATGAGCAACGGCCATGCCTACGGGCGCGTCATCGGCCAGATCGCCAACGGCGAGAACTACGAGGACGGTGATGGCAACGAGGTGCCCTCGTCGTTCAAGCAGCGCAGCGGCACCATCATCGGCGGCTACCGCGTCTCTGATGCGACCGGGATCGAGGTCTCCATCGACCGCAACCGCATGCTCGACACCCGTTACGCCGGCACCGGCATGGATTCAATCTTCGACAACGCCACCATCTACCGCCTCGACGGCCGATTGGGTGATCTCGAAGGACCGGTCGATGGCGTGCGGCTGGAGGTCTCGCGGGCCAATGTCGACCACCTGATGGACAACTACAGCCTGCGCGAGCTGACCGCCCCCATGCCGATGGAGGCACCGGCGGAGTCGCACACCACCACGGCCCGACTGACCGCGTCATCACATATCAACCAAATCGAGATCGACTACGGCCTCGACTTCCAGCGCGTGGAGCAAAATGCCCAGGCGATCAACGCGATGACCGACATGCTTGCATTCCGCCAGTGGCCGGATGGGCAGACCGACCAGTTCGGCGCGTTCGTCGAGAGTGACTGGGACCTGGGGGACAGCAACTCGCTGCGTGCCGGTCTGCGCCTTGATCGCTTCGAAAGCGAGATCGACACCGCTCTCGACAAGAGCATCGCCACGCACATGATGGTACCGGCCGACATCCGCGCCGCGGCGGCCGAGGCCAAGAGCGACACCGAGATTAGCGGCCTGCTTCGCTACAACCATGCCTTCAACGCCAACCTCTCGGGTCACGTTGGGCTCAGCCGGACGGCGGTCGCGCCCAACCTGACCCAGAAGTACATCACCTTGTTGATGAACGGCATGCTGGCGAAGGTGGGCAACCCGGACCTAGAGCCGGAGATCCACCACCAGATCGAGGCCGGGCTGGCGTGGCAGAACGAGCGGCTCGCGACGAGCGCCAACGTGTATATCGACCAGGTCGATGGCTACATCCTGCAGGACCGCCAAATCGCGGGCCTGATGCCGATGACCACGAGTTACCGCAATGTCGATGCCCGCCTTTATGGCGGCGAACTCGATCTGCGTTATGCCCTGACCGACTGGCTGGCGACCGAGGCCCAGTTCAGTTACGTCCGCGGGCGCAACACCAGCGACTCGCGCGACCTGCCGCAGATCCCGCCGCTGTCCGGCAATCTCGGCGTGCGCGCCGAGCGAGGGGCGATCGATGGGGCCGTGGTGCTGCGCTGGGCCGCCCATGCCGAGGCCATCGACGAACAGAGCGGGCTCGACACCCGCGAGACCGCCGGCTACGCGGTGCTCGACCTCAACGCCGGCTACGACATCACTCGTAACTGGCGGCTGGAAGCCGGTGTCGACAATGTCTTCGACCGGACTTATGCGCAGCACGTCAATCGCGCCTACAGCGGCGCGTTCGGTGACCCGACCAGCCGCATCAACGAGCCGGGACGCACCGTCTGGGCACGCCTCACCGCCAGGTTCTGACCTTTTCTTCTCTCCAGACTGCCACGCCTCGGCGTGGCCTTGCGGCAGCTTCAGGCTGCCGTTTTTTTTGCGCGACCGGATAGGCACTAGCCCCACCCACTGGGCTCCTCGGGTACATGACCAACGCAAAGGCCCCGTATCGAGACATGCCGATACGGGGCCTGACCATTCGGGACAAGGGGGCGTCAGTCGCTATTCGATGGCGAACTTTTTCAGACGATAGAGAAACGTGTCACGCGACAGATGAAGCAGGCGAGCGGCATGCGACTTGTTACCGCCGGTATGGGCCAGGGCCTGGCGCAGGAGATCGCTCTCGACGGCCTCGAGATCGACGCCCCCTTCCGGCAACACGAAACCCGGCGCGAGCGGACCGCCTCGTTCGCTCTGCGCCGCGGATCGCATCGCCGGCGGCAAGGCCTCCACGTCGACCACGCCGCCCGCGTGAAAGATCACCAGCCGCTCGGCCAACTGCTTGAGCTCGCGGACATTGCCCGGCCAGCGGTAACGGCGCAGCACACCGGTCGCACGCGCGGTCAGACGCGGCTGTGCCACGCCATTGCGGGCGGCGTTCTCGGCCAGGAAACGGGCGAACAACCAGTCGACGTCACCCTGACGATCGCGCAACGGCAACAGCTCGACCGGCACCCCGGCCAGTCGGAAGTAGAGATCGGCGCGGAATTCGCCTGCCTCGACCATCGCGGAGAGGTCGCGATGGGTCGCGGCCACCACACGCAGGTCGACGCGCCGGGTCCCTGTCTCCCCCACGGCCCGGGTCTCGCCATTCTCCAGCAAGCGCAGCAGTTTCGCCTGCAGGGCCAGCGGCAGCTCGCCCAGCTCGTCGAGAAACAGCGTGCCGCCATCGGCCTGGTCGACCAGCCCCGGCTGGTCGGCGAGCGCGCCGGTGAACGCGCCACGCCGATGGCCGAACAACGTCGATTCGGCCAGCTCGTCCGGGATGGTCGCGCAATTGACGGTCACCAGTGGGCGGCTGGCACGTGGCGAGCCGGCATGGATCGCTCGTGCGGCCAGCTCCTTGCCCGTGCCGGTCTCGCCCATGATCAACACCGTCGCTTCGGTGGCCGCCACCAGCCCGATGCTGCGCAGCGTGGACTCGAAACGTGGCGACTGGCTCTGCAATGCCTCAAGATAGGGGTTTGCGTTCATGGCGAGCATTCCAAAACGTGAAAGACTGGCCGGCAGTCTACCCCTGCCCGCCCTATCGATAAAGCAGGCTTTGCCGCCAAAACCCGACTCAATCACCCGGAGATACGATGCCCGACACGGTCACCGACAACCTCGAGTGCTACATCGTCGGCGGCGCCGTGCGCGACCGATTGCTGGGCCGCGAGGTGGTCGACCACGACTGGGTGGTCGTCGGCGCCACGCCCGAGGTCATGCTTGCACGCGGCTTCAAGCAGGTCGGTGCGGACTTCCCCGTGTTTCTTCACCCGGACACCGGCGAGGAGTACGCACTGGCCCGCACCGAGCGCAAGCAGGGACGCGGCTACCACGGTTTTGCGGTGCACGCGGCCCCGGAGGTCACCCTCGAGGACGATCTGGCCCGGCGGGACCTGACCATCAACGCCATGGCCATGCGGGAAAACGGCGAGCTGGTCGATCCATTCGGCGGTCGCGACGACCTCGAGGCCCGCCGACTGCGCCATGTCGGCCCCGCCTTCGTCGAGGACCCCCTACGGGTGTTGCGCGTGGCGCGTTTCGCCGCGCAGCTGGGCGCCCATGGATTCGAGGTCGCCGACTCCACTGCCTCGCTGATGCGTCAGATGAGTGCCAGCGGGGAGCTTGCCGATCTTGTCCCCGAACGCGTCTGGGCGGAGACGGTCAAGGCACTGGGCACCGAACGCCCCTCGCGCTACTTCGCGGTACTCCACGACGTCGATGCCCTGGCCGAGACCTTCCCCGAGGTCGAGGCGCTGTTCGGCGTGCCGCAACCGAAGGAATACCACCCCGAGGTGGACACGGGCATCCATACCCTGCTGGTGCTGGATGCCGCCGCCGGTCTGAGCGATTCGGTTGGCGTACGCTTTGCCGCGGTCTGCCACGACCTGGGCAAGGCTCTGACCCCGCCGGAGGAATGGCCCCGTCATATCGGTCACGAACGGCGTGGCGTGGAGCCGACACGGGTACTGTGCGAGCGCCTGCGCACCCCCAAGGCCATTCGCGAACTGGCCCTGACCGTCACCGCCCAGCACGGCCGGATTCACCGTGCCCTGGAAATGCGCGACACCACCCTGGTCGACCTGATCGACGAGCTTGATGCCCTGCGACGCCCGGAGCGATTCGAACAGATCCTGACCGTCTGTCACGCCGACTCGCGCGGCAAGCCCGGCAAGGAGTCGGTCGACTACCCGGAGGGGGATTGGCTACGCCGTGTCCGCGAAACGGTGGCCGCCATCTCGCCCCAGCCGCTGCTGGAACAGGGAATCAAGGGCAAGGCGCTGGGCGAGGCGCTCAGGCGCGAACGCATCCGCGCCGTCGCCGACCTGCCACGTCCTGATTGACCGCAGCGCGGCAGCGGGCCCTTAGTCGGTCATTGCCTGCGCGGGCCCGGTCGGCGACACCCGATCGAGAAACCGCGATACCGTCGTCAGGATCTGGTCGTCGAAGGGGAAGACGTTCGACAGGCTGACCACGACCCCGGCATGACGCAGATTGTCGACCCGCAACAGCTCGACCGGCACCCCGGCCCGTTCCAGGCGCTCGGCCATCCGCTCGGTATTGCGTGGATCGACCACCGGGTCATCGGCACTGACGACCAGCAACGTCGGTGGTACCTCGCCGTCAACCCAGTTGACAGGCTGGCTCGACTCGAGCGGATCGGCGGGTTCGAAGATGCGCTCGAGCGTGGGGTCGTTCAGCGGCAGGAAGTCATAGGGTCCGGCGAGACCCGCCCAGGCCGTCACCCAGCCGCGTTCGCCGCCGACCGCCTCGAGGTAGCGATCGTCGCTCACCAGCATGGCCACGTTGTAGGCCCCCGCCGAATGCCCCATCAGTGACAGGCGCGCCGGATCGGCGCCGTAATCGCGGGCGTGCGACCGTGCCCAGACCACCGCACGGGCCGAGTCATACAGAAATTCGGGGTAGCGCACCTCGGGATAGACGCGATAGTCGGGAATCATCACCACGAACCCCCGGCTGGCCAGCGTCCGGCCGAGGAAGGCATACGTGGAGCGATCCCCCGTCTGCCAGCTGCCGCCCCAGAAGAACACCACCAACGGTGCCCCTTCAACGCCGTTGGGGCGGTAGACATCCAGCGCCAGGTCACGCCCGACATCGAACACCACATCCCGGGTCACCGTGACCGAATCACTGGGCGCAAGCGATTCGAGCACCTTCGCCCCGGAACAGGCCGTCAGGTTCAGCAGGGTGACCGTCGCGGCGGTGAGTAGCGTCAGCAATCGTTTCACGATGGGCTCCGGGGGCGAGGCGCCCCCTTTTTCAATTGGGGCCGAGTCAGGGTGGGCCGAGTGTAGACCCCGCCTCGCCCCGATGGATCGTTTTATTCGCGACGATGCTCGTGGCGCAGATCGCGCGCCGCCGCGACCAGGTTTCGCAGCCCGGCCCTCACCTCCTCCCAGCCGCGCGTCTTGAGACCGCAGTCGGGATTCACCCACAGGCGATCCACCGGCACCTTGTCCAGTGCCAGCCGCAGCCGGTCGCCAATCTCCGCCACGCTCGGCACCAACGGCGAGTGGATGTCCCAGACACCCGGGCCGATCTCGTTGGGGTATTCGAACTCGGCGAAGGCATCCAGCAGCTTCATGTTCGAGCGGGTCGTCTCGATGGTGATCACGTCGGCATCCAGTGCGGCAATCGCGTCGATGATGTCGTTGAACTCGCTGTAGCACATGTGGGTGTGGATCTGGACGTCGTCCGGCGCCACCGCGGTCGCAAACCGAAAGGCACGCACCGCCCAGTCGAGATAGCCATCCCAGCCGACGCGACGCAGCGGCAGCCCCTCGCGAAACGCCGGCTCGTCGACCTGGATTGCGGCGATGCCCGCGGCGCACAGGTCGGCAACCTCTTCTCGCAATACGGCGGCGAGCTGATACGCAACCGCTTCACGGGACAGATCATCGCGAACGAACGACCAGGAGAGCATCGTGACCGGGCCGGTGAGCATCCCCTTGACCGGCCGATCGGTGAGCGACTGCGCATACCGGCTCCAGTCCACGGTCAGGGAGCGCGGGCGGGCCACATCACCCCAGATGATCGGCGGCTTGACGCAGCGCGAGCCGTACGACTGCACCCAGCCGGCACGGGTGAAGGCAAAGCCATCGAGTTGCTGGCCGAAGTACTCGACCATGTCGTTGCGCTCGGGCTCGCCGTGCACCAGCAGATCCAGATCCAGCCTTTCCTGCTCACGGATGGTCTCGGCGATCGCCGCGCGCATTGCCTGCTCGTAGGCAGCGGTATCGATTTCCCCGCGGCGATGCGCTCGGCGTGTCGCCCGGATCTCGTCGGTCTGCGGAAACGAGCCGATGGTCGTGGTGGGCAGGATTGGCAGGTTCAGGCGGGCCTGCTGTGCCGTCGCCCGCTCGACATACGGACAAGCCCGTGTCGGCTCGTCGGCGAGCGACCGGGCCAACTGCTCGCGGCGCCCGGCATCGTGGCGACCATCCAGTGCCTCCAGCCGCCGACGCGCCGTGATGGTCGCCTCAAGTGCCTCGGCGATCGCCCCGCGCCCCTCGGCCAAGCCACGCGCCAGCGAGGTCAGCTCGTCGAGCTTTTGCCGGGCGAAGCTCAGGTTGGCGGCCAACGCGGGCGGCAAATCGGTTTCCTCGCCGGCATCCAGCGGCAGGTGCAGCAGCGAACAGCTGGGGGCCAGCCAGAGACGCTCGCCCAGCCGCTCGTAGAGCGGCTCGAGTCGATCGAGCAGCGCCGACAGATCCGCCCGCCAGACCGACCGGCCGTCCAACACGCCCGCGGAGAGCACCTTGAACGCCGGCAGTCGATCCCCCAGGGCCTCGAGATCATCCCCGGCGGCTACGTCCACGTGCACACCATCGACCGGCAGGTTGGCCAGCAGGGACAAGCGCCCGTCCACCGGCGAGAAATAACTGGCCAGCAGCAGGCGCAGTCCCGGCGTTTTCAGGCGGTGATAGATCGGCTCGAAGGCCGCCAGCCAGACCGCGGGAAGATCCAGACCCAGGATCGGCTCGTCGAGCTGGACCCACTCGGCACCGAGGGCGGCAATCTCGCTCAACAGCGAGGCGTAAGCGGCGGCCAGCTCGGGGGCACGCTGCAGGCGTGCCTCGCGACTGACACCCCCACTCAGCCACAGGAAGGTCAGTGGGCCGATCAGCACCGGCTTGCTGGCCGGATCACCGGCCAGCGACTCGCGAATCTCCATCAACAGCCGCTCGGCATCGAGTCGAAACGGGCGATCCGCGTCCAGCTCGGGCACCAGGTAGTGGTAGTTGGTATCAAACCACTTGGTCATCGCCAACGGGGCGAGACTGCCCTGCGCCGACGATCTCCCGCGAGCCAGGGCAAACAGCGAATCGAGATCGTTGGGTAGATTGCCGAAACGGCCGGGCGCCTGCCCGAACAACAGGCACAGATCGGCCATGCCATCGTAAAAGCTGAAGTCGCCGCAGGCTGGCCGTGCGACACCCGCCTCGCGATGCCACTGGCGTGATTCGGCTCGCACGTCACACGCGGTTTTATGCAGGGCAGTGGTGTCGGCCTCGCCGCGCCAGTGGCTTTCCAGCGCCCATTTGACTGCGCGCTCGCGTCCGATACGGGGAAAACCCAGGGTGTGGGTAACGGGATGGTGAGTCGCTTGCGGCATGTCGATTCCTCTCTGATTCGGGTGATGGATTCACCCTATCGGAATGCAACATGCATTTCGTCGAACCTTATTCCTTACTTACATTATTTTCATTCATCATCGGGCGATTCGGTGGCGTCGACCAGGTCCCGATGGAAAACGACGGTGTCATCCTTGGTTTCCTTCGCACGGTACATCGCCGCATCCGCCCGCCTCATCAGGCCATCCAGGGTGTCGGCATCATCCGGAAAGCGGGCGAAACCGATCGAAGCCTGGACGTGAACCAGTTGGGCCGTGCCACTGAGCACCATGGGTTCGCGTAGCCGCTCAAGGAGCGAGGCGCCCAAGCGGACCATGTCCTCGTTGCTGCGCACACCGTAGAAGGCCACCACGAACTCGTCGCCCCCCAGGCGGGCGACAATGTCCTCTCGCCGCCCCACACGGGACAGCCGCCGGGCGACCTCGCGCAATACCTCGTCACCGACGTGGTGGCCGAGGGTGTCGTTGATGGGCTTGAAACCGTTCAGATCGACAAAGGCCAACGCGATACCCGTTCCCTCACGCAGCGCGTGCAGGCGGGCCTGCTCGAACCGCTCGTCGAGCCCCGAGCGGTTGAGCGTATCGGTCAACGGGTCATGGAGTGCGCGGTGGTGCATGGCCTGCATGCGGCGGTGCCGGGTGGTGACATCACTGATGACGGCGACGTAACGACTCACACGGCGGCGGTCGTCACGTATCAGGTCCACCGACCAACCGAGAACGCGCTCGCGGCCATCCGGCAACCGGCAGGCCAGTTCTTCGGTCCAGCGGCCACGCTGCCGCAGCCCACGCGCGCAGGCCTCCAGCCGCCGATGGCTGCGGTCGAGCGGCTCGGGGGTGGTCAACCGTCCACCCACCAGCTCCTTGGATGATTGCCCCACCAGCCGCTCGAAAGCCGGATTGACGGCCAACACGCGGCGATAGCGATCAAGAATGACGATGGCATCCCCGGCGCCCTCGAACACCGCCGTGGCCAGTCCCTCGAGTTGTTCGAACGCCTGGCGATCCGAAAGATCGGTCATCGTGCCGACCAGCCCCGCCCCCCCCTGACCGGCCAGGATCACCGGTTCGACCCGCACCTCGGCCGGGATTTCCGTCCCGTCGCTGCGCGTGAGACGAACGGCCAGGACCACCCGAGCACCGTGCGAGGCACCGGACGGGGCCCGATTGGGTTGCTGCATCCTTTCAGCGGCCTCGCGAATTCGGCGACGCTCGTCTTCGGGGAACAGATTCAGCCATGAGGCGCCGATTACGCCTCGAGCCGCGGGGCCGACCATGCGCTCGTAGGCCGGGCTGACGTAGACAAGTTGGCCGACATTGTTTGTGCGAAAGACCACGTCACTCACGTTGGACGTGACGTCGCGCAGGAGACGTTCTGAGTCGATCATCAGGTGCTGCTGGGCCTGCCAGCGCACGGCAAGCCACATCACCAGCAGCCCCGCGAGCAGTGCCATTACCTCCGCGAATCGGATCAGCCCCGTGACCATCGCGCTTGGTTCACTGGGCTGCATGGCAAGCTGCCAGCGTCCGTCCAGCGCAATCACCGGCGACTTGAGGGTATCGCCTTGCTGGAACAAGCCGGGGTGGCCGAGAAAGACCGCCCCCTCCGCTCCCAGGCCGTCCATTCCACGAACGGCCAGCGTCCCCTCGCTGAGCTTCTTGCCCACCCCGGCCGCCTCGAAGAGGCGCATGATGTCGATCGGCGTGGAGACCACCCCCCAATACTCGTCCGCCCCGTCACCGTCGCGGTCGAAGCGTACCGGCACCCGGTGGATGACCGCGTAGCCACCCTGCACCAGTTCGTAAGGCCCGCCCAGGACCGGCTCACCCGTCTGCATCGCGCGGCGCAACGAGCCGCCCTGCTCCGGGTGGGCGGCGAGATCCACGCCAATGGCCGCCTCGTTCCCTTCCAGCGGAATGCTGACCCGGATGACGTTGTCCGGTGCGATGGCGATCGAGCGGATCACCGGCGTGCGTTCGAGCATCCGCTCGGCTACGGGACGCAAGCTAAGCTCATCCAACCCTTGGTTGACCTCGATCATGGCCCCGACCCCGTCAGACACGTTGGAGGCCTGATTGAGCTGGGACTCGATGCGGGTGCGGATCTGGGCCAGGTTATCGAGATCGGCCTGCAGGACGGCCGTGGTCAATTGTCGCTCGACCACCCAAGTGGTCGTAAGCAACACGCCACTGACCACGAGGCCCGCCGCCAATGGCGGGAGAACCCGTTTCAGGCGGGCAAAGAAGGACCAGCTCCCGGGAGGGAACGGCTCCGACTTATGCTGGTTCTCGGCCGACCGGCCGGCATGCAGACCACCCACAACCGATCTCCCTGTTGATACGAATTACCCTATAAAAACAGTCTAGCTTAGAGTGCCGGTCGCGCTGATAGGCAACCTAATAAAGTTGAGGTGGGCTGCCCCGCCAGCAATAACAAAGCCGACGCCTGAGGCGTCGGCTTTGTCGACTCGTGACCTGAACAATGGCCCAGCAGAGTGGCCTAGCAATGAGGGTCTGGCAGAGCTGACGCGCTCAGGCCATTCAGGCCATTCAGGCCAATTTTTGTTTTGCTGGCGTCAGCCGTGCTGGTGTCGGTGTTGTTTCTCTTCCTGGGCATGCTTGGCATCGCCAGACTTCTTCCAGAGCATCCAGAATGCGTATAGCGGCATGCCAACGATGCCGATCATGGCGACGATGCTGATAAGCACGATTTGCAGCTCAATGTCCATGACAATCAACCTCCGGTTGTTTGATCGCATGACCGCGACAGTCGGTACGGGTCACCAAGCCGACTTTAGACCTTACTTATATCCCCATCAACCCAGAAGATTGCTTTAGTATTTGCTTTTTTACTTAAACACTTAGCCCATGTGCCGACCGAGCGAATCATTGAGGAATGCCGCCCCGCGCACCCCGCTGGAATCCCCGAAGCGCGGCGCCACCAATCGGGTGGTGATCGGGTCGGAAAAGACGAACTCGTCCCACTGTCGGGGCACGCTCTCGTAAAGCCGTTCGACGTTCGACATCCCGCCGCCGAGCACGATCACGTCCGGGTCGAACAGGTTGATCACGTGCGCGAGTGCGCGGGCCAGCCGCCGCTCGTAGCGAGCGAGGCTCGCATGGGCCGCCTCGTCGCCGGCCTGCGCACGGGACACGATGATCTCTCCGGAAAGAGACTCGCCGGTACGCTCGGCATGATCGCGCTCGAATGCTGGGCCGGAGAGCCACTGCTCGATGCAGCCGCTCAGACCGCACCAGCAGGCAGGCCCGGGGGACTCGTCGGTCGCCGCCCAGGGCAACGGATTGTGCCCCCACTCGCCGGCAATCGCGTTGCGGCCCACCAGTACGCGACCATCGACCACCAGCCCGCCACCCACACCGGTACCCAGGATCACGCCGAACACCGAATCGGCGCCCGAGGCGGCCCCGTCGACGGCCGATTCGGACAGCGCGAGACAGTTGGCGTCGTTGGCCATCAGCACCTCGCGCCCGAGGCGGGCCTCGAGATCCGCCTTGAGCGGCCGGTCGTTGAGCACCACCGAGTTGGCGTTCTTGACCAGGCCGGTGCGCGGCGAAATCGTGCCGGGCGTGCCCACCCCGATGCCGCCGGCTCGTCCGCACTCGCGCTCGGCGCGCTCGATCAACGCGGCCATGGTCTCGACCGTGCCGGCGTAGTCGCCCTTCGGCGTGGGTTCACGCTCCCGCCAGCGAATGTGATTGTCGGGGGCAAGCACCGCGACCTCGATCTTGGTCCCGCCCAGGTCGACGCCCAGTCGATTGCTCATCGGCTCGTTCCTTAAAAAGTCGGCCCGGGCGCGACGCGAATTGTCATCCGCTCACGCACCGGGCCGAGGATCAATCAACCGCCCGGTGGCAACCGGGCGCCTTGCCGTTCAAATCAGAGCGCGCCAAGGGCGGCCTCGTAATCCGGCTGGTCGGCAATCTCATCGACCAGCTCGACATGGCGCACCGTGTTGTCGGCATCCAGCACCACGACGGTACGGGCCGCCAGGCCCGCCAGCGGGCCATCGGCGATGCGCAGGCCGTAATCGTCCAGGAATTCCGGGTGACGGAAGGCCGACAACATGGCGATGTTGTCGATCCCCTCCGCCTCGGCGAACCGGGCCTGGGCAAACGGCAGGTCCATGGAGATGCCAAGCACCACCGCATCACCATGCTCGCCGGCACGACGGTTGAACTCGCGCACCGATTTGGCACAGGTGCCGGTATCCAGGCTCGGGAAGATGTTCAGCACCTTCTTCTTGCCCGCAAAGGCGTCCAGCCCCTTGTCGGAGAGATCGCTCGCGGTCAGCGAGAAAGCGGGGGCCTTCTCACCCACGGACGGCAGCGTGCCGGCGACGTTGACGGGCGTGCCCTTGAATGTGACCTGGGACATGGATTGCCTCCTTTGTCTTGACCAGTTGAACTGGCTGAAATGACTGTCGAAATCGTTCGAATGGGCGGCGGCCGGGGTGTCGGGCCGCCGACGGGTGTCAGTTGCGTAGCGTCGCGATCAATCGCTTGGGTTTCAAGAGTAGATCAAGGGCGCTGTTGATGTCCGGGCAGACCACGTCGCAGGCATCCAGCGCGTGCCGCGAGAGCCCCTCGGGCTGCATCACACCGAGCCCCAGCACCGCTTCGGCCAGCATCAGGGCATCGTTGCGACCATTGCCGATGGTGACGCATTCGCGCGCCGAGAGCGTACGCACGTAACGCTGCTTCGCCTCGTCCTGCAGGTGGTCGGACAAGGTCGAGAGCGTCACCGGCAGATCAACCAGTCGCCCCTCGACGTCACCGTAGGTATCGGCGGTGATCACGTGCACGTCGACGTGCTTGGCCAGTTCACGCAGGCGTTCGCCCACACCTTCGACCAGGGCACCGTCGAGCGCCAGCGTGCCGTTGTAGTCGAGTACCAGGTGCGACAAATGCAAGACGCCCCGACTGGGGATAGTGATTTCCAGCATGGTTTACTCCTCGATGACGATTTCGGGGCCGGCCTGTTCCTCGGCGCGCACGGCACGCCCGAGGCCCGCCGCCAGTCGCCGCGCGGCCTGGCGGTAGGTGCCGGCCAGCGCGCCGGTGGGGTCCTTGGCAACCGTCGGGGTACCGGCATCCAGATCCTCGCGGATCCGCAGGTCCAGCGGCAGACGACCCAGCAACTCGGTGTCGTACCGGCGGGCGATCGATTCACCGCCACCCTCACCGAAGATCGCCTCGACGTGTCCGCAGTTCGAACAGACGTGGGTCGCCATGTTCTCGATCACGCCGAGGATCGGCACGTTCACCTTGTTGAACATGTTGATCGCCTTGCGCGCATCCAGCGTGGCGATCTCCTGGGGCGTGGTCACGATCACGCTGCCCGCCACCGGCACCTTCTGCGCCAGTGTCAGCTGCACGTCACCGGTGCCCGGCGGCATGTCGACGACCAGGTAATCCAGGCCGTCCCAGCGGGTGTCGTTGAGCAGTTGCATCAGGGCCGAGGTGACCATCGGGCCGCGCCAGACCATGGCCGATTCCTCGTCCACCAGATAGCCGATCGACATGGTCTGCAGGCCGTGGGCCTCGACCGGCGCCATCGACTTGTCGTCGACCTGGCGCGGCTTTTCATGGCTACCGAGCATGCTCGGCTGGCTGGGGCCATAGATGTCGGCATCCAGCAGCCCCACCTTCGCCCCATCCGCCGCCAGGGCCAGCGCGAGGTTGATGCTGGTACTGGACTTGCCCACGCCGCCCTTGCCCGAGGCCACCGCGATGATGTTCTTCACGCCGGGCAACGGCTTGCCATGCATCGCCGACCCCTCCGGGGCGACAAACGCCACCGTGACGTCAGGATCCAGCGAGGCATCGACGGTCGTCACTGCCTCACGCACCCGACTGGTCAGCTCGGCCTCCCAGTCGCCCGGCGGGTAATCGAGGACGATATCGATCTGACACGAAGAATTGCGGCACTCGACACGCTCGATCGCCCCCGATTCGGCCAGCGTCTGCCCGTTATTGGGGTCGCAAATCGCCTCCACCGCACGCTGGATATCGGCGTTTCGTTCATCGTTCGCGTTGCGCTTCTTGCCGAACAGGCCCATCAAGCTCGTCTCTCCCCTTGGTTTATTTGGCCACAGAGCCGGCTCTCGACCGACTTAGCCCACTAGGGTAGCAAAATCGGACCATTCTGGTCTGGTTAGGGAGCATCAGGCCAGTCGTCTCTCGGCCTCGATCACCGTCTGCTGCATGGGCAGAAGGCTGTCGGGATTCAGGGACAGGCTCGAGATGCCCTGCTCGACCAGCCACTCGCTGATCTCGGGGAAATCCGAGGGGGCCTGACCGCAGATCCCGATGTACTTGCCCTGCTCGCGGCAGGCGGCAATCGCCATCGCCATCAGCTTCTTGACCGCCGGGTTGCGCTCGTCCAGCCCCTCGATCAGCGAGGAGTCGCGATCCACCCCCAGGGTCAGCTGGGTGAGATCGTTCGAGCCGATGGAAAAACCGTCGACATGTTCGAGAAATTCCTCGGCCAACAGCGCATTGGCCGGGATTTCGCACATGAGATACACCTTGAGGTCATGCCGTCCCCGCTCCAGTCCCGCCTGGGTCATCAGGGCGAGCACCCGGTCGACCTCCTCGACGCTGCGCACGAACGGCAGCATCACCTGGGCATTGGTCAGGCCCATCCCCTCGCGCACCCGTCGCAGGGCCTCGCACTCGAGCGCGAAGGCCTCGGCGAACGACTCGGCGTAGTACCGCGAGGCGCCGCGAAACCCGAGCATGGGGTTTTCCTCGTGGGGCTCGAAACCCGCCCCACCGACCATCGCGGCGTACTCGTTGGACTTGAAGTCAGACAGGCGCACGATCACCGGGCGCGGGTGGAAGGCCGCCGCGATCGTGCCCACGCCCTCGGCGAGCTTGCGGATATAGAACTCGCGGCGATCATCGAACCCCGCGGTATGCCGATCGATCTCGGCCTGCGTCTGGGCGTCGAGCTGGTCGTATTCCAGCAACGCCCGGGGATGAATCCCGATGCGGTTGTTGATGATGAATTCCAGGCGCGCCAGCCCCACGCCCGCCGCCGGCAAGGAGGACAGGCGAAACGCCTGCTCGGGATCGCCGAGATTGATCATCAGATCGGTGCGCGTGGTTTCCGTCACCGAGTGGTCGATCCGCTCGACCGTGAACGGCAACACGCCACGATAGACGTGTCCGGTGCTGCCCTCGGCGCAGGAGACGGTCACCTCTTCGCCGTCGGCAACCCGCTCGGTGGCATCACCGCAGCCGACGATTGCCGGGATGCCCAGCTCACGGGCGATGATCGCGGCGTGGCAGGTCCGTCCGCCCCGGTTGGTGACGATGGCACCGGCGCGTTTCATGATCGGCTCCCAATCGGGATCGGTCATGTCGGTAATCAGGATCTCACCGTCGTCGAGCTTCGCCATTTCGGCCGAGGATTCGATCGTGCGGGCGCGGCCGGCGGCAATACGCTCGCCGACGCTCTTGCCCTCCACCAGCACCTCGCCCCGTTCCTCGAGCCGGTAGGTGGCATGGGTGGCCGCCTCGCGTTGCGAGTGAACCGTCTCGGGGCGCGCCTGCAGGATGAACAACTCCCCGCTGTCGCCGTCCTTGGCCCACTCGATGTCCATCGGGCGGAATTCGCCGGCCTGCTCGCTGTAGTGGCGCTCGATCTCCACGGCGAACCGTGCCAGCGTCAGCACCTCCTCGTCGCTGATCGCGAAACGTTGGCGCTGCTCGAGCGGCACGTCGACATTGCGGGTCGAGGCACCATGGCGGGCATCCTCGGTGTAGATCATGCGGATCGCCTTTTCGCCCAGCTGGCGCGAGACGATCGGGCACAGCCCTTCCTTGAGCATCGGCTTGAAGACGTAGAACTCGTCGGGATTGACGGCCCCCTGCACCACGTTCTCGCCCAGCCCGTAGGCGGCGGTAATGAATACTGCTTCCCGGAACCCGGATTCGGTATCGATGCTGAACATCACCCCCGAGGCGGCCTTGTCGGAACGCACCATCTTCTGCACCCCGGCGGACAGGGCCACGGCCATGTGATCGAAGCCCTGGTGCACGCGGTAGGAGATCGCCCGATCGGTGAACAGGGAAGCGAACACGTGCCGGATGCTGTCGATCAGGGCCTCTTCGCCGGCGATGTTGAGGTAGCTTTCCTGCTGGCCGGCGAACGATGCGGTGGGCAGATCCTCGGCGGTGGCCGAGCTGCGCACGGCGACGTCGGTGTTCCCGCCGTATTCCCGGCCCAGTTCCCGGTAGGCGGCAACGATCTCCTCGGCAAGATCCGCCGGCATCTCACCCTCGGCAATCCAGCTGCGGATCTGCCGACCCGCCTTCTCCAGTGCGGTGACGTCGTTGGTGTCGAGCGGGCCGAGCACGCCGCTGATCCGGTCAACCAGGTGGTTGTGCCGCAGGTAATGGCGATAGGCCTCGGCGGTGGTGGCAAAACCGTCGGGCACCCGCACACCCCGCTCGCCCAGCTGGGCCACCATCTCGCCCAGCGAGGCGTTCTTGCCACCCACCGTGGCCACATCGTTCATACCCAGTTCGGAAAATCGACGCACAAAGCGCATCACTGCCTCTCCCTTGCTCATTTGCAGTTGCCATCTCGGGGGATGCCACCTTGGTTCGAGCTTAGCACCGGCCGAGAATCCGTTGGCGGAACCTTTACGCAAATATTCGGTCCATCGAATGTATACTTGGGCGCCGCCCTCACAGGAGACCCCCATGCAACGACTCACTGCCCTGCTTGCCGGCACCCTTTCCATGCTGGCCGGCACCCTGGCCCTGCTGGCCACGACCCTCGGTCATGCCGATGCCGAGACCCTCTACCAGCCAACCGCCGAGCCGGTCACCGATTCGGTGTACGCCATCATCGGTCCGACCGATGCGCGCACCTATGAGAACCACGGCATGAATGCCAACTACGGGGTGATCGTGACCGATGAGGGTGTCATCCTGATCGATTCCGGCCCGGGCGCCTTCAGCGGCCCCAATATCGAGCGGGCCGTCGCCGCGGTCAGTGACCAGCCGATCCGCTGGGTGATCAATATCGGCGTACAGGACCATCGCTGGCTGGGCAACGACTATTTCAAGAAACAGGGGGCGGAGGTGATCGCCTTCGAGGCGACGGTCGAGTCGCAGAAGGCATTCGCCGACCAGCACATGGAAGGCCGCCTGCCCGAGGCGCTGGGCGAACGCTTCGAGGGCACCCAGCCGGCCTACGCCGACCGCCTGCTCGAAGGCGACACCGCCAGCATTACCCTGGGTGGCACCGAGCTCGAACTCTCGCTCACCAACGCCCACTTTCCGGGGGACGCGATGGCCTATCTGCCGCAAAGCGACGTGGTGTTTACCGGTGACCTAGTCTACGTCGACCGGTTGCTGGGCATCCACCCGTGGTCGAACCCCAAAAATGGACTGGAGGCCTTCGCTCGACTCGACGCAATCGACCCGGACCACGTCGTCCCGGGCCACGGCCGCGTCAGTGACATGGAGCGCGCGCGACGCGACTCCGGCGACTACTACGACTTCCTGGTCAACACGATCGGCGAGGCGGCTCGCAACTTCGAGGCCATGAGCGAGGTGATGAATGCCCACCAGGACATGGAGCAATTCAAGCACCTCGAACACTACGACAGCTGGCACGGCACCAACATGAACCGCACCTTCATCCTGTTCGAAGGCATGTAACGCGAACGGCAAGCCGCCCACCATTGGATCGGTGGGCCGCCTGCAACCGAAAAAAAACGGGGCATGCGCCCCGTTTTTTTGTGCCTTCTTCTTCCCGCTCGGTTTCAGTCCGACACAGGACGGGCCATCTCGATCCGGCCCACGGCCAGCCGTTCATCGCCGTCAAGGATCACCCAGTCCTCGCCGTGATCGGTAGCCACGTCGATCACCCTGACACGCCGCCAACGGCCATCCACATGAACCTCGGCGTGGCGCTGGTGCAGCGCGGCGGCCTCGAGCACATCGAGGATGCCGCAGCGAAAATCGACGTCGGAGGACCCGGGGCCAGACTCGTCAACCATGCGGTTGTCAGCCATGGAAGGCCATAGCGCCCGAGCGTCGATCAATCAGGTACAGCCCCAGGGCCACCAGGAACAGTACCGGCAAGGCCGATTCCATGCCCTCCTCCAAGGCGAGCATCACCATGTCGATATTCTCCGGCAGGGTAATGTCGAATTGCACCCGCAGGATCGACGGGCCGCGATCGACCGCCTTGAGAAGCGGCGAGATCGCCACCGCGAACAGCGCCAGCCACCCCCAGGGACGACGCCAGCCACCGCGGGCGAACACCTCGCGCCCACCCAGCACCAGCAGCCAGATCAGCGTGATCGTCAGTCCCACCGCAACGGCACCCGCGATCAGCTTTTCGGCCATGGGCACGCCGGCCATCTGGTAATAGTCCGACTTGAACAGGCTGTCGGTGGTGAACTTCTTGTGCCAGCCCTCTTCCCGGGCCGCCAGCGCGGCGGCAACCACGGCCATGCCGATCCGCTTACCAAGCCCGATCGGTCGCGCGAACAGCAGCACCGCCGCCAATACCAGCCAAAGCACCGCACTGAGATCCTCGAACCAGCCCGTTTCGCTGAACAAGACATCGGCGCGCTCGGCAGGCAGAACGAGACCCAAGTAGACAAGCCAAGCGGCGTAGGCCACCAGCACCAAGCCTGTCAGGGCAACGAGGGAACGTTGATTCATGGAACGGTCATCCAAAAAATCGCCATGCTACCCAGCCGCGCGCGGAGCGGCAATGCGACGATCAATCCACATAGGGACCGCGCTGGCGGATCGGCTCGCCGTGTGGATGGCCGGCGACCACCATCAACTCGCTGCCCTCACTCGCCTCCAGCTCGATGCGCGCCTCGCCCTCCAGGAAGGCGGCCTGCGCCACGGCGAGCGTCTGGCCATTGACCCGCACGGCCCCGTCCTTGAGATAGACGATCGCCCGCCAGCCGGCCGGCGGTTCGATGGCATGCCGACCGCCGGCATCCAGCATCACGTGGCGGTACAGCGCGTCGGTCTTCAGGGAGACTCGACCGCCCTCACCGGCAATGCGCCGCTCGCGTCCGCCGTCGAACGCCACCTCGGGCACGGTCTCGGCAGGGGCCTCCTCGTAGGCCGGTTCGCTGGCCTTCAGTCGACGCGGCAGGTTCACCCAGAGCTGGATACCGCTGGTGGTCTCTTCGACCGAGGGCATTTCCGAGTGGACGATGCCGGAGCCGGCCGTGAAACGCTGGGCCCCGCCCGGCCCCACGGTCGAGACATTGCCCAGGTTGTCGCGGTGCTCGATCTCGCCACTGAACAGGTAGGTAATCGCCTCGAAGCCGCGATGGGGGTGCTCGGGAAACCCCGTGCCCGCGCCAAGCTCGAAGTGATCGAACATCACGAACGGATCGAAGTTCATGAACGTCGGCAACGGCAGGTGCCGCTTGACCCGCGCCCCGGCGCCCTCGGCCATCACGGTGGCATGCCGAATCTCGATGCTCACAGCAGCACCTCGCGCTCATCGCGATGCACACCCCGATGGTGGGGTTGGTCGAAGGCGATCTTCGGTCCACGCGGCACGATCCCCGTCGGGTTGATCCAGTCGTGGCTGACGTAATAATGGTGCTTGATGTGGTCGAGCCGCACCGTCTCGGCCACGCCGGGCCACTGGTACAACTCGCGGGTAAACGCCCACAGGTTGGGGAAATCCGTCAGCCGGTGACGGTTACACTTGAAGTGGCCGTAGTAGACCGCATCGAACCGCACCAGGGTGGTGAACAATCGCCAGTCCGCCTCGGTGATCCGCGCCCCCGTCAGGAAACGTTGCCGGGAGAGACGTTTCTCCAGCTCGTCGAGCGTCTCGAACAACCGGTCGAACGCCGCCTCATAGGCATCCTGCGTGGTCGCGAACCCCGCCCGGTAGACCCCGTTGTTGACCTGCTCGTACACGGTGGCGTTGATCGCATCGATCGCCTCGTGCAATTCCGTCGGGTAGTAATCGTCACGATTACCGGTCAGGTCATCGAACGCCGAATTGAACATGCGGATGATCTCGGACGACTCGTTGTTGACGATCGTCTGGCGCTGCTTGTCCCAGAGCACCGGCACGGTAACGATGCCGCTGACCTTGGGGTCCGCACGGGTGTAGAGCTGATGGAGGTGATGCGCACCCATCTGGCTGTCCGGGGTGGTGCCGGGGAAGTCACCGAAGTGCCAGCCCTCCGCGCGCATGTGCGGATGGACCACGTCCACGCTGATCAAGTCCTCGAGCCCCTTGATCGCGCGAAAGATCAGGGTGCGATGCGCCCAGGGACAGGCGTAGGAGACGTACAAGTGGTACCGCCCGGCCTCGGCGGGAAAGCCGCCCTCGCCACTCGGTCCCGGCGAACCGTCGGGCGTGATCCAGTGACGGAACATCGAGTCCTTGCGGACGAATTCGCCGCCCTCGGTTTCCGATTCGAACCAATCGGTGTGCAACTTCCCCTCGACCAGCAGACTCATCACTTCCTCCGTTCCCATGTCCCACCGGGGTTCTCCCCGAAATCAAGCGCCGGAGTATGGACCAAACACAGCATCATGTTGTCGCACTATTCATGATCGGTCATTCAATTCCGTCACACCTTTCCCAGGCTCACCCGACCACCCGACTTATGCCCCGATCACGAGATTCTGTGGCGAAAACAACGTCCTGACGGGCATTTGGCCCTACCATGAAGGCTCATCCGCTTTCCACGACTCGACGACCGCCTCATGCCCCTGCTGTTCGACAATCCCTGGCTCACCCTGCTGGCCGGCGCCGCACTCGTCGGACTGGCCTTCGGCGCCATCGCCGCGGCCACCCGCTACTGCAATATGGGGGCGGTCTCCGACTGGGTCCTGACCGGTGACCCGGGGCGGATGCGCGCCTGGCTGCTGTCGATCGCTGTAGCCGTCGCGGGCGTCGCGTTGCTGGAGGCCGGCGGGGTGTTCGATCTGGACCAGACCCGGGTCAACTATCGTGCCGCCGAGTTCCCTTGGCTTCGCTACCTGCTCGGGGGACTGCTGTTCGGCGTGGGCATGGTGCTGGCGGGCGGCTGCACGACCAAGACGCTGGTCAACATCGGCCAGGGCGACATGAAATCGCTGTGGGCCTATGTCGTGGTGGGCATCACCGCCGCCGTGCTGCTGTATTGGTCCGAGGCGCGCTGGTTCATCGATCAGACCCTGGCCTGGCCACAACTGAGCTTCGAGACCGTGGGCATAGCCCACCAGGACCTGGGCGCCCTGCTCGCGGGCATCCCCTGGGGCGGCACACGGGAACACTGGCGACTGGCCACCGCCCTGACCGTGACTGCCGGGCTGATCGCCTGGCTGTGGCGGATGGACCACGGGCAGCGCATGCGGCGTGCCGACCTGATCGGCGGGCTGGGCATCGGCCTGGTGATCACCGCCGGCTGGCTGTGGACCGGCTCACCGGCGGGGCAGGCCCTGATGGGCGAGGCGGCACTGGCCTTCGAGCCACCCAAGGGCACCGGCACCCAGTCGCTGAGCTTTGTTGCCCCCGCCGCCGAGGTGCTACGACTCGCCGAGTCACCGGCGTTGGGCCTGGTCACCTTCGGCATGGTGGCGATGCTCGGGGTGATCGTCGGCGCCGGCATCTGGGCCGTGTTGCGCGGCCATTTCCGCCTCCAGGGCTTTCGCGCCTGGTCGCAGTTCGCCTCCTACTCGGCCGGCGGGCTGCTGATGGGCGCGGGCGGGATCATCGCCATGGGCTGCTCGGTCGGCCAGGGGCTTTCGGGCACATCGACGCTCGCCGTGGGAAGCCTGATCGCGGTGGGCGGCATCGTGCTGGGCGCATTCGTGACGCTCAAGATCATGCTCTACCGTGCGCTCTATCCGGAAAGCCGCCGGCGCTCGCTGGCCTGCGCGCTACTGGCCGACCTGCGCCTGATCCCACGCCGTTGCCACCCCTTCCGCGACGAGGCTCCCACCGGCGAACGTCCTGCCGGCTGCTCACGCTAGCCCTACCGCAAAGCCCGAACTGCTCCTTTTTGGAGCAAAAAACCATTCCGTACCGGGCACCCCGGCCCAAACTCGGCGTTCTCACGCACCCGCGCAACCGCCTCGTTTTGGTGCGCCGAGAGAATGAGCGCACCAAATGAATACCGCTCATACTAATAATAAGCCACGTCCATAAGCATGCTCTGATAAAGAAAAAACTTTGAATGCATAAATAGCTGTTCTGGGCGTATGTTTTGCGGAATTATTTCCTTGACCAAGGGCAACTCCAGACCCGAGGCGCGCCAAGGAAATGAATCCTATGAAAAACGTGAGCCGGTTTCGCAGAACCTTCCTCTCCGCCTTTGTCGCCATGAGCTGCTCCGCAATTGCGGTGCAACTTCAGGCGGGGGAAGTACTTGATCTCGATTACACCACCGGTGACGGCTTTGTCTTTTACGACGAGGCCGACGGCCTGTTTGAGCCGGGCCTGAAAATCATTACCGGGCAGGAGAACAACGACGAGGCCAACGGCACCACACCGTCCGAGGCATTAAACTGCATCCTCTCCAACCGGCTTGGGGTGACTTGCGGCGGCGAACCGCGCTCGAGCAAGCGAGTCAAGAACCACCTGACCGGCATGGGGGCGTTCGACACGGTCTACACCACCGCCCCGACCGGCGGCACTACCGAATACTTCAATTTCGGCAAAATCACCAACGACACCGGCGCCCGCCTCACCGGTTTCAAGGTGATCGTCGGCACGGGCACCGGCAGCGACTTCGTCGCCGCAGACAACTCCAGCCTGGCTGGCCTGCTGAACATGGATGACATCGACGGCGACAATCAGGATCCGCGAGCCCAGGTACCTTGCGGCCTGTTCGGCAACAACTGCGCCAACACCGGCCAGGTCGGTTACTTCGACACCAACGGCAGCAACGACGGCTTCGCCTTCGTCCTCGACGGCACCGACACCCTGGTTGCGAGCACCCTCGGTGGTGACTACCTGACCATCGTCGGCGACGGCCTGCTTTCCTCGAACCAGGTGCCGGACGGCCTGTTCCTGGATGACGGCGACCCGAACACCGAGGATGAACTACTCTACTGGTACACCGGCACCGAGTGGCGCGACGGCGACAACAACACCGTCGACCAGGCGACCATCGATGCGGCGAAGGCCCAGTCGAACACCTACGTGTCCGAGATCGAGGACATGGCGAACGTCAACCTCAACTACTCCTTCGACATTGCCGACATCAACGGCTTCACCGTTCGCTTCGTGCCGGTCTTCTCGCCGATCGTCACCGTCGCCGCCTCCCAGTACCAGTTCGGTGTCGCGGCGGGTCTCGACAGCAGCGAGATCGCCTTCCTGGATGCCGATCCCGAGTACGCCACCATCATTAGCGACGTGCTTGCCCTGCCGACGACCGCCGAGCAACAGCAGGCGCTCGAGCGCATCGGTACCAGCTACCTGCGCAACTTCGGCACGCAGTCCTTCCTGATCGGTCGCGACCAGTTCGACCAGGTGCTCAGCCACCTCGCGCGTGCTCGCATGGGCATGACCAGCACGGCCAGCGGGCAGATGAACGCCAGAGCCACCTCCGTCGAGGACATCAGCGCGATCCGTCTGGCCTCGGCCGACTCCTCGCCGCAGGCGCTCGCCGGCCTGATGGCAGGCACCGGCTCGGACGGCAGCATGGCGATCACCGATCGCTTCTCGCTGTTCTTCGGCGGCAGCATCTCGCAGGGCGAGATGGACAGCACCAGCAACGGCGCGGGCGCCGACTACGACGGCTACAGCCTCACCGGTGGCGCGGACTATCGCTTGTTCGAGAACACCCGACTGGGTGCGGCCATCGGTTACGGCGAGAACGATGCCAGCGTGGTCGACGGACGCGGCGACCTGACGGTCGACGGCACCACCGCCATGCTCTATGGCAGCTACGGCGAGGAGACCGGTGTGTTCGTCGACGCGGTGGCCGGCTACTCGTGGCTCGACTACGATAACGACCGCTACATCGTCTTCGGCGACTATAACCGCATGGCCGAAAGCGGTACCGACGGCACCCAGAAGAGCTTCACGCTCGGCGGTGGCTACAACGTCGAGTTGGGCCGCTTAATCGTCGGGCCGAGCGCACGCTTCGAGTACCACAACCTTGATGTGGATGGCTACGAGGAAACCGGTGCCGGTGTGCTCTCGATGTCGGTCGAGGACATGGAATTCAAGTCCCGTACCATGTGGTTCGGTGGCCAGGTCGCCATGCCGATGGAACTGGACAACGGCGGCTCGATCCGCCCGCACGCCTCGCTGCACCTGGTGAAGGAACTCGAGAATAGCGGTAACTCGGTGCAAACAAACTTCACCGGCGGCACCCTGCCCTTCAGCACCCCGCTTGACGGTCGTGACGACGAGTACTTCCGCGCCGGGCTGGGTCTGGATGCCAACTTCACCTCGTTCGGTCAGCCGATGACCGTGTCGCTCAGCTACGACGGCACACTCGACAACGACGACTACGACGAGCACCGCGGCAGCGTCAGCGTCAGCATGTACTTCTGACACGTCGCTCGCTCAAAGGAAAAGCCCTTGCCATCTCGGCAAGGGCTTTTTTTGTTCAGGTGCATATAACCCGAAGACAATCAATCACTGAGCGACGTCAGCCAGGGCGCCGTCTCTCGATGGGCTTTGCCCGTAAGTTTTTGCGGAAGATTAAGAGCGCCATCACGGCGCGATCCACAGCAGTGGCGCGCGACCATCGGCAAACACCCGTTCGGCCAATGCCGGCGGATAGTCCAGCGAAACTCGAGCGTTGGCCTCGAGCACTTGCGGCTCACCCCACTCGATATCGTCCTCGGCAGGCTCACCTTGGCCGTCGTAACGGGCCAACCGGTAGCCGAATGGTTGCTCCTCGTTGTTGACCAAGGTCAGTCGCGTGGTGATCTCGGGTTGACCCTCAAGTCCGGCCTGTTCGCGCACCCGCTCGATGTTGCCCTGCACGTAGGGCGGCAAGCCGAGGGACAAAATCCGGTCATGGAGCTTGATATTGACGTGCGAGAGGCCACTGAATGCCGCATCCGGCATGGCGTCGAACACGATCATGTTGCGGAACGTCGTCACCGCACCCGCGTCGGTCTGGCGACAGGAGCGGTAGCGCGTGTCCGGGAACACCCCGGAGAGCACCCAGGTCGTCCAGCCCGCGCTACCCTCGCGTTCCATGCTTCGGGTGCCGCGGTCGCAATCCTCGCTGCGTACCTGACTGGTAGCAAACAGCCCTTGCGTCTCGCGCTCGCGGATGTCGCCGATCTCGAGCTCGGCCTCGACCTCGGCCTGGCAGCCGGTCAGCAAGGGGGTCAGACCCATGCCGGCGAGAAGCAGGGGAATCAGGACAATACGTCGCATGGTTCAGTCTCTCGGGGTTTGCCCACCCACACGGGCTCACCGGGTGTGCAGGGGGTGCGGATCCAATCAGGGGATCGAAGTCTAGCACTCGGTCGGAGAGTCATTGATGCGCGCAAACGCCACGGGATGGCCGACACACCCGGCGCAAGATGGCTATCATGAACGGCATGAACCTCCATCTGGCACTCACCTTCCTCGGCGGCGTCGGCCTGTTCCTGTTGGGCATGCGCCTGATGACCGATGGCCTCAAGGTCGCCGCCGGTGACGCGCTGCGCGAGATTCTGGCCCGCGGCACGGCCACTACCCCCCGCGGCATCATCTCGGGGATCGGCATCACGGCGGTGGTGCAGTCGTCCTCGGCGGTGATCTTCGCCACGGTCGGCTTTGTCAACGCGGGGCTGTTGACGCTGTTCCAGGCCATCGGGGTGATCATCGGCAGCAATATCGGCACCACCGCCACCTCCTGGCTGGTGGCGCTGGTCGGCTTCAAGGTCGACCTGCAGGCCCTGGCCCTGCCGGCCGTGGCCATCGGCATGCTGCTGCGCGTGACCGGTCAGGGCAAGCGGCGGGCGTATCTTGGCGACGCGCTGACCGGCTTTGGCATCTTCTTTCTGGGCCTGGATGTCCTGAAGGCGAGCTTCGGGGATTTCGGCGAGGGCTTCGACCTCGCCGAGCACACCGGCAACGGCGTGTGGAGCCTGCTGATGTTCACGGCCATCGGCGTGATCATGACCGTGGTGATGAACTCGTCGAGTGCCTCGCTGGCGATCACGCTGACGGCCGCCGGCACCGGCCTGATCCCGCTGACTTCGGCTGCCGCCATGGTGATCGGCGCGAATGTCGGCACCACCTCCACCGCCCTGTTCGCGGTGATCGGCGCCACCTCGTCGGCCAAGCGAGCGGCAATGGCCCACGTGCTGTTCAACGTGGTGGTCGGCATCGTGGCGTTCATCGGCCTGCCCGCCCTGCTCTGGCTGGTCGCGCAGGCCACCCAGTTGATGCGTCTCGAACCGGGACCGGCCACCTCGCTTGCCATCTTCCATACCACCACCAAACTGTTGGGCATGGCGATCTTCTGGCCACTGACGCCCCGGCTGGTCGGATTTCTCGAACGCCGATTCCGCAGCGCCGAGGAGGACGAAGGCCAACCACGCCACCTGGACCGCAACATCGCCAGCACCCCGGACCTCGCGCTTGACGCGCTGAACATGGAGTTGAAGCGCATTGGCGAGATCGCACGCCGCGGCGCCCGCGACGTGGTGAGCATGGAAGGCTCGGCGGCCATCGCGCGCCTGAGGCAGGATCGTGCGATCGTCGACCGGCTGATTCTCGCCACCGCCGAGTTCAGCAACCGCGCCCAGTACGGCGACATACCGGCCTCGATTGCCGACGGCTTCCCACTGGCCATGCGCATTGGCCGCTACTACGGCGATATCGTCGAGCACGTCGAGGAGATTGCGAAACTCGAAGCCACGCTGTCGAGCCCGACCGATCCGGCGATTAGCGAGGCGCTCACCGAATTCCGGCGCGAGACCGCGCACTTCCTCGCCCTGGCCGACCCGGACGCCGAGGGCTTCGAGATGAAGCCGATCAAGCATGCGATCAAGGACTTCGCCGACGATTACCAGTCACTCAAGAACCTGCTGCTGCGGGCCGGCGCCGATGATCGTCTGCCCGTGCGTCAGATGGTCGCCCGCCTGGATGAGCTCAGCCACGTCCGACGTATCGTCGACCAGGCCTACAAGGCGGCCAAGTACACCCGTCGGCTGCGCAAGCAGCTCTACCAGCACCGCGACGAGCCGCCGACCACCGAGGACAGCGACACCTACCGGGACGAGGCCGTGATGGAGATGACCGGCGCCCCGACCCCGTCGGCCATCCAGAACGAGGATGAACGAAGCGAGGCGACTTACCGGACAGCCTCCGCGGACGCCGACGAGGCCCAGCCGAAATCACCGGGCTGATCACCGCCGGCGCGGCCCACTCCTTTAGCGGCAACCATAAAAAGGCCACCGACCCCGGGCGGGATCGGTGGCCTTGTTGATGCGGGGCGTGCCCGTCGAGCGTGCCGACGGACTGGACGACCTCAGTCGAGGTCGCAGCGCCCGGCGTTCATCACCTTGTTCCAGGCCGCGACGAAGTCCTTGACGAACTTGTGTTCGGCATCGTCCTGGGCATAGGCCTCGGCGATCGCCCGCAACTGTGAGTTCGAGCCGAATACCAGGTCCAGCCGGGTGCCGGTCCACTTGAGCTCGCCCGTCTTGCGATCCCGCCCTTCATAGACGTCCTCGTCGGCCTCGGTGGGCTGCCAGACGGTGTCCATGTCGGTCAGATTGACGAAGAAGTCGCTGGTCAAGGTGCCGGGCTCGTCGGTGAACACGCCGTGCTTGCTGCCACCGAAGTTGGCATCGAGCACACGCATGCCGCCGACCAGCACGGTCATCTCCGGTGCGGACAGGCCCAGCAACTGGGCACGATCGACCAGCATTTCCTCGTCGGAGACGGTGAACTTGGCGCGACGGTAGTTGCGGAACCCGTCCGCCTCGGGCTCGAGCGGATCGAAGGAATCGGCATCGGTCTGCTCGTCGGTGGCGTCGGTGCGCCCCGGCGCGAACGGCACCTCGACCGGATAACCCGCATCCCAGGCCGCCAGCTCGACGCCTGCCGCGCCCCCCAGCACGATCAGGTCGGCCAGCGAGACGCGCTTGCCGCCGTACTGGGCGTCGTTGAACGCCGTCTGGATGCCCTCGAGGGTCTTGAGCACGCGGGCCAGCTGCTCGGGCTCGTTGACCGCCCAGTCCTTCTGCGGCGCCAGGCGCAGGCGCGCGCCGTTGGCCCCACCACGCTTGTCGGAACCACGGAAGGTGCAGGCCGACGACCAGGCGGTGTACACGAGTTCACGCACGGAAAGCCCGGACTCGAGGATCTGTGCCTTGAGCTCCTCGGCATCCTGCTCGTCGATCAGCACATGGTCGACCGGCGGCACCGGATCCTGCCAGATCAGGTCCTCGTCCGGCACGTCCGGGCCCAGGTAGCAGTCCTTGGGCCCCATGTCGCGGTGGGTGAGCTTGAACCAGGCACGGGCAAAGGCATCGGCGAACTCGGCCGGGTTGTTGTGGAAGTGCTCGGCGATCTTACGGTAGGCCGGATCCTCGCGCATCGCCATGTCGGCGGTGCTCATCATGATGCCGACCCGCTTGTTGGGGTCCTCGGCATCCGGGGCGTGGTCCTTCTCGGCCAGGTTCTTGGGCATCCATTGCCAGGCACCGGCCGGGCTCTTGGTCAGCTCCCAGTCGTAACCGAACAGCACGTCGAGGTAGGTCATGTCCCACTTGATCGGGGTGGGCGTCCAGGAGCCTTCAAGACCGCTGGTGATGGTGTCGCGGCCCTTGCCCGAGCCGTAGCTGCTCTTCCAGCCGAAGCCCATCTCCTCGATCGGCGCGGCCTCCGGCTCGGGGCCGACGGACTCGGCATCGCCGGCGCCGTGGACCTTGCCGAAGGTATGACCGCCGGCGGTCAGCGCCACGGTCTCGTAGTCGTTCATCGCCATGCGCTCGAAGGTCTCGCGGATATCTCGCGCCGAGGCGAGCGGGTCGGGCTCGCCGTCCGGGCCTTCCGGGTTGACGTAGATCAGGCCCATCTGCACGGCGGCGAGCGGGTTTTCCAGCTCGCGATCGCCGGAATATCGGCTGTGCGGCTTGTCGCTGGTGGCAAGCCACTCTTCCTCGGCACCCCAGTAGATATCCTCCTCGGGCGCCCAGATGTCTTCGCGGCCACCCCCAAAGCCGAAGGTCTTGAGCCCCATCGATTCGAGTGCCATGTTGCCGGCCAGGATGTAGAGATCGGCCCAGGAGAGCTTGTTGCCGTATTTCTGCTTGATCGGCCAGAGCAGGCGGCGGGCCTTGTCGAGGTTGGCGTTGTCCGGCCAGCTGTTGATCGGCGCGAAGCGCTGGTTGCCGGTCGATGCCCCGCCACGGCCGTCGGCGGTGCGGTAGGTGCCGGCCGAGTGCCAGGCCATGCGGATCAGGAACGGGCCGTAGTGGCCGTAGTCGGCCGGCCACCATTCCTTCGAGTCGGTCATCAGGTCGACCAGGTCCTTCTTCACCGCCTCGAGATCGAGTTTCCTGAAGGCCTCGGCGTAGTCGAACGCCTCGCCCAGCGGGTTCGACACGGCGGTGTGCTGGTGCAGGATGCCGAGGTTGAGCTGGTTCGGCCACCAGTCCTTGGCGCCACCACCGCCACCGCCCATCTTGGTGCGGCTGCCGTGCATGACCGGACACTTGCCTGCGTTCGCGTTCTCGCCCATTTCCTTTTCCTCGTGGTCTTGGCGGAGCCCACCGGTCGTCGACCGATTCTCCTGTTTCGCTCGTGCGAAAAGCCCCGGCGGGGAAACCCCGTCCGGGAACATCATGGTGACCACGCACGCCCATTCTTTTTGACGGGACGAAATGCCTTGATCACCGACTCAGCTCTCAAAGTAGGCCCCCCACTAACCGGCTGCAAATTGATTTTTCACCGCCTTTTCATAGTGAATGCCTATCAGGCACCCGCGCAGGAGCCGCACCGCTCCCATGACTAAGTCGCGGCCATACTTGGCGGGATTCATCTGCGCCGCGCCACGCGTTGCGTGTAGGATTCCAGGCAGCGAACGGCCAACCCGACGGCCGCGCATCAAACCCGCCTCTCCCGAAGCACAACGCCATGCGCCAACACCGCTACCGTCCCGGCAAACGCACGTTGATGATCCTGCTGTCGATCGGCCTGTTCGCCTGGCTGATTGTCGGCAGCTGGCACGTCTACAAGCCGATGCCGGGTGGGCTGGACGTGGCGACCCCGTGGGTGCCCGCCACGGAGGTGACCTTCCTCGCCGATACCACCTACACCGGCCCCGACGGCAAACGCGTCAGCGACCAGCAGATCTTCGATGCGATTGTCGAGATGGTGGACGGGACAAGGGAACGGCTCGTGCTCGACATGTTCCTGTTCAACGACTTTGCCGGCGAGGTCACTGACGGTCACCGCCCGCTATCGGCCGAACTGACCACGGCGTTGGTCGAACAGAAGCGCCGTCATCCCGATCTCGATGCGGCGCTGATCACCGACCCGGTCAATACCGTCTACGGCAGCATCGACTCCGCCCATCTCGAGCGACTGCGGTCTGCCGGCGTGCGGGTCATCATCACCGACCTGGACCGATTGCGCGATCCCAATCCGCTGTGGTCGGGGCTGTGGCGACTGTGCTGCGGCTGGCTGGAAAGCGAGCCCGGCTCCGGCTGGCTACCCAATCCACTGACCGAGGATCGCGCCTCGACCCTGGCCGCCTGGATGCGATTGCTCAACTTCAAGGCCAACCATCGCAAGACCGTGGTTGCCGACCGGGGCGACAACTGGATCGGGCTGGTCACCTCGGCCAACCCGCATGATGCCAGCAGCCGTCACGGCAATGTGGCGCTGCGGTTCGCCGGCCCCGCCGCCCTCGACCTGCTGTCAACCGAGGCGGCCGCCGCACGCCTCTCGGGGGCCGAACGGGCCATCACCCTGCCCTCGCCTCCCCGAGGCGACTATTTCGAGGCGACCGAGGGGCGCCTGCGTGTGCTCACCGAGGCACGCATCCGTGAGGCCGCCGTGTCGATCATCGAGGCGGCCGAAGACGGCGAGCGACTGGACCTGGCGATGTTCTACCTCGCGCATAGAGAGATCATCGAGGCGCTCAAGCGCGCCGCGGCGCGCGGGGTGAACCTGCGCGTCCTGCTCGACCCGAACCACGACGCCTTCGGCCGACAGAAAAGCGGCATCCCCAATCGCCCCGTCGGCATGGAACTGCATCGGGCGGGCGTGGAGGTGCGCTGGTGCCATACCGATGGCGAGCAGTGTCACAGCAAGCTGCTGCTCCATCACGCCGCTGATGGCTCGGCCCGCCTGCTGCTCGGCTCGGCGAATTTCACCCGCCGCAATCTCGACAACTTCAACATGGAGACCAATGTCGAGTGGCAGGCGCCTCCCAATCACCCCGCGCTTCGCGCGGCCACCGGTTTTTTCGACACCCGTTGGAACAACCCCGATGGCGAGCGTCACAGCCTGCCCTTCGAAGACTACGCCGACGACTCGTCGTGGCGTTATTGGCGCTACCGGGTCATGGAGGCCACCGGGCTGTCGACCTTCTGAGCAGCCGCCGGTCCGGTCAGACCGGCGAGAAGATCGTCTCGAAACCGGTCTGGTCGACTTGGGAAAGGCCCATGCGATGGAACTGCTGCCACATCGCCCGCCAGCGCTCGGCGTCCGGCACGACAGGGGCCACCAGGCGATGGCAGGTGTCCAGAACGATCGCATCCATCAGATCACTTCGTTGTTCGCCGCTAAAGCGGTACCAGAGCTGTTTGGCCTCCTCCGGATCGTCGCGGCAGAGCGTCGCCCCCTCCGAGGCGATGCGCGTGACCGACTCGATCACCTCGGGGTATTCCCGGCGGAAGGCCTCACCGGTAAAGAGTTCGAGCGCCGAGAAGTTGGGCAGTCCCACCTCGACGCTGGAGATCAGACGCGCGGCCACGCCCAGCTCGTGGGCCTCGACCCCTTCGAAGTTCGCAAAACACAGCCACGCGCCATGAAATCCCGCCTGAAGGTTCTTGAGATGCTCGAAACCGGCTGCCTCGATCTGCAGCTGCGATGACTCGAAGCGGATACCCTCGCGTTCGCACCAGCGGGCGACGATCAATCGGGCAAGGTCATCGGTCACCTCGCCGGCCACCGGTGAGGCCACCCGGATCGTTTCGCCGCGCGCGAGCGCCTGCTCGCCTTCCGGCGTCAACATCACCCCGCCCTCGGTCTCGAAGAAACACCCCAGCGCCCGCAGTCCCGGCCGGGCCTCGTCGATCATGTGCAGTGGCTCGTTGCAGGCAAACGCCAGCTTGCCCCTGGCGACGTCGGCGAGACCATCGTAGTGACCCTCGGGCTCGATCAAGGTCAGCTCCAGCCCCGCGTCACGGAACCAGCCCTTCTCGATGCCGGCGATGAATGGCAGGTGGTCCGGGTTGAGAAACCACTCCAGTCCCAGTTCGATCGATTTCATGGGGTCTCCTGATGACGTGATAATGCGTTGGCGAACAGTCTAGAGGCCAAACGGATAGGTGTCGGGGGCACCCGCAAGCTCCCGGCTGTCGAGCGGCGTGACCGCCCGGCTGCGATCAACCCAGACGTACTCGTCGAACTGCGCCGGCAACTCGGCGTGAAAGTAGTGGCTGGCGCGTTCGGTTTCCGGGCGGTAGATCACCCCGACGGCGCGCTCCAGGCGTGGCTCGGCCAGGCCCTCACGCACCCGGGCATCAGCATCCCTGCCCAACGGCAACAGGAAACCGGCCCGCCCGGCCTCGTGGCAGAGACGCTCGTAGCTGTCGGGCAGTGACGCGCGCAGGGTCTTGACCTCCATCGGCTCGTCCCAGTTGGAGGCGGCCGCCACCGTGCCGGTGTCCGTGCCAAAGCCGATCGTGTAGGCGTCATCGCCGAAACGCGCCCGGCACAGCTGGCCGATATTGAATTCGCCGCGGCGCGACATGTCGGTGGCCCGCGCATCCCCGACGTGGGAGTTGTGCGCCCAGATAATGCCCCGGCTACCCTCACCGTGGTGGGCCAGCAGCGTCTCGAGGGTCTCGAACATGTGGCCGTCGCGCAGGTTCCAGGCACTGCGTGAACCGTAGAACATCGAGCGGTAGTACTCCTCGGCATTGGCGACCAGGCGCGCGTTCTGCACCGCGTCGAGAAAGCGATCGCCGTCCTGCTCGGCGTACTGGCGGTGACGTTGCTGCAGGTCGCGCAGCATCTCGACCACCGGGGTCTCGCAGCCGGCATAACCCGGGCTCAGCGACATCCGGGCATAGGCGGCCGGGTCGGGCTCGAACGGGGTCAGGCAACCGTAACGCTCGCGCGCGACGACCGCCGCCACGGGATCGACGTCGTCGAGGTATTCCAGTACCGAGGCGATCGAGTTGTAGAGGCTGTAGAGGTCCAGGCCGTGAAAGGCGACACGCTCGGCGGGCGCCCGATCGGCATTGTGCTCGCGCAGCCAGTCGACAAACCCGCACACCTCCTCGTTGCGCCACATCCAGGTGGGAAACCGGGCGAAGGCGGTCCATTCGGACGGCGGATACTCGGCGTGGCGCACGTAGTGATCGATCCGGGCGGCATCCGGCCAGTCGCCCTCGATGGCGACGAAATCGAAGCCCTTTTGCTCGATCAGCGCCCGGGTAATCCGTTGGCGGGCCCGGTAGAACTCCGAGGTGCCGTGCGTGGCCTCGCCGATCAACACCAGGCGCGAATCACCGATGCGATCCAGCAGGCCGTCCAGCGGCAGGTCGTCGACCGAATCGAACCCCTCGGCCACCTCGGCAATGCGGCGACTGAGCGACTGATCGCGTGTGGAGGTCGTGCGCCGGCCGAACCCCCGCTGCGGACGGGCGCGAGCCTTGTCCCAGCCGGCCTCCCCCAGCAGCGGGACGAAGCGCACATCGGCCAGATCCTCGGCGCGATACTCGTTCTCGCCCAGACGCGTGATCCGCACCAGCTCCTGTGCCTCATCATCCTCGCCCACCGGGATCACCAGTCGGCCGCCAATCGCCAGCTGGCGCTTGAGTTGTTCCGGGACACGGGGGCTCGCCGCGGCCACCATGATGGCATCGAAGGGCGCCGCCTCGGGCCAGCCCAGCGACCCGTCACCCTCGCGCACCTCGACATTCCCAATCCCCTGGTCGCTCAACGCGCGACGCGCCTGGTCGGCGAGCTCACCGATGCGCTCGATGCTGTGCACCGCTCCGGCAATACGCGCCAATAGCGCGGCGGCGTAACCCGAGCCGGTACCCACGTCGAGCACCCGCTCGCCCCCCTGAAGATCGAGCGCCTCGATCATCATCGCGACGACCCAGGGCTGGGTGATGGTCTGGCCGGCGGCAATCGGCAGCGCGGTGTCATCGTAGGCGAACTCGCGCAGATCCCTGGGCACGAACGCCTCGCGTGGCACCTGCCGCATCGCCTCGAGCAACCTCGGCGATCGAACGCCCCGCGCACGCACCTGGTAGTCCACCATCGCCTCGCGACGGGCCTGCTGGTCTGGATCGGTCATCACTCCCCCCGTGGTTAAGGAATACGAGGTGAGGAGAGCATAGCCAATGCGCAACCGAGGGTGCTTGCTTGCGCCCATTGCACCCCGACTGTGCGTTCGCGGGCCTGAATGCACCACCGTGATGCACACACGTCGGGATTATTGCCCCGCCATGCGGCATACGGCCATGGAACGATTCCTGCTCATGGTGCAGTCAGCAATTCTGACGGGAGACTTCGATGGAAACGTTTCAGGACGGTGCGAACACCTTCTTTCTCTTGATCGGCGCGGCCATGGTGCTCGCCATGCATGCCGGCTTCGCCTTTCTCGAGGTGGGCACGGTGCGCGAAAAGAACCAGGTCAACGCCCTGGTGAAGATTATCGGCGACTTTGCCGTCGCGACGATCGCCTACTTCTTCATCGGCTACTCGATCGCCTACGGCATGGACTTCTATGCCGCGGCGGCGGAACTCAACGTCGGCAACGGCTACGAGCTGGTGAAGTTCTTCTTCCTGCTCACCTTCGCGGCGGCCATCCCGGCGATCATCTCCGGCGGCATCGCCGAGCGGGCCAAGTTCTACCCGGTGCTCGCGGCCACCTTCCTGATCGTGGCGTTCATCTACCCGGTCTACGAGGGCATGATCTGGAATGGGCGCTTCGGCCTGCAGGGCTGGCTGGAATCGACCTTCGGCGCCGGCTTCCACGACTTCGCGGGCTCGATGGTAGTGCACGGCATGGGCGGCTGGATCGCGCTGGCCGCCGTCCTGTTGCTGGGCGCCCGCCGCGGTCGCTACAACAAGAACGGCATGGCGGCACACCCGCCGTCGAGCATCCCGTTTCTGGCCCTGGGCGCGTGGATACTGACCGTGGGCTGGTTCGGCTTTAACGTCATGTCCGCCCAGTCGGTCGAGGCGGTCTCCGGCCTGGTGGCGCTCAATTCGCTGATGGCCATGGTGGGCGGCGTGCTCGCCGCGCTGTTCGTCGGACGCAACGACCCGGGCTTCGTCCATAACGGCCCGCTCGCCGGCCTGGTCGCCATCTGTGCTGGCTCGGACATCGTGCATCCGCTCGGTGCGCTCGCCATCGGGGCGATTGCCGGGGCGCTGTTCGTCGCGACCTTCATCCTGACGCAGAACCGCTGGAAGATCGACGACGTGCTGGGTGTCTGGCCGTTGCACGGCCTCTGCGGTGCCTGGGGGGCGATTGCCGCCGGCATCTTCGGTCTCGAGGCGCTGGGCGGCATGGGAGGGGTGAGTATCCTCTCGCAGCTGATCGGCACCGCTGTGGGGATTACCATCGCGCTGGCCGGCGGCTTTCTGGTCTACTGGCTGCTCAAGCGCAGCGTGGGCATCCGCCTGACCGAGGAACAGGAGTTCGAAGGCGCCGACCTGTCGATCCACCGGATCAGCGCCACGCCGCCGAACGGCAGCTGATCACGGGTCGCTCGAACCGCTAATCAGCCCACCTCCGGCCCGGCGGCGCCCTCGCGTCGCCGGGCCTTTTCCTGGTACATGGCCTCGTCGGCGACCTGCAGCAAGGCATCCGCGGTCACGCCATCGGCGGGATAGACCGCCGGTCCAATGCTGACCCTCACGCGAAGCGTGCCTTCCGCCACCGAGACGGGCCGCTCGATCTCCTCGCGCAGCTTCTCCGCCACCATCCGGACATCGTCGGCATCGGTCGGCCGCACCAGCAGCACCGCGAACTCATCGCCGCCCAGACGGGCGACACTGTCCGTCTCGCGGGTCGCCTCCTGCAAGCGGCGCACCAGGGTCACGAGCATCTGGTCACCGACGTCATGACCGTAGGTGTCATTGATTGGCTTGAACCCATCCAGGTCGAGATAGAGCACCGCCGCCAGATCACCATGACGTTCGGCCTCGGCAATCACCCGGTTGAGGCGTTCGTGGAACAGCACTCGGTTGGCCGCCCCGGTGAGTGGGTCGTGATGGGCCCGGTGCCACATGTGCCGCTCACGGTCATGGATGTCGGAGATGTCACTGAACAGACCCACCATGCGCCGCTCGCCCCAATCGAGCGTCAACGCGGTCAACGACAACAGGACCGGGGTACCCGCATCCTGCCGGTCGATCAACGACAGTTCCCCCTCCCAGTAACCCTGCTCGCGTGCCTCACGCCAGGCCACATCGAAATCGTCGGCATCCTCCCGGCCGGTCGCCCGAAAGAGCGTCTGGATCGTCAACGACTCCGCCTCGGTCTCGTCGACCCCGGCAAGACGCCGGAAGGAGGCGTTGCAGCGCTGCAGCCGTCCCTCGGTGTCACAGACGAAGATCGCCTCGTGGGCCGACTCGATGATCGCCTCGGCCTCCAGTCGGGTCTCCGCCAGCTCGCGCTGCTCACTAACATCCTGGACCGTGCCGATCATGCGTCGCCGACCGTCCTCACTGGTCTCGACCACGCCACGCTCGAGCACATGGCGCACCTGCCCATCCGGGCACAGGACGCGGTGCTCGATCACATACGGGGCGTCGGTGGCAAACGACCGACTTGCCGCCTGTTCGACACGCTCACGGTCGGCCGGATGCACCAGCGCCATGAACGACTCGTGTGTGGGACGGAAGGTGCTCGGCGAGACGCCGAAGATGTCGTACACCTGGTCCGACCATTGGATCTCACCTTCCGGCCCGTCCGATTCCCAGCTGCCCAGCCGGGCGATCCATTGCGCCTGCTCAAGGCGCTGATGCTCTGCATGCAGATCGGCCAGCAAACGTGCTCGCATTCGGTTGCCGAGGTAATCGCGGCGGTCGAGCACCACCAACGTGCCGAGCACCAGCAGCAGCAACCCCAGCGCGATCCCTATCTTCAGCCACATCCAGCGCCAGGACATCGCCACGTCGGGCGCACGCTGGTAACGCAGGACCCAGGCGGAGGTATCACCCAGGGTGTTCTCGACCGGCAGGGCCGAGATGACTACCGGGCTCGGGTGCAGGGAAATCAAGGAGAACGGGCGCCCGGCGGCCAATTTCCCGGCAGCCCGTCCGGCAACCGCTGCCTCCAGGGCATCCACCTCGTCCGAGGACCAATCACCCGCCGGTGGCAGCAACGCCGGATTGCTGAAGGGATCGGCCTCCTGATCACGCAGGTAGTCCGGGTGGAGCGGCGTGATTTCGTAGTAACGCTCGCGCGCCTCGCCCCAGACCTTTGCATCGACCAGCGACCGCCGCAGGATCAGCCGATAGAGGCTGTCATCGAGATCGACGTGGTGCATCAGGAAGGTGCGAAACGAGAACGAGGCCTCGACCGAGCCGACAAACTCGCCCTCGAACATCAGCGGATAGATGTGCCGAAAGCCGTTGTATACCCGCCCTTCCTCAAAGCCGAAGACCGGCCGGTGCGTCTCGTTGACCAGCCGCAGGCCGGCCCGCACGTCCCAGAGGTCGTCACCGAACGACGCCGGCCGGTGAAAGCGCAGGAAACTCACCGCGCCGGGCAGATGAAAGTGCAACTGGCGAAAGCCGTTGCCCTTCATGCGCTCGTAGATCGGCAGGAGCCGGGCATGCAGTCGCTCACGCAACCGCGCACGCTCGCTCTCCTGCGTGGTCGTCGCGGCCTGGTGCATCAGTTCGACCACCGCGGGAGTGCGCAGGTGATCGATCACCACCTCCTCGGCCAGCGTGCGCTGGTAACTCTTGAGGAGGTCGTACTCCATGGTCAGGTGACTCAAGGCTTCCTTGCCGAGCGATCGCTTGAGGTCACGATGCGAATCGACGAACGTCCACACCAGCACCGAAAACCCCACCAGCACGGTCAGGATGACCAGCGCATGGCGGAGGTAGAGGCGTCTGATGGGGGTGTGACTCTGCGGCATCCGTCGTCCGTCGGTGATCCGTTGCCAGAAGAAAGATCGGCACCGGATACGAGACGACCCGCCCCGGTGGCTGGCACTGGGACGAGCTTACAACATGTGGGCCGATGGGGCCTGAGCCGACCGGCCGTGAAGCCGTTAGCGGTTCGGGTGGTTAACCGCGTGGAATCGACGATACCGAATCGAGGACGTGGGTAGCGCCCTCGCGAATCTCGTCGACGATCGCCTCGACCGAGCGCACCTGCTCCCGGCCGAGATCGGCGACCCGGCTGGCGTTCTCGATCCGCTGGACGATGTCGCCGGTGTAATCGAGGTTGCCGCGAATCACCTCGGCGATCTCGCCGGTGGCGGCACTGGTGCGCGCGGCCAGCTGGCGGACTTCGTCCGCGACCACTGCGAAGCCCCGTCCCTGCTCGCCGGCGCGGGCCGCCTCGATGGCGGCATTCAGGGCCAGCAGGTTGGTTTGATCGGCCACCGCACTGATGGTGGCGACGATGGTCTCGATGTTCTTGGACTCGTCGTTGAGATTGCCGATCACCGCCTTGGCCTCCGCAATCAGATCGCGGATCTGCTCCGAGGTCTCGATCGAGGTGCGCAACGAGTCGGCGCCCCGGGCGGCGATGTCGGCGGTCTGCTGCGCGGTGGTGTAGGCGACCGACGAGGCATCCCGGGTCTGCTCGGCGGCCAGCACCGACTCGGTGATGTCGGACGCAAACTTGATCACCTTCTCCACCCGCCCGTCCTCGTCGAAGATCGGGTTATAGGTGGCCTCAAGCCAGACCTCCTGGCCGTTGGAACGCAACCGGCGGAATTTGCCCGAGCGAAACACCCCGTCGGCCAGCTCCGACCAGAAATCCGGATGCTCGCGGTAGAAGGCCTCGTCACAGAACAGGCGGTGGTGCTTGCCGCGCACCTGGTCGAGTGAGTAGCCCACCGTGTCGAGGAAATTGCGGTTGGCATCGATGATCGTGCCGTCGGGGGTGAACGAGATCACCGCCATGGAACGATCCAGCGCCTTGAACACCGCCTCGTGGTCGCGGAGCTCTTCGGCCCGCTCGGTGACGTCCGAGGCGATCTTGACCACCCGTTCTACCCGGCCGTCTTCGGACTTAACCGGGAAATACGTCGCCTCCAGCCACAGGCGGTCGCCATTGGCCGTTACCCGCGGGAAGGTCCCCGAATGGGATTCCCCGCTACGCAGGATGTCCCAGAAACGCCGATAGGCATTCGACTCGGCGTAGTCGCCATCGCAGAACAACCGGTGATGTGCCCCCATCACGTCGCCACGCGCACGGCCGACCGTCTCCAGGAAGCGCTCGTTGACGTCCAGCACGTAGCCGTCCGGGCTGAACTCGATGTAGGCGACCGAGCCGCGCACCGCATCCAACACGGCATTGCGCTGGCGTAATTGGTCCTGGCAATCGGCCAGTTCGTTGTGCAGACGACGGTTGAACATCTTCGCTTCCTCCCGGCCGGCTCGCCCCCGACCGAAAGGTCGGGGCACGGCCGCCGTATTTGTATCGCTATTGTACATACCTTGTATAACTATGCGCACTTTAGTTCATCAACCCCGAACGTGCTGCATTTCGGGCCAAAAACGGTCCGGCAGCGGCTGTCGGTTGAGCCGGATCGCCGAGGTGGGCTTGGCAACGCCTCTCCGGCGTTGGATCATGCAGACACGCAACACAATCATCTGGCAGGGAGTTTGAATGTCTTATCTAAAGGACTTTCCGAACAAAGAGGGCTACTTCGGTGAATTTGGGGGCGCTTTTCTCCCCCCGGAACTCGAGCCGCATTTCGCCGAAATCGAACAGGCCTACCTGCGCCTGATGCGCTCGGCGGACTTTCTCAACGAGTTGCGCTACATCCGCAAGCACTACCAGGGCCGCCCCACCCCCGTTTACTACGCCCACAACCTCAGCGCCGATGTCGGCGCGCACATCTACTTCAAGCGCGAGGACCTCAACCACTCCGGCGCGCACAAGCTCAACCACTGCATGGGCGAGGCCCTGCTCGCCAAGCACATGGGCAAGAAGAAACTGATCGCCGAAACCGGTGCCGGCCAGCACGGGGTGGCACTGGCCACGGCCGCGGCCTATTTCGGCATGGAGTGCGAGATCCACATGGGCGAGATCGATATCGCCAAGGAAGCGCCCAATGTCACCCGCATGAAGCTGCTTGGGGCGAACGTGGTGCCGGTGGGCTTCGGTGGCCGCAGTCTCAAGGAGGCGGTCGACTCGGCCTTCCAGAGCTATCTCTCACAGGCCGACGAGGCGATCTTCGCGATCGGCTCGGTGGTCGGGCCGCACCCCTTCCCCAAGATGGTGCGCAATTTCCAGTCGGTCATGGGCATCGAGGCGCGCGAGCAGTACCGGGAGATGACCGGTGAATTGCCGGACCACGTCGCCGCCTGCGTCGGTGGCGGCTCCAACGCCCTGGGCCTGTTTGCCGGCTTTATCGACGATGACGACGTCCAGCTCCACGGCGTCGAGCCTCTGGGCCGCGGCACCGAGCTCGGCCAGCACTCGGCCACCATGACCTACGGCAAGCCGGGGATGATCCACGGCTTCAAGTGCCTGCTCTTGAGCGACGAGGAAGGCAACCCGGCCCCGGTGCACTCGATCGCCTCGGGACTGGACTACCCGGGCGTCGGTCCCGAGCACTCGCATCTCAAGACCTCCGGGCGGGTGAACTACCACGCCATCAGTGACGACGAAACGCTGGATGCCTTCTACAAGATCTCGCGCCGCGAAGGCATCATCCCGGCGCTCGAATCCGCCCACGCGATCGCCTGGGCCATGAAGTTCGGCCGCGAGAACCCCGGCACCACCATCCTGGCCAACCTCTCGGGGCGTGGCGACAAGGACATCGACTACGTCACGGAGCACTTTGGCCATGGCTGATCACGGCAGCATCGACACGCGTGCGGCGAGGATCGGCGCCCCCGGTTCGCCCGAGGCGCTGCGGCTGATGCTGCTGGGTGCCGGCGAGCTGGGCAAGGAGGTCGCCATCGAGGCCCAGCGGCTGGGCCTGGAGGTGATCGCGGTCGACCGCTACGCCAACGCCCCGGCGATGCAGGTCGCGCACCGCTCGCACGTGATCGACATGCTCGACGGCGCGGCGCTGAAAAGCGTGATCACCCAGGAGATGCCGGCGTTGATCGTCCCGGAGATCGAGGCGATCGCGACCCAAACCCTGATCGAGCTGGAGGCGCAGGGTTTCGTGGTCACCCCGAACGCGCGCGCCGCACGACTGACCATGGATCGCGAAGGCATCCGCCGGCTGGCCGCCGAGACGCTCTCGCTGCCGACCAGCCGCTTTGCCTTCGCCGAGACCGAGGCGCAATTTCTGACCGCCATCGACGAGATCGGCACGCCCTGCGTGGTCAAGCCGGTGACGAGTTCGTCCGGCAAGGGCCAGTCGCTCGTGCGCGAGCCGGGCGCGGCACTGCGCGCCTGGGAATTCGCCCAGTCCGGCGGTCGGGCGGGTCGTGGCCGCGTCATCGTCGAGTCGTTCATCGACTTCGACTACGAGATCACCCTGCTGACCATCCGTCACCGTGACGGCATCACCCTCTGTCCGCCGATCGGCCACACCCAGGTCGACGGCGACTACCGCGAGAGCTGGCAACCGCACCCGATGAGCGAGACGGCACTGGCACGGGCCGGTGAGATCGCGCGGGCGATCGTCGATGAACTGGGCGGTTACGGCATTTTCGGGGTGGAACTGTTCGTCAAGGACGACCAGGTGTGGTTCAGCGAGGTCTCGCCGCGCCCGCACGACACCGGGCTGGTCACCCTGGTTTCCCAGGATCTGTCGGAATTCGCCCTGCACCTGCGGGCGATGCTAGGCCTGCCCGTCCACGAGATCACCCAGCGCGGCCCGTCGGCCTCCTGCGCCATTGTCCGCGAGGGTGAGACCAGTCACCCTGCCCTGACCGGCACGAGCGCCGCGTTGGCCGAACCGGGCACCGAGCTGCGCCTGTTCGGCAAGCCCTCGTTGACCGGCAAGCGGCGGTTGGGCGTCGCCCTGGCGCGGGCGGAAAGCATCGAGCTGGCCCGGAAACGCGCCCGTCGTGCGGCCGGTTCGGTGCAGCTCAAGTGATGACGGCACGCCGTTCCACAACCACGTCGAGGGAGGACGGCCACGGATGAGCACGCGTCAGGGGATTCGCCTGGATGGCAGCGGCGGCCGGGTCGGGCCGCATCAAAAGCCCGCCGGCACCTGGATTCGATTCAACTGGGAGGACGCCGACGACCGGGAATGGCTCGAGCGGGAGGCCGGCGTCGACGAGCTGGTCGCCGACAGCCTGCTGGCCGAGGACACCCGTCCCAGGGTGGTCGAGCACGACAACGGCCTGCTCCTGATCCTGCGGGGTGTGAACCTCAACGCCGGCAGCCGCCCCGAGGACATGATCTCGCTGCGACTGTGGTTCGACGGCGAGCGCCTGATCAGCACCTCGCGTTTCCCGCTGCGTACCGTCGAGGGGATCGTGCAACAATTGGAGCAAGGCACCGGCCCGGCCACGCTGGCCGACCTGATGATGGCGTTGATGGAGGGGCTGGCCGAGCGCACCGACGAGCTGATCGAATCGATCGAAGAGGAAATCGACGAGTTGGAGGCGCAGCTTCTCGATGGGGCCGATCGAAAGCTACGGGGCCGCATTGGCGAAATCCGCCGCACGATCATCGTCATTCGCCGCTATCTTGCCCCGCAACGGGACGCGCTGGCCCGCCTGTCATCGATCAACCGCCCCCTGCTCGCCGGCCTGGATGGGCGCCGCATCCGCGAACAGGCCGATGCCCTCACCCGCCTGGTCGAAGATCTCGACATGGCCCGCGAGCGTGGTGCGATGATCCACGAACAATTGCTCACGCGGCTGTCGGACCAGCTCAACGCCCGCATGTATCTGCTCTCGATCGTCGCCGCCATCTTCCTGCCGCTGGGCTTTGTCACCGGGTTGTTCGGCATCAACGTCGGCGGCATGCCCTGGGTGGAGACCCCGATGGGGTTCTGGTGGGTCATGCTGGTGATCGTCGGCATCGGTGCCGGGCTGGGCATCTGGCTCAAGCGACGGCGCTGGTTCTAGCCGAGGCGGGAGTATTAACCCAGGGCCACGTCCAGCACCATCATCAGGATAAACCCGCCGATGACGCCCAGCGTGGCGTCATCGGCGTGACCGCTGCGCTGGGCCTCGGGAATCACCTCCTCGACCACCACGAAGATCATCGCCCCGGCGGCAAAGGCCAGCGCGTAGGGCAGGATGGGTTGCCAGAACAGCACCGCGGCCGCGCCGATCACCCCCGCGATCGGTTCGACCACCCCGGATAGCTGGCCGTACCAGAAACTCTTTCTCCGGCTCATCCCCTCGCGGCGCAGCGGCATGGCCACGGCCATGCCCTCGGGAAAATTCTGAATCCCGATGCCCACGGCCAAGGCAATCGCGCCGCCAAGGCTCGCGTGATCAAAGCCGTAGGCCAGCGCGCCGAAGGCCACCCCGACGGCGAGGCCTTCGGGAATGTTGTGCAGCGTGATTGCGAGAACCAGCAAGGTCGTCCGCCGCCAGGTGGTCGGCACGCCCTCTGCCTCGTGCATCGGCGCATTGAGGTGCAGATGCGGCAGGACCAGGTCTGCGCCGCGCAGGAACGCCGCGCCCAATGCAAACCCGACCGCCGCCGGGAACCAGGCCGGCACGGACAAGTCACCGGCCATCTCGATCGACGGGGCCAGCAAGGACCAGAAACTGGCGGCAATCATCACCCCGCCGGTGAAACCCAACAGGATATCGAGCAGACGTCGATTTTCCCGGTCGGTGAAGAAGACGGGCAGCGCACCGGCAGCGGTCATGCCCCATGTAAACAGGGTGGCGACCAGTGCCTGCATGACCGGCGAGGCGCTCAGGAAGGCCTGCCACGGCGCGAGCAACCAGTCGATCACGCCGATCTTCCCTGATTCGTTTCACACCCGACCTGGCCGCGCATCAATTCCCTCCTCACGTTAGCCGGGAAATGATAGCCCAGCGACCGGATGCCGCGCGACCACACGCTCTCGTACGACACCCGGCTTCGTTGTCTAAGCTACTGATGGTAGGAGCCAAACCCGACAGACAGGAGGTGAGCCATGAGCAACGACATGTTGAAGGTCATCGAGGTCCTCGCCGAATCCGACAAGTCCTGGGAGGATGCGGCCGACCAGGCGATTGCCAAGGCGAGTCGCAGTGTCCACGGCATCAAGTCGATCTACATCAAGGACTTCGAGGCCAAGGTCGAGGACAACCGCATCACCAAGTACCGCATCAACGCCAAGATCACCTTCGAACTCGACTGATCGAGACGTTGGTCGAACCGGAAAACCGGCCCGGCGCATAGCGAGCCGGCCGGTTTTTTTGATCGACCCATCGCACTACTAGCCAAGCGGTCCGCGCCTAGTGCTCGGTGGCCAGCTTGTCGGTGCGCGCGGCCATGATGAAGTCGTTGCGATGCAGGCCGCGAATCTTGTGGCTCCACCAGGTGACGGTCGCCCGACCCCACTCGGTCAGCAGAGCGGGGTGATGGCCTTCCGCCTCGGCAATTTCGCCCACGGCGTTGGTAAACGCCAGGGCACTCGCAAAATCGTCAAAACGAAACACGCGCTCGAGCTGACGCACCCCGTCGCGGGTGATCACCTGCCAGTCATCCTGCAGTTCCTTCTGCAGTGCGGTGATTTCGTCATCGTCCAGCTTCGGCGCATCGGCCCGGCAGGCCTCACAGCGATTCGTAGCCAGTTCGCTCATTTCGGTCTGATCTCCTCGATATCAATGCTCAGGGCCCACGTCGTCCCGGCATGAGATCGGCGTCGGGCAGGTAAAGGTTCTCACTGGACTGTAGGCAACGAGCACAAGCACGTCTATCGGTGTCCTTATTCGACCCGGCGTGTTAGTTTGTATAGCTACCTAACTAAAACCGCACGAACCCGCCAAGGACACCGTTGCCGGCATGGACACCGTTACCGGGCTTACGTGACACCGGGCTCGTGCAGAGCCGTCCCGATACAAAGGTGCACCATGACCGAGAACCAACACCATCACCGCCTGGGCCTGATCCTGATGGCCCTTGCCGTGTTGACCATCCCGATGTCGGACACCATCGCCAAGTGGCTGTCGACCGCGTTGTCCGTGGGCGAGATTGCGTGGCTACGGTTCGTGTTCCAGACCCTCTTCCTGCTGCCCTTTGTTGCCATGTACTGGCGCGGTGGGCGACTGCAGCCAATCCATCTCTTACTGGGTGCGCTGATTGCCGCCTCGATCCTGTTCCTCTTCTGGGGGCTGGCCCATTTGCCGCTGGCCAACAATATCGCGCTGTTCTTCGTCGAACCCCTGATCCTGGTCATCTTCTCCGCCCTGTTCCTGGGCGAGCGCATCACCGCCAGGCGCTGGATCGGCGTCCTTGGCGGGCTGGTCGGTGCCGTGGTCATCCTGCGTCCCAACTGGAGTGCCTACGGGCTCGCCTCCCTACTGCCGATCGCCGCGGCCGCCTGCTATGCCGGCTACCTGACCGCAACGCGGGCCTGGGCCGACGCACCTCGGCCCCGCGATGCCCTGGTGCTTCAATTCTGGGTCGGGGCCGCCGCCTCGCTGGTCATGCTGGCCTTCATGCTCCTGGGCGCCGGCCTGGACTGGTCGCTCGCCCGCTGGGACATGCCGGCCACGCATGAATGGTTCTGGCTGGCCATCGCCGGGCTGCTCGCCGCGTTCGCTCACGTCCTGATCGCGATGGCCTTCGCCCGCAGCGATGCCAGCCTGCTCGCCCCGCTGCAATACCTCGAGATCTTCGGCGCCACGTTGCTCGGCTGGTTGATATTCGCCGAGTGGCCGGACGCGTTCACCATCCTCGGCGGCCTGATCATCATTGCCGCAGGGCTGATCGTGATCCGCGAACGGCCGTACGATGCCCACCCCTGAGGTGGGCAACCGGGACGTCGCCGGAACGGCAATCCGGAAACCAAAAAAATCCCGCCGAGTCGGCGGGATCCTTGTGTCCATTCGGCTGGCTGCCGGAATCAGGCGCTTTCCATGTCCTCGCTGTACTTGCCGAGGCTTGCCAGGCCGTTGAACTTGGCCCGCTCGAGCGCACGCTGCTGGGCCTCCGCCACGTTACCCGGCTCGCCCTTCCAGTAGTCGAGCGCCGGACCCTGGATGGCGCGGGCGTAGGAGAAGGTCAGCGGCCACGGCAGGCGATCGCCGTGGCGGGTGTGCATGGCGTTGAGATGCGCGCTCGATTCCTCGACGCCCTGCCCGCCGGAGAGGAACACCACGCCACCCAGCGCCGCCGGGACGGTACGCAACAGGGTCTCGACCGTGCGGTCGGCCACTTCGTCGACGCCCGCCCGGTTCGAGGCATTCTTGGCCGAGATCACCATGCTGGTCTTGAGGATCACGCCCTCGAGCATGACGTTCTGGTGATAAAGCTGACGGAAGACCTCGTTGAGCTCCTCCTCGGTGACCCGCTCGCAGGTGGCGATGTCGTGATCACCGTCGATCAGCACCTCCGGCTCGATAATCGGCACCAGACCAGCCTCCTGGCACAAGGCAGCATAGCGCGCCAAGGCGTGGGCATTGGCCTCGATGCAGCCTCGGGTCGGCAGGCCCTTGGCGGTGTCGATCGCGATCACCGCCCGCCACTTGGCAAAGCGCGCGCCCATCCCGTAGTACTCGGCCAGACGCTCACGCAAGCCGTCGAGGCCCTCGGTGACCTTCTCGCCATCCGAGCCCGCCAGCGGCTTGGCACCGGTGTCGACCTTGATGCCGACCACCTGGCCGCGCTCGCGCATCACGTCGATGAACGACTTGCCGTCGCCGGTGGACTGGCGGATGGTCTCGTCGTAGAGGATCGCGCCGCTGACGTATTCCTCCAGGCTCGGCGTGGTCAGCAGCAGTTCACGGTACTCGCGCCGCTTTTGCTCGGTGGCGTCGATGCCGACGGCCTCGAACCGCTTGTTGCAGGTGCCGTTGCTCTCGTCGATGGCCAGGATGCCCTTGCCGGGGGCGACCATCGCCTGGGCGGTCCGGATCAACTCATCGGCTTTCTCGGGACGATACATGGTCATGCGCGAACTCCTTGATTCCGTATGTGAAATCGTGTCGTGAAAAGAGACCACCCAACACAATAGCCCCTAGCCCGGCGCACTTTCAAACGGTAGCGATCATCACAGGAAGGCACCGCCCCCACCGATCGCGATGCTCACCAGGCCCAGCCACATGATGATGTGCACCAGCCGACGTATGCGCGGAATCATCTCCCCGCCGCGCGACCAGTCCTCGGCCGCCACCGCGAGATGCAGTTGCCGGTAGGGCCCGAAGGCAAGCACGGCGAACGTGATGATCGTCAGCCAACCGAACAGCTGCATTCCGTGCAGGTAGCCCGGCGAGCCGAACCCGCCGAAGCTCGAGAACAGCATCCCGTAGCCACTGATCAACAGGGCGGCAATCAGTACCCACACCCAGCGGAAAAAGCGCGTAAACACCCGATCCCAGAGCGATATCCGCTCGGGGCCGGAAAGAAACCCTACCGACGGGCGCAGGATCACGTAGGCGTAGAAGACCCCACCGATCCACAGAACCGCGGACAGCAGGTGGATTACCATCAGCAAACCGGTCATCACGTCACTCCTTTCTTGTAAAAACGCGTTTTCAGCCTTGTGCCTGCCGCGAACGACGGACGGTCTCGTAGGCGTTCTGGATTTCCTGGCTGCGCTCCTTGGCCAGTTCGACCATCGAATCCGGCAGCCCCTTGGCAATCAGCTTGTCCGGGTGATGCTCGCTCATCAACTTGCGATAGGCCCGCTTGACCTCGGCATCGGTCGCCGAGCGCTCCACTCCCAGCGCCTGATAGGCATTGTCCAGGGCCGCGGCCGTGGTCGGGGCGCCGGGGCCACGCTGGTAGTGCCCGGCCAACAGCGCCTCCAGCCGGGAGAAGTCGGCATCCGACACCCCCAGCGCATGGGCGATACGCAGCAACGCCTCGCGCTCGGCTGGCGCAATCTGGCCATCGGCGAACGCCGCCTGGATCTGAATCTCGAGAAAGACGCGCAGCAACGTCGGCTGGCTGCCGCAAACGCGCACGAAGCGACGAATGATCTCGTCCGGATCAAAATCACTGGCCTTGCCCCGATTGAAGGCCTCGATCGCCTGTCTGCGCCTCACCTTGGTCAGGCGCATCTGCGTCATGATCTGCTCGGCGGCGCGAATCTCCGCCTGCGTGACCTGTCCATCGGCCTTGCAGACATAACCGAGCACGGTGAAGGTCGTCTCGAAGAAGGTTTTCTGCACCTCCAGCAAGCGCCCACCGACCCGCTTGATCCGGCCGAGGAATCGGTCGAGAAAGTGGCCGAGCAGCAGTCCGATCCCGGCCCCGATCCAACCGAATATCCAGAAGCCCAGCCCGGCCCCCACCGCTTTACCAATCCAGGACATGCGTATTCCCATCAATGAACCAAGCGTGCAGTGTGCCAAAAACCACCGGGCGACAGGCGATCACGTCACCGTGGCGATCGCCCGAACCTCATGAAAACCAGCATCGCCAGGACCACCAGCAGCCATCCGCCGTACCAGGGATTGATGCCGCCCACGATCAACGCCATGCCAAGCGTCCCGGCCGCCAGGACATAGTATCCCAGTGGGATCAGGGCCTTGCGGATCAGGTCGCCCTCCCGACCCACCAGCCCCACGGTCGCCGAGGCGGCGACGACGTTGTGGACACAGATCATGTTGCCTGCCGCCCCGCCGACCACCTGCAAGGCAACGACCCAGGCCGCCCCCGCCGATCCCAGGCCGATCGAATCGGCCGAGGCAAACTGGAACAGCGAGAACATCATGTTGCTGATCGTCGCCGATCCCGCCATGAACGATCCGGTGGCGCCGATCAACGGCGCGAACAGCGGCCAGAACGGTCCGGCCAGCCACGAGACCCCCTCGGCAAGCACCAAGGGCATGCTGGCGTAGGGTGAGGCCTGCCCCGAGTGTATGAAGACCTGAACCATGGGCACGGCGAACGCCAGGGCCAGCGCCGCAGAGAACAGCACACGCCCCGACTGACGCCACGCTCGCGCGTACGAGCCGGGGCGTTGATGCATGCGGTGAAGGAAAAAGGTCAGCAGGGAGACCACGACCAGGATGAAACCGGGCAGGTAGAACGGCTGCGCCGACGTCCCAACCTCGGTGCCGAAGATACCTGGCCACTCCAGCGTCAGGGCCGGTGATTGCAGCCACTCGCGCAGGGGCGTCACGGCACGACTCAACACCAGCAAGCCGACCACGAGGACGTAGGGCAGCCATGCCTGCCAAAGGGGCATCCGTGACCCAATCGGCAAGGCCTGGAGCTCGTCCTGAAGGCGGCTGACCCAGTCCGGCTGCCATCGATCGCGCGGCTCGAAGTCGAACACGTGCCGTGGCACCAGAAACCCCCGTCGGGCGGCCGTCACCACGATCAACAGGCCGACCATTCCGCCCACCAACGAGGGAAACTCGGGGCCCAGCCATGCCGCGACGGCCAGGTGAGGCACGGTGAACGCCAATCCGGCGAACAGCGCGAACGGCCAGGCCGCCAGGCCTTCGCGAAACGAGCGCGAGGCACCGAAGAATCGGGTAAGGACGGCCACCATGATCAACGGCATCAGCACACCCACCACCGTGTTGATCACGGCCGCATACAGGGTGATTTGATCGAGATAGTCCGGAAACAGGGGCACATCGAGCAGTGCTTCGACCGACGGATGCCCCGTCAGCCCTGCATTCACGCCCACGAGCAGCGGCGTGCCCACCGCACCGAAGGAGACCGGGGTCGACTGGACGATCAGTGCAGAGAGCACCGCGGCCATGGCGGGAAAACCGATCGCCACCAGCAGCGGTGCCGCGATGGCCGCCGGCGTGCCGAATCCGGCGGCGCCCTCCAGCAACCCGCCGAACAGCCACGCCACGATGATCGCCTGCACGCGACGATCGGGCGAGATGCTCACGAACCCCGCCCGGATCGACTCGATCGCGCCGGATTCCCGCAAGGTGTAGAGCAGCAGGATGGCGCCGAACACAATCGTGAGGATGTTCAGCGCCGTCACCACGCCATGCATGCTCGCCGCGGCCGCAACGGCCGGCTCGGTTCGCCAGACCAGCAGCGCGAGGACGACCGTCATCAGCCAGGCGACCGGCATCGCTCGCCAGGCGGGCCATCGCCGCACGACCAGCAGCACGAAGACCGTCGCCAGCGGCAACAGCGCCAATGTGAACAAGGCTCCCAGCGGCATCCCGACGAACCCTCTCCTGGTGACTGCCGCCCTGATGACGACGTTATATCTTTGCGACGTCTAGGATGGGTATAGCAGTCCTTGCGCGTTTTGCGTCAGAAAGGGTTTCCGGACGCTTTTTCGAGGTGTTCATGGTGGACCACGACGACCGAACCCCGCAGTACCGCGAGAACAGCCTCAGCCTGATCGGGGCCATCGCACTCGGCACCGGGGTGATGATCGGGGCCGGGATATTCGCGCTGACCGGTCAGATGGCCGAAATCGCCGGCCCATTGTTCCCGCTCGCCTTTATCGCCGCCGCGGTAATCGTCGGATTCAGTGCCTACAGCTACGTCAAGATGTCGAACGCGTTCCCCTCGGCGGGCGGTATCGCCATGTACCTCGAGAAGGCCTACGGCAAGGGCCTGACGACTGCGTTTCACGCCCTGCTGATGTACTTCTCGATGGTTATCGCGCAGAGCTTCCTGGCGCGCACCTTCGGCTCCTATACGTTGCAGCTGTTCGACGTCGCCAACATCGACATGTTGGTCCCGACGCTCGGCGTGGGATTGCTGCTGTTCGCCTTCCTGATCAATCTCTCCGGCAATCGGCTGATCGAGGAATTCGCCTCCTGGATCGGTCTGATCAAGATCGGCGGCATCGTGCTCTTCGGGGTGGTGGGGGTGCTCGCTGCCGACACCTTCTCCATCCCTGACGGCAGCGGCGGCGGCCCCGAAGCCAGCATCAGCGGCTTTCTCGCCGCCACCGCGCTGGGCATTCTCGCCTTCAAGGGCTTTACCACCATCACCAACAGCGGCTCGGAAATCACCGATCCGCACCGCAATGTCGGTCGGGCCATCGTGATTTCGATCCTGCTCTGCGTTGGCATCTACGCCCTGGTCGGAACCGCCGTGGCCATCAACCTCTCCCTGCCGGAGATCATCGAGAGTCGCGACTACTCGCTCGCGGCCGCCGCCCGCCCGGTCGCTGGCGAATGGGGGCTTTGGTTCACGGTCATCCTCGCGATCATCGCCACGGCCGGCGGGATCGTCGCCAGCATCTTCGCCGTCTCGCGCATGCTGGCGATGCTCACCGAAATGAAGCTGGTGCCGCACAGCCATTTCGGCATGCCCGGCAGCATCCAGAAGCACACCCTCGTCTACACCGTCGTGCTGGGCCTGATCCTGACCGCGTTTTTCGACCTCTCACGGATCGCCTCGCTCGGCATTATCTTCTACCTCGTGATGGACATCGCGATCCACTGGGGCGTGCTGCGACACCTGCATCGCGAGGTAAAGGCCAATCGCGGCATCCTCGCCGTGGCCATCGGCCTCGATTTGCTCGCGCTGGGCGGCTTTCTCTGGGTCAAGATCGAGAACGATCCGCTGGTCGTCGCCATCGCCGTGGCGGGCATGCTCATCATTCTCGCCGGCGAGGCGTTGTTCCTTCGGCATCGGCGGACCGACTGACCCCCTCTGCGACATTACCTCGGAAATGTTGACCGGGGACTGGACGCCCGCGCGGCACCGGAGTCAGCCCCGGATCAGCCCCGGATCAGCCCCGGATCAGCCCGGATCAGCCTCGGGAAGAACGGCCCACCATCCCGCCACCCGTCTTTATCGCCAACGCGGGCTGGCACGGCCAGGGCGAGAGCGAGCGTCACCGCGTCCGACAATACGACCTTCAGACAAAGCCGCCTCGTGAGCAATCAGCGCGGTACACTGCCCCGGTCCATCCAAATAGGGTCAGCCGGCCCGCGACCATCCGTCGCGCTCAGCCAAGGAGAATGCCGCCATGGGAATCGAAACCTGGATCGTGATCGCGCTGGTAGCGATTGCCGTCATCTATGTGATTTACGTCTACAACAAGCTCACCTCCTACCAGACCCAGTACGAGAACGGCTTCGCGCAGATCGAGACGCAGCTCAAGCGCCGCCACGACCTGATTCCCAACCTGGTCAACACGGCCAAGGGTTACATGGACCACGAAGCCTCGGTCCTCAAGGAAGTCACCGAGGCACGCGCCGCGGCCGAGAAGGCCGTCGACGCCGCCCATGACCGACCGGGCAACGCGGAGACCATGGATCTGCTTTCCCAGGCGGAATCGGCGCTCACCAGCGGCCTGGGCCGATTAAACGCCACCTTCGAGGCCTACCCGGACCTCAAGGCCGATGCCAACATGCGCCAATTGTCAGAGGAACTGGCGACCACCGAAAACCGCGTCGCCTACGCACGCCAGGCCTTCAACGACCTGGTCCAGAAGTACAACGAGTACCGACGCTCCTTCCCGCCGGTGATGATCGGCAAGCTCGTCGGCCATGGCGAGGATGCCCAGCTGCTCGAGTTCGAGGACAGCGAGGCCATCCAGAAAGCCCCCGAAGTGAGTTTCTGAGCTGATCTGCCATGGACTTTCGCGAACAGCAGGATCTGGCTAGACGCCAGACACGGATACTGGTCGGCCTTTACGTGCTGCTCCTGATCGTCGCCGCAGCGGCCGTGGGCGGGCTGATGTGGCTCGGGCTGACGCTCGGTGAACAAGCCCAGGCAAACCAGGCGACCGGCTCGGCCACGATCCCGGCAGAGGCCACCTGGCAGGCCTTCGCCTGGGCCGCCGGCCTCACCGGCGGCGGCATTCTCCTGGTCACCCTCTTTCGCTGGTTCACCCGATCGGACGGCGCCAAGGTGGCCAAGTCGCTGGGCGGTCGCGAGCTGACCGGCGCGGGCGAGACCAATCTCAGCCCGGCCGAAAGGCAGTACCTGAACGTGGTCGACGAGATGGCGATCGCCTCCTCCCTACCCCGACCGCGGGTGTTCGTGCTCGATCAGGAGTCGGGTATCAATGCCTTTGCCGCCGGCACCAAGCCGGAGAACGCCGCGGTGGCCGTGACACAGGGGGCACTCGACCATCTCAGCCGTGACGAGCTGGCCGGGGTGGTCGCCCACGAGTTCGGTCACATCGCCAACAGCGATATCAAGCTGTCGGTGCGCGTGGCGGCGATGGTGTTCGGCTTTACCTTCCTGTTCTTCGTCGCCCGCTGGTGGTTCCACGTCGGCGTCGGGCCCGGACGACGGGATGCCCGCCTGCGCATCGCCATGCTGGTTGGGGCGGCGGCCATCGCGTTGGTGGGCCTCTTGACCGTGTTCTTCGGTCGGATCCTGCAGGCGGCCGTCAGCCGCCAGCGCGAATTCCTAGCCGACGCCTCCGCCGTGCAGTTCACCCGCTATCCGGACGGGCTGAAGAGCGCCTTCGAGAAGCTCAAGGGCGGCGCGTCTTCCCGCGTGGAGTCCGATGCCGCCGCGGAGATGAACCACGCCTTTCTGTTCCGTGCCGGCGGCGCGCGCCTGTTCGACACCCACCCGCCGCTCGAGGAACGGATTCGCCGACTGGAAGGCCAGCCGTCAGCGTAGGAGCGGCTTTAGCCGCGAAGCGCGCGACTGCCAACATCAAGCCATCGCGCCTGAAGGCGCTCCTACATCGATGACCAACCCCCGTAGGAGCGGCTTTAGCCGCGAAACGCACGGCTGCCAACATCCAGCCATCGCGCCTGAAGGCGCTCCTACAACAATCACCCCCCGTAGGAGCGGCTTTAGCCACGAAACACAGGGATGGCAACATCAACCCATTGCACCTCAAGCCGCTCCTTCGGCGACCCTGGCGGATCACAACCAGACCGCATCCCAATGCGGATACTCGCCCACACGACGGACCAGACCCGCGCGAACGGGATTGGAAACAATGTAGCGAGCCAGTCGCCGCAGATCCTCGTCATTGCGCACCGCATGATCGTGAAAGCCACGCTGCCAGCGCAACAGCGGGATATGACGTGCACTGCGGCCCTTCAACTGTCCAACCACCACAGACAGATCATCGCCGTGTCCTAGTCGAAACCGCCAGTGCAGGTGATCCGGCATCAGGCAAAAGGCCAACGTTTCCGAATGGCCCATCTCCTCCATGTCGCGCAGACAGCCGATGACGCGCCGCGCCACCGATATATCCGCCAGCCCGGGCCATCGTCCGTGGGTAACGAGGGTCACCGAATACACCTGCCCGGGGATCGACACGCGACCACGACGCAAACGCCATCCATGGCGCATTTGCTCAGTAGGCATCCTTGCCTCCTTCGTCCTACGTCAGAATTTCCGCGAAACGAATCCATCCTAAATTTCGCGTCCCCACGAGTCCGAGCACCTAGATTGCAGGAGCGGCTTTAGCCGCGAAACCCACGGGTCGCAGCATCAGGCCATCGCGCCTGAAGGCGCTCCTACGCGGCGCGATGGCCCAACGACCGCCGCCGTTCTTAGTGGATCGGCTCGTGGGTAAACTCGATCACCGCGCGGGCGTCGTCGGCGGCTTGGGCGAAGGCATCGGCGCCGGTGCCGCTGTAACCCGAGCCGCCGAACACGGCATCCAGTATCGACTGGGTCCGCTCGACGTAGACCCCATCGCCATCCGGGTCGGTCAGGTAGGTGATGCTGCCGGTGTGAACCCCGCTGCGGTCGTAATTGAATCCCGACAAGTCGTAGTAGCCGTCCTCGGGGTTGTTGATGCCAAGGATGGTGTTCAGGTAGACCACCGTGTCCGTGGTGATCGCCTTGGTCTTGGACGAGGCACCCCCGAGGAACACCGCGGCATCCTGCAGTGTCCAGCTGCCATCGGTCAGCGCCGCCCGATAGAGCGACAGGTTCGCCAGCGGCGAATCAATGGTGTACTCGTTGCCCTCGGCGTCCACCACCACGAGACGGCCGGCGGCGTCGGTCTCCAGTTCGCCATCGGCATCCAGTGACAGTGTGCGCAGCGCCTCTTCGAAGGCGTGGTCGAGCACGGATGGCGGGGCGCGACCGACGTTCAGCCGCTCGAACTCGACCTCCTGCAATGCCGACTCGTCGACCACCTCGGTAAAGCCTTCCGCGTCGGGGTCGTTCGAGGCGTAGGCAATCACGTTGCCGGCGGCATCGATGAACTGCACGCGGCCGAGATCGTCCAGGTCAGGCGAGCCGTCGGCTTCACGCAGGATCACGTACAGATCGCCGTACAGGCTGCCCTTGCCCGCCGAACCGCCCTGAATACGATCGAGGCTGTCTCGCCCGCCACCGCGAAACACGCTGTCGACCAGGTGCTGGCTGCCGGCGCCGGCATGACCACCGCCCTTGCCACCGGCGCCGCCCTTTCCGCCCGGGCCTTTCTTGCCGTGATCGCTATCGGCGTGATCGTCCGTGTGGTCATCGGTGTGCGTGGTACCGGTGTCGTGTCCGCCGCCGGACGAACGCCCGCCGCCGGCGTACCCACCGGAATGACCACCCTCGGCCGCCTGAACGGTCGCGATGGCCGTGAACGGCGCAAGATGGGCCGGGGCGGTGAACAGCGGCACGGCCATCAGGCCCGCCGCAAGCAAGCCGGCCGCCACCGGTTTGAAATTCAACGTCTTTGTCTTGTCGGTATTCATGTGGGCCTCCCAATGGATTACCCGGGCAATTGCCTATCGCGGATTGACTCGTGGTGAAGCACAAAAAGAAGGCCCCGGTCATCACGGGGCCTTCAAGGTGGCTACCAGCCATTCCACCTCACCACGTGCTTCAGTGAATCGGTTCGTGGATGAACTCGATGACCTGAAGCGCGTCATCCGTCGACTGCGCGTAGCCGGCCGCGCCGTCACCCGTTGCGGTCTCGCCATCGAACACCGCATCCAGAAGCGGCTCGGTGACCGTGATGTAGGTCCCGTCGCCCTCCGGATCGCTCAGGTACGACACGGTAACTCCGTCATACGCATCGGAGCGGTCGTAGCTGAAGTCCGCCAGATCGGCCCACGCGATGGAGGTCTCGCCCGTGTCGGGGTCGGTGACCTTACGGTTCAGACCCAGGATCGTGTTCAGGTAGACGACCATATCGAGATTCACGTTGCCGAACTTGCTCGCCGCCGCGGCCAGCAGGGAATCCGTCTGGTCCAGGGTGAACGTCTCGTTACCGTCGATGTCGTCGTTCAGTCGCACCATGGCGTCCTGGTAGAGCGCCAGGTTCTCCAGCGGAGAATCGATGGTGTAGACCACACCGTCGGCATCCTCGATCACGATGCGGCCGGCTGCGTCGAACTCGAACACACCATCGGCGTCAAGGGCGATGGTCTCGAGCGCCGTGTCGAGGGAGTGACTCAGAACCGACTGCGGTGACCGCGCCAGATTCAGGCGATCGAAGGCGACTTCCTGCAGCAGGGCCTCGTCGGCCACCTCGGTATAGCCCTCGTCCTCGGGGTCGTCCGAGAGGTACGGAATCACGTTGCCCTCGGCATCGAGGAACTGCACGCGTCCTTCATCGTCCAGAATCGGCGAGCCCGTTGACTGGTCGCGTAGCACCACGTAGAGATCGCCGTAGAGATCGCCCTTGGTGGTGCCCGCGTTGGGGTTGCCGCCGCCCATGTCGCCGGTCGGACCATCGCCTTCCGGCGGGCCCTTGTCGTCGGGCCGTCCGCTTCCACCAGCGGCATCACGGCCACCGGAACCCTTGCCGCGCAGGACGTCGTTCACGTCCATGCTCTGGTGACCGCCGGAGACGCCGCCGGCGCCACCGATGCCACCCTGACCCTTCATGGCACCACCCGCGCCCTGGCCGCCTTGACCGCCTTGGCCATGATCGGAGGCGGCATGCGCCACGGACACGGGCATCAGGTTATGTGTATAGGTGTTACCGACCAGCATGGGCACCGCGAACACGCCGGCAGCCACCAGGCTGACAGTCAGGTGTTTGCGGTTGGTATCAAAGAGCGATTTCGTATTCATGAAGGTGCCTCCTTTCTCAGCTTTCCCAATTCACTTATATGCCCATAAGCTTCTATTGGCAAGGTGGTAAGCCCATCAAATTTCAAGGGCCAGGCCAATACAAATTTATCAAACCGACTATCAAATAAAGTCACAGCATATCAGTCACTTAATACAGCGAACGGCTGATGCCATTTGCGCGACCTAACGCCCGTTACCACGGCGCATCTTTCCCCATAGAAACAACGAACCCCGCTCGGTGGCGGGGTTCTTCTCACTCAGGGGAAATGGCGTTTCCCCAACCCAGGAACCGGCTAGAAACGGAAGCCCACCCCGAGCCGGAACTGATCGATCTCGTTGTCCAGGCTCACTGTGTCGGTGTTGTCGTGCGTGGTCGCGAAATCGATGTCTCCGTAGTCCGTGCGGTTGTAGTCCAGGCGCACGAAGGTGTTGGGCGTCAACGGCAGCTCGGCGCCCAGGCCGATGCGGGTGCCGATCTCGCTGACATCACGGTTGACGTCGTTATCGAGATTCTCGCCCTTGCGATAGCGGTAGTTGAACTGGCTGCGCGCCTTGCCCAACCGGGCGTAGAGCAGCGTGCCGTTATCCAGCTGGTAACCCAGCCGCGCCGACAGGGCCTGTCCGCCCTTCTGCTCGGCGGAGAACTGGCGACCGGTCGGCTCGCGCACGTGCTGCCACTCGGCGCCGCTGTTCTCGACGTCCAGTTCGAGACCGAGGTAGATCCGATCCCATTGCCAGCCGTAACCGGCGAACACGCCCGTGCTCACGCCGTCATTGCCGAAGCTGGCCTGAAGCCGGTAGGGTCCGTCGCCGGAATCGAAGTGTTCGGCGTCCATGTCGCTGGTCAGTAAGGTATGACCGACCTGGGCGCCGGCGTAGAAACCGCCGATATCGCCCTCGGTCGGATCGATCGGCGCATAGTCCTGGGCACCGAAGCGCCAGCCGAGACCGAGACGGAACAGGCCTTCCCGGGTCTCGAACCGTTCCACACCATCGGGCGTGGTGTCGAAGACTACGTCATAACCGTCGTAATCCGTGATGCTGTAGCCCATGCGCCAGAACAGGTGCTTGCCGGCCGGCACGTCGACACCCACCCCGTAGCGGATGCCGGTCTGGTCGTCCGACCCGTCAGCAGCGTTCTGCGGCGCGTCGTTGGCCTGATAGAAAGTGTCGAACTCGCTTCGTACCATGCCGAGGCGTCCGAACAGCAAGGCGCCGTTGGCCAGCACGCGACCGCCGCGCAGGCTCGCGCCCAAGCTGTCGTTCATGTCGAGCGAAAAGGTGCGGCTGTCCGGCTTGTTCTTGCCGTGATCCCAGTCGGCAGCACTGCGCGCGCCCTCGAGCTCGATACCGCCGTACCAGTGGTCGGCAGTCGTCAGGCCCCAACCGGCAAACAGGCCGGTGTTCCATCCCCGGCCCACCATGGTGGCGGTGTCCGTGCCTCGCTCGCCGCGCGGGCCGCTGGTGTCGGTGGCCATGCCACTCACCCCGGCCTGGGCACCGGCGTAGAACCCGCCACCCAGGCCCGTGCCGCGCGTGTCGGCCAGCCCGGAGAAGGTGCCGGCGACCACCGCCGGTTCGCGCACCGGGTACAGCAGTGCCTTCAAGCGCAGGTAGAACTGGTCGCGCTGGTAGTTGCCGTCGAACAGGTCGCCGGTGAACTGCCCCCGGTTTTCGTTGAACGGATCACGGAAGTCCGAATCACGCTGGAAATGGCGGTAATCAAACTGCAGCAAGAGGTTCTTGGTCAGCTTGTACTCCACGCCCACGCCGGCACCGATCAGGTCGTCGGTGCGATCGACCTCCTGATAGTCGACCTGACCATAGGAAGCCAGTGCGGACAGGGTCATGCGGGGCGTCAAGCGGTGCTCGACGCTGGCCTCGGCACGCGTGTACAGGTAACTGGACGCCACGTCGCCGGGGGCGGCCGACAGGGCATAGGTCGTTTCCTCAAGCGACCGGTCGATCGCGCCGCGCAGCCGCGTGAACGGCGTGACCTGCCAGTTAACCTGCGCACCGACGTCGGGCGTGGTGATCGAGGAAAAGCGCGGGTCATCGAAATCCTGGTACAGCAAACCGCCGTAGACCTCGCCGCTCACGCCTGCGCCGGAATCGAAGGTCGCACCCAGGGCGAGCCGCTGACCGTCCGAATCGCGCTGGTAGTCCAGATCGTCGCGGGAATCGCGGTAGCGCCGGGTCTCGGTGGATGCCTGGACGAACGGCTGAATCTGAGGCGAACGCAGGTAGGTGAGTCGCGCGCCCAGGGCATAGATGTCTCGGTCCCGGTCGTCGTGGTTGATCGACGTGCCGTCGGCGTTGATCCCGCTGTCGTAGTCCAGCCGCTGGGCCGTGCCGCCGACGCGCAGCACGGTGCGCCCAATGCGCCGCGCGTAACCGCCGTGGGCATCGAGGCTGTCGTAGGTCACCGGCTCGACCCCGGCCTCGCCCTCGGGCGAGGTGCGATCCTCGTGGCTGCGGCTGTAACCCAGGCCACCGAAGACGTTCGAGACGGTATTGATGTCGTAGCGACCGTCGGTGTTGAGCCAGAAGTCGTCGTAGTTCTCGTCGCTGTTATCACGGTAGCGGGCGAGATCGGCCCCGGCGTTGAAATTGAGCTCGTGGCTGTCCCAATCCGAGCGCACGGCCAGGCTCGGCGTGAAAATGCCGACGGTATCGGCGGTTTCGTCCGTGATAAGGCCGCGGGCGTCAGGATCGCCCTTATTGACCGGCACCGAGCCGTTCACGCCGAAGATATTGGTGTCGTAGAGCGTGGTGACGGTGAGCTGGGGAAAGAAGAGAAAACCTCCCGCAGCGAGACCGCTGCGCGGCGCAGCGCTTGACTCGGCTGCCGCCAACGGTGCCGCACCGGGCTTGGCCGGCAGCGGGACCTCGTCCTGTGCGTATGCGGTCAAGGGGCCAACGGATACCACGCCGAGGGCCATGGCGATCGACCGGGAAAGGCGTGAGGACATAGGGCAGATCTCCTTCTGCTAAGACGGCCAAGATGGCTGATCCAATCATGGATCGTTCGCCTGTATGCCCACGTTGATACGCCTGATGAGGCAAAAAGTCGATTAGGTTATTAACCACCTGTTGCGAAATTGCGACATCGCGCGTTGCCGTGGCGGCAGACGACCGCTACGGAACACCGCCACGGTCAGGGGGTCGCGAGAGACGCCAAGCGAGGGTGGCTCACCCCCGAACGAGCACCGCGCCGGCCGGGACGGCACGCTGCAGATCACGACAGTCGCCCGGGTGCGGCTGGTCATCCGGCGCACGATCCGGGTACCAGATGCGGCATTCGCCCGCTGGCGGCAGGGCACTCGCCGGCAGGATCACCGGGTCGAGGGAGGTATCCCCACCGGGATAGACAATTACCGTGCGTTGGTCGCCTGCCGGCTCGGCATCGAACAGGGCACAGCCACCGAGTGCGCCCATTGCCGCGATGAGAATGACCGCCCGACCGGGCAGCCCCAGCCATGGTCTCAATGCGCTCATCGTCCGCCCCCCTGGTTCTCGGCCCGGGCGAAGTACTCGCGGGTGATGGCGAACACGGTGCCCGACAGGGCGATCAGTGCGATCAGGTTCGGGATTGCCATCAGGGCATTGAGGACGTCGGCGACCAGCCAGATCAGTTCGAGGTTGGCGATCGCGCCGAGGAACAAGGCCCCGACCCAGACGTAGCGGTACGGCTTGATCACCTTCACGCCGAACAGGTACTCGGCGGAACGTTCGCCGTAGTAGCTCCACGCCACGATGGTGGTGAAGGCAAACAGCACCAGACCGGCGGTGACCACCCAGTTGCCGCCGCCCAGGGTCGCGGCGAAGGCCGCCGAGGTCAGCGCCGCACCGCTCTCGCCGGTCTCCCAGACACCGGAAAGTACGATCACCAGCGCGGTCATGGTGCAGATGATGATGGTGTCGATGAAGGTGCCGAGCATCGCGATGGTGCCCTGGCGGACCGGATCATTGGTCTGGGCCGCGGCGTGGGCGATCGGCGCGGAGCCCAGACCGGCCTCGTTGGAGAAAATGCCCCGGGCGACGCCGAAGCGGATCGCCGCCCAGACCGCCGCGCCGGCAAACCCACCCGTCGCCGCCGTGCCGGTGAAGGCATCGGATACGATTTGCCCCAGGGCCGCCGGCACGTCCGTGATATTCAGCAGGATGATCACCAGCGCGAAGCCGACGTAGAGAATCGCCATCGACGGCACCAGGTATTCGGCCAGGTGCGCGATGCGACGGATGCCGCCGATGATCACCACGAACACCAACGCGGCCAGCACCAGCCCGGTGGCCCAGTCGGGAATGGCGAGATTGGATTCGAGCACGTCGGCCACGGAATTGGCCTGCACGGTGTTGCCGATGCCGAAGGCGGCGATCATGGCGAACAGCGCGAAGGCCGCGCCCAGCCATTTCCACTTCGCGCCCATGCCGTTCTTGATGTAGTACATCGGCCCGCCAACGTAGCGACCGCGCTCGTCGACCTCGCGATAACGCACCGCCAGCACCGCCTCGGAATACTTGGTCGCCATGCCCACCAGCGCGGTCAGCCACATCCAGAAAATCGCGCCGGGGCCACCCAGGGCGATCGCGGTGGCCACCCCGGCGATGTTGCCCGTGCCGATGGTCGCCGAGAGTGCCGTGGCCAGTGCCTGGAAGGGCGTGATGTCGCCGCGATCATCCTTGCCGGCGTGCCGACCGCGAACCAGCTGGCGAAACCCGTAGCCGATGCGCCGAATCGGCATGCCGCGCAGCCCGGCGGTGAGATACACCCCCGTGCCGAGCAACAGGGCCAGCATCACCGGCCCCCAGACGAATCCACTGATGCTGCCAAGAAACTCGGTCACTGCGTCCATTGTGTCTGCTCACTCCCTTTGGTGATTTCGCGTCGGTGGTTGGCGGGCGATAGCTGCAAACCCTAACCGGTTTTCCTGCCGATGCGCCAGTGCGATGGGCACGTGACGCCCGTTTGACCGCTACCACGGTGTCAAGCGCATGCTAGTCTCGATTGCATCGCTCCCACGGATTCGAGAGGCACTCATGGCCGACGCGCCGACCCGGCTGGAAGCCGATCAACTCTACCGCCCCTGCCCGGCGAACTCGTTGCCGTTCGAGACCACCGCCGAGCTCGATCCCCCGGCCGCCCCGCCCGGCCAGGAACGGGCGCTGGAGGCCCTGTCGTTCGGCACCGAGATCGGGGACGGCGGCTTCAACCTCTATGCGCTGGGCGCGACCGGCAGCGGCAAGTATGCGGTGGTGCGCGACTTTCTCGAACGTCGCGCCCGTCGCGACGCCCCGCCGCCCAGCTGGGCCTACGTCTACAATTTCGACGACCCCGACAAGCCCCGCTTGCTGCAATTGCCGGCGCGGGCCGGACGCGATCTTCAGGCGGATCTGGACAACCTGATCGACGAATTTCGCACCGCGATCCCGGCGGTGTTCGAGAGCGATGAGTACCACAACCGCATCCAGGAGCTGCGCGAGACCTACAAACGCCGCCAGCACGAGGCTATTGCCGCGATCAGCAAGGAGGCCGAAAGCCGGCACGTGGCGATGGTGAACACGCCCAACGGTTTCACGCTGGGCCCGTACCGCGACGGCAAGATCCTCGATCCCGAAGCCTTCAGCAAGTTGCCCGAAGAAGAGCAGAAGGCATGGCAGGCCGCCATCGATGAACTCGAGGAAAAGCTCAAGCAGACCCTGCACCAGGTGCCGAAATGGCAGAAGGAGGCAGGCGAGCGACTGCAGGCACTCAACGAGGAGATGCTGCGCGTGGCCGTGGGCCAGCAACTTCAGGCGCTCGAGGAGCGCTGGGCGCACCTGCTTGACGTGACCCGGTTTATCCACGCGATTCGCGATGACATCATCTCGCACGTCAACGATCTGGAGGACGACAGCAGCGCTGTCCCCGAGGAAATCCTCAACCAGTACCAGATCAACCTGATCGTCGATAACGCCGAGCTTCACGGTGCGCCGGTGATCTACGAGGACCTGCCTACCCACGCGCGACTGATCGGACGCATCGAGCACCACTTCCGGGAAGGCGCCCTGCTGACCGACTTCCGCCTGATTCGCGCCGGCGCCCTGCACCGTGCCAACGGCGGCTACCTGATCCTGCACGCCCGGCAAATACTCATGCAGCCGTTCGCCTGGGAGACCCTCAAACGGGCAATCTACGGCAAGCAGGTGCGCATCGAATCGCTGGAACAGCTCTATGCCGTGTTCACCACGATCACGCTGGAGCCCGACCCGATCCCACTGGACGTCAAGGTCGTGCTGATCGGCGACCGCCTGCTCTACTACCTGCTCGCCGAGTACGATCCGGACTTCGCCAAGCTGTTCAAGGTGCAGGCCGACTTCGAGGACACGCTGCCTCGACAGGCGGAAAACGAGCTCGACTACGCCCGCACGCTGGCCGCGATTGCCCGACGAGACGGGCTACGACCGCTTGACCGCGGGGCCGTGGCCCGCAGTATCGAGCATGCCAGCCGCCTGGCCGACGATCGCGAGAAACTGGCCGCCGGCACCCGCCCGCTGGCCGACCTGCTCGCCGAGGCGAACCACCTTGCGGCCTCGAGCCATGCCGAACTCCTCAGCGCCCACCATATCGAGGCCGCCATCCGCCGCCAGGAGCAGCGCGCCGAGCGGCTGCGCGAACGCGCCGTCGAGGCGATCCTGCGCGAGACGCTGAACGTGCCGACCCAGGGCGAGCGTATCGGCGCAATCAATGGCCTGGCCGTCAGCGAGCTGGGCGGGTTCCGTTTCGGCCTGCCCACGCGCATCACCGCCACCGCGCGCCCGGGTCGAGGCCAGGTAGTCGACATCGAGCGCGAGGCCAAGCTCGGCGGAAACATCCACGCCAAGGCGGTGATGATCCTGTCGCGATACCTTGCCAGCCACTATGCGCCGGAGGGCGAACTGTCCCTGTCAGCGAGCATTGCCTTCGAACAGCTCTACGGCACGGTCGACGGCGACTCGGCCTCGGTGGCCGAACTCTGCGCGCTGGTCTCGGCGGTCGCACGCGTGCCCATCCGCCAGTCGTTTGCCGTGACCGGATCGATGAACCAGTTGGGCGAAGTCCAGGCCATCGGCGGCGTCAACGAGAAGATCGAGGGGTTTTTCCGCATTTGCCGCGACCGCGGGCTGGACGGCAGCCACGGCGTGCTGATCCCGACCAGCAACCTTCCGCACCTGATGCTCAGCCACGAAGTGCGCAGCGCGGTCGCCGCCGGGCGCTTCCAGCTCCACGCCATCAGCCACGTCGAACAGGCGCTGGGCCTGCTCACCGGTCTCGAGCCCGGCGAAGCCGATGCCCACGGCGTGTTCCCCAAGGACAGCCTCAACCGCCGGGTGGTCGACCGGTTGGCCCGGTTCGAGCGGGCCACGCGACACGACCGCCACCGTGAGCGCGATGACCCGGGACGAGATGGGGTCGGACCGGGATGACCGGGCCACACGTCCTGCTGCTGATCGATGCCTCGCCGACCAGTCTGGCGGCGTTGTCCAGTGCCGCCAGGTTGGCACGGCACCACCATTGCGAACTGATCGCGCTGTTCGTCGAAGACCAGGATCTGCTTGCCTCGGCCGGTCATCCATTCACCCGAGAAATCAGCGCCCTGTCGGGTGAATCCCGACCCTTTGATCGCGAGATCCTGCTCACGCGCCTGACCCAGCAACGCCGCCAGATCGAGGCGGTGCTGACCGAACTCAATCGGGATGCACCGCTGCGCTGGCATTTCGAGGTGGTCGCCGGCCCGGTGTTCGAAAGCATCCACGCCGCGGCGCAGGCCGCCGACTGGGTCGTGATGGGCAAGGCGGGTTGGTCGGCGGATCACGGGGCACAACTGGGCTCGGTGGCCAGACGCCTGCTGGAAACCGGCGGCAACCGGTTGCTGCTGTGGCAGAGCGAGACCGGCGGTAATGCCCGCCCAGAACCTCCGCATCACCCGGCGAGGACTCGCCAGCCACGCCGGGCATTGCTGCCTGGCGGCAGGCCATCTCCGGTCGCGGAACGGCTGACTCCCGTGGTCGGTCTGCTGGCGACGCAGCGGGCCGCGGAAACCGTGGTGCAAACGGCCCATGCACTCGCCGTGGCTACCGACAGGCCCTGCCACCTGTTCCTGCTCTCGTCGGTCGACCCCGCCACCCTGCCGTCGCTGGTGGCCTGGCGACAGCTGGGAGAGCCGCCGCTGGTGCTGGAGATTGTCGAGTCCGGCACCACCGAGGCGGATTCGCCACCGGACCCGTCACTGTTTCGAACCTTGCAACAAAGCTCGGTCTCGGCGCTGGTGGTTGCAGACGACGCGGCCGAGGCCCTTGGCCTGCCTCTAGCCGACCTGATCACCGCGATCCATGCCCCGGTCATCCGGGTGCCCCTGAGCGGTCGCTGAGCGGTTCGCATGACTACGCGAACGCCGGCCACGCTCTCCGACGGCGTGGTAGGATTCCGGCGCGCCGATGCGCCGCGCCGTGCGCGAACCATCGGAAATCCCGACCGCAGGAGCCCCCATGACGTCCAGCCAACCGCTCGCCCGATCCCTCGTCCTGCTCGCCATCAGCGCGCTGCTGGCCGTAATGCTGAGCACGCCCGCCGAGGCCAAACGCTTCGGTGGCGGCAAGAGCTTCGGCTTTCAGGGCCAGAAGAGCTCGCAGACCACCAACCAGCGGCAGGCCGCCACCGACCAGAAGGCCACCCGCAGCCCGGGCGCCGGGCTGGGCGGCATGTTCGCCGGGCTGGCCGCCGGCGGCCTGCTGGCGTGGATGTTCATGGGTGGTGCCTTCGAGGGATTCCAGCCGATGGACTTTCTCGTGATCCTGCTGCTGGCCGCTGGGGCGTTTTTCCTGATTCGTCACCTGCGCGGCGGTGCCATGGCGACCCGCCCGGCCTATGCCGGCGCTTCCCGTCCGGAGCCGATGGTCGAGCCACCGACCCACCAGGCCCGGGCATCGAACGAGACGCTCGGCGGCTCGACCAACGACAAAGGGGGCGCGCGCCCTGGCTCGCTGATGGACGAGTTCGGCTTTGGCGGCACGTCCGGCTACCAGCCTCCCAGCTGGTTCGACGAGACCCGATTCCTTGGTGCGGCACGCACCCATTTCACCAACCTGCAGCTCGCCTGGGATGCGAATCGCATGGACGAGATCCGCGAATTCGTCACCCCCGAGCTGTTCCGTGAGCTGGTGCGCGAACGCGCGGCCCTGGGTGATGCCGAGAACGTCACCGAGGTGCTCGACCTGACTGTCTCGCTGGAAGAGCTTGGCGAGGAGAGTGGCGACCTGATTGCGGCCGTGCGCTTTGACGGCCGAATCCGTGAGGGCAGTGAGGCCCCGGCCGAGTCGCTCGACGAGACCTGGCTGGTCAGCCGCAATCTCGATGACGAGAACGCCAACTGGCTCATCGCCGGGATTCGTCAGAACCGCTGAGCCGTTCGGCAACCGAACACCCGTTCGTCACACAGACAAAACCCCGCGCATCCGACGATGTGCGGGGTTTTTTCTGGTCCCGTTTGCTTGTACCGGGAATCAGAGAAAGAACGCTTCGCGCGCCAGCCCCTTCATCACGTCGGTCAGGTTGGCCTCGGCATTATCGACCACCGCCACCATGCTCGCCACACCACATACGGTGCGCTGCCCACCATGGACGATCCAGCCGTTGGCCGGGGTCCAGCCCGGCTGGTTGACGAACAGGGCCAACTGGTCGGCATGCCCCTGCGTCATGCGCTTGAAGTCGTGCGCCAGGCGAGTCAGACGGTTGGCGTCCGCCTCGGACAACTCGCCGTGCACCTGCCACGGCTCGCCGGACTCCTCACGAAAATGGGCGACGGCCTGCACGCCCTTGATATCGAGCAGTTGCTTGAGCATGAGATCCTCCTCATCCCGCCAGGGCCTTGTAGGCGGCGTCGTAGTCGGCCTGGTCATTAGACAGGACAACGCCTTGCCGGCCGCGCGAGACGGCGGACCAGTCCAGACCGACAAACGTGAAACCCTCGACCGGGTAGAAGCCCCTGACGTCGCTCATCCCTTCCCAGCCACGCGCCTGCATGGCACCGATCGCCATGTTGGCAATGCAGAGGTGGCCCAGCAGGTCCAGGGTGTCTCGATCGATGGCCTCCTCATCGGCAATCACCGCATCCTCGAGGCGGCCGTCATCGTCGAACTGAAAGGCGGCAACCGCGCCGGGCATCGAGCTGAGTGTCTTGAGATCAGACATGGTCATTCCTCCTTGCAGGGAGCCTCGTCGTCGAGGCAAGTCCCACCGTGATCAGATCAGTGCATATCGGGCGCGTTGGCCAGCCGCTCGCGCATCAGGCCTAGCACCTTCGTCAACGATGCCTTTTCGTTGTCGAGCACGCAGTACACGTTGGAGATCACGCAGATACTGCGCGACTCGCCGTGCACCACCCAGCCCTTGGTTGGCTCGAAGCCGCAACCACCCGCCCCGGGCTGACAGACTCGGGAGAACATCGCCAGCACGTCGCCCTCCATGCGAACCGCCGCCGTATTCGCGCGACACAACGTCGAAACCAGCTTGGTCTCGGATTCGGACAGAGCGCCCTTGTGGTGGTAATACTGATCGCCGCGGTAGGCGAAATCGCCTGCCGCCACGACGCCGGGCTGGCCCATCAGGTCGGTCACCAGATTCATGTTGTCGCCTCTCTTCTGGACTCCGTAGAGGGGTTATAGACCCCCGGAAGATGAAAGGCGCCGTTTCGCATATTCAATCTTTTGATTTCAACGAGTTCTGGCTTATGCGCGTTTGCTCAAAGGAGAGAAGGCATTGATCACGTCACCGGACCAGGGCAGCCACTTCGACCCGTTGGCAGCCGACTATGCTCGACACCGACCGGTCTATCCCGAGGCATTGATCGAGTGGCTGGCGGACCGTGCACCAGGTCGGAGCCTGGCCTGGGACTGCGGCACGGGGAACGGACAGGTCGCCGGGATGCTCGCCCGCCATGTCGAGCAGGTCGTCGCCACGGATATCAGTGCCGCACAACTCGCCCAGGCGCCGCGCTTGCCAACGGTGACATTTCGCCGGGCACCGGCAGACGAGTCGGGCTTGGCGCCCGGCAGCGTCGACCTGGTGGTCGTCGCCCAGGCCCTGCACTGGTTCGATATCGACAACTTCAACCGCGAGGCCGAACGCGTGCTTCGCCCCGGTGGCTTGATGGCGCAGTGGTGCTACGGACTGATCAAAACGGGTGTGCCGCCGATCGACGCTGCGCTGTCCACCTTCTACCGGGATATCGTCGGCCCGTACTGGCCCGCTGAACGTCGCCACGTCGAAAACGGCTACCGTGACCTGCCCTTCCCGTTTCGACGCATCCCGGCCAGGGAATTCTCGATGACAGCGGAATGGACACTGGCCGACCTGCTCGGCTACCTGCGCAGTTGGTCGGCCACGGCGCGGTATGCCCAAATGACTGGTACCGATCCCGTCTCCGATCTGGCCGATCGGCTCGTGCTTCTTTGGGGCAACCATGAGCGCACACGACACGTGGGCTGGCCGCTCACGCTACGCGTCGGTCGGACCGATAGGTCCTAACGTATTCGATCACGGTGTCCCGCCAGCGCACCTCGATCACCGGGTAGCCAGCATTGCCCGAAGACGCTTAGCATCACGCGGCGCCTGTGCCTCGGTATCGTTGTCGAAATAGGCATGAATGGCCCGACCCTCACCCAGCCATCCCCGAAAACGCTGAGCCAGTGACCGCAATTGCGCGTCGCTGTATCCACCCCGATACGGTCCGGCTGCCCCGTGCCAGCGCAAGTAGACGAAATCCGCAGTCTCGATGAACGGGCTGGTCTGCCCGTCGAGATCGAACACGCAAAACGCCGCTCCTTGCTTGGCCAACAGGTCGGTCACCGCCGCATCCCACCAACTGGGATCGCGAAACTCGAAGGCGTAGCGATACCCGTCGGGCAGTGCATCGAGGAAGGCGGACAACCGTTCGATGTTGGCATGCCAGCGGGGCGGCAACTGGAACAGGATCGGCCCCAGCCGGTCGCCAAGCCGATCGATGCGCTCGAAGAAGGCGGCGATGCTGGATTGCGGATCCTTGAGCTTTTTCAGGTGGGTGATGTAACGGCTGGCCTTCACCGCGAAGCGAAAATCGGCCGGGACGGCGTCCCGCCAGGTTGCCAGCGTCTCGGGGCTGGGCAGGCGGTAGAAGGTCGCGTTGATCTCGACGCTGGAGAAGTGCCGCGCATAGAACGACAACCACTCGGCCGTTGGCATTCCGGACGGGTAAAAGGCTTCCCGCCAATGGGGGTAATTCCAACCGGATGTGCCGATATAAAGCGCCACGTCTGGTCTCCTCAAGATCAAGACAATCGAGGTTAGACGATGGAATCAGGACGCTTGGTTCGTTGGCTCAAATGAAAACGTGCCTTGAACAGACGATCCGGCCAAGAAAAACGCCCCATCCCCGCAACCGGGAATGAGGCGTGCTTCAATTCGTGGTGGAAGCAATCAGCTCGCGAGCGCCTGGCCGGCCCCCTCGGCGATCACCCGGTCACGTCCTCCCGACTTGGCGGCATAGAGGCGCGAGTCGGCCAGCTTCATCAACGGTTCGGCGCTGGTGAGACGGTCGTCGGCGGTGCAGGAGACCCCGAGGCTGGCCGTGACCGACAGCGTATGCCCGGCAATCTCCACCTGGCTCTGGGCCAGGGCAAACCGGATGCGCTCGGCCACATCCTGACCATCCTCGATATCCGAGCCGGGCAGGATGGCGATGAACTCCTCGCCACCGTAGCGCATCACCACGTCGCCCTTGCGCAGCATGTCGCGGATGACGCTTGCGGCACGCACCAGCACCTTGTCGCCGGCCAAATGGCCGTAGGTGTCATTAAGGCGCTTGAAGTGATCCAGGTCGACAATGATCAACGAGAGTGGCGTCTGGTTGCGCTGGATGCGAGCCAGTTCCTCCTCGAGACGCTTCATGCCGAAGCGGCGGTTGTACAGCCCGGTCAGCGGATCGAGTGCCGCGACCCGCTGCAGGTCGTCGTGCAGCAGCGCGTTGTTCAGTGCCAGGCCGAGCCCCTGGATCATCAATGGCAACAGGCGGGTGGTCTTGTCGCTGAAGGGAGAGGCCGCCGCCAGCACGACCCAGCCAAGCAGCAGGCCGTGGTGCTTGATCGGCAGCAACAGCACGTCACTGGGCATGAAGTGCGAGAGCACCGCATCGACCTTCACCTCGGCCGGCAGGTCGTAGCGTCGAACCGCCGCCTGCTCGTGGGCCGCCTGCAGCGCGGAGCTCTTGAGGATCGCCTCGGGCTCGATCAACCCCGTGGAGGCGGGGATGGTCCATTCGCCCTGCTTTTCCAGGATGATCGCGCCGCCATCGGCCTCGGAATGCTCGATCAGCAGTGCCAGTGCCTGCTCGCTCAAGTCGTGCAGGTCGAGCTGACTGGAAAGGGTGTTGTTAAAGTTCTGGATGCGCTCCTCAACGCGATGGGCGGCGTGAAGTGCCTGCAACAGGGCGTTGTAGCTGTCGGCCACGTCGCCGAGTTCATCCTCGGCCTGCTCCTGGAGCTGGCAAACCGACGGATCGCATTCCGACCAGTCACCCGAATAGGTGGCCTGGTCCATTGCCGAACGCACCTGACGCATCCGATCGGTCAGCCGGCGCAGCCGTGGCCGCACGATGCGACTGGCCAACGCGAAGTTGAGCCCACCCACGATCAGGCCCGCGGCCAAGGTGGTGACGATAAAGCTTGGTGACAGGGCCAAGTCGGCCGACACCCCCAGCTCCATCGCGACGAGCGGGAAGATTGCGCCGGTGAGAATCCCCAGTGACACCATGCCCCAGGCAAGCGCTCGAAACACATGCTTCGATCGGTAGAAACTCATCCTTGTTTCCCTCGCTATGTACGATTTGACGCCGGACGTTAGCATGCCGCGACGGATTAATAACCCCCTGGTTTGCGCGGAAATATCACCGACAATCGATCGGGCTTCCCCAGCGATTCTCCCTGTGGTCTACCCTTTCCGGCAGCCGAATCGGCGCATCAGCCGACGACCCAACCGTCATCCCCCACGCTGAGTCCACCACACCGAGGTAATCGCATGAGCAAGGTTCTCGTTCTCTACTACTCCATGTACGGCCACATCGAGACGATGGCGCAAGCGGTAGCCGACGGCGCCCGTGAAGTCGACGGCACGGAGGTAGTCATCAAGCGTGTACCGGAGCTGATGGACGAGGAAACCGCCACACGCGCCGGCGCCAAGCTCGACCAGGCCGCTGCGATCGCCAGCCCCAAAGAACTTGGCGACTACGACGCGGTAATCTTCGGCACGCCCACGCGCTTCGGCAACATGGCCGCGCAGATGCGCAATTTCCTCGACCAGACGGGCAGCCTGTGGGCCGAGGGCAAGCTGATCGGCAAGGTCGGCAGCGTCTTTACCTCCACCGGCACCGGCGCAGGCAACGAGACCACCATCACCTCCACCTGGAACACCCTCGCCCACCTCGGGATGGTGATCGTCGGCACGCCCTACGGGATTCCCGAGATGTTCGATATCTCCGAACCGCGTGGCGGTGGTCCCTACGGCTCCGGCACCCTGGCGGGCGGCGATGGCAGCCGCCAGCCCAGCGAGATGGAGCTGACCATCGCCCGCTACCAGGGCCGGCACGTCGCGGAGATCGCCGGCAAGCTCTGCCGCTGAATGCCTCGGCTCAGTGAATGAGCATCGCGCCGATCAGACCGAGGAGGAACCCGGCCACTGCCCCCATCGCCGGCAGGGTTTCACGCGACATGTGTGCACCCGGCGCGATGTCCTCGAAAATCAGGTAGAGAATCCCTCCGCTGCAAAACAGCATCAGCAGGGCGAGCACCTGGTCTTCCGCGGCTAGCAGGGCGAACCCGAACCACGCCGCAAGCGGGCCAGCCAACGGGGCGAGCAGGAAGATGGTCCAGAGTCGGCCAAGACGCATGCCGCCCCGGCGCATCTCGTGGAAGGAGGCGAATCCCTCCGGCATGTTCTGCAGGGCGATAAGCAGGGCGAGCAGGTAGGCGACGTTCGACCCGGTCGCCACCGCCGCTCCCAGGGCGATCCCTTCGGGAATGAAGTCGAGCAGCATGCCGAGAAACTGCGCGACCGCCGTGCCTCGGCGCTTGAGCCACGAACTGACCTGCCAGAAGACCAACCCGCCGATCAGAAAGGCCACCGCCGCACTGGCGACATGCGCGTGTTCCATGCCGAACGGCACCAGGACCAGGGCCACGGCCGCCAACAGGGCCCCGCCCCCGAAATACGACACGAAGCTGTCGATCTCGTGCTCGACCCAGTACGAGCGCATCCGGTGGTGCGCCGAGACCAGCGCCCCGGCGGGGATGGCCAAACCCGCCATCAGGGCCAGACCAAGCGTAGCTTCCAGGGTCATGGGCTCTCCTGTCGGGGCGACCGCGGATCACGCACCGGGCCGGTTCTGCTTTAATCCCAGCATAGGTCAGGCCGGCCGGATCGGCGCCGGATCAGCGAAAGGGCGAGAGACCATGTCCACCCGTCATCACACGACGATCGAGGATTCATTGCCGCTACTGCTTGCCGGGGACGTGATGCTCGGCCGTGGCATCGACCAGATCCTGCGCTCGCCTTCCGACCCTGTCCTCTACGAGGATTACCTCAAGGACGCCCGAGACTACGTCCGGCTGGCTGAGCGCGCCAATGGGACGGTGCCCCGTACCGTCAATCCCGACTATGTCTGGGGCGCGTCCCGGGATGCGCTGACGGATCGCTCCCGTGTGCGCCTCCTCAATCTCGAGACCGCGATCACCACCAACGACTCGCCGTGGCCGTCCAAGGGCATCCATTACCGCATGCACCCGGCGAATATCGATTGCCTGAAAGCGATCGCGCCGGACTGCCTGGTCCTGGCCAACAACCACGTGCTCGACTGGGGCCGGGCGGGGTTGATCGAAACCCTGCGGACACTCGAGGCCGCTGGCATTCCATTCGTCGGCGCAGGCCAAGATCAACGCGAGGCCGAGCGCCCCGCCATCCTGCCCGCCGCGAAAGGCAAGCGGCTGCTGGTATTCGCCGCCGGTCACGGCGACAGCGGCATCCCGACCGACTGGGCGGCCGACGAGTCGAGCCCCGGCGTGCACTACCTCCCCGCGCTCGACGAGGCGGCAATCGAGCAGCTGGCGCGCCTCGTCCACTCCCACCGCCAACCGGGTGACACGGTGGTGTTCTCGATCCACTGGGGCAGCAACTGGGGCTACCAGGTCCCCGAGGCGCACCGGCGCTTTGCCCGTTCACTGATCGACCAGGTGGGCGTCGACCTGGTCCACGGGCACTCCTCGCACCACCCGCGGACCTTCGAGGTCCACCACGGTCGACTGATCCTCTACGGCTGCGGCGACCTGATCAACGACTACGAGGGCATCGGTGACACCGCCCCCTACCGCTCGGATCTGGCCCTGCTCTATCGACCGGTATTGCGTGGCGGGCAGCTGACCCATCTCGAACTCGACCCGTTCGCCATCCGCCGCCTGCAGCTACAGGCCTGCGAGCCACCCGAGCGAAGCTGGCTGGTCGGTGTTCTCGACCGGCAGGCACAACGCTTTGGTGGGCGGGTCATCGATAACGGCTCTCACCTGACCTGCCGTTGGCAGACGTAAACGGCCGCTCAGTCCGACTCGCGCTCGATCCCGCAGCAGGGCGTGGCCGTGTCCACGTCTTGCAGGATCGCGCCAGTGATCGGGTTGGGCCGATAGGTGGTGCAGCCCTTCAGTCCCAGGTTGAAGGCGCGCTGGTAAATGGCCTCGAAGTCGGTGAACGGCATCGATTCGGGCACGTTGATGGTCTTGGAGATCGCGCTGTCGACATACGGCTGCAACGCGGCCTGCATCGCCAGATGCGCCTCGGGCAGCAGGGCCTCGGCCTCGACGAACGTATCCGGTGCCGGGCCGTGCGGATGCCCGGCGCGCCACTGCTGCCAGGCGCGGTCCTCGAGACGATACGACTCGCGCGAGCCGTCGCCGGTCAGCACCGAGCGGCACAGCTCGCGGCGAAAGATCGGCTCGACGCCGGAGGACACGTTCCCCGCCAGCAGACTGATGGTGCCGGTGGGCGCGATCGCGGTCAGATGGCTGTTGCGGATGCCATCGCGGGCAATGCCCGCTCGGATGTCGCCCGGCAGTCCCCGAACAAACGGCCGGTCGAGAAAGCGGGCCACCTCGAACAACGCAAACGGCCGCTTCTCCCGTGCCAGTTCGATCGAGGCGCGATAGGCAGCGTGCGTGATCGCCTGCATGATCGCGCCGGCCTGTTCGCGCGCCTCGGGACTGTCGTAATGCCACCCCAGCATGATCAGCGTATCGGCCAGCCCGGTGACGCCCAGGCCGATCCGCCGGCTGCCGCGCGCCTGCTCGGCCTGCGACGGCAAGGGGAACGACGAGGCATCGATCACGTTGTCGAGAAAGCGCACCGCCAGTCGGGCGGTCTCCTCCAGCCCGTCGTGATCCAGCGTCGCCCGTGACGTGAACGGGTCGCGTACGAAACGCGTCAGGTTGATCGAGCCGAGATCACAGGCCCCATAGGGCGGTAGCGGGATTTCGCCGCAGGGGTTGGTGGCCGAAATCCGCTCAAGACCGCCCAGGTTGTTCCACTGATTGATCCGGTCGATGAACAACACACCCGGCTCGGCGTGATCGTAGGTCGCCCGCATTATGTGCTCCCAGAGCTCGCGGGCGCGCACCCGGCGGATCACCCGACAGGCAACCGGCTGGTCGAATCCGGGCCAGTCGCGCCGAACCGCATCCCCCCTGCCCTCGCCGCTCGCGCCGTCCAGCGCGGCAGCCGGAAAGACCAGCGGCCAGTCGGCATCGGCGTGTACCGCGGCCATGAAGGCATCGCTGACCAGCACCGAGCAGTTGAAATGCGTGAGCTCCCCGGAGCGATGCTTGGCATCGACAAACGCCTCGATATCCGGGTGATCGACCCGCAGGGTGGCCATCATCGCCCCGCGCCGGGCGCCGGTGGAGAGAATGGTGGCGCACATGCTGTCCCAGATGCGCATGAAGGAAACCGGTCCCGAGGCGATCGTGCCGGCGTGCCGCGCCGCCGTGCCGGCCGGCCGCAACGTGGAGAAGTCGTAGCCGACACCCCCGCCCTGCTGCATGGTGATCGCGCCTTCCTTGAGCGCCTCGAAGATCCCGTCCATCGAATCCTGGATCGTGCCCATGACAAAGCAGTTGAACAGTGTCACCTGGCGGTTGGTGCCCGCCCCGGCGAGGATGCGCCCCCCCGGCAGGAACCGAAAGTCAGCCAGCAGGTCGGCAAATCGCCGTTCCCAAACCGCCGGCTCGGCTTCGACCGTCGCCAGGGCGCGTGCCACGCGTCGCCACGTGGCCTCGATACCGGGCTCGTCGGCATACCGGTAGCGGCTGGCCCAGATCTCTCGGGCGATGGCCGTATCGAGTGCCTCCTGTCCCATGGGTCACCCAGCGATTAGCCAGGCACCAGCCAGCGCGTGAACCACTCGGCCGCCAGCCGCGCGGCCTGAAACAGGGTGCCCGGTTCCTCGAACAGGTGCGTGGCCCGCGGCACGATGGCCAGTTCGGTGGTTGCCTGCATGCGTTCGCGGGCCTGCTGGTTGAGTTCGATCACCTGGGTATCCGCCCCGCCGACGATCAGCAGGGTCGGGGCGACCACGCGAGGCAATGCCTCGCCCGCCAGATCCGGTCGACCGCCGCGCGAGACCACCGCCCGAATCGAATCGGGCAACTGCGCGGCGGCCTTGAGGGCGGCGGCCGCCCCGGTACTGGCGCCAAAATACCCCTGCGGCAACACGGCCAGCTCGGGCTGTTCGGCCACCCAGGCGGAGGCCTGCGTCAGGCGTTCGGCAAGCCGGTCGATGTCGAAGCGATTCTCGTAAACCGCGTCCTCCGACTCGCTCAACAGGTCGAACAGGAGCGTGGCCAACCCCACCTCGTGCAGCTGGCGTGCGACGAACTGGTTGCGCGAGCTGTGGCGGCTGCTGCCGCTGCCATGCGCGAACAGCACCAGCCCTTGCGGCTGGGGCGGCACCGCCAGCATGCCCTCGTGAATTGCCCCGCCCAGCCGCATCTCGACGTTCTGTTGTCTATCGGCGTTCATGGCGCGCCTCCCGGTCGGTAGCCTGCTCGAGCATGGCGATGACCTCGTGGTCGCTCACCTGCGGAAAGCTGTCGTAGTAGGCGCCGACCGCCCCCAGGTACTGGTCGGTGATCTCCAGCGCCACCAGCTCGTCGGCCTCCGTTTCCAGTTGAGCGGCAGTCGAGGCCGGCACAACCGGGATGGCGACCACCACCCGGGCCGGATCACGGGCGTCGGCATCGCGAATGGCCGCACGCATCGTCAGCCCGGTGGCAATACCGTCATCCACGATGATCGCGAGCTTGCCCTCAACCGTCGGGGCATCCGCACGCCCGTAGAGCGCCCGTCGCCGGGAGGCCTCGACCCGCTCGCGCGTTTCGGCATCCGCGAGCCAGTTCGGATCGACGGCCGCCTCCTCACGCGCATTGCAGACCCGCTCGCCCTGCTCGGGCACCGCGCAGATGGCGTATTCCGGCTGCATCGGGTGACCGATCTTGCGCGGAATCAACACGTCCAACGGCATATTCAGGTGGCGCGCCACTTCCAGGCCGAGGGAGACCCCGCCCCGGGGGAGCGCATAGACCACGCCGGGCTGCCCCCGGAAGCGTTCCAGGGCCTCGGCCAACTGGCACCCGGCCTCGCGTCGATCGGCAAATCGCATGACACCCTCCCCTGACATCGTGGGTGGAGGACCCGCACGTCGGGCCTGACACGACTATAGCCACTTGGCCGAGGAACGCTGTCACAAATCGCTATTTTTCACGCTCAAACAGTAGGTTGCGAACGATAACGCGGTAATTTGCTGTGCTATGTTTCCTGGTGGAATGCCGGTTCGTTAATCGTGCCACCTGCGCCCCCGCCATCAGGCGATGTCAAATCGACTGATGCCCTATCGATCAGGAAGCCACGATGGTTGGCCGCGTTCCGGGACATCCGCGCCAGCGGGTGATCAGCAACACGGGGAATCAGCCGAGCGCGTCGTGACAACCGCCTGCTCGGCGTTCCTCAATCGGGCCGTCTGGAAAATTCGTGTGTCGTCGCATTCTGGGGGCAACGTCGCTCCGAGTAATGAGCTGACCCACCGGGATTTCCGCGACCCTGGCCTTCAACCCGAAAAAGGAGGAGAAGCGCCATGATCAGGAAGCGACTGTTACGAGAACTGACCGCCTGCGGGCTTGCGGCAACCATGCTGACCGCCGCCCCGGCGGTACTGGCCGATGACGACAAGCCGCGGCGCGGCATGTACGGACCGGGCATGATGGACGGCTCCGGCCCCTATGGACCCGGCTATGGCCAAGGCTATGGACAGGGCTATGGCCCCGGTTACGGCATGCAGGGTGGCGCCCCGTGCACGCCCGGCGCCGGCTACGGTCAAGGCATGATGGGCCCCGGCATGATGGGGCCGGGCATGATGGGCCCCGGCTATGGCGGTGGTTACGGCGGTGGCTACGGCCACGGCATGATGCAGCCGGGCTACGGCCCGGGCATGATGGGCCCCGGTTACGGTGCGGGTTACGGTCCCGGCATGATGGGCCCGGGTTACGGCCAAGGCATGATGGGCTCTGGTGGTTACGGCCCGATGATGAACGGCTCTGGACCGGGATGGGGTGGCCAACCGCTTTCCGAGAAACAGCGCGAGCGGATGCGCGAGCTTCAGCAGGAAGAACAGAAGGCGCACTGGGAGCGCATGCAGAAAATGCAGGATCGCCAGCGCGAACTCCAGCGCCTGCAGCTCGCCGAGGAACCCGATTACGACGCCATCAAGGAGAAATCACGGGAGATCGGCGAGCTCCAGCAACAAATGGCCGAGGAACGCATCGAGATGCACAAGCGCATGCGCGAGGCCCTGGATCAGAACTGACCGTCTGTTTCGATCCGACACGAAACCAGGAAGGCCGCCCACGAATGGGCGGCCTTCCCTTTTGCCGCTGGCGATTGGCGTGGGATGGCGCGTCAAGCCATCAATCGTTCACCCGTCGTCGGCGCTCCTCGAACTCCTCGTGGTCGATCTCGCCGAGCGCACAGCGTTCCTTGAGTATGTCCAGTGCCGTGCGCCGACCGTCACGCGGCTCGAATGGCCGCTGATGGCCCGAGGAACGCAGCCATTTGAACAACGCGACGATGCCGATAATCAGCAGTACAGAAGCACCCAGCCTGCTCCATACATGCCGCCATGCGGCATCCAGCCATACCTCAGTCGTACATCCCCGGCCTCCGTGGAGTTCAGCAACGGTTCGGGCACCTTGGCGGTTGTCAGAAACCGTAACCCAGCAAACCCAGCACCCCGAGGGTGATCAGGTAGATCGCCACGATGTAGTTGAGCAGCTTGGGAACGATCAGGATCGCGATGCCCGCGCCCAGGGAGATCAGCGGAACGAGTTCGATATGGAGGGTCATGTCATGCTCCTTGTTACGACGACCAATTATCTGGATATCGATCGTGCCGCGCCGAGGACCGGTTGTCCACTGACGGCCAGACGAAAACACGGAGTAACCGATCGATCACAGGGCCCCCTCGTCGCGCAATACCTCGGCGATGCGCTCGGCCATGGCACGATAACCGTCGGCGTTCAGATGGACGGCGTCGGCCTTGTACCCCGGGCGACGTAACAGGCCGGCGACCAGGTCATCCAACAGGACCACGCCGTGCTCCTCGGCCAGTTCCTCGTAGAGGGGCGCGGACTGCGAGAACAAGGACTTCTCCGGCACCCCGACGAGCACCACGGCCACGTCATGTGCCTGAGCCTCTTCGATCATCCGGGCCAGGTTGCGCTTGGCCTCGGCCAGATCCTGGTTGCGCAGCACGTCGTTGCCGCCCATCAGGAGGATCATCAGGGCCGGCGCCTGTGTCTCGATGGTCTCCGGCAGGCGGGCCAGCCCGTCGGCGGTAGTCTCGCCGGCCACGCCGGCATTCACCACGGTACGTCCCGTCAGCCGGGCAAGCTGCGCGGGATAGGCCGCCCCGTCCGGCGCACCCACGCCCTCGGTCAGGCTATCGCCAAACGCCAGAATGGTCGCATCACGTGGCAGCGGCTCGAGTGCCGGCTCGCCGCAGCCCGCCAATGCCAGCACGACAATGGCCAACAGCCAGCGGCCTGATCGTCCCCACCCTGTCATCAATGACTTGTCGCCTCCTTTCGCGCGGCGCGTTTCTCCTCGAGCATGGCGCGATCCGCCTCGATCACCGCCGACTCGATACCCTGACGCGGGTCGCGTGCCGACCAGCCCACCGAGGCTTCGACACCAACCTCCGCCAGTGCCCGGCGGATCTTGGCCTCGATGCGCCGGCCCGCGTCGGCCCCGCTCTCCATGCAGAGCACGGCGAACTCGTCGCCGCCAATGCGTGCCACGGCATCGGTGTCGCGCATTGCAGTGCGCAGCGACTCGCCGGCAAGTCTCAGCAATTCGTCGCCGGCGTCGTGCCCGTGGGTGTCGTTGATTTCCTTGAGGCGGTCCAGGTCGATGATGACCACCGTCGCCGGACTACCGTAGCGGCGGGCCCGGCGTTCCTCGATCTCGAGCCGTTCGTGCCAACCACGGCGGTTGAGCAACCCGGTCAGCGGATCGAGGCTGGCCTCTTCTCTGACCGCCTGCAGTGTGCGCGCCAGTTCCACGCGCTGGAGTTCGGCCTCGAGGAGGCTGCCCAGCAGGCGGGCGAACAGCCGGATCAGGGGCAGCTGCACGTTGAGTGCCTCAGGCTGCGGATCGGGATCGATTGCGCACAGGGTGCCGAACAGCTCGCCATCGGCGCGCCGAACCGGCACGCCGATGTAGGCCCCGATCGGCACCTGACGTCCGATGGGGGCCTCCCGGTAGCTCGCGACCTCGTTGGCATCGGGCGCGGTCTGCGGCCCCTCGCCCGCCACCATCAGCGCACAGAACGAGTCGGCCCAGCGCAGCACATCGCCATCGCCCACCGAGTAGCGATCTCCCTCCGCCTGCAGGATGATCCAGTCCTCGCCCTCGGTGCGGGTCATCATCCATAACCCCAACCCGGTGCGTTCGCGCAATTCCGCCAAGACGTTCCGACAGGCGGAATCAAATCCCGTGAATGGCAATGCGTCGTCGGGGTTTCCGGTCATCGAACGAGACCCTCACTGGGAGACGAGATCGATCATTCATCGACCCTATGGAAAGACCGAGTGTAGCGGTAAGGAATGGATCCTGCGCGTCGTTGCCATTCACTTTCCTGGCTCCTACGTATGGCAACCATAAGGGATCGCAATTCCTCCCCCTTCTTCCTGATGGTAGACTCGCCGCCATTCGACCTTTCCTGATACTTGAACTGGCCCGCGCCAAGGTCCCCGCTCGATGATCGAACTTCGGACGTACGTCTTTATCGACTCGCTCCAGCCCCAGTTGGCTGAGTACTTGGCGACGGCGTCCCAGGGCTTTTTGCCGGTCCCGGGCGATGCCTGCCTGTGGGTGGAAGTCTCGCCGGGCATGGCCGTCCACCGGCTGACCGACATCGCGCTCAAGGCCTCCAGCGTCCGTCTGGCGCAGCAGGTGGTCGAGCGGGCCTTCGGCTCGATGGTCATCCACCACCGCGTGCAGAGCGACGTGGTCCAGGCCGGCAACATGGTACTCGAGTACCTCGGCCGCGAGCAGACCGAGCGCCAGCCCTGCGAAATCGCCTGGCAGGAAATCATCCGCGGCATGACGCCGGACCACACGGTACTGATCAACCGCCAGAACCGCCGCGGCAACATGATCCTGCCGGATCAGAGCATGTTCATTCTCGAGGTCGAGCCGGCCGGTTACGTCGTCTACGCTGCCAACCAGGCGGAGAAGGCGGCCAACATCTCGCTGATCGACGTGCGCGCGGTGGGCAAGTACGGCCGCCTGACCATCGCCGGCACCGAAGGCAACGTCGACGAAGCCGCCCGCGCGGCCATCGCCGCGGTCAAGAACCCCGCCATGACCTAGGGGCGCCGACTCATGCATCGCTGCGACCTGCTTGACCAACTCGCCCGCTACGACACGCGCTACCTCGACGAGGCCGCCTTCGTTCAGCGTGCGCGACAGTTCGTCGCCACGCACCCCGACACCTTCTACCGCGAGCACCTGCCCGCCCACGTCTCGGCCTCCACCTGGGTGGTCAACCCCTCGCGCACCGCGGTGCTCTTGATGCACCACCGGAAGCTCGACTGCTGGCTGCAGCCCGGCGGGCATGCCGACGGCGACACCGACATGCGCAGCGTGGCCCTGAAGGAATGCATCGAGGAGACGGGCGTCTCGCCCGAGCATGTCCGACTGGTCGGCGACGAGATCTTCGACGTCGATATCCACGCCACACAGGAACCGCACCCGGATGCCCAGCTCCATCACCACATCGACGTGCGTTACCTGGTGGAAGTCGACGACAACGTGCCCGTGCCGGGCAACGACGAATCCTTCGAGCTGCGTTGGGTGCCGGTCTCCATGGTCACGCGACTGAACAACAGCCGTTCGACCCTGCGCATGGTGGACAAGACGCGCAAGATGCGTTGACGCCATCGCCCAGGGGCACCGACCGTATCGGCCGGAGCCCCGACGCCTCCCCGCCTCCCCGCCTCGTCCGATTCCGGCCGCTCCCCCCGCCCCGCGACACGACCAGATTGACCCTGCCCCCTCCTCGCGGGACACTCGCCTGCGGACGTTTCGCCCGCACGGAGTTCCACGAGTGTTCTGGTATTTCGGCTTCGGATCCAATCTGGACATGACGTCGCTGCGTGCCAAGGGTGTGCAGCCGGTCCGTTCGCAGCCGGCGGCACTGCCGGGCTGGCGGCTGCGATTCAACGTCCGGCATTTCTTTCGTCACGAAGGCGGCGTGGGCAATATCGAGCCCTCCGACGCCCCGGGCGACCAGGTATTGGGCGTGCTGCACGAGTGCCCGGACGACAGCCTGCCGACACTCGACCAGGCCGAGGCGCGAGGTGTCGGCTACGACCGGATCGTGGTCGACGTGGAAACCGCCGCGGGCACCGTGCCCGCCTTCGCCTACGTGGGACGTCCCGATTTCATCGATGAGAGTTGTCTGCCGAGCCGCCGCTACCTCAACATCCTGTTGCGCGGTGCGCGGCTGGCGGAACTCGACCCGGCCTACATCAAGCGACTGGCGCACCAGCCCACCCTGGCCGTCGTCGCTGCCCCACCATTCGAGCATCCCCCGGGTCCCCACCCGATCTTCAACGCCGACTCACTGCGCGCCCACCCCGACTACACCGCCCTCTACGGCGCCGTCTTCGACATGAGCGACGCGCGACCCAGCCACGACTTCCTCAAGGGCCTGTTCGGCGGACGCGACATGACCCTGTTCCACCTGCAGCGCATGGACTCGAGCGATGGCAACGAGACGCTCGATGACATCCGCGCCGACCGTCTCGACGAGGCGCAGCGACGCTACCTGAACGGCTATCTGCAGGAATACAAACGGGAATACCGATATATCGGCCGCTTCGCGTACTATTGATCGTTGGCGACCGTTTCCAAGGAGGACCCCGATGACCGCACTGCCCGATGCCCTTTCGCATGGCCCCATCAAGGAGATCTTCCCGGACGTTTTCTTCGTCTCTGGCGCGATGGAAACCTGTCTGATGGATATGGACTGGAAGTTCAGTCGCAACATGACGGTGGTCCGCGACGGCGATCGACTCACTATCATCAACAGCGTCCGGCTGGACGACGAAGGGCTCGCCGCGCTCGACCAGCTGGGCCAAGTGACCGACGTGGTTCGCCTGGGCTCGCTGCACGGTCGCGACGACCCGTTCTACGTCCAGCACTACGGCGCCCGCTACTGGATGATGCCGGGCATGGAGCACGAAACCGGCCTGCCGGCGGACGAAACGCTTTCGGCGGATGCGCCACTGCCGATCGCCGACGCCGAGCTGTTCACCTTCGAGACCACCGCGATCCCCGAAGGTATCCTCCACATCGACCGGGCCGGCGGCATCCTCGTGGCCTGCGACGCGCTGCAGAACTGGGAGGCACCAGACGAGTTCTTCTCCGACGGCTCGCGCGACATGATGCAGGAAATGGGCTTTTTCAAACCGGCCAACATCGGCCCGTTGTGGATGCAGAAGGCCGAACCGCAGGCCGATGACTTCCACCGGCTCATGCAGCGGGATTTCCGGCACGCCCTCTGCGGCCATGGCTCGCCGCTGTGCGATACCGCCCGCGACGACTTCGCCGCCACCGTCGATCACTTCTTCGGCCGCCCGGGCACCGCCCAGACCGCCACCGAATGATCCCGACGCGCATCTTGCCCGACCGGTCGGCGCGCCAGTCCTCGTCATGCCCGGCCAAGGTCGTGGGCAGGGTCGTCGAGCGGCTCGCCAGGGGCTGATCATGCACGGCAACGGCCCGCCACTTCCCGGCTACGAGATCGGTCCCGTATTGCGACGGGGCCGCGATCGGATCATCTATGAGGCCCAGCGGGGCGAAAGCGAGCAGCGAGTCGTCATCGAGACACTCGCCAGCGACTATCCCACTCAACGCCAGGTCGCCGAGATCCAGCGTGACGGGCGACTCGCCCGCCGCCTCGCCTCGGTCGCCGGCGTGCTCAAGGTCCACGCGGTTCGACCCCATGGCAGCGGCAACGTCGCGCTGATCACCGAACCGATCGTGGACACCCTGGCCGACCGGCTGGCGCGCAATGGCGGCGACGGCCTCCCCCTGGCCGAGGTGCTCTCGGTCGGCCGGCAACTGACCCACATTCTCGATGGTCTCCATGCCAGCAGCATCGTCCACAAGTCGATCACCCCGGAGCATGTCCGGCTCGACTCGGTCGATGGCACCTTGCGACTCGCCGGCTTCGGCATCGCCTCGGAACTGGATCGCGAGCGCCAGTCCCGGCTGGACCACGGCCTCGAATCGCTACTGCCCTACCTGTCCCCCGAACAGACCGGCCGCATGAACCGCGAACTGGACTACCGCAGCGATTACTACTCGCTGGGGGTGACCCTGTTCGAGCTGCTCACCGGCCGGCCGCCGTTCCAGGCCGACAGCGTGCTTGAGTGGGTTCACCACCACATCAGCCGGCGGCCGCCCTCGCCCCGCGATTTCGTGCCCGGCATCCCCACCGCTGTCTGTGACATCGTGCTCAAGCTGCTCGCCAAGAACCCGGACGAGCGCTACCAAAGCGCCCATGGCCTGACCATGGACCTGCAACGCTGTGTCGAGTCGATCGAGGCCGGCCAGTCGCTGAGGACGTTCAACCCCGGCCAGGACGACCGGTCGCGCCGATTCACCCTGCCTCAGACGCTCTATGGGCGCGAACGGGAACTCGACATCCTTGGCGAGCTGTTCGAAAACGCGGCCGACGGCGGCAACGAACTGTGCCTGGTGCATGGCTTCTCCGGCGTGGGCAAATCGGCGCTGGTTAACGAGATCGATCGCCCGCTTGTCCGCCAGCGCGGCTTCTTCGCCCAGGGCAAGTTCGACCAGTTTCACACCGCCAGCTACGGTGCGGTGGCCGCCACCCTGCGCAGCCTGGTCCGCCAACTGCTGTCCGAGTCCGAAGACCGGCTCGCCGGCTGGCGTCAGAAGCTGACGCAGGCGCTCGCACCCAATGCGCGGCTGGTGATCGACCTGGTGCCCGAACTCGAGCTGATCATCGGACCGCAACCGCACGTCGCCGACCTGCCACCAGCCGAGGCACGCAATCGCCGACAGATCGTCCTGGTCACGTTCGTCCGCCTGTTTGCCACCGCCGATCATCCACTGGTGCTGTTTCTCGACGACCTGCAATGGAGCGACGGACCGACACGCGATCTGATCGCACAGCTGGCCGTCAGCCGCGACCTGGGCCATCTGCTGCTGATCGGCGCGTATCGCAGCAACGAGGTCGGTCCCGGACACCCGCTGCGGCTGATGCTCGACAACCTGCGCTCGGCGCGCACATTCCATGACCTGCCGGTAAAACCGCTCGACCGGACCTCCATTCACCACCTGGTCACCGACACCCTGAAAGCCGATGCCGACCGAGTTCGCCCCATGAGCGATCTCATCTACAGCAAGGCACAGGGCAACCCGTTCTTTACCAACGAGTTGTTGCAGACACTGCACGACGAGGAGGTGATCCGCCCCACGCCGAACCACGACAGCTGGGACTGGGATCTGAATGCCGCCATCTGGGCGGGGTTCAGCGACGATATCGTCGAGTTCATGGTCTCGACGCTGAAAAAGCTTCCCGGCGAGACGCAGCACGCCCTCCAGCTCGCCGCCTGCATCGGCAGCACCTTCGATCTGAAGACCCTCGCGATCATCTTCGAGCGCTCCAGCGACGAAACCGCCAACGCCCTGATGCCCGCGTTGCGACAGCACAGCGTCGTTCCATTGCATCCCGAATACCGTCTCGTGGGCCGGACAGCGCCCCGGGACGACGAACGGGTCACGACGTTCGACTGGAACCCGGCCTACCGATTCGTCCATGACCGAGTGCAGCAGGCGGCCTACACGCTTTCCGACGCCCGTCACATGGAGGCAGTCCACCTGTCCATCGGCCGGCTGATGCGCCGCCACGCCGGCGGCGAGCCTGAAGGCGACCGCCTGATGGAAATCGTCCGCCACCTCAATGCCGGGCGGGCGCTTATCGACGACCCGGGCGAACGACTGACGCTGGCCGGCCTCAACTTGCGAGCTGGCCGCCAGGCCCACGGTGTCGCGGCCTACGAGACCGCGCTGACATGCCTGCAGACCGGCTGGGATCTGTTGCCGGCCAATCCCTGGTCAACGCATCCCGATCTCGCCATCGATCTCGGGCGGGAAATCCAGCAATGCGCCTACCTCACTGGCCGGCAGGACGAAGCCGAACGCTGGACCGAGATCCTGCTCCACCAGGCGAGAAACGACTTCGAGAGAGTGGAATTCCTCTCGGCCCGGACGCGCCAGTACGCCACCCTGGGACGCATGGACGATTCCATTCGTGCAGCCATTGACGGCCTCGTCCTGCTCGGCATGCCGGTCGACCACCATCCGAGCGAGGCGCTGGTCCGCGAGGAACGCGAACGGATCACCATCAATCGCGCCGGTCGACGCTCCGAAGAACTGGTCGACGCCCCGCCGGTGAACGATCGCTCGGTCCTGCTGGCCATGCGCCTGCTGATGGAAATCTTCCCGGCGTCGTTCCTCTCGGGCAGCGGCAACCTGTTTCCCTATCTCGTCCTCCGGGCGGTGAACCTCTCGCTGCGCCACGGCAACTGCCCCGAGTCGGCCTTCGCCTACGCCGCCTACGGCATGCTGCTCTGCGGCGATCTGGACGACCCCGCCGCCGGCCACGAATACGGCCGGATCGGTCTCGCCATCAACGAGCGCCTTGACGACATCACCCTGAGAGCACGGGTGATCTACGTCTACGCGATGTTCGTCCATCACTGGAACGAACACTGGTCCACGCTCACGCCCTGGTTTCACGAAGGTATCGAGGCGGGCTATCAGTCCGGCGACCTCCTCTACCTGGCCTACAGCGCGCAGGACTGCGTCATCTGGGACCCGACTCTCGACCTCCCGGAAGCGACCCGTCGGCACGAGGAGAACCTCGAGATCGTCCGCGAGTGCGATTACCGCGACTCGCTCGATTCCGCCACCCTGTTCCTGCAGATGCAGTACGCCCTGCAAGGTCGCACCGAGCATGTCTGCTCCCTGAACGACCCGCAGTTCGACGAGGCCGCCTGCCTCGCCGGCATGCACGACCGCCAGTTCATGACGGGGGTGGCCAACTATCACATCTACAAGGCCGAGGTTTGCTTCCTGCACGGTCAGGCCGGGCAGGCGCTCGACCACCTCCAGGACCAGGCGCGGCTGATCCGCTCGGCGATGTCGCTGCCGCAGCTGGTGCGTTTCTACCTGATCGACTTCCTCGCCAACGTCACTTGCTTCCCCGAGCGCGCCGACCAGACCGAGGATCCCGTCGCCCAGCGCCTGCAACGCGACCTTGGCCGGATCCGTCGCTGGGCGGACAACTGTCCCGAGAACTTCCGTCACCTGCAATACCTGATGGAGGCCGAGCTGGACGCGGTGGCCGGAGAACCATCAGCGGCCATGGAACGCTTCGATGCCGCCATCGCCGCTGCCGGCGAAAGCGGTTTTAGCCGCGACGAGGCCATGGCATGCGAACGCGCTGCCATCTACCTGCTCAACCTCGGCCGGCAACGGGCCGCCGAAGGCTACCTGCGGGCGGCACACCGCCTTTATTCGCGCTGGGGCGCCCGGCGCAAGGTTGCCCTGCTCGAGGATCAGCATCCGGTCCTGCACGAGATCACCGGTGAAGGCGCACGGGGACGCATTGATGGCTTCCACCTCGACCTTGCATCGATAATGAAGGCATCGCGCGCCATTGCCGGCGAAATGCGAACAAAAAGCCTGCTGCGCACCAGCATGGACATCCTGCTGGAAAATGCGGGCGGCCAGTGGGCCTGCCTGGTCCGCCATCATGACGGCCAGACGCAGGTAGAGGCCGTGGGCGGCGACGTGCCCGAACCCGGGACCGGCCTGCCCCGCTACGCACGCGCCATCGACCCGGTCGGCCGCATCGTGCCGATCCCGATGACACTACTCAGCCACGTCCTCGCTAGCGGCGAAACCGTGGTGCTGGACGACGCCGCCGAAGTGGGCGCCTACAGCGAAGACCCTTGCATTGCCGCCCGGCGCCCCCTGTCGGTCCTCTGCGTCCCATTGCAACGCGAAGGCTTCGTCGGCGCGCTCTACATGGAAAACAATCTCGCCGCCGGGGCATTCACCCAGGATCGGGCCGAGGTAGTGCGCCTGCTCGCCGCTCAGGCCGCGGTCGCCCTGGAGAATGCCCGCCTCTACGAACAGATCCAGGACTATTCCCATACGCTCGAGGCCCGCGTGGCCGAACGCACCGAGCGCCTCGAACAGCTCAACAGCGAGTTGCAGAACCTCGCCGAACGCGACGAACTCACCGGGCTGGCCAACCGGCGCCGCGGCAGCAGCTACCTGCGGGAGACCTGGGAGACCCTGCGCCGCGAACAACGCCCGCTGTCCGTGGTCATGTTCGACGTCGACCATTTCAAGGCCTACAACGACAACTACGGCCACCCAATGGGCGACCGCTGCCTCAAGGCCATCGCCCAGACCGTCAACGAGACGCTCAAGCGCCCGGCCGACCTGGCGGTCCGCTACGGCGGCGAGGAATTCCTGATCATCCTCCCCGGCACGGACGCACCGGGTGCCGCCACCGTCGCCGAACGGCTGCGCCAGGCGGTCAACGACAAGGGAGTGCCGCATGCCCACTCCTCGACCGAAACCGTCGTGACCATCAGTGTCGGCGCCGCCACCCGCATCCCAAGCGAGGACGATGCCGAAGACCTCTTGATTCACCACGCCGACGCCGCGCTCTATCGGGCCAAGCGCGCCGGGCGAAACCGCGTGGAAGTCGGCGAAGCGATACACAGCGACGACCGCGCGCCATCCTGATTCCGCTTCGCAACCAACCGCCCGAGGCACTCACCAGGAGATTCACATGACCACCCCGCCCTTCATCATGGGTGCCCGCTCACGGGCGGCGCTGTTCGCCCTGGCGCTGACCGCCGCCCTCGCGACGCCACAAGTGCAAGCGACGACCGAATCGGACGGTGTCGTCTACGACCTTGGATCAGAGTCCACACTGCGCAACCTTTATCCGGACGCCTCCTGGCTGCCTGCGGCCTACGCCGGGGACTACACGAACCTGGCCGAGACAATCGAGCACTACACCGAGCAGTCACTGCGCCGGGATGGTGTCGAAGCCCCACGGGTCGACGTCCGATTCGTCGATCGGGACTCAACCCGGACCGTCCGGGTGACGATTCACCCAGAAAACGAAATCACACGCCGCTATGCCGACTTGCATCCGGCCTTCTTCGATTCGGATCACGCCGGCCAGGCCCGCGCCGGTGTGGAAGCTTGCAAGGCAGCAAAGGGCTGCTGGGACCCAAAACCGCGCCAGGGCCAACCTTGGGCGATGTTCCTGCCGCTTGGCCTGCCCATGGCGACCCAACAGACCGTGCTGTTTCTCGATTACCCACCCATTCCCGCACTGACCGGCCGCGATTACCTCAACAACTACACCATGTGCCGCTGGGGCCGGGTCATGGGTGCGGCAGGCGCGGATACCCCCACGGCCTTTGAAACCATCGTCGATGCCCGCCCGATCGCCGCGCCCGGAAGTGGCGAATCGCAGTATCTTCCCGACCCGATCACGCGTTTCGACACCAACACGGCTACCGGCGCTGACTACCTCAGCCCCATGCTGCGGTTGCTAACCGAGACCGATCAGGCCTCCCGCCCGGTCGCGGTATTCGGTTCCGATGCCCGAAACGCGTGGGCCCGCATGGTGGGTCGCACGTCGGTGGATGTGCTCGACGCCGGTACCACGCATCTGGCAAAGGACGCCCCGGCCACACCCTGGATTGCCACCAACCACCCCGACGTCACCTCGTACAACTGCTGCCCCGGCGATCCGGCCTCCCGCTGTGGCGACAGTCACAATCTGGTCGCTGACGAGAAAAAGGATTTTGTCGCCGCCTGCTGGCTGATCACCATGAGTGAAAAGCCGGGACAGTCCCCCGAGACCGTCCGGCAACAATGCGAGAACCGCTGGATGAACGCCCCCGACGATCAGGCGCAGCAGGCACTGTGTGTACAGGCCAAACTCGACAACAACAATCCAGCAGCCACCTGCCGTTCATACACCGACGCCTGGAATTACTGCTCGGCGCACAACACGAATGCCTGCGCCAGCTACGACTGTCACTACGATCTGGACAAGGTGAGCCAGCCGGTGCCCGCGCCATCTGAGCGACCGGCGGGGTGGGGCCAGACCTGCAACCAGTACCGTTGAGGGTCGCGTTCAGCCATCTTGCGGAAATGACTTGTCGTAGGGCGGTGTGAAACTCGGCGTAGTGGTGCGCGGCTGGGCTGCCTGAAGCACCGTCTCGAAGGTCGGTGCGACCGCGACGCGGTCACCCAGACCCCACTGGGGCCGGGGCACGCCGAACCAGTCCAGCAGGGTGGCGGCGAACGAGGTCGAATCGAACGGCACCTCGCCCTCCGCCCGGACGACCGTCCCTTCCTGAATCCAGGGCGACACCATGATGGCCGGCACGCGCGGCCCCATCAGGTCGTAGGCAAAGCCATCGTGGCAATCGTTGGGCCAGGGCTTGCGCGCATACGGCGGCGGCACGTGGTCGTATACGCCGCCGTTCTTGTCGAAGGTGACCACCAGCAGGGTGTGCTCCCAGCCGGGCCCGTTACTGATCGCCTCGTAGATCTCGTTGAGGGCGCGCTCGCCGGGTATGGGGTCCGTCCCCGGGTGATATGACGTCGTCCCCGACGGTGCGTACCAGATCGGTTCCAGGTAGCTGAATGCCGGCAGCTTGCCGTCTTTCGCGTCCTGCGTGAACTGGTCGAGCCCGGCAATGTAATGCGACGGGTCAGCATCGACCGTGGGAATTTGCCCCTTCAGATAGAGCTGGTAGGTGAAGACATGCTTCTTCCAGAGCATGGCATCGTAGATCTTCCAGTCCGTGATGCCCTGGCTCCACAACACCTTCCAGATCGACTGACGGTGACGCGATTTGGGCCAGTATTCGTAGGCGTTCCCGCCCTCCCACGTGCCGAGCCGATTGAACGCTGAGCCGGTGACCGAGAAGGCCCGATTGACGTCCGTACCACCGGGAATCGAGGAAAACCATCGATCCGAGACGGCGAACCTGGCCGCCAAGCCGTTCAATACCGGCAACTGTTCGGCGCTGAACGTCTCCATCACCTGATCGTTGGCGTTGTTGAGGACGAAACCACCCATGTCCGGCGTGGCGCGCTCCCAGTAGTCCGCCGGATCGACGAACATCTGCTGCAAGACGTCGGTGGTGTCATGAAATGGGTCTTGGTCGAGGGCCTTGAGATCCCAGTTGTCACTCAGCCGCCCGTCCTTGTACTGACTGACGTGGACCTTGCGGTCACCGTGCCAGTTGTAATCGTCCGTGTTGGCCCCGTCGAAGTCCCCCGCCGGACCGATGACATGGTTCGGCTCACCCTTCTCACACAACCAGCCGCAGACGTTGTCGAACGAGCGGCTTTCGAGCATGTAATAGACGACATGCCGAATCTTGGAACGCATGAAGTCCATGGTGCCGGGTGTTTCGGCTCGGCTCGAGTCGACCGGAACACGCGACTGAAAGCCATTCAGGCGCGCTCCAGGGCCGATCTTTGCGGGCAGCCAGCCTTCGCGAACCGGACCGATCAGCACCTCGGGGCTCTCCGGGTCAAACCCCCATAGGCGGTAACGACCGTCCTCGGGACGCCAGTCAAGCAGGTGCTCGCCGATCGCCACGATTTCGTGGCTCGCGTCGATCTCGTCCCAGCGGCCCGCCTGGATCGCAGGTAGGGAAAGCGGCATTTCCTTCTGGGGGTCGAAGCTCCACAGCCGGAAGTCCCGACCATCCGGGAGCCGATCGAGAACGTAATTGCCAACGGGAATCAGTGCATGCCCCTGCCGGATAAGCGGGAAGCCACCCTGCCCCGTATAGGGTTCGGAAAGCGGATCGGCATGTCCTGGCTCTTCCGGCTTCGGATCGAAGTTCCATAGTTCGAATGTCCCCCGCCCCTTCGCCGGGATCAAGCTGAACACGAAGCTCGCCACGGGCAGCAGATCGAGATGCTCGTCCTCGTTGGGGTCATCGCTGTAGTAGTCGCGGTACCCCCAGAACTTCGTCTTTTTCCAGATACCGTGCTGCAACAGCGGACCGTTGAGCGGGTCGGCCGCTTGCGGATCGAACGTTCTCAGCGCGAATCGGTACCCGGGAACCCCGTCGTTATCGCACAGCGGGCTCCACTGCAGCAGGTAGCCGCCTACCTGCGCCACGGCATACGAACGATCGAAACTCGCCTCGGCTCCCACTGGGACAAAGACCTCGGCTGCCTCCGGGTCCACCCGATAGAGCTGATACGAATCACTCTGTCGCTGGCGACAGATCAGAAAATCGTTGCAACTCGACGTCGAGGGTGACACGGACATGAAAGATCTCTCCCTGTGTTGATTCGAGGACGTCACCTCCGCGTCGTCCCTTCCGGCGCTGATCGGCGCCCTTGAGGCATTCTCGGCGGACCGGCACATCCAGCACAAGCACAGCCTTTGCCCGGCAAATCTCGGCCCGATCAACCGGACACGAAAAAGCCCGGATCCGTCGGATCCGGGCTTCGTCGTCATGGGGCCGCGCTGGGCGGCCCGCAAGGCCGTTAGCTTGCCTTGGCTAGGCCGCGGGCGTGGTCGACCGCATCGTCGAAAACCGTGGTCTCGTAGAGGGTCTCCATGTCGCCCGGCACGGTCATGCGGCCGTTGGTCGATCCCTTGCGGGGTCGCCGAGCAGGTCGCTGCACCAGATACATGCCGTCGGTGGCCTGTTCAACCAGGATGTTGCCGTTGCGGTAGAAACCGCGTTCCGCGTCCATCTTCTCTGCCATGAGCATCACACCTTTGTCGTGATCAGGCCGTACCGCGAAACGGCGGCCGGCCATGGTGAGTGACAGCCCCGGAACACTCCGAGGCGCCCACCGGTCCACTGTAGGCCAGTCGTCACCGTTGTGTCATGGAAAAATATCGAAGCGAGCCGAGCCCTGATTCCCGTGGCACCCCGTCTCGACGAAGCTCGTCAGGATGCGGGCACCGGCGCTACCCGGTGATTTCGAAGATGTCGAACAAGGCATGAAAACCGAACCCCGCCATTCGACTCCGCCGGAAATGACATCGCCGCCCGGAATCCCTACAATGGCGGGCTTCCCGAGGGCTTCCCCGCTGAATTCCCTGGCAGTATTCCAGGCAACATGCCTGGCAGCATTCCTGGCAGGCATTCCCGGCCCCATCGAATTGTGACGGAGACCAATCAGTGACCAGCAGCAACCGCCCGCGTATCAGTGGCTCTCGCTTTCTCAGCGCCGACGATGCGCCCAATTCGCGCCTGAGCATGGGCTCGTCACACCGTGATGCCTACCGCGCGGTCACTGGCACCGGGAGCCATTACGGCGCGATCGACGTACCCGCCGACGAGAGCTGCATGGTCTGTGCACCGGCCACACGTCGACTGGCCGAGGACCTCTTCAACCAGTGGAATGACGCCCTGCAGACCGGCGATGCCCGCCAGGTCACGGCCCTGTACGCCGAGGACGGCGTGCTGCTGCCCACCGTCTCCAACGTGCCGCGCACCAGCCACGCGGAAATCCAGGACTACTTCGAGCACTTCCTGGAAAAAAGCCCGGTCGGCACCATCAACACGCGCAACGTCAAGATCGGTTGCAACAAGCTGACCGACGCCGGCACTTACACCTTCCGCGTCACCGACGGTGACGAGACCCGCGACGTCCCGGCCCGCTACACCTTTGTCTACGAGAACCGCGACGGACGCTGGCTGATCGTGCATCACCACTCCTCGATGATGCCGACCGAATAACACCGCTCGCGCTCACCACGCTCGTACGACCACGCCCGCAATCATGGCGGGCGTTTTGCGTCAGATATTAGGGCCCCGAACGAACCCGCTGCACGCCAGTCACGCCCGCCAGCACGATCGCCCCGGCGATCAGGCCCACGGCGCCGTTGAACAGCGTCGGGACCAGCAGCCCGGCCAGCCCCTCGAGATCGGGAACGAGCCATTCGAGAAGGTGATGCAGGAACGGCAGACCGTGGACGAGAATCCCGCCACCGACCAGGAACATGGCGATCATGCCGACGATCGACAGCCCGCGCATGAATTTCGGCGCCGCGACCAGGATGCCGCGCCCGAGCGCCTGCTTGACGCGCCCCCAGGCATCGGCCCCGACACTCTTTACCATCGCCAGCCCCCAGTCATCGAAGCGCACGATCCCGGCGACCAGCCCGTAGACCCCGGCCGTCGCCACCAGCGCCACCAGTGAAACTACGACGGCCTGCGTCCAGATGCCAGCCGCACTGGCCGCCCCCAGCGCGATCACGATGATCTCGGCGGAGAGGATGAAGTCGGTGCGGATCGCGCCCTTAATCTGCTCCTTCTCCGCTTGCTTGATGTCCTTTTTCCCGTCGACGGCGGCCTCGAGCACCTCCTTGCGGTGCGCCTCGTCCCCCTCGGCGCTGTGCAACCACTTATGGGCGATCTTTTCCGCCCCCTCGAAGCACAGGAACAGCCCGCCGAGCATCAGCAGCGGGGTGATCAGCCACGGCAGAAAGGCGCTGATCAGCAAGGCCGCCGGCACCAGGATCAGTTTGTTGAGGAACGAGCCCTTGGCCACCGCCCAGACCACCGCCAACTCGCGCTTGGCGCCCACACCGGTGACCTGCTGCGCATTGAGCGCCAGGTCATCGCCGAGCACGCCGGCGGTGTTCTTGGCGGCGACCTTGGAGTAAACGGCAACGTCATCGAGCAGCGTGGCGATGTCGTCGAGCAGCGCGAGCAGTCCGGCTGTGGCCATAGGTAATATCTCTCCGCGTCGGTAAAACCATTAAACAAAACGGCCTGCCCAGATGAGCTGTCCGGGCAGGCCTTCGATAATTCACTCGGGTTCCGGCCGACAACCGCACGGCCGTCCCCTTTGCTGTCATGCGCTCATATAGGCGTAGTGGTCGGCCCGCTTGGTCGCATGGGCACTTCGCGCCACCCATGATCGGGATCAATTTCCCCACTGCCAAAAAGCGATGCCGGAGTGTGCCCCGTGGCTACAGGATCATGGGCATACGCCAGTTGTCCATTGAGATAGAGCTCATAGGCTGGAAACCCGTCATGCTGGCCACGCAGTCGATAAAGCGTTTTCTTCTGCAGGGCGTCGGCAGTGAGATATAGATCCATATCTCCCGTAATCTCGGGCGCCGGCCAAAACACTTCGTCCGGTATCGCCGCATTGATCACGATATTCAACTTGATGGTGGGTGATGGCGAATCGGTGACTCGTGACGAATACAACGGGTTGTCTTCAAATCGCTGAGCTCGGGCCGCGATGTGAGCATCGGTCACAGACTGTGTAGCTCGTTCCGTCGGCGTAGCGCCAGGTTTGATCGCCATGAACCAACTCGGCTTGCCCGAGACCTCGACCGCATCCTCTTCGGCATACGCCGTGGATTCACCGAATTCGCGTCGGTACGAACCAATGATCGGCGAGGCCAGATCGGGGTCGAGCCCCAGCACGCACTCGACCATGGCGCGATGTGTGCCGCCATCATAGGAAAAACCCCGACCGTCGCCTCCCAAAGGCGGAGCGCCCGGGAGGTCGACAGCTTCGCTGGGGATGAAGAGTCGCAGTCGAACATCGACGGGCTCTGTCTGGATGTGACTGGCAAACATGACACCGGACTGGGAGGTGTCACCCAGACGATTGCTGGTGGCGGACTGCCGGCCCTCATCCGTGAGGGCACCACGATCGTAGGCCTCCTCAATCAATTGCAGATCGTCGTAGGTCCGGGCCGGATCGCCTAAGGATTTCGATGTCGATCCCTGACCGGCGGACGAGCCGTCCGAAGCGCCACCACCTCCATTCTGCATGATCTCGCGCGCACGCTGCTGAGCTTCGTCCGCACCAACCGATCCGGTCGCCAGGCCCGTCATCAGGTCGGCAAGCTCCTGACGACCCGACATGTCACGGAAGATATTCGACTGCCCGAGCAGACCGAGCGCGCCGGCCATACCGGTGGGATCGGGCGCCGGCTGCGGATTGACGATGTTGACCACCGAGTCCGGCATTGAAGTTGGCTCGAGGTCCGGGTCACGGGCGCGCGAACCGGGGCTCACGCCGCTGATTTCCGGCGCCTCGGCGTCCCGGCACGGCGATTGGCTCCAATCCTTCCGTCGGCTCACATCACGCTTCTCACAGACGCTGCAACTGGAGAGCTGCGCCTCGGCGAAGACACCGCGCGCCGGCAAGCTAACCACCCGTTCGGCCACTGAATCGCTCGCTGACTCCGATGCCCGTTCGGACACCTCGCGCAGCGGATAAGCCAGGTAACGGCCCTGAACTGCCAGCGGCCGATCCACGACGTAGTCCAGCAGCGTGCCCTGACCATACGCCTGAGCATCGAGTGCGGCGGTCCGAGCGGTGTTGCTCTGATTCAACCAGATCAGCCGGCTGTAGTGGTATTGCTGGGCGTTGAGATGGTCCAGCAAGCGCTGCTGACAGAAGCGATCACGTCGTTGGGCCGTCGCCGTCGCCTCATCGGCGTCCGACGAGCCTTCCTCCTCGTCCGGTTCGGTTGCGAGCGACACGTCATCCCGCCACTCGCCGTCGGCGGAAAACATCTTGTTCACGCCCAGATTGCGATACAACGGGCGCAGCTCGCTCTCGCCCTCGAGCAAATACTCGACCTGCACGCCCTTGAACTTCCAATCGTCGCCGACGGATTTGTTGTAGCGCACCCCGACTTCGCGCACGTCCTCGATGCGCACGCCCTGACCCATGACGGGAAAGTCATAAGTCTTGCTGCTGTTGGAGCCGTAATCGCTGCCCTGCGCGGTAAGCTTGTGCTCCTTGTCGCCACCGTTTGCCAGACTGACGATGGCGAATACCGTGCCGACCCACGCGCCCTCGTCACCGGTATACAGCCGCACCTTGAACCGTTCCACGGTGCCGATTGCCCCCGACGAATCCGCGTCCGGTTCGGGCGCATCCACCTCATGCATGCCATGCACGAGCCGAGCGTTAGCGTCGAAACATTCGCGCAACCGGGGGGCCTGTAATGCAGGCTCCAGGATGTGACGGTAGCGGGGGAGATTGTCGGGCGTGAAATCGATCAGATCCTGCTCAACCAGCAGCACCTCGACTTCGCGATTGAATTCGGTCCGAACCAGATAATTGCGCAGCACCTCGTGGTAAAGAACGGTGAGCGCATGGCAGTTATTGTGATTGCGCACGGTGCGCGTCTCGATCACCTCGGATTCGCTCTGATCCGATTGTGTGACGATGGTGCTGTTGCGGGAGCGCACCGACGCACTAGACTGCACGATGGTGTCTGCGAGTTCCTGCGTGGTTTCCGCCGAGGTCTGACGACGGCCGCCGGAAAACGACAAGCCGGAACCCGCCGCAGCGTTTACCTCCACTGCTTCGATCGGGATAGTCGCCGCCGCGGCCGACATCAGCGAACCGCCGCCCTGAATCTCGCGGACACTTGCCTCGACGGTCTCCTCGATCGAGCGATCGCGTCGCTGGCGATGACGCAGGTTCTCGGTAACGGTCGTGTTCTCGCCGCGACTGGCGTCATCGCTTCTGGACCAATCGATCACGGCGAGATTAACCGCCTCGCACGGCGCTAGGGGCACGCTGTACACCACCTCCCCCAAGGTGTGCCGGGCTGGAGACCAGGTGACGCGATACTCGCGGACCTTACCGGTGCGAACGCCAGCCTCCGACTTCACCCAATGTCCGCGGCCCTCGGGGCTCTCTTCCCAGGGCACGTCGCGAATCACCTCCCGCAGGAAGTAGCTCTTGGTGGCCTTGTTGCTGGGTATGACCTGGCGGCAATCATCCTCGCCGAGCGAGAGATCGGCATTCCCACCGAACGCGCCTGGCGAATGACGAAAGTCGAACACCGAAGGCATGACGGACTGCGGCGCATCGTATCCGCTAGCGCCAATCGCCCCGCTTGCCTTGGGAACACCGAGCGTCACCACGTCACCGCCCCGACCGTATTGCGCGTCGGCCACGACGTCGATGCGGGCCTCAGCGTCGTCCAGCGGCTGAACCCAGAGGTGTTTCAATGGGCCGATCGCTTTCGTCGGCACCAGATCGAACGCCAAGAAGCCGTTGGCATTCGACGCCAACACACCGAGATTGACTAAGTTTCCCTTCTCGTCCTCGGCCATGCTCGACACGAGCATGTTGGGCACGCGCTCACCGTTTTCGGCGTCACGAACCACGACGCCAAGCTTGGATTCCCTATCCATTCAACCCTACCTCCATGTCTTTGGTCTACACTCAAGTCATTGACATATTTGACGTTAACATCAATCGACATCGGGATTCCAACAACTTCCGTGAGCCTTTCTCGGGGCCCCGCCAGCCGGAAAATCCACGTCTCTCGACACCGGCCGCGCCCGAACATTGACAGCGGCAGCTTTCGACGCGGCGAGAGTATTTCCAACCCGTTCAACCGGCAGTGACTCGCACCAATCGAACCCCACCCGGCGACCCAATCAGACAAATTCAGTCCTGATGCACCGCCAGCCAGATCATATCCAGGTCCGGATCAGTCCAGACCACGCGGTGGGCGGATCTTCTCCGCGCCCTCGAAACACAAGAACAGCCCACCGAGCATCATTTGTGGGGTTATCAGCCAAGGCAGGAAGGCGCTGATCAGCAAGGCCGCCGGTACCGGATGGTCGCGTATCCACGGCACGGCCAAGGCATGCGAAGATAACGCCCTCGCCCAGACGGGTCTTTTCGCAACGGAAGCGACATGAATTCCTACCGACGCAAGGCAGCCATACTGATCGCCGTGGTGAGCGTCGCGCTCGCCCTCGTCGCGGGCAGCGTCGCATGGTTGATCGTGCCGGGCGAGGGGGCTGTGGATGGCGCGCTGATGGCCGCCCTCGCGGCGATCGCCTGCGGGCTGGCGATCTACCCGATCGTGGTGCATCTCAACAACGAGAACGACCGCAAGTCGCGTGACCTGCTGAAATCGCACATCGCGCTGCTCGAGGCCATGGGCAAAGCCGTGGCCAAGCGCGACTCCGACACCGGCGATCACAATTACCGCGTCACCAACATCGCCATGGCCATCGGCGAAAAGCTCGGCCTGGCCGACAAGCCCATGCGCGCCCTGCTCTCCGGCGCCCTGCTCCACGACGTCGGCAAGATCGGCGTGCCGGATCGGATCCTGCTCAAGCCCGGCCGCCTGGACGACCAGGAAATGGCCCTGATGCGCTCCCACGTGCCGCAGGGCGAGGACATCGTCGACGGCATCCCCTCGTTGGCCGATGCCCGCGACGTCATCGCCTACCACCACGAAAAGTGGGATGGCACCGGCTACCCGCGCGGGCTGGCCGGCGAGGACATCCCGCTCAGTGCCCGCATCTTCGCCGTCGCCGACGTGTTCGACGCGCTGTGCTCGCCGCGCCCCTACAAGGACGCCATGTCCTTCGAGACCGCCTGGGGCATCATCCGCGACGACGCCGGCAGCCACTTCGATCCCAGGGTGGTCGAGGCCTTCCGTCCCCTCGCCCGCAGGCTCCACCGGCAGCACTTCGGCGAGAACGGCGGCCGCTCGCGCGAGATCCTGGAACGCGGCATCGCCAAGTACTTCTTCTAAGCGTCGCGCCGACCCTGCCTACTCGGGCATTTCCACCTCGGCGTCCGGCACGACCGGACGACTGCGATAGGGATAGTTCTTCAGCCGCGTATCGCCGCGCGTGTGCGGCTCGACCAGAGTCTTGTCGGGATCGATCCAGTCCTCCCAGACAAAATCCTCGATCACCTTCGCCTGGTAGCTTGCCGCCAGCGGGTGCTCGAGGATGTCGTTGACGTGCTGCCACTGGTAGTGGCGCATCAGATCGACCTGGTAGGGCGTCGGGTTCCCGCCGGCCTGCTTGACCACGGCCTTGAGCGCCTTGACCCGCTCCATCGAGACCCTGGGCTGCCAATCGATTTCGCCGGGCAACATCACCGGCTCGTCGGGGATGTTGTTGATACCCGTTCTCCAAGTGGCGAGCACGGCCACGTCGGTGTCCTCGCGGTACAGCAGGATCGCGTGGCTGTAACGTTTGTCCTTGAAGAAACCGAGCGTGCCGTATTGCAGGCGCGCCCCGGTCAGATAGGCGACCGCGTCCGACCAGCACGGCGAGGTACCGCTGATGCCGCGCAGTACGCTGCGATCGATGATCCCGTCCGGGAACAGCGTCCGGAAGGCCACCCACGCCGCGTTCGCCGCGTGCGTGGTGCCCTCGCAGTCGTGGCCGTGGAAGCGCACCAAATCCTTCAGCGTGACCGGATAGGTGTAGGGGTAGTAGCGCCCCTGCGTACCCCGCGTCGCCAGTATCTGAAACACCGGCGCATGGGGTTTCGCCACCATCGAGGCGTACCACGTCGGCTCGCGATCCGGCGCCTCAACGTCCGTCTCGATAAAGATCGTCCGGCCCTGATCGAAGATTGGCTCAGCGGCCAGCGCGGCCGACGGCAGCCCCCACAGGCCGATTGCAGCCAATGAGACCACCAGGGTTATCCAACTCGGCTTCATGGCGAGATCCTCCACGCCGGCCCCTATCAACCGCCCCCATCGGGGACGGCGCCATGGACAGGTCTCGCGCATCCATGCCCAGCGCACGCCCTGCCCTCTGTGGAGCATAGGCGCCGACACCCCGGAAACAACAAGGCCCGTCGAATGACGGGCCTTTCTGGATACGTGGGCGTGCCCCGATTGAGGCGGTCGGCAACCCCGAAACGCCCAAGGGCGTGCTGAGATCGACGCGACAAGGCGACAACGCGACATCCGCGCGCCGGCAAGCCATTCCCCTGCGTCATCAGATCAGGGCAACCGGGTCCGGCGCATTGACGCTCAATCGTAATGCACGGCCAACCAGACGGTGTCCTGATCCGGATCGGTCCAGGCCACGCGGTGGCGGCAATGGGCCGGAATGCGCAGATGGTCACCCGGACCAAGCGTCACCTCCTCGCCCGTCTCGAACGCCACCACGCCCCGCCCCCTGAGGACGACAACCCATTCATGCCGTGGCTGGTCGTACCAGCCGGAAGCCGGCGAGGTATGACCACGCGAGACGATGCGTTCAACCGTCACGTTCTCGGCCTCGACCAGGGTGTCGAACCACTCGTCCCGAAGACGCTCGGGCAGGTTCTCGAACAGACTGGCACTCATGCGCTTCTCCTTTGTCGGCTACCGGCCATGGATGCCCATCCTGCCTCACCCGGCAACCGCAATCAGCCAGCGCGCTCCTCTCCGCCCCGTTGTCCAGCGCGGAAAACCGTTCGATTACGGGTAAACCCATAAAAACCAAAGGGTCAATTCGACCCTCGAACACACCCTCCATTGTCCGAACATAATACCCTCAAACACTTCGTGGTTTTCTGGAATAAAAATCAGTTATAAATCGCTGGACAAACACTGTTGCATCGAGAGCAATTCACTCATCCAGAGCGACACCGGGAGGGCATCGTGGCGGGCCTTACGGGAGATTATCGCCGGACTAACAACCGCTGATCAATCACTTGTGGCCACACCCTGCACACGCCCCACGCGCCCCTCGTCAAACGAACCCGCCATCCCTGGAAAACGAAAGGGGTTGTACTCGAAACCGAAATCTATGCTAAGAATTCACGGAAGAAATCGCTAAGTCGCACTCAATATTAAGTATTAAAGGTTTTTCTAATTAACTAAAAACGGTTTCGATTCCGTCCACCCGCATTCCGAGAGCTTTTAAGCCAAGGAGGGCCACGATCATGTGGAAACGACTGATACTGGCTTTAATGACCCTGCCCACAGCGGTGGGAGCCGCTGCGCAGGAGGAACCAAGCGCGCTCAACATGACCCGCGGGGTCACCGAGATCAGCCGCGACGCCTACGACATGCACATGCTGCTGTTCTGGATCTGCGTCGCGATCGGCGTTGGCGTGTTCGGCGTCATGACCTGGTCGCTTATCCGTCACCGCCGATCTCGCGGCGCGAAGGCCGCCAAGTTCTCGGAAAACACCGTGGTCGAGGTGGTCTGGACCGTCATCCCGGTGCTGATCCTCGTCGGGGTAGCCGTTCCCGCAACGGCAATCCTGCTAAAGACCAACGGGGAGTCTCCCGATCCCGAGGTCGTGGTCGATGTCCACGGTTCGCAATGGAAGTGGGAATACGTCTACCCCGACGAGGAGATCTCCTTCTTCAGCAACCTGTCGTCCACTAGCCGCGATGCGAGCCAGCTGGACGCCAAGGAATCCCCGGCCAACGCCCCCAATTACCTGCTGGATGTCGACAACCCGCTGGTCGTGCCGGCGGGCAAGGATGTTCGTCTGCGCATCACCAGTGACGACGTGATCCACGCCTGGTGGGTGCCGCAACTGGGCTTCAAGAAAGACGCGGTCCCCGGCCAGTTCAACAACATCGACATCCGTATTGATGAACCCGGCACCTACCGTGGCCAGTGCGCGGAGCTGTGCGGCTCGGGGCATGCCTACATGCCCGTCGTCGTCGAGGCGGTAAAGCCCGCGGCCTACACCGAGTGGGTAGCTCAGAAGAAAAAGGCCGCGGCCCAGGAGGCGGAGAAGGCTTCCGCCCCGTATAGCCGCGAGGTGGCCATGTCGCAGGGCAAGAAGATCTACGAATCGGCCTGTGCGTCCTGCCACCAGACAAACGGCCAAGGCATCGAGGGCACGTTCCCCGCACTGGAAGGCGGCAAGATCACCACCGGTCCGGTGGAAGGCCATCTCAAGATCGTGATCCACGGCAGTGAGAAGAACCCGGTCATGCAGGCCTACGGCGACCAACTGAGCGATCGCGAGATCGCGGCCGTGATCACCTACGAGCGCAATGCCTGGAGCAATGACACCGGTGACCTGGTCACCCCGCAAGCAGTGGAGGCGGCACGATGAGTCAAACAGCGGATTCTGTAGTCGATCAGATCGAACACGATCACAGCCATCACGGGCCGAGGAAAGGCCCGCTGCGCTGGCTGCTGACGGTCAATCACAAGGACGTCGGCACGATGTACCTGGTGCTTGCGCTGGTGGCCCTGCTGGTCGGCGGCGTCATGGCATTGGTTATCCGGGCCGAGCTCTTCCAGCCGGGGCTGCAACTCACGCAGCCTCAGTTCTTCAACTCGCTGACCACCATGCACGGCCTGACCATGATCTTTCTGGCGATCATGCCCGGACTGACGGGGCTGGCCAACTGGATGGTGCCGTTGCAGGTCGGAGCCGACGACATGTACTGGCCGCGGGTCAACAACTGGGCGTTCTGGATGCTGCCACCGGCGGCACTCCTGCTGTGGTGGGGTTTCTTCATGCCGCAGGGGGCGCCTGGTGGCGGCTGGACCATGTACGCACCGCTCTCGTCGACCTACGCCCCGCCATCGATCGACTACGTGATCATGGCGATCCACATCATGGGCATCTCCTCGATCCTGGGTGCACTGAACATCATCCTCACGATCCTCAAGATGCGCGCCAAGGGGATGAAGCTGTGGGACATGCCGCTGTTCACCTGGACCTGGCTGATCACCGGCTTTCTGCTGCTGCTGGCGATGCCGACGCTGGCCATCGCGGTCACCATGCTCCTGACCGATCGGCACCTGGGCACCAACTTCTTCGAGGCCGCGGCCGGCGGGGACCCGGTGTTGTTCCAGCACATCTTCTGGTTCTTCGGTCACCCCGAGGTCTACATCATGATCCTGCCGGCCTTCGGCGTGGTCTCGGAGATCGTGCCGGCCTTCAGCCGCAAGCCGCTGTTCGGGCGCACGTCGATGATCTGGGCGGTGATCGCGATCACCTTCCTGTCGGCGATCGTCTGGGCGCACCACATGTTCACCGTGGGGCTGCCGGTCGAGGCTCAGGTGCTGTTCATGTACACCACGATGCTGATCGCGATACCCACGGGCATCAAGATCTTCAACTGGGTCGCGACGATGTGGCGAGGATCGATGACCTTCGAGGCACCGATGCTCTGGGCGCTCGCCTTCATCTTCCTGTTCACCATCGGCGGCTTTTCCGGGCTGATGCTGGCCGACGTGCCGGCTGACTACCAGTACCACGACACCTATTTCGTCGTGGCGCACCTGCACTACGTCGTGGTGACCGGCTCGCTGTTCGCGATCATCGCCGGGGTCTACTACTGGCTGCCCAAGTGGACCGGCCACATGTACAACGAGAGGCTCAGCCAGTGGCACTTCTGGTTGTCGGTGATCTCGGTCAACGTCACGTTCTTCCCGATGCACTTCGCCGGGCTGGCGGGCATGCCTCGCCGGATTCCCGACTACCCGATGCAGTTCATGGACTTCAACATGATCTCGACGGTGGGGGCGTTCGTCTTCGGTTTTTCCCAGCTGTTGTTCATCTGGCTGATTATCCAGACGATCCGTGGCGGCAAAGAGGCGGGCGACCGGCCCTGGGATGGGGCGAAAGGTTTGGAATGGACGCTGTCCTCACCGCCGCCGTACCACACGTTTACCGAACCGCCGTCTCCCCAGACGGTGCATAACGAAGGCCCGCACGGCTACCACTGATGCGGACCTGAGACGACTCGGCAGCAGGCGCAGTGGAACGGAACCGCGTCGTCAATGAAGGACACTCGCGGCAACACGACAGAGCGAGGGGCAAACATGGCAACGGCCAGGGAAAACCGAGCGGCCGACCTCACTGGAGGGGCTGCATCGGTGAAAGGGCGCAACCCCGGGGGGCCTCGATTTCGCCCTGCCCTGGTGCAAAGCCTCGCCACGCTGGTCCTGCTGCCCATCTTTCTCGGGCTGGGCTCCTGGCAGATCCAGCGCGCGGCGGAAAAGCAGCTCCTGCTCGACGCCGAGTCGGCGGCCAGGCACGCCTCGCCGGTACCGGTCGAATCACTCGGTCCGACCAACGTGCCATTGCATGCCCGAGCCAGCGGGCAGTACGGCGAACACCGGTTCCTGCTGGACAACCGGGTACGGAATCGCCGCCCGGGCTACGAGGTGCTGGCCCCCTTGCGAATCGCGGACGATCAGGCCGTGCTGGTCAATCTGGGGTGGGTGGCACAAGGCGCGAGCCGCGCGCAACTACCGACCGTCGAGGTGCCCACGGGAACGGTGCAGGTCACCGGCCTGGCCATGACGCCCCAGCCACCGCCGTTCGAGCTGTCGGATCGCGAGACCTTCGCCGCCGGCTGGCCCAAGGTGGTCCAGACCGCGGTACCCGACACGCTCGAAAAGGAACTGGACTATCAACTGCGGCCGGTCGTGCTCTACCCCGACGGCTCGGAGGTTGCGGCCCACAAGGTCAAAGTCATGCATGAGTTCGGGCCGTCACGGCACCACGGCTACGCGGCACAGTGGTTCGGATTCGCCGTGGTGCTGATGATTGTTTACCTGTGGCACGGCCTGCACCGGGGCCGGCAAAGGAGAAATCGAGAATGGAAGCAGTAATGACGACTTCGAGTCGGCGGCAATGGTTCATTCTGGGCAGCCTGGCGGCAATCTTCATACTGCCGCTGGCCGCGTCATGGACCATGTACGCCCTTCAGCCGTTCGAGAAGCCAGGTGGACTCGAACATGGGCAATTGCTCACCCCCGTCGAGCAAGTGCCGGTCGCCGGGCTCAAGACACTCGACGGCGAGCCCGTCGACACCGACTTTTTCCAGGGAAAATGGACGTTGCTCCATCACGTGCCCGCGGCCGAAAACCAGGTCGGTTGCGACACGGAATGCCGTTCGCTGATGGATACCCTACGCCGGGTCCGCCTGGCACAGGACGAAGGGATGCGATCGGTCCAGCGGGTGCTGCTGGAGCCTGCCGGCACAAGCCGCCCCGCGGATTTTGACCAGGGGTTGCAGGTGCTCGAAAGCACCCAGTGGCCGCTGGCAAAAGGGGCCGTCTATCTCGTCGACCGGCAGGGTTACCTGGTGTTGCGCTACGACGCCGGTTTCGATCCGCAGGGATTGCTGGACGATCTGGAACGTCTGTTGCGTCTGGCCGGGGAGGGTTGAGCTGATGGTTCACCTGTCCGCAAAGCAGCGTAAGACAACCCCGGGGGACGGCCGTACCTACCGCCGCCTCACCTACCTGGCCACGATCCTGGCCCTGGTGGTCGTCGTACTCGGCGCCTACGTCCGCCTGACCGACGCCGGCCTGGGCTGCCCGGACTGGCCGGGCTGCTACGGCCATCTGACGGTCAGCTCGGCCCAGGCCAACGAAAGCCAGGTCAATGCCATGTACCCCGATCAGCCGCTGGAGGCCGGCAAGGCCCTCAACGAGATGGTGCATCGCTATGCCGCCGGGACGCTCGGCCTGCTGATCCTGATGCTGGTCGGCATCGGCTGGTGGTACAAGCGCCACCGCGCCATCCTCTCCACCCTCGCCGGCCTGGTCGTGTTCCAGGCCCTGCTGGGCATGTGGACCGTGACCATGCTGCTCAAGCCACTGGTGGTCACCGCCCATCTGCTCGGCGGCATGACCGTGCTGTCCATGCTCTGGTGGATATGGCTCGACAACCGGCACCGATGGCTGCGTCAGGCCGGGGCAGAACCGTCGCCACCATCGACGGTCACGTCCGGCATGCGCTGGTTCGCCGCAGTCGGCCTGGTGCTGCTGATCGTGCAGATCTTCCTCGGCGGCTGGACCTCGACCAATTACGCCGGCCTGGCCTGCAGCGGCTTTCCCACCTGCAACGGGCAGTGGTGGCCGGACGCCGACTACAGCAACGTATTCGGGCTGCATGAGGTGAACGACCTGCATGGCGCGGGCTTGATCGCCATTCAGTGGCTGCATCGACTCGGGGCACTGGCCGTGTTCATCACCCTGCTGGCGCTGGCGATCAAGGCAAGTCCGATCGCCCCGAGGCTCGCCCTGGCCATCGGCATCCTGTTGGGGGCGCAGATAGCGATCGGTGTCGGCAATGTCCTCTTCGGACTGCCCCTGCCGCTGGCTGACGCCCACAACGCGGTCGCAGCGTTGTTGCTGCTGGCGGTAATCGCGCTCAACCACCACCTCAATTATCCGCTGACCCCCTCGACGGGTCAGGCATCGAAGGGAGTGCTGACATGAATGTTCGAGCCCAGACGGTCGCCGCGATCGGCGCCTTCCCGTGGCGCAGCTATGTCAAGCTGTGCAAGCCCAAGGTCGTCTCGCTGGTGGTGTTCACGGCGCTGGTTGCCATGCTCCTGGCGACACCACCGGGGGATCTGCCCTGGACGCTGCTCCTGGCCGGCACCATCGGCATCACGCTCGCCGGTTTTTCGGCGGCGGCGTTCAACCACGTCGCCGACCGCGAGATCGACGCGGCGATGGGCCGGACCAAGGCCCGGCCGCTGCCCACGGGCGACGTCTCCCGAAGCGCGGCGACGATCTTCGCCGCCCTGCTGGGCGGGGTGTCGCTGGCGCTGCTGTGGTTCGCGGTCAACCCGCTCACCGCGGTGCTGACCCTGTTCACCCTGATCGGCTACGCCGTGATCTATACCCGCTACCTCAAGTGGATCGGCCCGCAGAACATCGTGCTGGGCGGCGCCTCGGGTGCGGCACCCGCCTTGCTGGGCTGGACTGCCGTCACCGGCCAGGTTGGCTGGGAGGCCATCGCGCTGTTCCTGATCATCTTCGTCTGGACGCCACCGCATTTCTGGCCGCTGGCCATCGCCCGGCGCGAGGAATATGCCGCCGCCAAGGTGCCGATGATGCCGGTCACCAACGGCGTGGCCTACACCAAGCGCCAAACCCTGTACTACGCCATCGCCCTGCTCCCGGTGAGCCTGCTGCCGGTGCTGGTGGGCATGAGCGGCCCGGTCTACCTGGTTGGCGCGACCTTGCTCAGCGGCAGCTTCATCCTGCGCGCCTGGCGGTTGCTGCACGTCGACAGCGACCAGCAGGCGATGAAACTGTTCGGTTTCTCGATCACCTACCTGACCGCCCTGTTCGCCCTGATGCTGGCCGATCACTACCTGCCACTCGGCTCGCTGCCGACCGTGCTCGGCTAGGCTGACCGGCCGAATGGGGAGCCGACCATGACGTTGCCAACCCTGCTCGAGCAGACCGTCGCCTTCCTTGTGCCGTACGAGTTCTCGCCGACGGTGCTGCTGGTCTGTGCCGGCGCCGCCCTGCTCTACCAGCGGGGCTGGCGCCGGGCGGGCGGCGGTGTTGGCCAGGCGGTGATGTTCTGGATCGGGCTCGTGGGCATGTATGTCGTCCTGCAGACCCAGTTCGAGTACTACGCCCAGCACAGCTTCTTCATGCACCGCCTGCAGCACCTGGTGCTGCATCACATCGCCCCGTTCCTGATCGCCGTCTCGGCACCGGCCGCGATCCTCGGGGCCGGCCTGCCCGCGAGCCTCCATCGTTACATCGTGACGCCGCTGCGGCGCAATTGGCTGCTGCGCCACCTGTACGCGGCCATTCAGGAACCGATGGTGGCCGGCGCGATCTTCGTCGGCCTGATCTACTTCTGGTTGATCCCGTCGGTGCACTTCTACGCCATGCTCAACGTGCCGCTCTACAACACGATGAACTGGGGCATGGCCATCGACGGGCTGCTGTTCTGGTGGATGATCTTCAACCTGCGCGCGCCGGGCGCGAGCGACATGCGCCACTACGGCTATCGCTTGCTGGTGCTGTTCCTGGTGATGTTCCCGCAGATCGCGCTGGGCGCCTACATCGCCCTGAGCAACCACGACCTGTTTGGCATCTACGCCGCCTGCGGGCGCATCCTGCCGATCACCCCACTGGTAGATCAGTCGATCGGCGGGCTGCTCACCTGGGTGCCCGCGGCGATGATGAGCTTCGTCGGCGGGCTGGTGCTGGTGTATCGATGGAACCGCCAGAACCGTCACGTCGAGAAAACCGCTTCCCCCACCCTTGGCTGTGCGAGGTAAGACCGTGTCGCGATTCAAGAGTCTTCTGATCCTGGGGCTGCTCCCCCTCATGCTGCTCGGCTGCAGCGAGGAGCCACCGGGTGGCTGGCACGGCCACGACATCACCGGTGTCATGCCAGACCTCGAGTTTGACCTGACCAACCACAACAGCGAGCCGGTCACCGCCGAGAAGTACCGCGGCAAGATCACGATGATGTTCTTCGGCTACACCAGCTGCCCGCACGTCTGCCCGGTCGCGCTACGCAAGCTGGCCGCGGCAACCCGGGACCTGGGCCAGCAGGCCGACCAGGTCGAAATCCTGTTCGTGGCGGTGGACCCAAAGCGCGACAAGAAGGTCCTCGACGAGTACGTCAGCGATTTCACGCCCGAACTGGTCGGGCTGACCGGCACCCAGGAACAGCTCAAGGAGGTGGCCAAGCGCTACCGCGTCGCCTTTAGCTATGAAGAACCTCAGGATGACGGGTTTTACATCGTCAACCACAGCGGCGCGGTGTTCGTTTTCGACCAACAGGGCAAGGTACGTCTGCTGATCGACGAGCAGTCCAAGACCGCCAATATCACCGAGGACCTCCGCCACCTGCTCGAGCAATCGAGCAGTTAACCCGCAGCCACGCCCCTCGCCGACCCGGCACCACCGGCTCGCGTAGACCACCGGCAGCTCATTGATTCCGGGAGGCAGCGAAGGCGGCTGCCGAATGACAGCAACCGGAGCCCGGCGCACGCCACAAACCCGCCGTTTGCGGCGAGCTTCGGCATCTCGGGGACCCCCGATCTCTCCGCCCCACCCTACTCGATCCACAACTCCTCGTGATCGACCGCCGTGGCGCAGCGCACCCGGCCGGTGATACAACCGAGCCAATCGGGACGCAACGCCTTGACCATCCAGGCCGCCGAGTGCCGCTCGGGAATGGGATAGGGAGCGGAAAACCCGCGCGCGCCGGCCGGCTCGAAACCCGAGCGCGGGTAGTAGTCGGGATGCCCGAGGACGAACACCAAGCCGACATCCATCGCCTCGAGTGCCGCAAGGCCAGCGGTGATCAGGCGTGCGCCGATGCCCTGACCCTGACAATCCGGGTCGACGGCCATCGGCGCGAGCAGGCTTGCCGCGATGGATTCGGTCCCCGTGTCGACCTCGGCATGGGTGAACAGGATGTGACCGATCACCCGGTCGCCACGAACGGCAACCAGCGACAGCAGCGGGCGCGCGCTCGGATCGGCCACTGCCTCGTCGACCATGCGGATAATGCGCGGGGCATCCTTCACGCCAAACGCGGCTGTCAGCAGTGCGTGGATCGCAGGCAGTTCGTCAGGGCGCGCCGGACGGATTTTGACCGGTTCCGAAGTCATCGTTCCTCTCCCAGAATCACCGCAAGCGGCGGTGAGATCAATCGTACTGAATCGCAAGAAGGCATTTTCCCGAACCGATTGGGGACGCAGTCGATCTGGGTGCTGCCGTCCTGGGTGCGCATCGTGACAATGTGATACGGGTGGTAGACGCCGGCAGGCAGCCTGGCCCGTGCCACGAGCCTTACCCGGCACTCGCCAACCATGCAGCCAAGCCCCTGAACCACGGCGTCTCGAGCACCCCGGCAGTGACGATAAGCGGGATCAGCCACCAGATCCGCGCCGAGCGCATTGCCGGACCCCGAGAGGTAGTCCGTTACCCAAGTTTCGCCGGCAAATGCGATCTGTCGGTTCAGCGTTTCAGCCAGGCTTGCAGTTCCTCGGCGACGATGTCGACGAAGGCTCGCAGTTTGGGCGGCACGAATCGCTGCCATGGATAGACGAGGTGGATCGGGTCGGCCCTGGCGTGCCAGTCGGGCAGTACCCGGACCAGGCGACCTGACTCCACCTCCGCTCGGCAGTCGTATGTGGGTAGCAGCCCGATGCCGTCGCCGGCCAGCATCATCTCCCGCACCACACTGAAATCATTGACGATCACCCGTCCGTCCATCGGCACGGAGAGCCGGGTGGCCGAATCGGAAAGCTGCCATTCCTCCCGCCCCAGGGAGGCGAACTGGACGCACTCGTGCCCGGCCAGGTCGTCGGGGTGTGTCAGCCGAGGCGCGGATTGCAGATAGTCGGGGCTGGCAAACAGGGCCCAGCAGGCCATGCCGACGCCCTTGGCCACCAGGGATGAGTCCTCGAGCTCCCCCGCGCGGATGGCCACGTCCAGACCTTCCCCCACCAGGTCCACCAAGCGGTCGGTCAGAAACAGTTCGATCTCGATGCCCGGGTGCGCCTGACGCACCCGGCGGATGATCGCGGCCAGCAAGGCATCGCCGAAGTCGGTCGGTGCCGTGACCCGCAAGAGCCCACAAGGCGCCTCGGTTGTCGCATTGACGGCGGCCTCGGCCTCGTTCAGGTGGTCGAGACCGACCGTCGCGTGGCGATAGAAGAGCTCGCCGACATCCGTGAGCGTGACCTTGCGCGTAGTGCGCTGCAACAGCGTGACGCCGAGCCGCTTCTCCAGGCGCGCGACCCGCTGGCTGACGGTCGAGGTCGGCAACCCCATCTGTCTCGCCGCGGCACTGAAGCCACCGGCCTGCACCACCTTGACGAAGACCGCCGCCTCGTTGAAATCCATGTCGATTGTCCAGCCAGATGAAAAGTGTTTCCCGCGTTTGCCGGCTAGTCGCCCGTCGCGGCGGCGCCTAGTGTGTCGGAAACAGCCAACGGGAGACCCCGATGAAAACAGTATCCCTGATCAAGCGCAGCAACGGCAGCCACTTGGTCGGCGACGGCTTCCCGGTGCGCAATATCTTCTCCTATCACGATCTCGCACGCGAGCTCTCGCCCTTCGTGCTGATGGACTACGCCGGCCCGGCGGACTTCGAGCCGACCGACGCCCGCCGCGGCGTCGGCGCCCATCCGCACCGCGGCTTCGAGACGGTGACCATCGTCTATGCCGGCGGCGTATCGCACCGCGATTCCGGCGGAGGCGGCGGCACCATCGGCCCCGGCGACGTGCAATGGATGACGGCCGGCTCCGGTGTGGAGCACGAGGAATTTCACAGCCCCGAGTACGCCCGTCGTGGCGGGCCGTTCGAGATGGTGCAGCTGTGGGTCAACCTGCCCGCCCGAGACAAGACGACCCCGCCCGCCTACCAGGGAATCACCGATGCCGACATTCCCGAAGTCATGCTGCCCGGCGGCGCCGGCGCGGTACGTCTGATCGCGGGCGAGTACGCAAACGTCCCGGGTGCAGCGGACACCTTCACCCCGATGAACGTGTGGGACATGCGTCTCGATGCCGGGCACGAGGTGAGTTTCCGGCTGCCTGAAGGCCACACCACCGCCCTTTTCGTCCTCGAGGGCGAGATCCGCATCGACGACCAACGCGTCGGGGACGCGGAACTCGCCATCATGGAGCGCGACGGCAGCGAGCTTGCCTTCGAGGTGAATACCGAGGCCCGGGTGCTGCTGCTTGGCGGCGAACCCATCGACGAGCCCATCGCGGCGCAAGGCCCCTTCGTCATGAACAGCCAGACCGAGATCACCCAAGCAATCAACGACTACCAGGCCGGTCGCTTCGGCCGGATCCCCGCAACCACTTGACCCACAACCCTACGAGGACAACGCCATGAGCACTTCCTACACCCGGCTTGACAAGAACGACGCCGCCGTCCTGCTGGTCGACCACCAGACCGGACTGGCCTCCCTGGTGCGGGACATCGAGCCCGACAAGTTCAAGAACAACGTCATGGCCCTGGCCGATCTGGCGAAGTACTTCGAGCTGCCGACCATCCTGACCACCAGCTTCGAGACCGGACCCAACGGCCCGCTGATGTCGGAGCTCAAGGAGACGTTCCCGGAGGCGCCCTACATCGCCCGTCCGGGGCAGATCAACGCCTGGGACAACGACGACTTCGTCGAGGCCGTCCGGGCCACCGGCAAGAAACAGCTGATCATCGCGGGCATCGTCACCGAGGTGTGCGTCGCCTTCCCGACGCTCTCCGCGCTGGCCGAGGATTTCGAGGTGTTCCTGGTCACCGACGCCTCGGGCACCTTCAACGCGCTCACCCGCGATTCGGCACTCGACCGCATGTCCGCCGCCGGCGCCCAGCTGATGACCTGGTTCGGCGTGGCCTGCGAACTGCACCGCGACTGGCGCAACGACATCGAAGGACTGGGCACGCTGTTCGCCAACCACATCCCCGACTACAAGCACCTCATCGAGAGCCACAACACCCTGCAATCGACCCCGTAACCCATCAAATCCCCCGGGAGGCGCGTGCAACGCCGCTCCCGGGCGACCCCGGTACCACCGGCCTTCACTTCATTGCCTGCCACACACCGAGGATCAGGCAAGACACCGCGCGATCAAATGGCCCCGCCCTTCGCCGAGCCCAACTCACAGTGCACGGACAGCCAGACCGTGATCTCGTCCCGGATGGCCTCCTCGCTTATCGTGGCGCTTTCACCCCGTCGGCACCGGTCACTTTCCACCAGGCCCACAAGGCACTCCCCTCGATAGCGCAGCCCAGCCGCCGCAGCCATTCGGCGACCTTGTGATTGGAATTATTCCAGAACGCATACGTCTCCGGGTGCTCGACAAAGGCGAGATCGTAGACGGCGTTGTACTTCAGGCTGGCGAAATGATCCTGGTAAAGCCCTTCAAGCGACGAGCGCAAGGCGTCCACTCGAGCCGTCTCCACCTGAATCTCGTGGAGTTCCTGGATGCCGACCTTGAGACCGGCACGCACCTCGCCCGCGGTTGCGGACCGTCCCGTCACACTTCGCCCCAATCCGGCACGGGTCGGCAAAAGCACGGCCCGGCTCGCCTCCGCCACGCCCGTCTCGACCTCGGCATACCAACCCCAGTCACCGTAGGCATAGCGGACAAAGCCGTCGGGGTGCGGGAGCACCAGACTGGAATGACGACCGTGGTCCAGAACGAAAACCGCCTGCGGCTGCTCCACCGACGCCGGAGGAACGATGGTCGTGCTGCACCCACCCAGCAGCAAGGCCGCCCCACCCGCGAGGGCAATGGCAGCGGCAAACCGAAAAACACGCCGGAGACTTCGTGTCATAGCAGCTCGTTGATTTTTGGCACTCGACAAGCACGGCAGATGCCGGTGCGTGCCGATAGAACCGAGCGTAAGCCAGAACGGCTCACCTGACCGACGGTGACGTCGATGGCGACAGTCGGATGAACCCGACCCGGGGAAGACGGACTCGGATCCTTTGTCCCACGAGTCAACGGAAACGTAGCAGGCAGCGGATAGGAGCATAGTGGCGCGGGTGGGATTTCCCCCTTCGCCTTGCTGAGCCACCTGGGTGCGCACGTCAATAAGGGCGCTGCCCCCCTTTTCCTTTTGCTAATCCCCATCGTCGGTACTAGCTTCCTCAGGCAGCTCGCCTCGCGAGTGCACGGACTTGTGTCGTTCAAACCACTGGGAGGAATTCTCATGGATTCAGATCGCATCAAAGGCAGCTGGAAACAGATCAAGGGCCGTATTCAGCAGGAATGGGGAGAGCTGAGCGATGACGACCTTAGCGAGGCCGAAGGTCATCGCGATTACCTGATCGGCAAGGTGCAGGAGCGATACGGCATCGCCAAGGAAGAGGCTCGCAAGCAGGTCGAGGCGTTCGAGAAAAAGCTCTGACCGGCTGCCCTACCGGCCGCTGCATCCGAAACACAGCGGCCCCTTGAATCCAGCTTTCCCCTGCTCGTGCTGGCACACCCGCCTGCCACGGGCAGGGGAAAAATCGGTCAGGCCGCTCACTCCCAGCCGACGAGTGCCACCCCCAAGCAAGCCGGGGCGATGCCACAAGGCAGCGGAAGGCCGCGGGGGTCGGGCCGAGACCAAATATCCGTTTTCGGGCCGCTCAAGCGCCACTCATCGGGTGGTCAAACGCGGCTAGGGCTCTAACGGAGGCCGGGAGTCGGATTGCGGCGCGGGACGGCCGCGTTCCGAACCGAGCACATGCCGGAGCAGTTCCACCACCGAGGCCCAGGCTATCCCCAGCGCCAGCCCCAAGACGACCCCCGAGGGGGCCGCCGAGCCGGCCACGAGGGTTCCCAGCCCCACGGCAAAGAGCACGAACGTGCCGACCCCGGCACAGACCACCGCGGACCGCCAGTTCGACATTCGGAACGTGAACGCCGTCGTTTGCACCAACAGGGCGGCCACGGCCGTGACCGGCACCGAAGGAAACTCGGCATTGGGCACGACGCCTGTCAGCGCAAAGCGGTCAAGCAGATAGGCGCCGCCGGCGGCGAAGACCAGCCCGACGCCGATTCGAAGCGCGGCGCCCCACCCGGCACGCCAGAGCACGAACGCCATTAACGGGATCAGCACCACAAGGATTCCGGGCCAGTAAAACGCCTGGAGACCGCCGCGCGCGAACGCGACCGCCTGGTCGGTTCTCACGGCACCAATCCACTCGAGAACGGGGAAGTCGATCAGGGCCAGACCGGCAACCGCCCGCGTCTGGCTGAGCACCAGGACGATACCGCCAACGGCACCGAACAGGGCCAGAAAGCCAAACGTTAGACTCAACCCATGCGCCACACCCGGATTGAGCCGCCGAGCCAGCCAGCGAACCCCCGGGGCGAGCGTGCGGACGACACCGTCGGTGCCGGTCACCCGCAGGGCGACGCGGACCACCTCCTCCACCCGTTGCCGGTTTGCCGCAATGCGGGCAGCCGCCCAGCGAATGACCAGCGCCATGATGAACAGGATCAGCACCAGCAAAGCGGCGGTGCCCGTTGCCTCCTGCAGAACATCCCAGGAGGCCCCGAGCACGACCCCGAGCGTGCTGAACGTGACGGCCCAGATGATGCTTGCCGGCACGTCGAACAGCAGGAAACGGCGATACGGCACCTCAGAGGCGCCCGCGAGAAACGGCACGATGATCCGGGTGGGGGTGGACACCCGGCCCAGGACGATGGCCCATTCGCCCTTGCGCTGCATGAAGCCCTGCACCCGCCGGATGGACGGGCCGAAGAAACGCTCCAGCGGCGCCCACTGCAGCATGCGGGTGCCCCAACGACGCCCGATATAAAAACCGGTCGCATTCCCCATGAGCGTGGCCGACACCACGACACCCAGCAGCGGTCCCATCTCGATCTGACCACGGGAGGCCAGGATGCCCCCGATCACCACAGCCACCTCGCCGGGCGTGAAAAAGCCGAGAAAGAATGCGGCCTCCGCCCAGCAGAGCACCCCCAGCACGACATAGATCGTCAGGGGCGAGAGCTCCAGAGCCGACTGAAGAAGCTTGTCGATGAGTTCACCCGTGTGCGGTTCAAAGGGAGCCGAAAAGTATAGCTATCGCGCCCGAGACCGCGCGGACGGCGATCAACGCCATGACGCGAACAGGGACTGTTCGCCAGCCGACTGCCTGTTCGGACACTCGCCGGTCCGACTTAGTTCTCTCATAGCCGACGAACAGCCGACGGGGCGAACAGGCACTTAAGGACGAGGAACTGCACCCGAGATACGCGACAGTCCGAGAGCGTGGCCGTTGGGAGCTAGGCGTTCGTCGAAGGGGGGCCAGGCGCAACATGGGGCCTGGGCACCGGCAAGACGAGTGGAAGACGCTGACGGTGCGGCGCGCCTGCGGGAGTCGCCAGCCGTTTACGCTGCGTATTTCAGGCGCGAAAACGTGACTCTAAAGCCGAATTAGCAGCGCCGAGCGGGGCAGCGTTGCCAACAATCAGTCGCTTCGCTAGATCCGACCCCGCCTAGCCCACCTGCACCACCTATTTGTCAGGAGCCGGGAACGGGGGTCTGGCAACGTTTACTCAAAGAATTGTGAGCCAGCCACGCCCCCACTACCAACAGCGCCACGTACGCGAAAATTTCGTAAACCACGATGACGGTGGTGATTCCATGAAGCGTCGTGTCAAACAACGCCGGACCTCGAAACACCAGAACGGGAGAAGCGACGGCAAGAGCGGCCCAAAAGGCATACCTACCGGTAAGCCAGGCGATGGGGTAACTCATCAACCCGCCTACCACCAGCGCGGCCAGGAAACCCTGCAACACCAACAGAGCGATGGCCGACCGAAGATCCTGACCGGGTGGGAACAAGTTTGGAAGAAGCTCAAGCAAATACCCATAGGCTATAAACCCGATCAACGCCAGCACGATCAGCACAAGAAAGCGAACAAAATAAACATAGCGGAATCCATTCCCAAGGTCAGGAAAGGCACGATATCAGTAATGGCACCGCACGTTCACCGAACACATCGTGCGCAAAACTGAATCGCCCCCGGGGGTTTCTAGACACTCGCGAGCCGGTTGAAATAGCGCTCCATTCATCGGGCTGGGCGTCCCCTTCGCCTTGCCGAGCGGCCGGGGTGTCGCAGGGTCGGCGCCACAGGGACGTGGCGCCGAGGCTCGCCGCGACAGGAGGTCGCGTCGAACCGACCCGTACGCGGCACCCGGGACGGGAGGGAAGCCCGCAGGACCAAGGCGAGGGGTGCCCTTCTCTTTGGGTATTTTCTCTTGGGCAAGCAAGAGAAAGTGCCTCGCGCGCTGGGCACCGCTCAGTAAAGAAACCACTTTACGTAACAGCGTGCGAAAAAAGCAGCCTGTCGCGCTAAATGGTTCTGACCCCCTTTTTCCTAGCGTTTGTCGAAGGGGTTCCGGCACCACTCGGGACCTGGGCACAGGCAAAACCTGTGGGTGACGCGAACGATGCGGCCCACCTACGTCAGTCGCCTGTCGCTTACATCGCCGATTTCAGGCCCGAAAACGCGGCTCGAAAGCCGGATTAGCCGGGGCATCGACGTGCAAATCTCCAATAATCCAACGCTTAGATAGGTCAGACCCCGCTTAGCCCCGGAACCACCAATCCGGCGACGAGGCGATCACCTCCGTCATTCGCGCATAACCCGTGCTCTCCGGGTGGGCGCCGTCACCCTGCTGCACTGCTCGGCGGTAGGCCGCTTCATCAGCCAGGGGGCCGAAAAGATCGATGAAGGGAACGCCGCGCTCACGGGCCAGGCCGGCAAACGCCGCGGACAACGATTCGATACGGTGGTTGTGCTCGTCGTCATCGACTGGTGGCGGACCCACGACCAGACACAGGACCGAACTCGCGAAGCCGAGCATCGTGTCGAGGTTGGCGACAGATTCCTCAAAGGGTACGCGCGTCGAATCCTTCTCCCACATGGTGTCATTCACGCCGCAGGAGAGCACGATCCGTCCGTCACAGTCGGCGGGCAGCCTTGGGGTGCATTCGGCCTCCAATCGCCGGCAAATATCGCGGCTGGTCTCCCGGCGCACGCCCAGGTTATAGCCGGTCACCGGGATGCCCTGCCCGTGCGCGTCACGGCACAGTCGGCCCGCCCAGCCCAGCGCAGACTCGTCGCCCATGCCGTTGACGAATGAATCACCAACGAAGCAGATGCGGATATCTTTCATCTGATGCACTACGTCCGACTGTTGAAGAACTGACGCGGCACCCGCCCGCAGTGTGCACCGTGGGGTCGACTCGGTGAAGCGGACGGAATGATTGCAGGCCAGCCCCTTGCCCATCGTCTGGGGCGTCGCCGCTTACAACATCCATTTCACGCCCAAAAACGCGGCACTAACGTCAAATTAGACGGGGACAGAAGCGAACTATCCGCGCATATTCAACGGGTTAGCTAGGTCCGACCCCATACGCGATCGCGAACCAGGAGCCGACACCAGATGGGGAGCAGTTCGAGTGCGGTAGGTTGATCCATACAAATGGCTTAACTGCCGCGGTTGACCCTATCAGGTTTGCCAGCGATTACCCGCCATACGTATCGATTCACCCAGTCACTGGCGAGGCTGCAGCAAGCAACGATGGGCCGGTGTGCTGGGTCTGATCACGGGATCTCGAGGTAACGCTTAAAAGGGCCTTCCGGCAATTGAAGGCGCTCTTCAGATAACCACCCCCAAACCGTATCGCGCTCGGCGTTCAACCGCTTTCGATCATCAAGATCATCCGCGCTGAGAGGATCCCGACTCTCTAGCTTTCGGTTCTTGGACTGAAGGACGCTGGCTTGATCCATGATGTGCTCAACGTAGCTATGTACGTCGAAGCGGTACAGGAACTGGGACCGGACCTTCTCCTTGATGAGCCGATCATAGTCCTCGAGCCTTGCATCGCCGCGCTCGCACACCGTGGACAGGAAATCGGCCGTGGCCCGGTAGAGGGCCATCCGGTCGTCGTGTAGCTCGTGTCGGCGTCGGAGCTCATTCGTTCGCCACTGGGCGTAGGCAATCCACGCCACGACACCCGCTATCACCGGCACCAGCGCGGCGGACACGGCCTCCACGATGACGGAAAACGTGTCCAGGCTCATGGCTGCCAGTCCTGCGACCAGTACGAGACTCGCCCATCACGAAAGGTGACGGCGTTCAGGTACGACCGGTAGTTGACTCGCTTCCAGTACAGCCAGCGCTCGCTGCCCGACGTGATGTCCGTCTCGTCAGGATCACCCCACGAGTCCCGCACGTCGTCCTTTGTCATGCCCTCGATAACACGGTCGTCCATCTTCGCGTCGCGGACCTTGGCCTCCCACTCGTCGCGGGCCTTCTTGTCCAGCACCGCCTGGCGGCGGCGATCCATATTCGACTGGATCTCGGCTTCGCGCCGGCGATCGTACTCCTCGGCCATCCGCCGCTGCGCCTCGAGCGGGTCGCCCGCCGAACGCGGCGCCTCGTGCCCCTCGTCATGCAGCTGGACCTGCTCGCTGGGCGCATCCGGACACGGCATGTCGGAAAAGGTCACCGCCCCGTCAGGTCCAGTGCACTTGTACGCGGCCGCCTGGGCGGCGCCGGTGACGGTGAGAAAGGCGATGGTGAGTGTGGTGCGGAGCATGGCGGCCTCCTTGTGCCATGCGGGCATAACAGCCCGATATTAGTCGTGTCGGCTTCAACAGCCGGGCCTTCATTCTGATAAGAAGGCCCTGGCAAGGCAAATGACCGGGCGGCTTGTGGGTTGGACCGGTCACAAGATGATTATGTGACCCCTCCCTCCTGGAACAGCTTTACTGACTGGGAGAGTCTGACGATGTGACGTTCAGACGGGAGATAAGCATGGCGAAGCACGACTTAAAATCATCTTTTAACCACACGGGCACGCAGGTGTGCGATCTCTGCCGACGGTTAGGACCTTGCGCGTGTTTCTTGATCGTGGTGATCAACGGATGAAACCACTGAAGGGCTTCGAGGCGAGGAGGGATCGGTGGGAAACGTAATCTTGAGTGGAAAAGGGCGACCTTGCATTGGCTGCCACCAATGCAAGGCCCCTGAACCCACGGGGCACCGCCCGTGAGAGCAGACAAGGCCCTTCCAGCCACTAGCGGCAGAAGGAGCCTATCACGAAGGAGCTTTCACCGGTGGCCAATCCCATCATCCCGTGGATGGGCGGCAAACGTCGCCTTGCCCGTCGAATCATCCCCCTCATCCCGTCCCACGAATGTTACGTCGAGCCCTTCGCAGGTGCCGGCGCAATCTTCTTTCGCAAAGACCCAAGCAGGGTCGAAGTCCTTAACGATGTCGACGCCGACCTGGTCAATCTCTACCGCGTGGTGCAGCACCACCTCGAGGAGTTCGTTCGTCAGTTCAAGTGGGCATTGGTCTCGCGCCAGTCATTCCTCTGGAACCAGCACGCTGACCCAGACGGCCTGACGGATATCCAACGGGCGGCTCGTTTCTACTACCTCCAAAAGCTAACCTTTGGTGCCAAGCCGACCGGACGGACCTTCGGTGTCTCCACAACAACGCCACCGCGCCTGAACTTGTTGCGTATGGAGGAGGATCTCAGCGAAGCCCACCTGCGACTGTCACGCGTGGTTGTTGAACGCCTGGATTGGTTGGAGTGCATGCGTCGTTACGACCGCCCCAGCACGTTCTTTTACTGCGACCCTCCATACTGGGAGACCGCCGGTTACGGCAAATCCAAAGACCTGAATCTCGACCACTACGAGGAGCTGGCCAAGCAGGCCCGAGACGGCAAGGCCAAGGTGATGGTCAGCATCAACGATCACCCCGATATCCGGGAGGTTTTCCGCGGCTTCGACATGACCGAACTGGACATCAGCTATACCGTCGGAGGCAAACGCAAAGCAGCAAAAGAACTGCTCATTCGTTCATGGCATTAAGCCTTCACGAAGCGCGCACGTTAATCCGCAAATCTGCGCAAACTATCGCGCCGCTTTACACTTCCGCCCAGCAGAGCACCCCCTGCACGACATAGACCGTCAGGGGCGAGAGCTCCAAAGCCGACTGAAGAATCTTGTCGATGAGTTCACCCGTGCGCGGTTCAAAGGAGCCGAAAAGTATAGCTATCGCGCCCGAGACCGCGCGGACGTCGATCAACGCCATGACGCGAACAGGGACTGGTCGCCAGCCGACTGCCTGTTCGGACACTCGCCGGTCCGACTTAGTTCTCTCATAGCCGACGAACAGCCGACGGGTCGAACAGGCACTTAAGGACGAGGAACTGCACCGAGATACGCGACAGTCCGAGAGCTTGGCCGTTGGGAGCTAGGCGTTCGTCGAAGGGGGTTCAGGCGCCACTCGGGACCTGGGCGCAGGCGAGACGTTGTGAAAGACGCGGGCGATGCGGCCTGCCTGCGCAAGTGGCCTGCCGCTTGTATCGCCAATTTCAGGCCCGAAACGTGGCTCTAAAGCCCAATTAGTTGGGCTGCGCGGGGAAGCCTTGCCAACAATCCGTGGCTTAACTTAGGTGCGACCCCGCCTAAAGCAACAGATCATTCGATGTCCTGCCTCGCTCGGCAGACGGGAAAGGCCGAGCAGCCCCAGAAACGATTGCCGACATTGGTGCCACGCTTGACCGTCCGCAATACCATTTCGCTGCCGCACTTCGGGCACTGCCGTGCGGCATTCGGCTCGGCACGGCTTTTCAGTTGCGCCACATGCTGGCGATGGGTCTCCCACGTCGGCGCGAGTCGGCCCGACACGATCGTGGCAATCACCTCTTGCACCTGTGCGTCAGTCAGGACGTTCTTCCTGAAGGAACGGATGTAGCGCACGTACCCGCCGCCATGGATGACGTTGGCCGGCATGGGTGTCTTGAACGTGCTCTCCCCCGTGAAGGCTACGACTGAATGAATCACTTCGCCCGGCACGTCGAGCATCGCCTCGAGCGCCTTGCCGTGCTTGTAGTTCTGCCGGAGCGGGTTCTGGAAGGCCACCGTCTTGCGGTAGATCTTCTGGGTCCATTTCGGCTGACTCTCGCCACCGAAGATCCAGCCCTTCATGTGCTTGGTCTCGACCACGAAGATGCCGAAACAGGAGACGAAGACGTGATCGATCTGCGTGGTGCCGTCCGGGGTAGGCACCGTGACGTTGTGCATCGCGTGATAGACGTCGGCGGGTAACCGCAGTCGCGCGGCCAGCTTCACCAGGAACTCGCCGACCATGCCCTTGAACCAGGGTGTCTTGATCAGTGCGAGCACCACGGCGACCGGTATCAACCACCACATGGTGCCAAGCGCACTCACGATCGCGGGGAGGAAATCCATTCCGCTGCATCTCCCGAAAAATCGAATCGTATACCAGCTTCGAGAACGGGAGAACGATCACGGCACAAACTCACCCGCTCTGAACAGGGCCTGCTTTCCTATCGCCGACCAACGGCGTCTATAGTTCAAGTAAACCGACCCGATCGACAACAGGGGCCGAACGCATCGAAAGATGCCGGCTCCCCGGACCTCTTTGGGAGCGACATCCCGCCCAGCGACCTCGAGGAATGCCGACATGAGCCCTCTGGAATGGACCATCGGTCCGGTCAATCTCGTTGATGCCCTGATCGCCTTGGGGGTTGCGGCGGGCATCTTCGCCCTGCTCGTTTTTGCCCAGCGCGTGCTCCTCAACCGCTGGGGCAAGTTTGCCGAAGGAACGACCAATACCATCGACGACGACCTGGTGGCCGTACTGCGGCGCTCCCAGTGGTGGTTCCTGCTGGTGATGGCAATTTACCTCGGCACGCTGCATCTCGATCTCCCGGCTCAGGGCGACCGGTTCGTCCGGTCGGTGACCGTGCTGGTCCTGCTGCTGCAGGCCGGCCTGTGGTCCAGCACCTTTCTCGTCCAGCGACTGGAGCGCTACCGGCTGAAACGACGCGAGACCGATCCCGGCAGCGAAATGACGCTCAGCGCGGTCGGCTTTCTCGGGCGGATCGCGCTGTGGTCGTTCGTCCTGCTGCTCGCCCTGGACAACCTCGGCATCAACGTCACCGCCCTGATCGCCGGGCTGGGCGTGGGTGGCATTGCCGTCGCCCTGGCGGTGCAAAACATCCTCGGCGACCTGTTCGCCTCCCTGTCGATCGTGCTCGACAAGCCTTTCACCGTCGGGGACTTCCTGATCATCGACGACCTGCTCGGCAAGGTGGAGCACGTCGGTCTCAAGACCACTCGCCTGCGCAGCCTTTCGGGCGAGCAGCTGGTGTTTTCCAACTCGGATCTGCTCCAGAGTCGCATCCGCAACTACGGGCGCATGCACGAACGGCGCGTGGTCTTTGAAATCGGCGTGACCTACCAGACGCCCCGGACCAAGCTGCAGATAATCCCCACCATCATGCGCGAGGCCGTGGAATCGGCCGAAGAGACCCGTTTCGACCGCTCCCATTTCAAGGCCTACGGGAATTTCTCGCTCAACTTCGAAACGGTGTACTTCGTGCTTAGCGCCGACTACACCCGCTACATGGACATCCAGCAGGCAGTGAACCTGCATGTCCATCAGCGTTTCGAGGAGGAAGGCATCGAGTTCGCCTACCCCACCCAGACACTGTTCATCGCCACACCCGACGCCTGAGGCGGAAGGGTACGCGGACGGTTCTGAAAAGCTGGCCAGTCGCAACTAATCTCGCCAGACGGTGCGGCACCTCCGGTGCGCCCGCTCGTCTTTTCTATCAGTCGGAGGAAACCGCGATGGATGCAGAGCAGATCAAGGCCAACTGGAACAAGGTCAAGGGCGACATCAAGAAGCAATGGGGCAAACTGACCGACGACGACCTCGCCGAAGCCGAGGGTCATCGTGACTACCTGATCGGCAAGATCCAGGAGCGTTACGGCATTGCCAAGGACGAGGCACGCCGGCAGCTAGACGAATTCGAGAAGAAGCTCTGACTGGCTGCACAAGGAAACGCGGCATCAAGACACAGCCGCCCAATGGCTTTGCCCTCCCCGCCCGTGCTTGCAGGCCTCCCGACCACGGGCGGGGGAGCCACCTACCCGGCCATACCCACCGCCCAACTCGCCCCGCCCCGTGAACCGGAATTTCCATGCGGGTAAAGGGTTCTGACCCCTTTTCTCGACGCGGCTATGGACACACCACAAAACCTCGGCATGCAATTTTGATTAGCCCGCCCACCATATTCGTTCACACCGACATAACCGGGTAGAGTCGCTGCGTGACGATATTCACACCGAACAAGGAGCGTCCCGAGTGAATCAGCTACCCGATTTCCTGAAACATGGCGAACCCGCCCGTCTCTTCCCGGTCCTCGCCGACACCAACAGGGAACAGCGGATCGCATCGATCCTGCTGGCCGCCCTGCCGCAAATCCCAGCGCTCGCAACCGAACTGTTCCGCACCGCCGGCATCCGTATCGGCAAGCGCTCGAAGATCGAGACATTTACCGAAGTGGTGCTCAAGGAGACCAAACCGTCATCCTGCCGCCCGGACGGACTCATCGTTGTGTCGACGCCGAAGTCCACTTGGACCGCGCTCGTTGAAGCGAAGATCGGAAAAGCCGAGCTCAATCAGGAACAGGTCGAGCGATACCTGAACCTTGCCAAGGCCAACGGCATCGATGCCGTCATCACCCTTTCAAACCAATTCGTCGCCCGCGCCGATCATCCGCCGGTGCCGGTTTCCAAGACACTGCTCAGAAAAACCGAGCTTTTCCACTGGTCCTGGACCTGGATCGCCACCCAGTGCGAGATCCTCGACTATCAGCAGGCGGTCGAAGACGAAGAGCAGTTGTTCCTGCTCGAAGAACTCACCCGGTTCCTGAACCACTCCGGCACCGGTGTCGAGCGCTTTACACAGATGGGCAAGGACTGGAAAGACCTAGTCATGGCAGTAGCCAACCAGGAGAAGCTCAAGAAAACCGGGGAAGACGTCGAGAGTGCCGTCGGGTGCTGGCATGCCGAAGAACGCGACCTGAGCCTGCAACTGTCACGTCATGTCGGCCACCCGGTAAAAGCCAAGATCGAGCGCAAGCTGGTCGATGATCCCAATCAACGACTCAAGCAAGGCATCTCCGAACTGGTGGATACCCATCGGCTGCAATCGAGCTTTCTGGTTCCCGACAGCGCCGCCGACCTGGACGTCTGTGCCGACCTTGCCCGCAAGACCATCACCGTCAGCATGAAGCTCAAGGCCCCGCAGGACCGAAAGTCCACCAAGGCCCGCGTCAACTGGCTAATACGCATGCTGAAGAAGGATGATCCCCGACTTTTGATTCGAGCGTACTGGCCGGGACGCGCACCGTTCACACAGAAAGACATTGCCGCCGTGCGGGAAGACCCGACCGCACTGCAAACCGACAACGAGAAATCCACCCCGCATTCCTTCGAGGTACTGCTCGTCGAGGGGTTGGGCAAGCGTTTCAATGGTCGCCGGACCTTCATCGAGGACCTCGAACGCCTCGTCCCCGAGTTCTACGACCTAGTTGGGCAGCATCTGCACGCCTGGCAACCCAAGCCACCCAAGCCGGTCGCTAGAAAGCCGAAGGAATCCCTTGAAGCGCTACCTAAAGAATCATCGGGCGAGCAAGAAGAAATGGATACCGGCACCTAATCATCGGGCGGGGAAGCCCCCCCTTCGCCCTTGCCGAGCGGCCGGGGTGCCGCAGGGTCGGGGCGGCATGGACGCCGCCCCGAGGTTCGCCGCGACAGGACGTCGCGGAGGACCGACCCGTCCGCGGCACCCCGGACGGGAGGGAAGCCTGCAGGGCCAAGGCGAGGGGTGTACTTCTCTTTGGCTCACTCTCATGGAAAGCACAAGCAAGTGCCTGGTACGGCTAAAGAGGACGACAGCAGAATCAAATCTGGGTGCTGAACACAAGGCGCCAAGCTTCTCACGCGCCCTTCTCGAAACTAAATTTTCTTGCAACATACCTCGCGGAATTCTCAATGTAAGGAAAAACTGTACTTTCGTTTATATTAAGAAGGTCTAGCTCTTCTAATATATCTTTCTTATTACTAACTGAAACACGTGCGATATCGATATCATCAGTCCCCGACTCATCAAAGACCGCATCCTGACCAAACAACAAAAATGCACCTGACTGTGACGCAATCCTATCGTTACTCTTTTTTCCTTTCACGCAAACGATCCGCCTCAAATCTTCTGGGTCGACACGAGACTCAAAAAATGGCTTCTCTTCTCTAATAAAATGAAGCAAACGGCCAACAGGCTTCTGGTTGTTAAAATCAGGCAAGTTGAAATCAATCAAATCTTTCTCTGACTTGGGGAGCCGCGCCAAGTTAGCGATACAGCTCGCCACATCTGAATCGAAGTATTTAACTTGCTTACGATCCATTGAAAAAATTACGACCTCACCATCTTGCTCTGGCGCCGATCGGCACGAAAAATAAAGCGCAATCAATGGATTAGATGTTATATCAAGCAAACGAGTTGGAAGAGAATAATGCTGCATCCTCACAAGGGAATCCAGAGTGTACACATCGCCTTGAAAGTCAGACGAATTGGAAACCAATAGCTCTCTATACAGTATGTGCTCGTTATCTAGATAAATATAATTCCCACTATTATCGGTCCTAAACAAAGACGGCTCAATACGATACGTCTTCTTCGAATGACCACGATAAAAAACCTCTTTCTGCCTCGGGAATCCGAGTTCAAAAATCTTTGAAATAAAACCCTTTACAGTACTAACCCTCGGATTAGAAGATCTGTCTTTAGCCGGCTCCTCTTCTTGAGGTGTAATCGGCGAAACATTCTCCTCAATAACTTCGTATTTTTTTAACACTCGAAGCAAGTCAACATCTTTGACAGCCCAATGTGTCCTATTGATCTCCCACCCCCTTATATCAAGCAGAGGCGCATAAGGATTAATAGCATCGAAGGGAATTTCCGGTATAGAGTCACTAAACTCAAACTCTATAACCAAAAAAGGCCCCGAGCTCGCAATAGAAGTAAGGTATCCAATTCTCATTGGGTCATCCTCTCCTTCATATGCAAACAAGCAGGGATATGCCTTTAGACTGGCAAGCTGTTTCGCGGAAAGGAAATCGTATTTAGTAACAATATCTTTGTTGGTGTACTCGAGAAACCTACTTTTATGGAACTTATAAAACCCTTGCTCCCAAGCACCTTTTTCAGCTGTAACTAAATAGTTATACACAACCGCCTCCCTTCGAAACAAAAAAACCCGCTATTCGCGGGCTTTTTAACATTAATCCTAAGTTACTGAAATCATTCCGGCCGCATATGCGGAAACAGTAGCACGTCCCGAATCGACGCCGAGTCGGTCAACAACATGATCAACCGATCGATGCCGATCCCCTCCCCCGCCGTCGGCGGCATGCCGTGCTCCAGCGCCCGGATGTAGTCGGCGTCGAAGTGCATGGCCTCTTCGTCGCCGGCGTCCTTCTCGTTGACCTGCTGGGCGAAGCGCTCGGCTTGGTCCTCGGCGTCGTTGAGCTCCGAGAAACCGTTGGCGATCTCGCGCCCGCCGACGAAGAACTCGAAGCGCTCGGTGACGAACGGGTCGTCGTCCTTGCGGCGGGCCAGCGGTGAGACCTCGGCCGGGTACTCGGTGATGAAGGTCGGGTCGTGCAGCTTGTGCTCGGCAGTTTTCTCGAAAATCTCGATCTGTACCTTGCCCAGCCCGTACGAGTCCTTGAGCGGGATGCCCAGCTTCTCGGCCACCGCGCGCGCCTTGTCTTCATCGTCGATGTCGTCGGCGGTCAGGTCCGGGTTATGACGCAGGATCGCCTCGCGGACGGTCAGGCGCTCGAACGGCTTGCCGAACTCGAAGGTATCGCCCTGGTACTCGATCGAGGTGCCGCCGTGGACTTCCTGCGTGCACTGGCGCAACAGGTCCTCGGTGAGGTTCATCAGGTCCAGGTAGTCGGCGTAGGCCTGGTAGAACTCGATCATCGTGAACTCGGGGTTGTGCCGCGTGGAGAGCCCCTCGTTACGGAAGTTGCGGTTGATCTCGTAGACCCGCTCGAAGCCACCCACCACCAGGCGCTTGAGGTACAGCTCCGGTGCGATGCGCAGGTACAGCGGCATGTCGAGCGCGTTGTGGTGGGTCATGAACGGCTTGGCCGCCGCGCCGCCGGGGATGACGTGCATCATCGGCGTCTCGACCTCGAGATAGCCGCGCTGGTTGAGGTAGTCGCGGATGAACTGGATCACGCGCGAGCGCAGGCGGAAGGTCTTGCGCGCCGATTCGTTCATGACCAGATCGAGGTAGCGCTGGCGATAGCGCGACTCGGTGTCCGACAGGCCGTGGAACTTGTCCGGCAGCGGGCGCAGGCTCTTGGTAAGCATGCGCAGGGTGTCGACACGCACGGAGAGCTCGCCCTTGTTGGTCTTGAAGAGCACACCCTCGCCGCCGACGATGTCGCCGATGTCCCAGGTCTTGAAGTCCTGGTAGACGTCCGTGCCGACGTCGTCACGGGCGACGTAGAACTGGATGCGGCCGGACTGGTCGAGGATGGAGAGGAAGCTCGCCTTGCCCATCACCCGCTTGGCCATGACGCGACCGGCGACGGCGACGCGCACGGTGTTTTCCTCGAACCAAGGCTTGTCGTGCTCGCCGTACTCGGCCTGCAGCTCGCCTGCCATGTGCTCGCGGTCGAAGTCGTTGGGGAACGGGTTGCCGGTCTCGCGCAGCTTCTTGAGCTTCTCGCGACGTTCGGCAATCAGTTGGTTCTCGTCGAGGGCGGGCTTTTGCTCGGCCATGGTTTCGGCTCTTGGTGGTTGGGTTGGGCCGGGTTGCCGGCGTGTCTGTTCGGTCAGTTGTAGGAGCGCCTTCAGGCGCGATGTTGTCGGGCTGCGATTCGGTTTCGCGGCTAAAGCCGCTCCTACGGTTGTCTGGTTGTGGGAGCTTGCCGTGCCATTGTGTGGCAAGCGAATCGCGCCCTGGTCCATTGACTTGGGCGCGAGTCCCCGTTTCGGCCTTGTATTCGGCGTGAACGGGGACGGCCGCCGTTGCGGCCTTCGCGAGCGGGGCTCGCTCCCACGGTGGGGCTTCGTTCGCGTTTCGCGGCTAAAGCCGCTCCTACGGCAACATCGTCACGCGGTCTGTTGCGTTTTGCGTTTCGCGGCTAAAGCCGCTCCTACGGTGTTCTTACAAGCCGCTCTTGAGGCTGGCCTCGATGAACGGATCGAGGTCGCCGTCGAGCACGGCCTGCGTGTTGCCGGTCTCGTGGCTGGTGCGCAGGTCCTTGATGCGGCTCTGGTCGAGCACGTAGGAGCGGATCTGGCTGCCCCAGCCGACGTCGGCCTTGGTGTCCTCGACCGCCTGGGCCTCGGCGCGACGCTTTTGCATCTCCAGCTCGTAGAGCTTGGCCTTGAGCTGCTTCATGGCGCGGTCGCGGTTCTGGATCTGCGAGCGCTCGGATTGGCAGGCGACCACCACCCCGGTGGGGATGTGCGTGAAGCGCACGGCGGATTCGGTCCGGTTGACGTGCTGACCGCCGGCGCCGGAGGCGCGGTAGACGTCGACGCGGATGTCCGCCGGGTTGACCTCGATCTCGATGTTGTCGTCGATCTCGGGGGAGACGAACACCGAGGCGAACGAGGTGTGGCGGCGGTTGTCCGAGTCGAACGGCGACTTGCGCACCAGGCGGTGCACGCCGGTCTCGGAGCGCAGCCAGCCGAAGGCGAACTCGCCCTCGAAGCGGATGGTCACCGACTTGATGCCGGCGACTTCGCCGTCGGAGATCTCGGTAATCTCGGTCTTGAAGCCGTGCTTCTCGCCCCAGCGCAGGTACATGCGTAGGAGGATCGATGCCCAGTCCTGCGCCTCGGTGCCGCCGGCACCGGCCTGGATGTCCATGAAGGCGTTGGACTCGTCCATCTCGCCGGAGAACATGCGGCGGAACTCGAGGTCCTCGATCTGACCCTCGAAGGTGGCGACGTCGGATTCGACCGAAGCGATGGTGTCCTCGTCGTCTTCCTCCCCGGCCATCTCGAGGATCTCGCGCGCGTCGGTCAGCCCGTCGCGCATCTCGGAGAGCGTGTCGACGATGCGCACCAGCGAGGCGCGCTCCTTGTTCAGTGCCTGGGCGCGATCCGGATCGTTCCAGACGTCGGGAACTTCCAGCTCGCGATCGACCTCTTCTAGACGTTCTTTCTTCTGATCGTAGTCAAAGGTACCCCCGGAGCGACTCGGAGCGCTCGATGAGGTTGTCGATTCGATTCACGATCGGATTGATTTCGGCCATGGAATGCGGTTTCGCTGGTAGTCGATAAGAGTTGAAGCAAGCGTCATCCGATCAAATCCGGGTGACGCCCGGATTCGACGGGAAGTGCGGTAGTTTACTGAATGCCCACGGTTACCTCAAAGCGCATGGAGACGGGAAAACGAGGGACCGCCATCGCCATATTCCCAAGCGTTTTCCCTGTGGCATGATGACGCTCATCCGCGGGGGCCCGCGCGGCCCCTGGACACGTTGCACCTGGACACGTTGTACCCGATCGATCCGGCAGTGAGCCGCGATCTCGGCGCGGCCCGGATTTCCGACCCAACGGACGACCACTACCGACGACCACTACCCATGGAACCGATGCTCTCCGAACACACGTCCACGCGCCGTTCCTCCCCCCGGACCGCCGGGCGGCTCCTCCAGGCCAAGGCCAAGACCCTGGGCCGTACCTTGGGCCGTACCTTGGGCCTTTCCTTGGGCCTGGCCTGCCTGCTGGTCGTGCCGTGGGCGGCCCCGTCGGCGAACAGCGCGCTGCCGGCCACGGTGAACTCGGAGTTGGCGGCCCAGAAGCTGGATGCCAATCATCTCGGGCTGTGGGTGCAGGCGGTCGACAGCGATACCCCGCTGATCAACCATCAGGGCGAGCGATTGTTCAATCCCGCCTCGGTGATGAAGCTGGTGACCACGGTCGCCGCCCTGGACGTGCTCGGGCCGACCTTCAAGTGGAAGACCGAGTTCCTGGCCGACTCGATGCCGGTCAACGGCGTAATCAAGGGCGATCTCTACATCAAGGGCTACGGCGACCCGTGGTTCCGCAGCGAGGATCTGTGGGACGTCGTGCGCCGCCTGCGCGAACTGGGGGTGAAGGAGATCCGCGGGGACGTGGTGCTCGACGACTCGTATTTCGCCCCGATCGCCGCCGACCCGGGCGATTTCGACAACCGCCCGGACCGCGTCTACAACGCCCTGCCCAACGCGTTGCTGCTCGACAACCGCGCCGTGCGTATCAGCATCACGCCCCACGGCGAGGACGAATCGGCGGTGACCACCTGGCCGCCGAACCCGCGCATGGCGCTGGACAACAGCCTCAAGCTTGTCAATCAGCCCTGCCGCAATAGCACCAACCAGCCGGTGATCGACATCCGCAACCCTACCGATCCGGGCGCGGAGATCCAGGTGCGCGGCACCGTCTCGCGCCAGTGCGCACCGCATCTGTACTACCGCGTCGCCGGCGACCCGCACGATGCCTTCTTCCACGCCTTCAAGCAGCTGTTCGAATCCGCCGGCGGCACGATCACCGGGCACTGGCGCGAGGGGCTGGTGCAGGCCGGTTCGACACGGCTGCTCAGCCATGATTCGCGGCCGCTGTCGAACTACCTCTGGCTGATGAACAAGTGGTCGAACAACGTCATGGCGCGCCAGATCATGCTGACCATGGGCGCGGAACTCGAGGGTACGCCGGCCACCGAGCTCAAGGCCGCCCGGGTGATCGAACGTTGGGCCACCGATCGTGGCCTGAACTGGGACGGCGCCGTGGTCGAGAACGGCTCGGGGCTGTCGCGCATCTCCCGGCTGTCGCCACGTCAACTCGGCAACATGCTGCTGTCGGTGTGGAAAAGCCCGTACATGCCCGAGGTGATGGCCACCCTGCCGATTGCCGGGATCGACGGCACCATGCGCAAGCGCCTGACCAGCGGCTCGATCCGCGGCCACGCCCACATCAAGACCGGCACCCTGCGCGACGTGCGCGCCGGGGCGGGCTTCCTGCTCGCCAAATCGGGGCGGCGCTACGTGGTGGTCATGCTGCACAACGAACAGGGCGTGCAGTACGGCGGCGGCACCCGCGTGCAGGACGCGCTGCTCACCTGGCTGTACGAGAACGGTTGAAGGCCGCTGGCGCCTGAACCGACCGTAGGAGCGCCTTCAGGCGCGATACCTTCGGGCTTTGTTGGTGTTTCGGGGCTAAAGCCACTCCTACGGACCGGGACGGCCGCCGGCGCGGCCTTCGCGAGCAGGACTCGCTCCCACAATGGGTAGCGACGCCTCGGGGCAATCCATTTCTCACTGTGGGAGCTTGCCCTGCAAGCGAATCGCGCGGTCGCGCGAGCCCCCGCTTCGGACTATTTCCTCGCTCAACCGGGGACGGCCGCCGGCGCATCGAGGTCCAGGCGGGTTAATCTCCCTCGCCTGCCCGCCGTTCGCTCACCGCCCAACCCGGCTCGCCCGGGGCCGGCCGGAACGCGACATCCACCAGCCAGTGCTCGCCGGCCAGCACGGCGGCCAGTTGCCCGCCGATCTCCACCCCGATGGCCGCGGGCCGCTCCCAGGGCGGGATGCCCTGATCCTGGAACCACTGCTTGACCGGCAGGCTCGGCCGAGCCTCGGCCGGGCGCAATCGTTCGCTGCCGCCCACCGGCCGCAAGCGCCACGCGTCGACCGATTGCCGCAATGCCGCCCCATCGCCGCTACCGGCGCGGGTCGACCGGCGGCAGATGGCTCGCCCGCCCTCGAGAGGCAGGCAATGCTGGTCGGCCGGCCAGTCGAGCGGTCGCGTCGGTTCGGGCAAGACCTTCAACCAGTGGATGTGGTCGCGGTAGCGGCGCAGCTGGCCGCCGGGCCACTCGAGCAGGGGTTGGCGGTCGGCTGCGGCGGTACGCAACTGGGCCAGCCATTCGCCCAGCCGTTCGGGCGGCGGGGGCAGGCATCCCAGGCGGGCGAGCCACTGGCGCAGCAGGTTGCACTGGCGATGCGGCGGCAGTGCCGCGGCCTTGTCCCAGGCAAGCGTCGGCCCGTCCAGTGGCTGGTCGGCGTCCATCTCGGCCAGTTCCCCGAGCAGTCGCTGTTCCATCACCAGTCGCTGGGCACTGGTGCGAATCCGCCCGACGGCATCGGGCCAGAATGTGCGCAATTCGGGCAGGACGTAGTGGCGCAGGTGATTGCGGGCGAATCCGGGGTCGTCATTGGCCGGGTCGTCGACCCAGCCCAACCCGCTGTCACGCGCCGCTGCCTCGAGCTCGTCACGGGGCGTTTCCAGGAAGGGGCGCCAATGGGCGAACGCCCCGCGCGGACGCCAGGCGGACATGCCCGACAGGCCCTGTCCGCCGGACCCACGCATCAGGGCAAGCAGGATGGTTTCGGCCTGGTCGTCGGCGTGGTGGGCAGTGACGAGTACGGGGGGATGGTCGGGGTCGTTCGAGGCGGATTCGACCAGCGCGTCATCCAGCGCCCGGTAACGCGCCTCGCGCGCCGCCGCCTCGGTCGATCCGCGCCCCGCGCCTGCCGAGGCCCGTTTGACGGCGACCCGGCGCACCTCGAACGGGCAGCCATGGGCCTGGGCCTGCTGACGGGCGATCTCGACCCAGTCCGGGGCGTCGGGGTGCAGGCCATGATCGACGTGAACCACCGACAGGCGCGCAAAGCGCCCCTGGTCTTGCCATTGCGACAATCGGGCCAGGGCGCCAAGCGAATCGCGCCCGCCGGAACTGGCGAGCAGGACATGGGCGTCATGCAGCGAGGGGACCGACGGGGTGGGCCGGTCGTCGCCGGCCGACGGATCCCGGCGGGTGGCCCGGCGGGTGGCGTTAGCGCTCGGTGAATTCACCGTAGCTCATCAGTCGCTCGTAGCGACGCTCGAGCAGCGCCTGGGTGGGTCGATCGATCTGGGCGAGCACCGCCTTTTTCAGGCTGGTCTTGAGCGAACGGGCCATGGCCGGCACGTCGCGATGCGCCCCGCCGCAGGGCTCGGGGATGATCTCGTCGATCAGGCCCAGCTCCTTGAGACGCTCGGAGGTAACGCCCAGCGCCTCGGCGGCCTCGGGGGCCTTCTCGGCGCTCTTGTAGAGGATCGAGGCGCAGCCTTCCGGGGAGATCACCGAGTAGGTGCTGTACTGCAGCATCATGACGTGGTCGCCCACGCCGATGGCGAGCGCGCCGCCGGAGCCGCCCTCACCGATCACGGTGACGATGATCGGGGTCTCGAGCTCGGCCATGACGTAGAGGTTGCGGGCGATGGCCTCGCTCTGGCCGCGCGCCTCGGCATCGATGCCCGGGTAGGCGCCGGGCGTGTCGATGAAGGTCAGCACCGGCAGGCCGAACTTCTCGGCCAGTTCCATCAGGCGCTTGGCCTTGCGGTAGCCCTCGGGGCGCGGCATGCCGAAGTTGCGGCGGATCTTTTCCTTGGTATCGCGGCCCTTCTGCTGGCCGATGACCATGACCGGCAGGCCGTCGAGTCGTGCCATGCCGCCGATGATCGCCGGGTCGTCGCCGAAGGCACGGTCGCCGTGCAGTTCACGGAAATCGGTGAACACCCGCTCGAGGTAGTCGGCGAGATACGGGCGCTGCGGATGGCGGGCCAGCTGGTTGACCTGCCAGGCACCCAGATTGGAGAAGATCGAACGCGTCAGATCCGTCGACTTGGTGCGCAGCCGCTCGATCTCCTCGTCGATGTCCAGGCCCTGATCGTCGTCCATCAGCTGGAGTTCGCGGATCTTGGCCTCGAGTTCGGCGATCGGCTGTTCAAAGTCGAGATAGTTCGGATTCATAGACGGCTGCGCTGTATGGGCGGGTAGTTAGGTATGCCGCCTCGCCATTGCATCGGGACCGAAAAGGCCGCCCATGGTCGCGAGACAGACGCGTATTGTGCCGAAATTGCCGCCCCGGCGTAAATCGGCGCCTGGGTGGATCGTCTAGCGATCGCTCCCGACGCTTGCCGGGTGCGGGCTGTGCACGGCCAGGTTGTCGATCAGTCGGACGCGACCGAGCCGCGCGGCGACCAGCAGCCGCCCGTGCGTGACCAGTCGGGTCTGCTCCTCGAAACGTTCATCGTCACAATAGACCAGATAGTCGACCACGAAGCCCTGCTGGGTCAGCCAATGACGGGCACCGGCGAGGGTCGCGGCGACCGTGTGGCCACCGGCCAGCGACTCCGCGGCGCGCTTCAAGGCGCGATGCACCGCCGGGGCCTGGCGGCGCTGTTCGGCATCGAGAAAACGATTGCGCGAGCTGATCGCCAGTCCATCAGGCTCCCGGTGGGTCGGCTCGATCGCGAGCTCCACCGACATGTCGAGATCGGCCACCAGGCGGCGGATCACGGCCACCTGCTGGGCGTCCTTCTCGCCGAAGACGGCCACGTCCGGACGCACCAGGTTGAACAGCTTGGTGACCACGGTCGCCACGCCGGTGAAATGGCCTGGGCGGGTCGCGCCTTCCAGGCGCTCGCCCAACGGGCCGGCGTCGACGCGCACGATGTCCTTCTGGCCATGCGGATAGAGCTCCGGCTCGGTCGGCAGGAAGACCGCCGCCACCCCGGCCCGCTCGAGCAGTTCGAGGTCGCGCTCCTCGGTGCGCGGATAACGCGCCAGGTCGTCCGGGTCCTCGAACTGCAGCGGATTGACGAAGACGCTCACGACCACCGTGTCGGCGCGTCGCTTGGCGTGATCGATCAACGCGAGATGGCCGGCGTGCAGGTTGCCCATCGTCGGCACGAAGCCCACGCGCCGGGCATCGAATGCCACCGACTCGCGCCAGTCGCGCAGCTCGGCGATATCGCGAATCACCTCCATCAGAAGCTTTCCTCGGCGGTGGGGAAACGGCGCTCGCGCACGGCCTCGACGTAGGCGGCAAACGCGCCGTGGATCGATCCGCCCTCGACCAGGAAATCGCGCACGAAGCGCGGCGGCTTCTCGGTCAGGCCCAGCATGTCGTGCATCACCAGCACCTGGCCGTCGGTATCGGCCCCGGCACCGATGCCGATCACCGGCACGTCGACCGCTTCGGCCAGCGCGCGGCCCAGTTCGCTGGGCACGCATTCGACCACCAGCAGGTCGATGCCCGCGGCGACCAGGGCCTGGGCGTCGTCGAGGATGCGGCGGGCATCGGCCGCCTCGCGGCCCTGCACCCGGTAACCGCCCAGCTTGCGTACCCGCTGGGGCAGCAATCCGACATGCCCGCAGACCGGCACCCCGCTCTGGGTCAGGGCGCGCACGATCTCGGCCTTCTCGGCGCCGCCCTCGAGCTTGACCATGTCCGCGCCGCCCTCGCCCATAAGCACGCCGGCGGCATCCAGTGCCCGGTCGACGGTCGCATCGCTGAGAAACGGCATGTCGGCGATCACGAGCGCATCGCCCACACCGAGACGCACCATGGCCGCGTGGTAGGCGACGTCGTCGATGGAAACGGCCAGCGTGTCGCGCTGACCCTGGACCACCATGCCGAGCGAATCGCCCACCAGGAAGGCATCGACCCCGGCCGCGGCGGCGGCCCGCGCAAAGCCGGCCTCGTAGGCCGTCAACATGGCAATGGGTGTGCGATCGATCTTGGCCTGGCGCAATCGGGAACGGGTCATGTCGATCTCCGCGTGGGGGTGGTGCGAACGTCCTTGCCGTCACCGGGGCGATCGGTCGTGCGGGGACGAGCCGCACCGGTTGCTCCGGTCTCGTCGCGGCCGCGCTGCCAGCGCATGGCCCGCATGAAGCGCAGCGGATGATCGGCAACCGCCTCCAGCCAGCCGGCCAGGGGCGCGCCATCGGGCAGGCGCGCATCCGGGCGGATCTCGAGCCACGGGGCGAGCACGAAGTGCCGATGCACAATTTCCGGATGCGGCACGGTCAGTTCGGGGGAGTCTATCTGGCGGTCGCCGAAGGCGAGGATGTCCAGGTCGAGCATGCGTTCGCCCCAGTGACGCGTGTAGGAGCGTCCGGCCGCCCGCTCGAGGCCCTTGAGGGCGCGGAGCAGCGCCTCGGGAGCCAGCGCGGTCTCGATCTCGACGACGGCGTTGATGTAATCCGGCTGGTCCTGCGGGCCGATCGGCGGATTGGCGTAGAGGCCGGAGACCGCGCGCACCCGGCAAAGCGGCAGGCTGTCGATCGCCTCCACCGCCCGTTCGATCTGGTCGACCGGGTCACCGAGATTGGCGCCCAGGCCGATGGTCGCGATTTCCCGAACCATCACTATCCCCCGCGTGGCCGGAATCAGCTACCGGCGGATTGCGGCTTGCCGCCTGGCTTGCGCCGACGGGGGCGACGGCGGCGTTTCTTGCCGAAATCCGACGGCTGCAATGCCTCGATCGGCGCCTCGTCGCGGCTGCCCCGTTCCGGGGCGTGCCGACGCCAGAAGGTGCAGACCGCCTCGTCGACCTCGTTGGTCCGCGAGCGCAGGCAGAGGAAATCCACCGCCGCCCGGAACCATGGCGCCTCGGTCAGTGCGCGCTGCTCGTCGGTCAATTTGTCTTTGCCCTTGTCACCGGCCTTTGCACCGGGGACCGGGACGTGACGCTCGAGGTCCGGCTGCAGGGTCCAGATCGCGCGGATGATCTCGGCCAGCCGGCGCGGGATCATCAGGCGGCGTGCCGCCACGGCCAGCACCTCGTCGGCCGCCAGCACCATCGCATCCTCACCCGGCACGCGCTGGTGCATCCACTGGACACGGTGGCGCCCCAGCATCCGCCAGAACAGGCCGGCGAACAGGAAGGCCGGGTTGACCGGCAGGTCCTTGGCGACCCGCTCGTCGGTCGCCTCGAGCACCGGCTCGATCAGCACCCAGTCGCTCGCCGGGTCGTTGGGCTCGATCCAGGTCGCCAGGCCGTCGAACAGGTACTCGAGCAGGCCGAGGCGCTTGAGCTCGAGCACGGTCTGCCGGCCGGCGCCGCCTTGCAGCAGCTTGACGGTCTCGTCGAACAGGCGGGCCGGGGAAATGTCGGCGAGCGTCTCGCGGCAATGCGAGATGGCCTGCTCGCTGTCGGGCGTGAGGTGAAAGCCGAGCTTGGCGGCGAAGCGCGCGGCGCGCAGCATCCGCACCGGGTCCTCGCGGTAGCGCGCCTCGGGCTCGCCGATCACGCGCAGCCGACCGCTGTGGATGTCGGTCAGGCCTTCGACGTAGTCGATCAACTCGCCCGAGGCGAAGTCGAGGTAGAGCGCGTTGCAGGAGAAGTCACGCCGCCAGACATCCTCGTCGATGCTGCCGAAGACGTTGTCACGGGTGATCATGCCGCCGTCGGCGCGCTTGATCTCGCCGGTATCGCCACCGCGGAAGGTGGTCACCTCGATCAGCTCGTCGCGGAAGACCACGTGCACGATCTTGAAACGCCGGCCGATGATGCGCGCCCGCTTGAACAAGCGCTTGACCTGCTCGGGGCGGGCGTCGGTGACCACGTCGAAGTCCTTGGGGCTGCGGCCGCGCAACAGGTCGCGGACGCAACCGCCAACGGCGTAGGCCTCGAAGCCGCCCTCGTGCAGGCGCTCGAGGACGAACCGAGCGTTGTCGCTCAGGTCATTGAGCGAGATGCCATGGGTCTCGGCGGGAATGCGGGTCTGGGTTGGAGTCACGTTGTCTGACAAAACGGTCTGCCATTGATCGCCGTGGCCGGCATCGACCCGGTTGGGGCGCTGTGCGGGCCGGTCGCGTCAGTTCGAACGCACCGACGGGCCACGGATGGGTTATCGAACCCCTGCACGGATTGCAGCGCCACTCTGACTCGCAGAGTCGTATTGCTATTCGTGCAGAGGCTCCTCAGGAAAGGCGAAGTCTATCACTATGGCCGGGCTCGCGTGATTTACCCGCCGACCCGGCCAACCTCATGACCCGGGTCGCGACCCGGGCCACGGTCGGGGCGCCTGCCGATCCCGGCTCGCGCGCGCCCGCAGGATAAACACGTGTGGCGGGGCGCAAATGCGATGCTGTCGCGGCTTTAGCGGCAATCCCGCCGACTTTCTGTGCTAGGATTTTGCGCTGGGAAGGTCGCGCAGGCCTTCCCGAATTGTACCCACCGGGCAGCCGAACCGACCCTGGGTCCAGGCCCCATTCCACCCGCATAAGGACGGTGTTCGTGAACGCGATCGAACTCTTGGCCGCAGTCGTCTTGCTGCCGTTCCTGGCCGCCCCGCTGGCAGCCTGGAGCGCCCGATTCAACCGTTATGCGGCCGCCTGGGTGGCGGGTGGCGTCACGCTCCTTGCCCTGGCGATCTTCTCCTGGCTGGTCGTGTTGCACATCGGCCAGATGCCCGTGGCCACCTCGCACGCGTGGATCGAGGCCGCGGGGCTGTCCTTCGGTTTCCGCCTCGATGGCCTGTCGCTGCTGTTCACCGGCCTGATCCTGGTGATCGGCCTGCTGATCGTCATCTACGCCCGCTACTACCTGTCGCCCAACGACTCGATGGGGCGCTTCTTCGCCTACATGATGATGTTCATGGGCGCGATGCTGGGCGTGGTGCTCTCCGAGAACATGATCAACCTGGTCATCTTCTGGGAGCTGACCTCGCTGGCCTCCTTCCTGCTGATCAGCTACTGGCAACACCGGAAAGAGGCCCGCTACGGCGCGCGCCTGGCCCTGGCGATCACCGGTGCCGGCGGGCTGGCGCTGCTCGGCGGCGTGCTGATCCTCGGCCATATCGTCGGCTCCTACGAGCTGACCGACGTGCTGGCATCGGGCGAGCTGATCAAGAACCACGAGCTCTACGCCCCGGCGCTGATCCTGATCCTGCTGGGCGTGTTCACCAAGTCCGCGCAGTTCCCGTTCCACTTCTGGCTGCCCAACGCCATGGCCGCACCGACACCGGTGTCGGCCTACCTGCACTCGGCCACCATGGTGAAGGCGGGCATCTTCCTGCTGGCGCGCTTCTTCCCGGCGCTGGCCGGCACGGAACTGTGGGTGATCATCGTCTCCACCGCCGGTCTGATCACCTTCCTGCTGGGCGCCTACACCGCCCTGTTCCGGCATGACCTCAAGGGGCTGCTGGCCTACTCGACCATCAGCCACTTAGGGTTGATCACGCTGCTGTTCGGCTTCGGCACGCCGCTGGCCGCCGTGGCGGGCATCTTCCACATCATCAACCACGCCACCTTCAAGGCGAGCCTGTTCATGGTCGCCGGCATCGTCGACCACGAGACCGGCACCCGCGACATGCGCCGGCTGGGCGGGCTGATCAAGTACATGCCGCACACCGCGGCGCTGGGCATGATCGCGGCGATGGCGATGGCCGGCGTGCCGCTGTTCAACGGCTTTCTCTCCAAGGAGATGTTCTTCACCGAGTCGGTCCGCGTGGCCGGCGACCTGGGGCCGGTGTGGCTGTTGCCGATCCTGGTCTCGCTGGGCGGGCTGCTGTCGGTGGCCTACTCGCTGCGTTTCGTGCATGACACCTTCTTCGGCAAGCCCGATGGCGACCTGCCGAAAAAGCCCCACGAGCCGCCCGGCATGATGAAGCGTCCGGTCGACCTGCTGGTGGTGCTGTGCCTCGCCGTGGGCATCCTGCCCGCGCTGGTGGTCGGCCCGCTGCTGCACGTGGCGGTGAGGGGCGTCCTGCAGGCCGAGCCGCCCTACTACAGCCTGTCGCTGTGGCACGGCTTCAACCTGCCGCTGCTGATGAGCGCCGTGGCCCTGATCGGTGGCCTGGTCATCTACCTGTACCGGGCGCCGATCTTCCGCTGGCATGCCCGCTCGCTGGCGCATCTCGACGCCCGCGTCGTCTACAACCGCAGCATGGAACTGCTGATGCGCAGCAGCGCCGGCGTGACGGCCCTGGTGGACAACGGCCGCCTGGGTCGGATCGTGATCATGACGCTGATCTTCTCGCTGATCGCCGGACTGGTCGGCTACTTCCATGCCGCCGGATTGCCGGGCGTGCAAGCGGCGCTCGACCGCGGCACGGTCGAAGACAGTGGCGACTGGGTGACCCTGCTGGGCATCCTGTTGATCATCATCGCCACCCTGGTCACCGTGATCGGCCATCGTCAGCGCCTGTTCGCCCTGATCACCATGAGCGTGGCCGGCCTGGGCGTGGCGATGATCTTCGCGCGCTTCTCCGCGCCGGATCTCGCCATGACGCAGCTGTCGGTCGAGGTGGTCACCATGATCCTCCTGCTGCTGGCGCTGTTCTACCTGCCGCAGCAGAGCCGCCGCCTTTCCTCGCCGAGCCGGCGTTGGCGTGATGCGGGCATCGCCACCGTGATCGGCGGCGGCATCGCGGCACTGACCTACGCGATCATCAGCCGGCCGTTCGAGACGATCTCGGGGTATTTCCTCGAACACTCGGTGCCCGGCGGTGGCGGTACCAACGTGGTCAACGTGATCCTGGTCGACTTCCGGGGCTACGATACCTTCGGCGAGATCACGGTGCTGGCACTGGCCGCGCTGGGCATATTCGCCATGCTGCACAACCTCTCGCTGCCCTCGTCGCGCCGCGACCCGTTCGGCCGGGCGTGGAGCGATGATCCGCATCCGTTGATGCTGCGCACCTTCACGCAGATCATCCTGCCGCTGACCCTGCTGTTCGGCGTCTACGTCTTCCTGCGCGGGCACAACGAGCCGGGCGGTGGCTTCATCGCCGGGCTGATCGTGGCCAGCGCCCTGGTGGCGCAGTACATGGCCAACGGCATCGAGGCCGCCGAGCGCAAGCTGCACCTGCCGATCCACGGCATCATCGGGGCAGGGATCCTGATCGCACTGGGTACCGGGCTGGTCGCCACGGTCGTGGGCGTGCCGTTCCTCACCTCGGCGACCTGGCACTTCACGCTGCCGGTGGTCGGCGAGATCCACCTGGCCTCGGCCATCGCCTTTGACCTGGGCGTGTTCCTGGTGGTGGTCGGCTCGACCATGCTGATCCTGCTCAACCTCGGCCGCCTGACCGATCACGCGGTCGAGCACCCCGACTACGCATCCATCGAGGCAAGCCCCGCCGGCAACCAGACTCGCGGGGGGAGAGACGCATGACCAACCTGGCCATTTCCCTGCTGATCGGCGTGCTCACCGGGGCCGGCGTGTACCTGGTGCTGCGCGCCCAGACGTTCCCGGTGGTCCTGGGCCTGACCCTGATGTCCTACGGCGTCAACCTGTTCCTGTTCACCATGGGCCGGCTGCACACCGCGGCCCCGGCGGTGGTCGGCGCCGCCGAACAGTCGGCCGATGCCCTGCCCCAGGCGCTGGTGCTGACCGCCATCGTGATCGCGTTCGCCATGACCGCCTTCGTCATCGTGCTGGCGCTCAAGGCGCGCGCCGCGCTGGGCAATGACCATGTCGACGGCACGCACATCCCCGAGGCCAACCGGGTGATCGATCGCCGAGAGGAGCCGCGCGCATGACCGCCAACCTGATTACCCTGTTGGTCCTGCTGCCGGTCGCCCTGGCGGCGATCCTCGCCATGACGGACAAGCGGGCGCCCGGCCTGTCGCGCGGCATCAGCCTGGCCGGCGTGGCGGTGTTGCTGGTCGTGAGCGTCGGGCTGTTGCTCGGCGGTCAGGGCAACACCCCGCAGGTGATCGAGCTGGGCAGCTGGGCCGCGCCATTCGGCATCGTCTGGGTGTTCGACCGGCTGTCCGGCCTGATGGTGGTGCTCACCTCGATCGTCGCGATACTCTCGCTGCTCTACGCGGTGCGCCGCGACGAGGACAGTGCCGGCCCGCACTTTCACGCCCTGTTCCAGGCGCAGCTGTTCGGCCTGAACGGCGCGTTCCTCACCGGCGACCTGTTCAACCTGTTCGTGTTCTTCGAGGTGCTGCTGCTGGCCTCCTACGGCCTGCTGCTGCACGGCAACGGCCGCAAGCGTACCCGGGCGGGTTTCCACTACGTCGTGGTCAACCTGATCGGCTCGACGCTGTTCCTGTTCGCGGTCGGGGCGCTCTACGGCACGGTCGGCAGTCTGAATCTGGCCGACATCACGCTCAAGCTGCCCCAGATCGCCCCGGACGCGGTGCCGATCGTCACCACGGCGATCTTCCTGCTATTCACGGTGTTCCTGATCAAGGGCGCGGCCTTCCCGCTCTATCTCTGGCTGCCCGGGGCCTACGGCTACGCCTCGATCCCGGTGGCTGCCCTGTTCGCGATCATGACCAAGGTGGGGCTGTACTCGGTGCTGCGGGTCGACTCGGTGATGCTCTCGGGCAACTCCATTGGCGGGCTGGTCGAGACCACCGCGCTGATCGCGCCGTGGCTGCTGTGGCTGGGCCTGATCACCCTGCTGCTCGCCGCGCTGGGTGTGGTGGCCGGGCGTTTCCTGCGTCGCCAGGTGGCCTACCTGATCGTGGCCTCGGTGGGCACGATCCTGATCGCCCTGGGCCTGGTTACCGGTTCCGAGCGGGAGCTGGCGATCAGCGGTGCGCTGTTCTACTGGATTCACACCACCGTGCTGAGTGCCGGCTTCTTCCTGTTGGCCGGCCTGTTGATGCGCCACCGGCCCGAGGCCGGTGACGGCATCGAGGCCGCCCCGCCCATGCCGCACGCGGTGCTGGTCGGCTCGCTGTTCTTCGCCTACGCAATCGCCATGGCCGGCCTGCCGCCGCTGACCGGTTTCTTCGGCAAGGTGATGATCCTGGCCGCCGCGTTGGACAACCCGCTGATGGCGCCGATCTTCGCCGTGGTGCTGGTCAGCGGGCTGATCATGGTGATCGCCCTGGCGCGCGCGGGCAGCCGGCTCTTCTACCAGTCACAGGCCACGCCGGGCCACCCCGCTCACGCCACCGTGTGCGACGGGCGCACGCCGTTGCCGGGCCTGGCCCTTGCCATCGCCCCGTTGGCCGTTGCCACGGTGATGGTGGTGGGCGCCCAGCCGCTATCCGACTGGCTGGACGTCACCGCCGAGCAGATCACGACGCCAGCGGGCTACCTGGAGGCGGTGATGCCCGACGGCATCCTGTCGCCGGAAACCGCGCCCGGCAAGTTCGGCCAGGATTACCCGGATTACCCGGATTACGAGGGAGGTCACTAAATGCGTCGCATCCTGCCTCAACCGCTGCTCAGCCTGATCCTGCTGATCAGCTGGCTGGTGATCAACAACAGCATTCATCCCGGCTCGATCGTCATGGGCGCGATCGTCGCGCTGGTGATCCCCTGGATCACGCATCGCTTCTGGGAGATCCGCGCCGGGGTCAAGAACCCGGCTGCTCTCGCCGGCTACATCGGCGTGGTGCTGGTCGACATCATCCGGGCGAACTTCGTCGTGGCCCGCCAGGTGCTGGGCCCCAACCGCGCGCTGCACTCGCAACTGTTCGAGATGGAGCTGGATCTCCAGGGCGCGCTGCCGGTGAGCATCCTCGCCGCGACCATCACGCTCACGCCGGGTACGGTCTCCTGCCGGATCAGCCCCGACCAAAGCCGGCTGTGGGTGCATGCCCTGCACGCCGACGATCTGAGCGAGGAGATCGCCGAGATCAAGCAACGCTACGAATCGCGCCTGATCCGGGTCTTCGGCCAGACCGTCGACGCCGGACACGCCTCATCCAACCCGGGGGCAGAATCATGATCCACGTCAGCCTCGGCATCGCCCTGGTCCTGATCGTCATCGCGATGGGGCTTGCGACCTACCGCCTGTTCAAGGGCCCCGACCAGACCGATCGGGTACTGGCCCTGGACACGATGTCGATCAACGCCATCGCCCTGCTGATCGCCCTGGGCATCTGGTTCGAAACCTCGATCAACTTCGAGGCCGCATTGCTGATCGCCGTCCTGGGCTTCATCACCACGGTGGCGTTGAGCAAATACCTGATTCGCGGCGACATCGTCGAATAGCCCGGAGGCCATCATGCTTTTCGAACTCATCGTCAGTTTCCTGATCCTGTTCGGCGCTGCCTTCGTGCTGCTGGGCTCGCTGGGTCTGGCCAAGCTGCCGAGCTTCTTCATGCGCCTGCATGGCCCGACCAAGGCCTCCACCTTGGGCGTGGGCAGCATCCTGCTCGCCTCGGCGGTGTACTTCTCCAGCCGCGGCAGCCTCTCGGTCCACGAGATCCTGATCCTGGTCTTCCTGTTCCTGACCGCCCCGATCAGCGCCCTGCTGATGGCACGCGCCGGCATCCACCGCGAACTCTCCGGCGACAACCCCCGCCATGAATCGGCCGGCACGGTACCGAAAGACAACGAGCCGCCAAGCTCGTAGCGCCTGGCAACACTCGCCCCGAACGGCGAACGCCCCGTGCCGATCCAAATCGACACGGGGCGTTTTCCTTCTAGGGTGATGGCCCCGGGGGAGCCACGGACCGGATCAGTCGATCGCCGTGCAGACCTGGTGGAGTCGCTCGATCGCCTTGAACAGGCCGGGCGTAATCTCCCACCGGTCCTGGCTGATGTAGAGACGCACGGCGACCACGCCCGCCTCGCCGACCGGTTCGGGCAGCATCACCACGCTGTGCCCGACGGCGTTGATGATCGCGGCATTGCCGGCACCGACGACCTCGCCGCGCTCACCGGGATCACCGGGATCACCGGGATCGCCGGCGTCACTGTGCACCCAGCGCCCCTCGCCACTGACCAGGGCCCGACCCAGTTCGTCGGCCAGCGGGCGCAGCAACGCCTGGTGATGGCGCAGGCCCTCGGGGAGGTTGGCCTCCAGGTAGGCGATCAGCGCGGCGCGATCATGGATCTCGGCGGTTGCCAGGGAAATCGTGCGGACATCGAGGAACGGACTGGTTCGCTGCTCGGCCAGCGCCGCTCCCAGCACCTCGCGCTCGGTAGCGGGCAGGACCGCGCAACGGGCCGTCAGGTGATCGATCTGCGCCCGCAGCGCGGAGTCATCGGTCGCCCGTGCCGGGCGCAACATGCCGATCATCCGCTGCGGCTGCCCCTCGCCGTCACGCAGCACACGCAACTCCAGCCACATCGGCCCCACCGCCCCCTGTCCCGGCACCCGACCTTCGAGGGCAACCCGATCGACCGCGCCACGGGCGAAATACGCCGGCAGGGCGGTCTCCGGGTCGCCGGCCAGCGGCGAGCCGGGGTCGGTGGGTTGGAACAGCTCGAACAGCGGTGCACCCACCAGGGTCTCGCGGGCGCGACCGAACCAATCGGCGGCCTGCCGATTGGCGACGATTACCTGGAATCGGCGGGGATCGACTTCGATCAGGCCTAGCGCCGGCATGTCCAACCAGGCGTGGTGCCAGAAGTCACGCTCGCGCACGATGTGCGCGCTCCGGGCGCCGTAGCGCCCGCGCAGATAGCGCCACAGGAACAGCAGCGCGGCAAACAGGCCGAGCGTCGACAGCATGGCCGTCAGGCTCAGCCATTTTTCCAGCTGATCGACCGGCGCGAGCACCTTGCGACGGTCCTGCAACACGAGCAGACGGGAGGAAAGACGATCGAGGGCGACGGTCGCGTAGACACGATCGGCGCCCTCGATCCGGGTCACGCCCTCCCCGGTATCGCCCCCGGTATCGCCCCCGGTATCGTCCCCACCATCGCCCCCGGCATCCGAGGACACACCCGCTTCCGACAGGCCGACCCTGAGGCGGTCGACGATCGCCGCCGGTGTCTCGCTGACCGTCGAGGACTCGTCCCTGGGATCGAGCACCAGCATGGGCCAGAAACTCGAGCCGGTGGCGGGGTCGGCCGGGGCGTTGATCAGCAGGGTCCGCAGGCCCTCGCCGGCACGCACCTGCAACCCGTCATCCTCGGCGTCCGACAACAGGCTCTCGGTGTTGAGTCGGGTCCAGAACATCAGATACCACGGCCCGCGACTGACGGCCGTGCGGTCGTCGTAGACCGGGAGTATCCAGAACAGGTCGGCACCACCCCGGCCACGGGTGAATCGCGTCACGGTGTGGACTTCGCCCGTGACCGCCGCCTGGTCGAAATGGCGCATGTCCGGTGGCACGACGTTGGTGGCCCCCGTCTGCAGTTGCGGGGTGCGATCCGGATCCAGGAGGGTGATCGAGCGGAACCGGCTGACCAGGCTTCCCCGCCGCAGGTCATCCGGGAAGCCATCGGTCTCGCCCTCGTCGAGGCGGGCGACCCACCCCTTGAGCCAGTCGTGACGCTGCGCCACGGCATCGACCTGCTGGTCGCGCTCGTCGATCCAGTTATCCAGTTCGATGGCGCGAATGGCCGCCAGATTGGCGACTTCCCGCTGGGCCTTGTCCAGCAGCAGGGGCGCGTACTGCCGGGCCGCCACCGCGGCAATGAAGATCTGCATCACCGCGATCAGCACCAGCGCAACCAGCATGGCAACCAGCCAGCCCTGACGGGCGCGCGGCCGGCCCGGCCCGAAATCGACACCGCCCTGGCGGGCCGCGGTCAGGCGGTCGACCAGTACGTAGAGCACCGCGCCGGTCACCAGCACGAAGATCTCGCCGAAGACCAGCCCCGCCGTGGAGATCTCCCAATGGGCCCCGCCCAGCCGCCCGAGGAGCCATTGGGTAACCCAGATCCACAGGGAGGCGAGCAGCAGGTATGCGACCGTGATCGGCAACGCCGGTCGCATGGCCCCGAATTTCATATCAGGCGCCGATCCGGTCCCGGAAGGCGTTGAGCCGCTGATGGCTGCGCACGCGGCCCATCAACTCCAGAATCACGCCGAAGCTCGGTGACGAGGTATGCCCCAGCAGGGCCAGGCGCAACACCGGACCGACCTTGCCGAGCTTGAGGTCGAGCGTCTTGGCTACCCCCTTGACCGTCGATTCGAGCGTCTCGCTGCTCTCCCAGACCGACTCGTCCTCCAGCGCGACGATCAGCGCATCGACCACCATCGCCGCCGAGGCATCGAGCTTTTCCATCGCCTTGGGGTCGGGCTCGACGACATCCTGGTAGAACGGCTGGGCCTCTTCGGCCATCTCGACCAGCGTGTGTACGCGATCCACGTAGGCCGGCACGATCGCCGCCGGTTTCGGACCATCCTCGTCCGGGTCGATACCCAGATGACCCAGATGCCAGCGCAGTTCGGCGGCCACGTCGGCTACCGGCAGCTCGCGCATGTAGTGCTGATTGAGCCAGCGCAGCTTTTCCGGGTTGATACTCGAGGCCGAGTGATTGACGTCGACCAGATCGAACAACTGGACCAGCTCGGCCCGCGAGAAGATCTCCTCGTCGCCATGCGACCAGCCCAGCCGGACCAGGTAGTTGAGCAGCGCCTCGGGGAGGAAGCCATCATTGCGGTACTGCACGACGCTGACCGCGCCGTGGCGCTTGGAGAGCTTCGCCCCGTCCGGGCCGTGGATCATCGGCAGGTGCGCGAACGACGGGGGCTCGACACCCAGCGCGCGATAGAGATTGATCTGGCGCGGCGTGTTGTTGAGATGATCGTCACCACGCACGACATGCGTGATCTGCATGTCCATGTCGTCGACCACGACGGTGAGGTTGTAGGTGGGCGTGCCGTCGCCGCGCGCGATGATCAGGTCGTCGAGCTCGTCGTTGCGGAAGGTCACGCGACCGCGGATCGCGTCCTCGACCACCACCAGTCCATCCAGCGGGTTCTTGAAACGCACCACCGGCTTGATGCCCTCCGGCGGCGTGCCGGTGAAATCGCGATAGCGGCGGTCGTAGCGCGGCTTCTCGCCACGCTTCATCTGTGCCTCGCGCAGCGCGTCGAGCTCCTCGCGGGTGGCGTAGCAGTAATAGGCCTTGTCCTCGGCCAGCAACCGATCGATCACCTCGCGGTACCGATCCATCCGTTCGGTCTGGTAGAACGGCCCCTCGTCGTAGTCCAGCCCCAGCCAGGTCATGCCCTCGAGGATGGCGTTGACCGATTCGGGATTGGACCGTTCGCGGTCGGTGTCTTCCACGCGCAGCACGAACTCGCCGCCGTGACGGCGAGCGAACAGGTAACTGAACAGGGCCGTACGGGCGCCGCCGATGTGCAGGTAGCCGGTGGGCGACGGGGCGAAACGGGTGCGAACGGTCATCGATACCTCGGGAACAGCGGAAACGTGGTCGCGGATGGCGGGGCGCGGCTCGCCCCGGCCGGGACAAAGCGGACATTATAGAGGTTAAGGGGCTTGTTTCGCAGGCGCGAGAGCCGAACACGGCAGGGCCACGTCATGCTTGCTGCGAAACGGGGTCGAGACCAGCGCCTCGATCGGCACCGCCCCCCGCAGGCGTCGCACCACGATACCGTCGGGCGAGCCGGCGCAGAAACCCGTCACGGCCACCTCGCTGCCCAGCTCGACGATAGGTTGCCGCAGCCGACCGTAAAAGTTGTATTCGTCGCGATACTTGCCCACAAACGCGATCGGATGACCGTCGTGCTGCAGCTCGCCGACCCGCGTCGCGAACGACTTGAAGTCGAAGGCCGGACGCAAGGGCAGTAACGCCAGGTGAAGCAGGACCATCCCGACACCGGTGGCCAGCGCCACCGCCACCACCTGCCGCGGTCCACGTCGAGCGAGCCACAGCCAGGCGCCACCCAAGAGCAACGCCACGCCCACGGCACTCACCCAGCCCGGCAGCATGTCGATCAGCCCGTGACCCGTCGACCAGGGCAGCACGATCAGCACCACCCCCATCGCGAACCAGAAGACGGCCGCCGCCCGGCTGCGCAAGGCCTGCGGCGATTCGACCGGGCCGGCGAGCAAGGCGGCCGTGGCGAGTGACAGCGCCGGGATCATCGGCAGCAGATAGTGCGGCAACTTGCCCGAGGCGAGCGACAACAGACCGAACGGCACCAGTACCCAGGCCAGCATCAGTCGGCCAAACCGCGGGTCGGGCCAGACCGATTGCCCCGCCGCCCACTCCTTCCACGCCCGCCGCAGCAGCCCGGGCAGGAGCAGTGTCCACGGCAGAAACAGCAGCGGCAGCACCCACAGGTAGTAGTAGATGGGCTGGGCATGGTCGAAGGCGTCCACCGCCCGCCCGGCCATCTGCCCCCAGAGGATGGCCTCGGCGTAGGCGGGCCCACCCAGTTGCGCCGCCCAGAGCGCCCAACCGAGCGCCACGCAGGAGCCGAGAAACCCGACCGCGCCGGCCTGGACGAACCAGCGCCAGGATGGCCGCATGCCGGCCCACCACGGAGCAGCGACCGTCAGTGGCACCAGGTAGATCAGGGCAAACGGCCCCTTGGCAAGCACGCCCAGGGCCGTGCCCAGAAACAACCACAACCAGCCGCGACGGCGCCCCTGTCCCAGTTCAAGCAGGCCGAAAATGCCGAGCAGGACGAAGAACACCACCAGCTGGTCGAACATCGTCATGGTGGCGAAACCCAGCCAGTAGATCGTCCCGGCGAGAATCCAGGGCGCCAGGCCGGCAATGATCGGCCGAGCCGGGAACAACCGACGCGCAACCGCGCGGATCAGCAACAGGCTGCCCAGGGCGAAGGCCGGGCCAACCAGCCGCGGCGTGATCTCGTTGACGCCGAACAGCGCCCAACCCACGTGGATCAGCCAGAACAACAGCGGCGGCTTGTGACTGTAGGGCTCGCCGTTGAGCAACGGCACGATCCACGAGCCCGACTGCCACATCTCCCAGGCGACGCCGAGGTAGCGCGTCTCGTCGACCGGCATCAGCGGTCGCGTCAGCAGCGCGACGCTCACTACCAGCAGGAACAGTGGCAACCAGCCCCATTCGAAAACGCGATTCCAGACGCCATTCCCCGACATACCACCCTCCCGACTCGAGTCACCCCAACGGTACCCTGGGTATAGCCCGGGTATTGATCGCAGGCATTTCCCCGTCCTCTTCGTCCCCGATCAACTCAGGCAGCCAATCGACCGATTGCCCGACTGACCGGGACCGGGAAACGCGCAGATGGCACATCTCGTGCTTCGAGAGATACGCTGGACCGCCACGACCACTCAATACCATGCTCCCAATGCCGAGACCACCCATGACCGGATACCCCGTCACGCGCCGCACGACCTGGTTGGCAATCGCTGCCCTACTCCTGCCGATCCCGACAGTCGCCGCACCGGCAACCGACTCCGAACACTGCCAAGCCAATCACCGGCTGGTCATGACCGAGGCCCGGCTCACCCACGAGCCCGGCGACGTCAGGGGGCTCCCGGCCGCACTTGCCGATCGGCTAGCGAGTCGACTGGAAGCGGCCGGACAGCAGGTGGTCGACATCACCCGGCCGACCCGAAGCGAGGGGCTGGAGCCTGCGATGGACGCGTTCTCCCGGCATGGCGCGCCCTACTTCCTGCGACTGGTGGCGAGCGATCTTGGCACCGAGGGCCGCCCCTCGGGCATCGTTCTGCTGCCCGATCGTTACGAGCCTCGCGGCGGACAGCTTACCGCCACCCTCGACGATGGCGCCCGGGGCGCGCGACTGGATACCTGGCGGATCGATCTGTCCACCGCCGACGGCAAACCATTCTCGCCCGAGATCGCCGCGGACTCGACCCGTTTCTGGGAGAGCGATTGGGGTGAGTCGCTGGATGCCGCGATCGAGACGATGGCAAAAAGCGTGCTCGACACACTGGAATGCCGGCCGCTGGTCGGGCGGGTGCTGTCCACCGAAAGTCGCGGCGGCGGCACCGATCTGCGGATCGATCTTGGACGAGCCGACGGACTGGCCGCCGACGATCGCTTGATCGTCGTCGAACCGGGCGTACCGACCGACTCGCTTGGCGTCAATCTCTTGACTCGCCCTGTCATGGAAATCACCGCCGGCCCGGTACGCGAACCGATGAACCTGGGCGAGGCCCGGGTCACGTTCCTGGGCGAAAACGACGCCACGGTTCGCTATCAGGGAAATCGCGCGGTCGAACGCGGCGACCTGGTGCAGGTGAGGTAGAACCCGGGCCAGCACCCAGGCCAAAACTAGGGCCAAAACTAGAGCCATAACTCGGGCTCAACGTGGCCCCGGGATATCCCCTATCCCCCTATCCTCCTATCCCCGGGTCAATCGACGGCTTCGCCCAGCCCACGGGCCAGGTCGGCAATGATGTCCTGTGGGTCCTCGAGACCGACCGACAACCGCACCATCCCCTCGTCGATGCCCGCCTCGGCGCGCGCCTCCGGCGACAGTCGGCCATGGGTGGTGCTGGCCGGGTGGGTGATGGTGGTCTTGGTATCGCCGAGATTGGCGGTGATCGAGAGCATCCGCGTGCGGTTGATCACCTGCCACGCCGCCTCGCGCCCGCCCTCGACCACGAACGAGACGATCGCGCCCGGGCCGGTCTGCTGCGCGGCGATGATGGCCGCCTGCGGGTGGTCGGCAAGCCCCGGGAAATGGACCTTGGCGACCCGCTCGTGGGCCACCAGCCAATCGGCCACCTCGCGGGCGTGGCGACTGTGGGCCTCCATGCGCAGGTTCAGGGTCTCCAGTCCCTTGGCGAAGATCCAGGCATTGAACGGTGCCATGGTCGGCCCGCAGGTGCGCAGAAAGCCGCGCACTTCCTTGCCGACCCGCTCGGCATCCCCCACCACGGCCCCGCCGACGGCGCGACCCTGGCCGTCGAGGAACTTGGTCGCCGAGTGGATCACGATGTCCGCCCCGAGGCTCAAGGGCCGCTGCAACGCGGGGGTGCAGAAACAGTTGTCCACCACCAGCGCCGCATCATGGGCATGGGCCAGGTCCGCCAGTTGGCGGATGTCGGCGACCTCGGTCAGCGGATTCGACGGCGTCTCGATGAACAGCAGGCGCGTGCGCGCGTTGATGGCGGCCTCCCACTGCGACCAGTCGGTCAGGTCCACCCAGTGCACCACTAGGCCGAACTTGGCCAGGTACTTGTCGAACAGCACCTTGGTGGTGCCGAAGACCTGGCGCGCGATCACCACCTCGTCACCGGCCTCGCACAGCGCCATGAAGGTGGTCAGGATCGCGGCCATGCCCGAGGCGGTGGCGACACAGTCCTCACCGCCCTCCATCGCTGCCAGGCGTTCCTCGAAAATGCGCGTGGTGGGGTTGGTAAAGCGGGCGTAGATATTGCCCGGTTCGTCGCCGGCGAAGCGCGCGGCGGCCTGCTCGGCCGACTCGAAGGTAAAACTCGACGTGGTGAAGATCGGCTCGCCGTGCTCGCGCTCCGGTGTCGGATGGTGACCGACGCGGATGGCCTGGGTCGCGAGCGACCAGTCGGGATCGGGGCGGTGCGAATCGGTCATGGGATATCCGGTCTTGTCGATCGTGCCCGCCATCAGCGGGCGTTGAAGAAATGCCAGGCCAGGTTGTCGAACTCGGCGATCGCCGCCAGCAGGCGGTCGGTGTCTTCCTCGAGTTCGGCGAACTGGTGCTCGGCCAGCGGCGCCATCGAGCAGTTTTCCGGTGGCGTACCGAATCGGTCCAGCAGCTCGGCCATCTGCGGCAGGAACACCCACTGCAGCCACTCCTCGAACGCCAGGGTGTCAAAGCAGAACGGGTTGGGACTGGCCAGCGCCTGTTCGCTGGGTCGCTGATCCGACCAGAGCCCGGCCTGTTGCAGCTCGTGGGCAATCTGGTCAAGTTGGCGCAGCATCATATCGGTGCTGGGGCGAACGTGTTCCATCGGCTCCTCGCGACTTCTCGGCTGGTCTCAGTGCACCCGCGATGAGCCGGGTGGTTCGTCGTTCATGTCAACCCCACCCTCATCATCGGCCCAGAACAGCCGGTGGGGGATCAGCTGGCCGCGACCGATGGCCGCGGCGTGCATCAGGGTCTGGTGGGTGTATTCAAGCCCTTCATGGACGGCATTGACCGGGTCACTGCCCTGGGCGATCAGACCGGCAATCGCCGAGGACAGGGTGCAGCCCGAGCCATGGAACTGGCCGGCCAGTCGCTCGTAGACAAAGCGCCGTGGCGGCTCGACGCCATAGAGCCAGTTCTCCACTTTCTCGCCCGGCTCGTCACCGCCCTTGAGCAGGACATATTCCGCCCCCAGCGCCGAGAGCATCTGACCGCGCTGATCGAGGGTGCTCGCATCCGGCGCCAGCACACGGGCCTCGTGGGCATTGGGCGTCACGATGGTCGCTCGCGGGAACAGGTGCTCGACGATCGCCGCGGCAACGGCATTCTCGGCGAGCGATCCGCCGCCGCCGGCGACCAGCACCGGGTCGAGCACCACCGGAATGTCCGGGTAGCGCGCCAACACCGAGGCGACCGCCTCGACCAGTTCGACGGTGCCGAGCATGCCGATCTTGATCGCGCCGACCGGCATGTCCTTGAGCACCGCCAGGGACTGGTCGATCACCAGTTTCGGATCGCTGGCAACGAAACCGTGCACGTTGACCGTGTCCTGCACGGTCAGCGCGGTGATTGCCGTGGCCGGATGCACGCCCTGGCTGACAATCGCCTCGATGTCGGCATGGATGCCGGCCCCGCCACTGGGGTCATGTCCGGCAATGGCCAGGACAACGGGGACTTCGGGGGCATCGGTAAGCGTCGGTGTGGTTTCCATCTGGTGCTAAGCTCCCTCGCAGAAAAGGCCGTAGCGGCAACGGCGTCACGATGGCGCCGGGTCGAGCATGATAACGCAGCCAGTGCCACAAGCATTGATCCGGCACGCTCTGCCGCCACACGCACATGGCCCATGCCGTTGACGCGACCACCCGTCGCTCCACCAAGCCACGACAAGGACCCGGCTGATCGATGATCCCCTTCACGCCCCGCCAATGGCTCAACTCGGCCAAACGCTGGATCTGGCATCACCGACCGACCAGCCGCGTCGGCCGGACCGCGCAGCGCCTGACCCGCGCCATATTGAGCGTGCTGTCCTCGGCGTCGCGCGGGGACCTGCAGCTCAACGCGATGAGCCTGTCCTACACCACGCTGCTGTCGATGGTGCCACTGTTGGCGGTGGCGTTCTCGGTGCTCAAGGCCTTCGGCTCGGCCTCGGTGATCGAGCCGTTCCTGCTCTCGGTGATGGCGCCGCTGGGCGAGGCCGCGGACGAACTGACGCTGCGGTTGCTCGACTTCGTCGACAACATCCGGGTCGGCGTCCTGGGGGCGGTCGGTATCGCCCTGCTCTTCTTCACGGTCATCGCCCTGATGCAGAAGATCGAACGGGTCTTCAACCACATCTGGAACGTGCACCAACTGCGATCGATGTCGGCACGGTTCGCCAACTACCTGTCGGTACTGATGGTCGGCCCGGTGCTGGTGATCGCTGCCGGCAGCCTGACCGCCACCCTGCTTGCCGCCCCCGGCGTTCGCGAGTTTGCCGACCTGTCGGTGCTGGCCACCCTGCTCAAGTGGCTCGGGTATCTCGTCCCGCTGGCGATCTGGACCGGCGCGTTCGCCTTTCTCTACCTGTTCATCCCCAACACGCGGGTGCGGCCTGGCTCGGCGTTGGTCGGCGGGTTGGTGGCCGCGATTCTCTGGAATCTGTTGGGACTGTTGTTCGGCGGACTGGTCGCCGGATCGACCAGCTATACCGCCGTGTATTCGGCGTTCGCCTCACTGGTGCTGTTCCTGATCTGGCTGCAGATCGCCTGGATGATCGTGCTGGTGGGCGCAGGCATCAGCTATGCCTGGCAGCACAGCGACCGACTGACGTTGGGCAAGCCCGCACCGGTACACCCGGGGACGCGCCTGGCGGCGGCCATCGTGCTGCTCGACGAGATCGAGGGTCGCTTCGAGGCCGGCAAACTGCCGCCGGACCGTGACCAACTGGCCGAGCGAGTAGAGCACTACCGGGAACTGGCCCCGGTCTGGATCGATCCGCTGTTGGAAAAGCTGGTGGAGGCCGATCTGTTGCGCATCACCGAACCGGCCGACACCACCTGCTTTCTACCGGCCCGCCCGGGCGAGCGCATCACGCTGGCGGCGGTGGAGCAGGCGATCGAGGGCAGCGCACCCCACTTCCCCGGGCCGCTGGTGAAGGCCATCCCGGCCCTGGCACGCTTTGCCGAACACCGCCGGCAGTGGGAGGAGGACATGGGCGAGACGACGCTGGGCGCCACCCAGCCGGCATCCGACCGGGCGGACGATTCAACTCAACCCGAGACGTCCGTACCGCGCCAATAGACCGTGTACTGGCCGTCGCGATCGAGCAGCCGGGCGAACACGAACCAGGCATCTGACAGCCGGTTCAGGTAGGCGGCCAGTGCGCGGCGTTCGTCGGCCTGATCACCTTCCTGGTTACCCTCCTGGTTACCTTCTTGGCACCAGGACCAGGCCAGCCGTTCGGCACGACGGGTCGCGGTCCTTACCAGGTGTGCGCGCGCCATGGCCTCGGTACCGCCCGGCAGGATGAATTCCTTGAGCGGCGGCAGGTCGCGATTGCCGGCCTCGATCCAGGCGTCCAGGCGCTCGAGTGACGGCAACTGGCTCGCCGCGGCCATGTCCCCCATCGCGACGAACCCGCCCAGATCGAAGACCGCCTGCTGCTGCTCGCGGACGAATCCCAGCCCGTCGGGCTCGGCCGTCAGCGAAACGCTCAGGCTTCCCAGGCGGGCATTGAGCTCGTCGAGCTCGCCCAGCAGTTCGATCGTGAGCGCATCCTTGGCCAGACGCCGCCCGTCGGCCAGCCCGGTCTCGCCGCGGTCGCCCGTGCGGGTCACTACCCGCGAGAGTCGATTGCGCTCGTTGTCCGATCTCGCCATGCCGCTCGCCCTAGCCCGCCTGGGGCTCGCTCCCCGGAACGTCGGTGGGCCAGTCGAGCGGCCGGCCGACGAGCACCTTGAGGGCAAAGGCGAGAATCGCGATCACCCCGTAGGCAAGCCCGGCGACCACACCCAGATCCACGATGCCGTGCCAGGGCTGGGGCAGCAGGCCGACCACGAGCACGAGCACGACCACGCCGGCGGTCACCGACAGGGCCACGATGCGGCGTTTCTTCGTCGCGTGGATGTAGCCCATGCAGTACAGCGGCGCGAGCAGCACATGCCAGGCGACCGGGTGACGCGACAGGTGGACCGCCCGGGCGACCACCCGCGGCGAGAACCCCTTCTGAAATCCCTTGTAGCCCTCGCTGTACAGCATGAACACCATCCAGCCGGCAAAGAACGCCCAGTGCCACCAGGCCCAGGGCTCGGCCCAGGCCTCGATGGCATAGAAGGACAGGCGGTAGATCGCCCAGAGCAGCAGCGCGCACAGACCCAGCACGCCCCAAACGGCCCCGACGGTTCCCAATGGGCCGACTCCCGATGACTTCTCCACGTTTTCGACTCTCCCGGACGCCGATGCGTCTGACGGTTCATTGACGAGGGCGCGGAGTTTATCATGCAGCGCACCACCCGATTCCCGAGTGACCCGGACCGCATGAACCCCCGCACCCGACGCGAGATGTTCGCGCGCTTTAAGCGCCAACGTCCCGAGCCGACCACCGAGCTCGAGTACAACTCAGCCTTCGAACTGCTGGTCGCCGTGGTGTTGTCCGCCCAGGCGACCGATGCGGGCGTGAACAAGGCGACCCGGCCGCTATTCCAACGCGCCGACACGCCACAGGCGATTATCGACCTGGGGCTCGACCAATTGACCGAAGCGATTCGCACCATCGGCCTGTACAAGACCAAGGCCAGGAACGTCTACGCCCTTTGCCAACAACTGATCGACAAGCACGGCGGCGAGGTGCCCGCCGATCGCGATGCACTCGAGGCCCTGCCCGGCGTGGGCCGCAAGACGGCCAACGTCGTGCTCAACACCGTCTTTCGCCAGCCGACCATGGCCGTCGACACGCACATCTTTCGCGTCGCCAACCGCACCGGGCTGGCGAAGGGCAAGACCGTGCGCGCGGTCGAGGACCGGCTCTTGAAGGTGATCCCCCGGGAATACCGCCTCGATGCCCACCACTGGCTGATCCTGCATGGCCGCTACGTCTGCAAGGCCCGCAAGCCCGACTGCGGCGCCTGTATCGTCTGCGACCTGTGCGACTTCCGCGACAAGACCGAGGACTGCAGCCCCGAGCTGATCGCCCGCTACGCCACCGAAGAGATTTGAGCATGTATTCCAGCGACCGCCGCAAGATGCGCCAGCCCTTCATCGATGCCTGGAGCAAGGGCAAACAGAAAAAGCCGCTGGCGCCAATCGAGCAGATGATTTTCGAGGTGATCCGCGACCACCCCGAATACCACTCGCTGCTCGACCAGCCCGAGTTCGCCCTGGAGGCCGACTGGCCGCCGGAGATGGGCGTGACCAACCCGTTCCTGCACATGAGCATGCACCTGTCCCTGCGCGAGATGGTGCAGACCGACCGCCCGGCCGGCATCCGCTCGGTGCATTCGGAACTGGCCCTGAAGAAGGCCGATCCGCTCGAGGCCGAACACGAGATGATCGACTGCCTGGGCGAGGCCCTCTGGCAGGCCCAGCAGAATGGCGGGCCGCCGGACGAGGCCAAGCTCATGGAATGCCTCAGAGACAAGCTCAAGCGCTGAGACGGGCCGGTCGACGCGCCGGCCCGACACCGGCGCCGGCCGGGGTCTAGGCTCGATCGAGACAGCCGTCTCACATCCATTCGAGGTAGGCCCCGATGAGCGAGCAGCAAGACGAGCGCCGCGAATACGTCACCGACCCGGTCTGTGGCATGCAGGTCGATCCGGCGACCAGCGAACATCGCAGCGAGTACGACGGCGAGACGTACCACTTCTGCTCGGCCCACTGCCAGACCCGCTTCGACGACGATCCCGAACGCTACCTCTCCGACGATGACCCGTCGGACGATTCGGCGGCCGCCGAGGACCCGGAGGTCAGCGCAGGGGCGATCTATACCTGCCCGATGCACCCGGAGATCCGCCAGCAGGGCCCGGGGAGTTGTCCAATCTGCGGCATGGCACTGGAGCCGGAAACCGTCAGTCGCGATGACGGCCCCGACCCGGAGTTGCTCGACATGACCCGGCGTTTCTGGATCGGCGCGCTGTTGACCCTGCCGCTGTTCCTCCTGGCCATGGGCGGCCATTTCCTCGGCATCGATCGCTGGATCACCCCCCAGGCGAACCACTGGATCCAGCTGCTGCTGGCGACCCCGGTGGTCCTGTGGGCCGGCAAGCCGTTCTTCGTGCGGGGCTGGCGCTCCGTGGTCGACCGCCAGCTCAACATGTTCACCCTGATCGCGCTGGGTACCGGCGTGGCCTGGGCCTACAGCCTGATCGCCACCGCCGCGCCCGGCATCTTTCCGGCGGCGTTCCGGCAGGCCGACGGCTCGGTGGCCGTCTATTTCGAGGCCGCGGCGATGATCACGGTGCTGGTCCTGCTGGGCCAGGTCCTCGAATTGCGCGCCCGCGAGAAGACCTCCGGGGCCATCCGCGCCCTGCTCGACCTGGCCCCGACCACCGCCCGGCGAATCACCGACAGCGGCGAGCAGGACGTCTCGCTCGACGAGGTCGAGATTGGCGACCACCTGCGGGTGCGTCCCGGCGATCGTGTTCCGCTGGACGGCGAAATCCTCGAGGGGCGTTCCAATATCGACGAGTCGATGATCACCGGCGAGCCGATGGCGGTCACCCGCCAGACGGGCGACACGGTCATCGGCGGCAGCATCAACGGCCAGGGCAGCTTCGTGATGCGCGCCGACAAGGTCGGCCGCGACACCATGCTCTCGCGCATCGTGCAGATGGTCGCCAAGGCCCAACGCAGCCGCGCGCCCATCCAGGGGCTGGCCGACCGCGTGGCCGCCTGGTTCGTGCCCAGCGTCATCGCCGCGGCGGTGATTGCCTTCATCATCTGGTCGGCCGTCGGCCCCGAGCCGCCCATGGCCTACGCCCTGATCGCCGCGGTCAGCGTGTTGATCATCGCCTGCCCCTGCGCCCTGGGCCTGGCAACCCCGATGTCGATCATGGTCGGGGTGGGCCGCGGCGCGCGCGCCGGGGTACTGATTCGTGATGCCGAATCCCTGCAACGGCTCGAGCAGGTCGACACGGTGGTGATCGACAAGACCGGCACCCTGACCGAGGGCCGGCCACGCGTGACCCGCATTCAAGCGGCCGAGTCGACCGGGGAAGACGACCTGCTGCGCCTGGTGGCCGGGCTCGAGCAAGGCAGCGAGCACCCATTGGCCGAGGCGATCGTGACCGAGGCCCACAAACGGCAACTCGATCTGCCCGACGCCGAGGAGTTCGATGCCGAGAACGGCAAGGGCGTGACCGGCCAGATCGACGGTCGAACCGTGCTGGTGGGCAATCAGCACCTGATGAACGACCACGACGTGAGCATCGAGTCATTGGCGGACACGGCAGAGTCGTGGCGCAAGGAGGGAGCGACGGTGATCTTCGTGGGCATCGACGGCAAGGCCGCCGGCCTGCTGGCGATCGCCGACCCGATTCGCGAATCGAGCGCCGATGCCATTCACCGCCTGCAACAGGCCGGGCTCGAGGTGGTCATGCTCACCGGCGATTCGGAAGAGACCGCCCGCGCCGTCGCCCGGCAGCTCGACATCGACCAGGTGCGGGCCAATCTCCTGCCGGAGGGCAAGAGCGAGGTGATCGCGCAGATGCGCTCAGAAGGGCGCGTGGTCGCCATGGCCGGCGACGGGGTCAACGATGCCCCGGCACTGGCCGCCGCCGACGTCGGCATCGCGATGGGCAGCGGCACGGACGTGGCCATCGAGAGTGCCGGGATCACCCTGCTGCGCGGCGATCTCGACGGACTGGTTCAGGCCCATCGCCTGTCGAGGGCGACCATGCGCAACATTCGCCAGAACCTGTTCTTCGCCTTCGCCTACAACACGGCGGGCATTCCGATCGCCGCCGGCCTGCTCTACCCGTTCTTCGGCGTGCTGCTCTCACCGATCATCGCCGCGGCCGCGATGTCGTTTTCCTCGGTAAGCGTCATCGGCAACGCCCTGCGCCTGCGGGTGGTTCGCCTCGATTGAACCGGGCGAGGGAAACTCGGCACGAATCGGATATCGCTCTGCGCGGCTTGGCGAGCCGTCCGTGACCGGTATTGCGTCGCCTTGATCCCGAACGGCTCGTCAAGCCAGCGTGCTATCGGAGTCGCGCAGCGTTTGCCTAGTCACTCTCCTCGAGCGGCCAGTCGACCACGTGTGCCTCCCAGTCGATCGAGTCACGCTCGTCGTTCTCGGCGATCACCGCGCGACCGGCCACCGAGTAGCCGCTGGTCATGGTGCTGGCCGGATCCCCGGTGAGCAGCGGGTGCCACGGTGGCAGGTCTCGCCCCTCGGCAATACGCCGGTAGGCGCAGGTGGGCGGCAGCCAGTCGAATTCCTCGACGTCCTCGGGGCGCAGCCAGACGCAGCCGGGCACCCGGATCTGGCGGTTGAGGTAGTCGCTGCACTGGCAGGTGCCGGCGTCCAGCAGGTGACAGGCGACATCCGTGTAGTAGACATCGCCCTCCTCGTCCTCCACCTTCTCCAGACAGCACTTGGCACAACCATCGCAAAGCGATTCCCATTCGGTCGGGCTCATCTCGGTGAGGCGCTTGTGGCGCCAGAATGGCTGGTCTTCGCTCATGGACGGATCGGTTTCGTGCTGATAGACAAAGGGACCGCGGCAGCCTAACACGCCGGGAATCGGGGCCTGCGGATATGGCGGGCGGTATGCGATGATTCGCACATTACGGAAACTCTGCACGAATGCCATACCACTCTGGTCTGGTATTCGTGCTGAGCTTCCTTACGTAACGAGGACAAACGATGACGGAAACGGCCCAGGCCATGCCGGTAATGCGCATCGGCAGCGAGACGGACATCAACGAGGCACTGCATTCGGCGCGCAACGCGCGGGTCCAGCGCCTGGGCGAGGTCCTGGTGCAGCGCGGCGCGCTGAGTCGCGAGGCGCTGGAGAGCGCACTGGAGTCGTTGCGCCATCACCCGGCCACCCACCTGGGCGACTGGCTGGTCGAGCGCAAGATCATCTCACCCGAGCAGCTCGAACAGGCGCTCTGTTCGCAACTCGGCATCCCGCAGGTCAATCTCGGCGCCTTCGTGCCGCCACCGGAGGTCGCCGCGCAGATTCCCTACGAGATGGCATTGCGTCTCAATGCGCTGCCGCTGGCGCGCCGGAATTCCGTGCTGGTGGTGGCATCGGCCCGACCGACCGACCAGGAACTGCTGTCGATCCTGAGATTCTACACCGGGCTGGGCATCGAGCCGGTGCTGGCCACGGCCCACCAGATCGCCAGTGCGATCAACCGTGCCTACCGCGTGGAGTCGGTCGGGGCCGATCACGAGTCGTTCCTTCGCCACGACGACGAGAACGCAGCACCGACGCCGAACCCGGAACCGGAGATCGAGAACCAGGCGACCAGTGCGCCCGTGGTCAAGATGGTCAACACGCTGTTGATGCAGGCGATCAGCCGCGGCGCCTCGGACATCCATTTCCTGCCGCGGCGCGACAATGTGCTGGTGCGCTTTCGCCTCGACGGGGCCCTGCAGACGATCCGCTCGATCGAGAAGGCCCAACTGTTGGCCGTGGTGGCGCGCATCAAGATCCTCGGCCGCATGAACATCGCCGAGCACCGCCTGCCCCAGGATGGCCACGCCCGCGTGCACATGGGCAAGCAGGAAGTGGATCTGCGCATCTCGGTGATGCCCGCGTTCAACGGCGAGAGCGTGGTCATCCGCATCCTGAACAAGAACATGGGCCTCAAGCCGCTGGACGCGCTGGGCTTTTCCAAGAGCGACGAGCGCATCATCCGCAACCTGATCGCCCGCGCCCAGGGCATGATCCTGGTCACCGGACCGACCGGCTCGGGCAAGACCACCACGCTCTATTCGCTGCTCCAGGAAGTGAAGGCCGCCGATCCGCACATCATCACGGTCGAGGACCCGGTCGAGTACGACATGGACGGCATCGATCAGGTCCAGGTGCACAGCGGCATCGGGTATACCTTCGGCCGGGCGCTGCGCAACATCCTCCGTCATGATCCGGACGTGATCATGATCGGCGAGATGCGCGACCTGGAAACCGCCGAAAGCGGCGTCAAGGCCGCCCTCACCGGCCACTTGGTGTTCTCGACCCTGCATACCAACGATGCGCCCAGCGCGGTGACCCGCCTGGTCGACATGGGCGTCGCCCCGTACCTGGTCAGCTCGACAGTCATGGCCGTGCTGGCCCAGCGCCTGGTGCGCATCCTCTGCTCGCACTGCAAGAAGAAGCACCAGCCGGAGGCGCTTGTGTGCGAGACCATGGGCTGCGATTCCAACGAGACCTTCTGGCACTCGACCGGCTGCGATCATTGCGATCAGACCGGCTACGTCGGTCGCACCATGGCCTACGAGCTGATCGTGGTCGACCGGGACATGGGCAATCGCATCGCCCACGGCATCACCACCGAGGAGCTTCGTCAGCTGGCCGTGGACAAGGGCATGCGCACGCTGACGCGTCATGGTCTCGAGATGGCGCGTGCCGGGATTACCTCACTGGAAGAAGCCTACCGGGTGCGCCTCGAGGACCTCGGTGGCCCGGAAAACGGCAACGGGTCGTAGGCGGACATCATGGACCTTTTGCTGATCGTCCTGGTGGCTGTCGTCATGCTCCTGCTCGCGCTGCGTCGCCGGCGCAAACGCCCCGACGAGCGGCCGCCCTCGCCTCGACCGGCGACGCTGCCCCCGCGCCGGCAAGGCTGGTCGTTTTCCCGCCACCCGCGCGAGGACTGGCGTTACTGGCGCGACCTGGCGTTCGTCATCGGCCTGGTGTTGGCGCTGCTGGTCGCCATGGTGGTGATCGGCGCGCGCAATGGCTGAGGCCGCCGGGGCTACCCGGGCTACCCGGGCTACCCGGGCGAGGCTCACACCGGGCGGCGATAGCCGCCGCGGGCGCCGGTCGGCGACAGGACGAACTGCCACAACTGGATCTGGCGGGCGCGAAAGCCGCCGGCACAGGATTGCAGGTAGTATTTCCACATCCGACCGAACGTCTCGCCATACGCCTCGCGCCACTTGGGCCAGGCTTGCTCGAAGTTCTCGTACCACGCCATGAGGGTGTGATCGTAATCGGCGCCGAAATTGTGCATGTCCTCGACCACGAAGCGCCCCTCGCAGGCATCGATAACCTGCTGCATGGCCGGCAACTCGCCGTTGGGGAAGATGTACTTGCCGACCCAGGGGTCCGGCGGCGAGCCTTCGCGGTTCGTGCCGATCGTGTGCAGCAAAAAAAGCCCGTCGGGCTTGAGGCAGCGACGGGCGACTTGCATGTATTCGTCGTAGTTGTGACGGCCGACATGTTCGAACATGCCCACCGACACGACATGATCAAAGGGCTCGTCGACGTCGCGATAGTCCATTAGCCGGAATTCCACCGGCAGATCGCCCGCCAGATCCCGGCCCAGGGCGGCCTGTTCCTTCGAGATGGTCAGGCCCACGCACTCCACGCCGTAATGCTCGGCGGCGTAGATCATGAAACTGCCCCAGCCGCAGCCGATGTCGAGCAACCGCTGGCCGGGCTTGAGCTCGAGCTTGCGACAGATGATGTCGAGCTTGTGCTCCTGGGCCTCGGCCAGCGTCTCGGCCCCGTCGCCCCAGAACCCGCAGGTGTAGGTCATGCGGGGGTCGAGCATGTCGCGGTAAAAGTCGTTGCCGAGATCGTAGTGATACTCGCCCACTTCCCAGCAACGCGATCGTGTCTGGCAATTGAGCAGGCGCGCCTTGAGCGCGGGCCACCACAGGCGCGGGGATCGGCCGACCTCGCGGGTCAATTCGGCCCGCAATACGCGATCGACGAATTCGTCCACCCGGTCGATCTCCGCCCAGCCGGCCATGAACGCCTCGCCCAGACCGAGATTGCCCCAGCCCAGGATGCGTTCGACCGCCCGTGGATCACGGATACGAATGTCCCAGGGACGATCGCCGTCGATACGGATATCGGCCCGCGCCAACAGTTGCGCAAACCGGGAATCGGTCGCGACCGCGTGGTCTTCGGCCGGCTCCACCTCCATGGTCATTCGCCTGTTCATCGAGGACCTCCGTGACTGCCTGTCTGCACGCGACTTGCAAACGAGCATAGACGTTCCCGCCGCAAATCAACAAGCTAGCCTGCCGACCGGCGATTCTCAATACGCGCGACAAGTCCCCGAGGGAGCGCTGCACGGATCGTGCTGTTCGTGCAGAGTTTCCTTAACTGGCGTCGCCCCGGCGGCATGACCGGGGAGAGGATGGGTGCCGATCAGGCGGTGACCACGGGGATGTCCTTGAGCATCTGCAGCCCCTTGGTGGCCTCCTCCTGGTACTCCTCGATCTCGTTGAAATTGAGGTAGCGATAGATCTCGGCCGACATCGTCGCCAGGTGGGCGACGTGTTCCTGGTACTCCTCGACCGACGGCAGCTTGCCGAGAATCGCGGTCACCGCGGACAGCTCGGCCGAGCCCAGGTAGACGCGCGCGTCTTTGCCCATGCGGTTGGGGAAGTTGCGCGTCGAGGTCGACATCACCGTCGCCCCGTCGGCCACGCGCGCCTGGTTGCCCATGCACAGCGAGCACCCGGCCATCTCGATGCGGGCACCCGCGCGACCGAAGATGTTGTAGTAACCCTCCTCGGAAAGCTGGTGCTGGTCCATGCGGGTGGGCGGGGCAATCCACAGCCGGGTCGGCACCGACGCACCACTCGACTCGAGCACCTTGCCCGCGGCCCGGTAGTGGCCGATGTTGGTCATGCACGAGCCGATGAACACCTCCTGGACCGGATCGCCGGCGACCTCGGAAAGCGGCTTGATATCGTCCGGGTCGTTCGGGCAGGCGAGCAACGGTTCGGTGATCTCGTTGAGATCGATCTCGATGATCTCGGCGTACTCGGCATCGGCATCCGGCTCGAGCAGTTCCGGGTTATCGAGCCATCCCTGCATGGCCTCGATGCGACGGCCCAGGGTGCGCTTGTCCTCGTAGCCCTGGCTGATCATCCACTCGAGCAGCGTGATGTTGCTCTTGAGGAACTCTTGGATCGGCTCGCGACCGAGGCGCACGGTGCAGCCGTTGGCCGAGCGCTCGGCCGAGGCATCGGCGAACTCGAACGCCTGCTCGACCTTGAGGTCCGGCAGGCCCTCGATCTCGAGCACGCGGCCGTTGAAGACGTTCTGCTTGCCCTTCTTCTCGACGGTCAGCTGACCGCTCTGGATGGCCTTGTAGGGAATCGCGTTGACCAGATCACGCAGCGTGATACCCGGCTGCATCTCGCCCTTGAAGCGCACCAGCACGGATTCGGGCATGTCGAGCGGCATCACGCCCAGCGCGGCGGCGAAGGCCACCAGGCCGGAGCCGGCCGGGAAGGAGATCCCCAGCGGGAAACGGGTGTGCGAGTCGCCGCCGGTACCGACGGTATCCGGCAAGATCATGCGGTTGAGCCAGGAGTGAATCACGCCGTCACCGGCGCGCAGCGAGACACCGCCGCGGGTGGAGATGAACTCCGGCAGCTCGTGCTGCAGGGCGACGTCGACCGGCCGCGGGTAAGCCGCGGTGTGGCAGAACGACTGCATGACCAGATCGGCGGAGAAGCCCAGGCAGGCCAGTTCCTTCAATTCGTCGCGGGTCATCGCGCCGGTGGTGTCCTGACTGCCGACGGTGGTCATCTTCGGCTCGCAGTAGGTGCCCGGGCGCACGCCCTCGACACCGCAGGCGCGGCCGACCATCTTCTGCGCGAGCGTGAAGCCCTTGCCGGTGTCTTCCGGCTGCTCGGCGCGCAGGAATTCGTCGGACGGTTCCATCTTGAGCGACTCGCGCGCCTTGCCGGTCAGGCCCCGGCCGACGATCAGCGGGATACGGCCGCCGGCACGCACCTCGTCGGGCAGCGTGCTCGGACGCATATTGAAGGTGGTGATCACCTCGCCGTTCTTGAGGATCTCGCCCTTGAACGGACGGATGGTGAGCACGTCGCCGGTCTCCATCGCATCGACATCGCACTCGATCGGGAAGGCGCCGGAATCCTCGGCCGTGTTGAAGAAGATCGGCGCGATCTTGCCGCCGAGCACCACCCCGCCGGTGCGCTTGTTGGGCACATTCGGGATGTCGCGGCCGATGTGCCACTGCACCGAGTTGATCGCTGACTTGCGCGAGGAGCCGGTGCCGACCACGTCGCCCACGTAGGCGATCTTGTGGCCCGACTCTTTCAGCTCCTTGATGGTGTCGAGCGCCTCGGGCATCTTCGACTGGAGCATCGAGCAGGCATGCAGCGGGATGTCCGGGCGGCTCCAGGCCTCCTGGGCCGGGGAGAGGTCATCGGTGTTGGTCTCGCCCGGCACCTTGAGGACGATCACCTGGATCTCCTCCTCGAGCTTGGGCTTGGCCTTGAACCAGTCGGCGTTGGCCCAGGACTCGAGCACGCGACCGGCATTCTTGCTGCCCTCGCGGTACTTGTCCTCGACGTCGCGGAAGGCGTCGTAGACCATCACCAGCCGAGAGAGTGCCTTGACGGCATCGTCACCCACGACCTCGTCGTCGAGCACATCGATTAGCGGGTCGACGTTGTAGCCACCCATCATGGTGCCCAGGAGTTCCACCGCTTCGTGGCGGTCGATCAGCGGGGATTCGGCCTCGCCCTTGGCAAGATCTGCGAGGAAGGCCGCCTTGACGTAGGCGGCCTTGTCCACGCCCGGCGGCACGCGCTGGGAGAGCAGGTACTTGAGCTCGTCGTTGTCGACGTCGGCCGGCGGGTTCTTGATCAGCTCGATCAAGTCGGCGGTCTGCTCGGCAGTCAGTGCCAGCGGCGGAATGTCCTGTTCGGCACGTTCGGCCTTGTGTTCGCGATAGGCTTCAAGCATGGGTGACCCTCAACGGCTTGTGATCATGAATTCTGGGTAATGATGGTGTTCGCGCCGGCCCGGCCGGCCGATCGCAATAAATTCGAAAGAGGCGGGATTCTATCAAATCCGGCGCGCAGGGCCGCCGCTTACCGTCAAAGCTTGGCCTGCAGACGCAATCGGTCGAGCCACAACAGAGCGATGACCGGCGCGGCGGCCACGATGCGCCCGCCCTCGACATCGGCGAGTGCCTGCTCGATCGGCACCACGCGTACCCGGATGTCCTCGTGCTCGTGGTCGAGGCCGAACCGGCCATCGACCAGGCCATCACCGTCGCGGTCAATCTCTGCGGTATTCACGCGGGCGAGGAACAGGTAGATGCTTTCGGTCGTCCCGCCCGGGCTGACCCAGTAGCGGGTCAGCGGATAGAGCTCGTCGATGGCCAGCCCCGCCTCCTCGTCCGACTCGCGCCGGGCGACGTCCTCGGCCGACTCGCCCGGCTCGACCATCCCGGCAACAATCTCGGCCAGCCACGGGCCGGTCGGGGCATCCAGTGCGCCGGGACGAAACTGCTCGATCAGCACCACCTCGCCGCGCTCGGGGTCATAAGGCAGTACCGCCACGGCGTGGCCTCGCTCGAAGATCTCGCGCTCGATCGGCTCGGACCAGCTGCCGTCGAAATACTCGAAGCGCAGTCGATATCGCTGCAGGGAGAAAAACCCGCGATAGAGGGTCTCATTGGCCAAAAGGTCGAAACGCATTGGTGGTCGCTCCTGCTACCATCCCATGTTTGGTTGGACTCGGATTGATCAGCCGGCCGTGTCGAAAACCGGCCCGACCGACCTTTCAGAGTAGCCTACATTTTGGCGAGCACGCTTGCCCGGCCGACGGATGCCATGAACACGATTCTTACCCTGCTAGAGCCTCTGATCGGGCGCGAAATCCAGATCGGCGACCAGCGCGGCACGGTAATCGAGATCCACGACGAGCCGCCTGCCCTGATCATGCGCGCCGAGGGCGGCGCCGATGCCTTTCAGGTGGATTATCTCGGCCGGCCGCGCTCGATGACGCAGCCAACCTGGACCCAGCCGATCACCGGTGAATCCGGGCGCGGGCTGCACCCCGATCTGCAACGCCAATTGCCCCGGGAAACGGCCGTCGCCCTGGACGATTTCATCAGGTCGCAACAGAACTGATACGCAACCACTGATACGCAACCACTTACCCCTCGACAAGGAGTCACGTCTCATGGGAAGCCTTTTTCCTGCTCGCGGCGCTCGCGCCCTCGCCTTCGGCCTGGTCGCCGGTCTGCTCGTCCCGGCGGCGCAGGCCGCCCCCACCCCGCCGACCGACACGCATTGGCGACTGGCGAACGTCGCCGGTCTCGAAAGCATCGACCCGTCAATCACCGACCTGGTGGTCGACTCCGAGGGCAATCTCAGCGGGGTTGCCGGCTGCAACCAGTACCGGCGCCCGCTAGGCGATGACGGCTATGGCGAGATCGCCCTCACGCGCAAGAGCTGCGGGGAGTCGGCAATGGCCCAGGAGGCCGCCTTTGTCCAGGCTCTCGAGCACACCCGGGCGTGGGACACCGACGGCGAGCGTCTGTTGCTGCGCGACGCGCAGGGGCGCACCCTGGCCATGATGCTCGAGCCGATCACGCGAACCTACCATTTCGACTGCCAGGGCCAGTCGGTGGTCTTCGACGTCATTCGTCGTGACCAGATCCGGTTCAGCGTGGACGGCGAGACGGTCCTGATGCAGCGCCAACAGAGCGCGTCGGGCTCGCGCTACCAAGACGAAAACGGCGAGATGACGTTCTGGGGCAAGGGCACCGAGGGGCGCCTCACGCGTGATGGCGAGACCCGGGAATGCCAGCAGGTTCCGCCGCCCGACGCCTACTCGATCAACGACTGATCAGGCTCAGTCCAAGGCCTCGAAGGCCTTCCAGGCCTTGGGCAAGTCAATCGCCTGCTCGAACATCCGCGCCCAGGGATCGCCTTTCTGCCCCAGCCGGCGGAAGAGGTTCTCGAGGGTGTACCCGTCCGGCCGCAAGTCACCCTTGTCGAGCTCGACCCAGTCCAGTGGGGTGGCCACGGGCGCGCCCGGCCGGGCCCGAAGGGAATACGGCGCCACGGCGGTCTGGCCGAAGGCATTGCGCATCACATCGAGATACAAGCGCCCGTCGCGGGCCTCGATACGCTGCTCGGTGGTGAGCTCATCGGGATACTCGACCACCAGGCGTTCGGCCATGCGCGTGGCGAGACCGCGTACCGCGTCGAAATCCGAGCGGGGCTGCAACGGTGCGACCACGTGCAGACCGGCGGAACCGGTGGTCATCACGAACGGCGACAGCTGGCAGTCACGCATGAGGGCAGCGACCCGGCGCGCGGCACGTTTCAGCAACCCCATGTCGCCGTCGGGCGGGTCGAGATCGAAGATCATCAGATCCGGCCGGTCGATCGCCCCGCGTCGGGCCGCCCAGCGGTGGAAGGTCAGTGTCCCCTGGTCGACGAGAAAGGCCAGGCAGTCGACATCCTCGCAAAGCATGTGCTCGACCGATCCGGTCGGCTGGTCGTGACGAATTCGCAGGCTGCCGACCCGATCGGCGAAATGCCCGGCTCGTGCCTGCTGGAAGAATCCCTCGTGCTCGATGCCGTCGGGAAAACGGTGCAATGTCAGCGGTCGTCCCTCGAGGTGCGGCAGCATGTACTCGGCTACCCGACGGTAATAGCCCACGACGTCCGCCTTAGTCCATCCCGCATCGGGATACAGGATCTTGTCGGGGCGGGAGACGTCGCTCGGCGCGGTCATGCCGACGTCTCTTGCTGCCGGATCTCGTCCAGCGTCCGATCGCTCTTGACCGAGTGCGTCTCGGTGGACACCGGGTTGCGGCGCGCATCCGCCGCCTTGTCCCGCATCTTGATGAGCAGCCACTGTGGCTTGTCACCGCCCTGGATGCGCTTGAACGCGTAACCGCCACGGATCTTCTCGCCGTCGAGCCACACCTCGACCAGGCCCTGCTCCAGCCCGTCGGCTACCGACTGGTCGTCGTCGAGGTTTCGGTACGTGCCGCGATCCCAGACCATCACCGTCCCCGCACCGTATTCGCCCTCCGGGATCACGCCCTCGAAATCGGCGTAGTCGAGCGCGTGATCCTCGACCTCGATGGCCAGGCGCTTCTCGGACGGATCGGTCGAGGGCCCCTTGGGCACGGCCCAGGACTTGAGCACCCCGTCGACCTCCAGGCGCACATCGAAATGGCGCTGACTCGCGTCATGCCAATGGATGACGAAGTCGCGCGGCTTGTCTTCGGTTCGTGTGCCCATGGCATGGCACTCCTCTCGATGATGGACATTCGCATAGGCCGCATGGAGTAAAGCAGTCCTCATCGCCGGCTGCCGAGTCCATTTCACGCCCCGGCCATGAGCTGTACTTATGGAACGATTTATATTTCTATGAGTCGGAACACGCAGTCCGTTCGAGCACGGGCAGAAAACGACATCCAGACCGACGAGGTTTACCCATGCGATCCACCCTCCTTTTCACCCTGCTGGGCACTGTCCTGGTGACCGGCGCCGCCCATGCCGGCCATGCCAACCCCTGGGCCACCCCGGAAGACGACCTGTTGATGCAGTACCACGACGAGAACCTGGAACAGAGCGTGGACACGCCGGGCGAGGACGAAATGCTGGGCGTGATGGAACAAGGCGCCTATGGCAAGCTCGGTGGCTCGCCGACCACCGGTGGCCTGAGCGCCGGCACGGGCGGCGCCGGCATGAATGGCGGCCCCGGTGCCGGAATGGGTGCTGGTCCGCGCTAAGGCGGCACGCCCGACCGGGCGGGAGACATTCCCCACGCCCAAAAAGACGGCCCGCCAACGGGAAAGTTCGGCGGGCCGTTTTCGGTCTGGTTAATCGGTCTGGATAACCGGATCAGAAATCCCAGGGGAAGCCAGAGGCATTGGCTATTCGCCCAGACGGCCCCTACGGAAATACCGCCTGCAGAGAGACATCGCCGGCAGCCACCGGACGGCTGAACAGGTAACCCTGGGCCACCTCGCAGCCGAGCGACTGCAAGAAATGGCGTTGGGATTCGGTTTCCACCCCTTCGGCCAGCACATCCAGCCCCATGCTCCCTCCGAGTGCCACGATCGCCCGAACGATCGCCTGATCATCCCCCTCCTCGGACAGGCCGCGGACGAACGACTGGTCGATCTTGAGCTTGTCCACCGGCAGGTCCTTGAGTCGGGCCAGCGAGGAATGCCCGGTGCCGAAATCATCAATCGAAAGACGCACACCCAGGGCCTTGAGGTCGCTGAGGATCGGCACAATCGCGAGATCCTCCACCAGGAAGGTCTCGGTAATCTCGAGCTCCAGGGACTCCGGCGGCATGCCGGTCTCCTCGAGCACCGCCTTCACCAGCGCGACCAACGAGCCCGATCGCAGCTGCCGCCCCGAGACGTTCACGGCCATCCGCCCCGGGTTCGCCCCCTGGTCAAACCAGCGCATGTATTGACGACAGGCCTCCCGCAGCACATGTGCGCCCAGCGCAACGATCAGGCCGCTGGTCTCGGCTACCGGGATAAAGCGCCCCGGCGAGACCAATCCCATCTCGGGGGATTGCCAGCGCACCAGTGCCTCCAACCCCAGAATCCGTCCCGTGCTCAAACTCACCTGGGGCTGGTAATGACAAACCAGCTCGCCATTGTCGAGCGCCCGCTTGAGCGCGCCCTCGAGGATCAATTCATCGCGTCGCGACTCGGCCATGCCGGGCTCGAAAACCGTCACGGTACCGCGCCCCTCGCCCTTGGCATGATCAACCGCGGCATGCGCCTGACGGATAAGCTCAGACGCTTCAGCGCCAACGCGGGACGAGACCGCGATGCCGATCGAGGCCGTCAGGACCATTTCTATTTTGCCGACATCCACCGGGCTGGCTAGCCACGTCAGCAGCGACCGAGCAAACGCCTCGGCGGCCGCGCGGTCGGCCCCTGTCAGCAGGACCACGAACTCGTCGGCACTGAAACGGGCGACCAGGTTGGGAGGCTGTACCCGCTCGTCGAGCATCCCCGCAACGCGCATCAGCACCTGATCGCCCGTGGCATGGCCAAAGGTGTCATTAATCGACTTGAATCGATTCAGGTCCAGGTGCACGACTGCCGCCTCCCCTTCGTCGTGCAGCACCTCGCCCAACCGACGGGTGAAGTGCGACCAGTTGGGCAGATGGGTAAGGGGATCGAAATCGGTGAGAAAACGGATCGCCTCCTCCGACTGCCTTGCGCGCGTGATGTCGGAGAAAACGCTGATGTAGTTCACGATCCGGCCATTGGCGTCGCGCACCGCATTGATCGTCTGCCACTCCAGGAACAGCTCGCCATCCTTGCGGCGATTCCACACCTCGCCCTGCCAGCGCCCGCGAGTCAGCAGCGCATCCCACATGTCGTGGTAGAAGCTCGGGTCATGTCGTCCGGAAGACAGCAACTTCGGATTCCTGCCCATCACCTCGTCACGGCGGTATCCCGTGACCCGTTCGAAGGCGGGATTGACCGAGATGATCCGCGAGCGGGCATCCGTGACCACGATGCCTTCATCCGAACTGTCGAACACCACGGTGGATCGCAGCAGATCGGCCTCCCAGCGATGCCGGTCAGACACGTCCCGGGCGATCGCCAGGATCATGGCCTCACCGTCATAGTCGAGAAGCCGCAGGCTCACCTCGTAGGGCACATGGCGACCGTCGGCCAGCTCCAGGGTCGTCTCGATCCGATCGTGACCTCGTCACCGGAAACCCTCCCGCCAGGCCTCCTGATCGAAACGCCGCAACGTGTGCCGCGTAACCAGGTCACCCGGGCCTCGACGCAGCAATTCGTCGCGGCCGTAGCCAAGTTGCCGACAGGCCTCCTGGTTCACCTCGACGAACCCGCCGAACCCCGCTGCCTCGAACGGGAACACCACGGCGACATCGTTCATGGCATCAAACAGGGCGCGGTATTTGCGCTGACTGTCCAGACGCGCCTGTTCGCTGTGCTTGATCGCGGAGACATCCAGGTGCGTGCCGGCAAAGCGCAACGGTTTGCCGGCCATATCCCGGGCGCTTATCTTGCCCCGCGCCAGCAGCCAGACCCAGTGGCCCTGGGCATGCCGAATGCGAAACTCGACCTCGTAATAACGATCCTGACCGTCCAGGTAGCGCTGGATCTGGCGCTCGACCAGCGGCCAATCCTCGGGATGGACTCGCTCGCGCCAGTCCTTGCCGCACAACGTTTCGCTATCGGCGCGCTCAAGCCCCAGCAACTGGAGCCAGATGTCGTTGACCGTCAACGCGTCGCTTTCGAGGTCCCACTCCCAGGTGCCGGCGTTGGCACCCACGATCACGCTTTCCAGGCGCTCGTTGCGCTCCTGCAGCGCCCTGCGGGTCGCCAGACGTTCACTGATGTCGCGAAACACCCCCACCACGCCATCCAGGCGGCGGTCGAGTGTCTGGATCGGCGTGGCGTATACCTCGACTGGCACCGGCGTGCCGTCGGCGCGGAAATAGGTATCTTCCTGGGCGTCGAGCCGCTGGCCAGTGCGAAGAACGCGGTGGACCAGGCAATCCTCGATGGGATGCGCATGGCGGCCGGAGGGATCGGTGTGGATCAACTCATGACTCGGCCGCCCCAGCAGTTGGTCCTGGCTGGCATAGCCCAGCGTGGCCAGGGCCTGGGGATTGAGGAACGTGAAGCGACCTTCGCTATCGATGCCGAACACGCCCTCGCCGAGGCTCTTGAGCAGCGTGTCGGCAAAACTCTCCGCTCGGATCAGGTGCGTCAGGTCCTTCTGCACCGAAACGAAATAGCGGGGCTGTCCCGTGTCATCGGGAACCGGCACGGTCTTCCATTGCACCAGGTACGGGCTGCCATCGCGCCGATAATTGATGGTCGAGCCCTCGAACGGACGACCCTGCTCGAGACAGGCCCGTAGCTCGTCGAGTACGGATCGATCGGTCTCCGCCCCCTGGAATATCCTCGGGGTCCGACCGATCAAGTCCTCTGGCCGGTAGCCGGCCATCTGGCACAGAGATTCGTTGACGTAGACGATCCGCGGCCCGGGAAAAGCGACCTCCGCGTCGGTGATCAGCACCGCGTCGTAGGTGGCATCAGCCAAGCATCCAAAGACGTCGAGCTTATCGCCGGGGAGCGAGGCAATATCTGGGTTTCTCGACGGCGATGCATCCCGGGTCGGAGCATTGTCCGGCATTCGTTTAACAACCTGCTAACCCGTTCCCTGGGATGAAATGGTGAGGGCAGAAAAAGACCGCCGCGGCGCCCATGATGACACGGGCAACGCCTATATCCGATCACGCGCATAAAAAGCATGTCGCAGCAACGCACTGAGAAATGGCGAGGCCATACGAAGAAACCCTGCCAGCAAGCGTGCTGGCAGGGTTTCAGGCGTGGCAGCGGACTTTCCGCCGGCCGGACAAGTATGGCGTCCCCAAGGGGATTCGAACCCCTGTTACCGCCGTGAAAGGGCGGTGTCCTAGGCCTCTAGACGATGGGGACCTAGTTGAAAGGCCGGGAGCGACCCCGGCCGGGCCGGCCACGTTTCCACGTGACCAACAAGTAAGGCAGCACGCGTGACACGCACTGCCCGACTATATGGCGTCCCCAAGGGGATTCGAACCCCTGTTACCGCCGTGAAAGGGCGGTGTCCTAGGCCTCTAGACGATGGGGACTAAGATGGTGCGCCCGGGAGGATTCGAACCCCCGACCTCGCGGTTCGTAGCCGCACGCTCTATCCAACTGAGCTACGGGCGCTTTGGCTCCCCGAGCTGGACTCGAACCAGCGACCCAGTGATTAACAGTCACTTGCTCTACCAACTGAGCTATCGGGGAATACGTCTCTCGACGTGGGGCGGCATATTAATGATCCACCCGGGGTGCGTCAACACCCGGGACCATAAAAATGCGGTCATGAGCGCCCTGCCGGGCTAAGCCATTGAAACACGGCTTGGCCAGCGCCGACGCCACGGCCATGAAACTCTCACCGCCGACCGTCACGCCACTCGCCCCACAGGCCAAACGCAAAAGGCCCGGCGATGCCGGGCCAGCAGGACGCCACATCCACCCGATGGTGGCCTGGCCATCAACAACGTGGATCAGAGGAACTCGAGATCCATGGCGACGGCTTCGGCGCCCTTGCGCGCGCACATCTCGTCGGTCTCGCCGGACGGCGCACCCGAGACGCCGATCGCGCCATAGGTCTTGCCGCCGGCCTCGATGGTCACGCCACCGGCACCGAACATCAGGCCCGGCACGTGGCCCAAGGCACCGGCACCGCGATCCTCGATCGCCGAGGTGGCCGAGTTGAACGACATGGCGGTGTAGGCCTTGAGCTTGGAAATGCGCAGCGTCAGGTCCGGGGCAAGCACGTCACGCAGCACGACCTGCTCGTTACCGCCACGGTCGACCACGGTCACGCCCACCTGGATGCCCTCCTCACGGCAGGCCTCCATGGTGGCCTGCGCGGCCTTTAACGCCATCTCCATCGACAGGCGGTCGATGCTCACGGTCATGGGCTGATCGGACTGGGCCATGGCGGCATTGCCAGACAGGGCAAGACCGGCGGCGAGAACCGTATTGCGAATCGCGTTCTTGGTGAATTGCATGGAGCTTTCCTCTGGGGTTGGTTGGGTGGTTGTCGTCATCGTCGGGTTCTGTCGACCCGTTTCGGTACGGAGCCGGCTTACGCCGGGTCCAATGCGGGGTAATCGATGTACCCCTTCTCCCCTCCACCGTAGAAGGTCGAGGTATCGGGTTCATTGAGCGGCGCATCACGGCGGAAACGCTCGACGAGATCCGGGCTGGCGATAAACGGCACGCCGAACGCCACGGCCGTGGCGTGGCCCTGCTCGACGTCGCGCTCGGCGCGTGTCTGGTCGTACTGGAAGTTGCGGATCACCGCGCCGTCGAACAGGGGGACGAGATCGGTAAGATCGAAGGCGGGCCCCGCCTCACCCGGCGCGCCCTCGCCCATCCCGGCGATGTGGAGGTAGGCCAACCCGAAGGCATTGAGCTCGCGCACCACGTAGGAGAAGGTGCCCCAGGGATCGCTGTCGTACATGCCGTTGAACGGCTGCAGCGGCGAGATGCGCACGCCGGTCCGTTCGGCGCCAGCCACACGGATCACGGCCGCGAGCACCTCGCGCAACAGGCGCATGCGATTTTCCAGCGTGCCCCCGTAGCGGTCGGTCCGCTTGTTGGTGCCATCGCGCAGGAACTCGTCGATCAGGTACCCGTTGGCCGCGTGGACCTCCACCCCGTCGAAGCCGGCCGCCAGCGCACGCTCGGTGGCCCGCGCGTAGGCCTCGACCAGGTCGGGGATTTCCTCGGTTTCCAGCGCACGCGGCGTCTCGAAGGGTTTCTTCTCACCCGACGGCACGTAGCCCTCGCCGTCAATGGCGATCGCCGACGGCGCCACCGGCAGCTTGTTGCCGGGCTGGAAGTCCGAGTGCGAGACCCGCCCGACATGCCAGAGCTGCAGGACGATGCGCCCGCCGGCGTCATGCACCGCCCGGGTAATCATCTGCCAGCCGGCCTGCTGCTCGTCGCTGTGGATGCCGGGCGTGGCCGGATACCCCTGACCCTCCGGCACCACCTGGGTGGCCTCGCTGATGATCAGTCCGGCACCGGCGCGCTGCCGGTAGTAGGTGCGCATCATCTCGTTGGGCACGTTGCCCGGCACCGTGGCACGACAGCGGGTCAGGGGCGCCATGATGATGCGATTGGGCAGGGAGAGATCACCGAGGGTGACCGGGGTGAGCAACACGGAATCCTGACTCATGGAACCTCAAGCACGGTTGTTGACGACACCGGCTGGCGATCGGGTCTGGGCCGGCTAGGGAAACGCTGCGCGATTCGATGGCGCCTCTGGCTCTTGGGTTTGTTCGCCAACAAACCGGCAGCCGACGCCGAGCCCAGAGTGATCTCTCGGGCCGAGCCTGGCACGGCAACGCCGCCAATGGGCCCTTGGCGAACCGCCGCGGCGTGATCGAATCGGGTAGGGTTTCCCCGGAAAGTTTGGTTAGCCGGCTAACTTGTAGTCCACATGGCCGTCAAATGCCAATCCGCGCACGCCGGCGTGAGGGTCAGTGGCGGACGGGCGCCTCGTCCGACTCCTGAACCAGGATCCACGGCGGCGTGACCACCGCCCACAGGGTCGCCTCGCCGGCTGCCCAACGGCGCGCGGTATCGGTGTCCAACGCATCGATCTGACCGGCCTCCTGCCAGGCATTCACCGATTCGGCACGATCACGCACCACCGCCATCGCGACGTCGACCAGGTCCAGGGTTGGCGCGATCTTGAGGATCTGTCCCTTGGCGAAGAAGCGTTCGAGCTCCGCCCATTCGATCCGGGCCGTCTGTCCGACCAGTTCGGCGAAGAGGGTGTCGTCGTCGAGAGAGTCCGGCCCCGTCTCGGGAAGATTGGAGGAGATTTCTGTCATGATCTGCCCTTGTTCAATGTATTCGGAAAGGAGAGCCTGCAATGGCAAAACGCCGGCGTTCGGGGCCTGACCGCTCGAGCTACCTCAACCACCGCAGCGTCGTCGAGCCGATCACGGCCCCCGATGGCTCGGCCGTGCGCGAACTGTTGCATCCGTCCCGTCACGCCATCGACCGCCTGAGCGTGGCGGAGGCGACCGTGGAACCGGGGCGGTCGACCCGCCTGCACCGCCACCCCATCGCCGAGGAGGTCTATCAGATCCTCGACGGCGCCGGTGTGCTGGAGCTGGGCGACGAGCGTCTGGCTGTGGTGCCGGGTGATATCATCCGGATCGCCCCCGGTCAGCCGCACCGGCTCGAGACCAGAAGCGACGTCCCGCTGCGGCTGTTGTGTATTTGCCAACCGGCCTATTCCGACGAGGATACCGAATTCCTCGACACCCCCGACTCAAGCGACTGCACCACCTGAACGACATGGTCATCCAGCGCAGCACCCTCGAATTCCTGATTATCACCCTGGTCCTGGGCAGCATCATGGCCGCCACCCTCTGGCTGGGTCACGGCGCCGGCGTACTGTTCCTGATCGGCTGGGGCGTGGCCGGCTTCATCTATCTCAAGCGCAAGGGCAAACGCGACACCCCGCGGGACTAGCGCCCCGCTCTACTCAGTCGGCCGCCTCCTCGGCCAACAGCCGGCGCACCCGTTCCAGGTCTGCCTGGGTATCCACGCCCGGCGGTGGCGTGATCTCGGCGATCTCGATGGCGATGATCTCCCCCATCGACAGGGCGCGCAGCTGCTCGAGCTTTTCGAGTCGCTCGATCTCCGGGCTACCCGAGGCGACGAAGCGGCGCAGGAAGCCGGCGCGATAGGCGTACAAGCCCAGGTGACGGAAACCGAACAGGCCCGCCTTGCCCGATTCGGGCACCCCATCCCGGTGAAACGGGATCGGCGCACGCGAGAAGTACATCGCCTCGGCGCGCTCATTGGCGACCACCTTGACCGCATCGGAGGAGAGGAATTCGTCGCGCCCGGTGATCGGTACCATCAGGGTCGCCATCGCCGCCTCGGGCTTGGCGCGCAGCAAGTTGGCTACCTGGGCGAGCAGCACGGGAGGCATCATCGGTTCGTCACCCTGCAGGTTGACCACGACCGTGTCATCGGGGAGCTCGAGGAAGTCGATCACCTCGGCCAGCCGGTCGGTCCCGGACTCATGCCCCTCGCTGGTCAGTATCGCGCGCGCACCGATCTCGGCCGCCGCCTCCTGGATGCGTTCGTCATCGGTGGCGATGACCACGTGTTCCCCGCCGGCCGCCACGGCCCGCTCGTAGACCCAGTGGATCATCGGTCGACCACCAATGTCGGCCAGCGGCTTGCCCGGCAGGCGGCTGGAATCGTGCCGCGCCGGGATAATGATCCAGTCGTTCTCGGCCATCATGAGCCCGTCTCTCCATTGGCCGGATGTTTCTTGCGCCAGGCCTGGTATTCCTCATCGGACAGCCGGCGGGCCTCGTCCTCCAGCATCACGGGGATGCCGTCACGGACCGGATAGGCCAGATGGGCCGACAGCGAGATCAGCTCGCCGTTCGACTTGTCGTAGATCAGCGGCCCCTTGGTCACGGGACACACCAGGATATCGAGCAGCTTCTTGTCCATCGACGGTTTCACCTTGTGGAGTGGTCGGGGCGGGGCCGGCGTGCAGCCGGTC